>NZ_AP018817.1:2449629-3090339 GCF_024349785.1 Sphingomonas bisphenolicum
AGTTTCCATGCTGCAGGTACGCACCATTGCGTCGGCCATGATCTGTGTCGCGATCGCCGCGATCTCCTGCGACCAGGCCAGTTCGTCGTCGGTCAGATAGCCGGATGTATGCAACCTGGCGACTGCGCCCGGTCGGCGCCGGCGGTGCGCTTCGTGCGTCTCGACCGTGCCGTTGTTCTTGTGGCTCCACCGCTTGACTGTGTCGTCGCGATCCTTGCGCAACTGGCGCTGCACCCGCGTCGTGCGTTGCGCGGCCGCGCGCGCGATCGCCGCGCCCGCCTCGATCGCCACCGGCGACCGAGCCCAGCTACCCTTGGCCCCGCTCCCCGCCCCGTCTGCCCCCGCCGCGTCCGTCCCCGTCACCTGCATGCCGCTCATCTCCTGATTGAGCGGCACCATGCGCGCGCGCGATGCCGAACGGCAGGCTCGTATTTGTAACGGTCAGCCGGCCGGCCTCGTCCAGGTCGAGCAAGGGCGCGCCCGGATGGATCAACTCAAGCCGCGTCGGGTTGACCGCCCAGCCCTGCGCCTCGAGCAGCTGCAGCGCTTCCTCATGGCTCTCGGCCGGTCGGACGCCCCGCGTTTTGCCCGGTTCGCGAATAACGCGCCCCTCTTTGGCCAGCTTGCGGATGGCGTCCTGCACGCGCGATCGGTTGGTATTGCAGGCCGCAGCGATCTCGCTGAGCGACGGTCCCACGCCATGCGCACGCCAGTATAGCCTGATGAAGGCCAGCACCTGGTTCTTCCTGCTCGCCATCGCTGGCGAGAGGCGGGGTAACTCGTCCACGATGCCCTCCCGTTTCAAGAGAAGAACATAGGGAGAAAAGCACGAGGATTCCAGCGTTAGCATTCGGGACTGAATTGCGACCGCAACCGAATATGAAGGCCGCCAACAGCGACTATTACAGTTGGCTGACGTTAGATGGATAATTCCGGAAGATCATTATTTATACATGGCACGGCGTTCACCAGCCCAGGCGGCAAACTCCATGATGCCCATTTTCATAGGCTGCAGCGAGAACAGTCCTTCAACAGTGTAGACCACGTCGTTGTCAAGGATGGCTACGACCTCTCGCCATCGCGATTCGCCCCTGCGATAAGCGTTTCGAACGGCGATTTCGTTCACGTTCATGGCATCACTGCTAGCCTATTACGTCGTTGTTGGGAAAAGCCGGGTGCCTTGTCCGCACTAGTGGAGCGAGCGTGCCCCCCCGTTTGAACTTACGGAGTTCTGGTTCCAACCTTTGCCAAACCGTATCATACTGCTTTAATCGGTTATCGCAAAAATCCAAAAATCCAGGAACATGGTCTTTTTGGGGTAGGTGACCACGAAACAGCGATAGCCACGAAGGGATAATTGACGAGGCATTCGCAAGATGAGCGTCAGCCTCTTTTTCGGTCGTGCCACTTCGGAAACTGATATTAAGGGTGATGGCAGATATGATGCTCGCCATCCGGATAGCAGGATGAGGATGCGATCGAGGCTCTAAATCCCACCATAAACTGCTTTCTACCGATGCAAAATATGCCCCACATAAGAAGAAAGCAGCGACAACACAGGTAACGGCGTCGCCTACATCACCAATTGAATTTCTATTTGGGATTTTCCAGGCCGTCCTGCCATCAATCGTGAACATTTCCGGGTTTAGGGCAATTTTTAAGACATGCGTAATGGCGGTGCTGTCCGCGTCCCACTCTAGGGTTTCACGCTCCATTCCTTTGGTGGATTCAAGGTGCCCATCGTCCATTTCAATAATGAGGGCCAATTTACGTTGGGATCCAATCCAGCTCGTATGTCCATTAGAAATATGCGCAAACTCGTGCTGAATTATAAAGTGTGCAGCCAAACGGGTTATATGAAGTGCCAGGCGATCCCGCTCAATATCTTCGAGCGGATCGTCGCATAAATCTATTTCGTTGGTCAGCACCTGCCTTGGGGGTCCAGAAAAATGCCGTGATTTAACTATGTTATTTTCGGCTCCGATATGGGGTAGTAAAAGCCCCTGCGACACGAGTCCTCGCGCTGTCGCCCTTATCAGTCGAACTGTATCACGATAGAGACATATAACGTCCGCGTCATCGAAGCTGGCAGCAAACGCGTTAAGCCCTGGCCGGTCAACCAAATGAATATCTAAGATCATTGGCTCACCAGAACGCAAACAGTTACCGATAAACGGGGTCATGTTAGCGTAGAACTCCGCCACTGCATCCAACCAATCAGGATGATCATCATACGCTAACAACTGCATGCCCTCAGTTGCGGCAAACTCTTCGAATGTGGGCATATTCTCTCGCTCCGCAATCAAACGTCTCGTTCGGCTTTGAACTCTGGTTGGCTTTCATGAACCGTGCCAGCTGCGGCTGGCCCGACCCCGCCGACACCCTGGACTGCTGCCACGATCTGCTCGACGACTGCGGCCGGCGTAAAATGGACCGCCCCCTCGGGCGCCATGCGCATACCGCTGAGCAGGATCGTACACTGGCTGATATCGTCCAAGGCGCGAAACATCGACAGCAACATTGATTCGCGCTGATCGAGCCGATCGCCTCCACGTTGGCCGGTGAGAATGTACGAAACATCGAGGCCATGGCGGGCAATGAGCTCCAAATATTCGCTCCGCATTTCGCGTTCGCCGTTTTCGAAGAAGCTCTGCCGATTGCGAGAAATGCCTATTCTCGCACAGAATTTTCCTTGATGAGGCTCCACGCGCACGCGCTCTTCACGCAGCCGAGACGCATACGGCTCCGTTTTTGAAGAATCTGATTGACGATTCTCCATTTTCATAGAATATTGCACCATAGTTCCACACTTTGAGTGCATCGCACATCATGACCGAGTCTCCAACTGCCTCCGCTGCGCGGAGCGACGACGCACGCGGGTTTACGCCGCAGGCCGTCGCTCAGGCGAAAGCGCGCCTCACTGCGCAGGGGGTCACCTATGCGCAGTGGGCGGACGAGCATGGTTTCTCGCGCCGGCTGGTCTACGAAATTCTGGCCGGCCGCCGCGCCTGCAGGCGGGGCGTGTCGCACCGCGTGGCGGTCGCGCTCGGCCTGAAGAACCCGCAGGCGGCGGCAGCACAGCGGCTGGAAGGGGTGCGGCCATGACCCCTGCTGAAGCCGCACGACATCGCGATCTGGCCGACTCTTTGGCCCAGTTTCTCTATCCGCATGGCGAATGGCCCGTATCGCGTGGGTCATTCCTTGAAGATCGCCTGGCGACTCTTGAAACCGCCGTGCTGATCGCGCGGATCGACGGTTCGGGCAATCTGCCCATGATGAAGGCCATGCGTCAGGTGTTGCAGGGGCTGGCGGATGTCACCCGCCTTCAGATCGCGGCGGCCTCTGCTATTCAATCCGCAGAGCTTGACGGACATCGGCCGTGAGTTCCGCCGCGTCTTCAGCCCCGGCGACTTGGCTCGCCGCCAGCTCGATCTGGCTGCAAACCTCTTCCACTGTTTCCCGGCTGATGATGCCAGATGTCGCGAGCCCGGTGAGAAGTCCGCGGGCGATCGCAAAGATAGCAGGGTCCATGATTTCCGTCCTTCGTGTGTGTGTAGGAATTCACACGATAGCCGGCCGGGGTCGGGCGTCCAGCCCGGCCCCCAAAGGACAGGTGCGCCGGGCGTCCAGCCCGGTCCCTGAAGGCGCGATGCCCCATGATCTTGCGCAGCGGTCACTCCTCCGAGCTATGCAGCTCGCATTTCCCCGTCTTCCCCAAACGCCGCGTCCCTTTGGGATGCGCCAACAGCCCGTGGCCCCCGGCTCCCGTCTGCGACCCTATGCCGGGGCCATCACTGCCGCCGCCGATCCCATTATTGACCGCTCGGTATCGGCGGCGGCCTTCTTCTTACCGACAGGGCGCGCCGGCCGCCCTGGACCTGTCGCAGCCTGGCCGGGCGCGAGGTTCATCCCCTGCCTTCGGGTCGCACTGACGACGCGGGGAGCCGGCAGCATTTTCGGGTGGCGCGCATGACCAAGGTGCGCGCACCCATCTCGATCGACACCGCCCTCGCCCGCATCGCCGGTCAAGTCGATGGCGGCTGGGAGGCCATGGCCGTCCATGTCGGCTATCAGCCCCGTACGGTGCGCGCCTGGGGCGACGCCGATCGCGACGAACACATAAGCCTGCGGGCCGCAATCTTGCTGGACGTCCTTTTCCAGCAGCATGGCGGCACCGGCGCGCCTCTTTATGAAGCGCATGGCGACATGGTCACCGCCGCGCAGGCGATCGCCTTCGCCGACAAGTTGGAACTGCAGCGCGAGACGATCGCCTTCATGCAGGAAAACACCGACGCCGAAACCGCGCTGCTGGAACTCAGCCTGCCCGACGCCGGCCCGGCCGAGGAGGCCAGGGCTCAACGCGAAATGCTGCAGGTTCGCCAGAAGGCGGATGAAATCCTGACTCGCCTCGGCCGTCATCCCCCCTGACGGCCGGGGCGGGGACGCCCGCCGGCAATCAAAACACGATCAAGAAATAGACCGGCCCGGCGCTCCTGATGCGCTTTCGGGCAGGCTTTCGTGCTGCCCGGAGACTGGTGATGAAGGATCGGAAAAAATGGGCTGACGCCATGTTTCGTGGCCGACAGAACGCCACGATGGCGCGCTACGCAATGCCGCGCGATTTGCGGCCAACATTCGCTCTGCTGGCCCGCAACAGCTTCGCCACCGCTCGCTTTCACCGGACCTTCGGCCTGTGACGCCCGGAACCTATCTGCAGAAGCGCCGCATTGCTGCAGACCTGTCGATCATGGACGTGGCGGCGATGGTCCACACCAACCCGCGCCTGGGCGGCATCGACAAGGTTGCCTGGATCGACCGGATCGAGAAGGACATCGCGGCGCTCAGCCCCGATGTCATCGCCACCCTGGCGGACGCCTTCCGTTTTTCGCGCACCATCCTGCTGCAACTCATCACCATCCGCAGCTTCGGGCCTGACGCCGTCGATCCCGAACCCCGCATCTGCATCATCTGCGGTTGCAGCCAGAACGACGCGTGCGTCGATCCCGCCGCCGACACCGGCTGCGCCTGGTCGGATCGATGCGCGGATCTCTGCACCGCCTGTATCGGAAAGGATCTGCCCCATGCGGCATGACGCTATCCACCCCATGGGCTGCGCCTGCGAACGCTGCGCCCCAAGCCGGGCCAGTCAGGCCCACGGCGCCCGACCCTATCCCGCACCGGCCGTCGATCCACGCGACCTCGATGCGCTGCGCAAGGGGATGATCGCCGGCCTGTGGGTCGGCGGTCTCCTCGCGGCCGGCAAGTTCGGCCCGTCCATCATCGACTGGATGGCAGGGCAGTGACCATGGCCCTCACCGATCAGGATATCGAGGCGATCGCCATCGTCAGCCAGGCCATGTCATCCGGCTTCATCCTCGCCGGCGCCACCATCATGGCGCCTTTCGCAAGCGACCCGAAGATCAGCCCGCTGGGCATGCTCCTGGGCGTTGCACAGTCGCACATCGACGGCCTCGCCTCGGCGCTCGCCACCCTGGAACCGACCACGCGCGACAACCTCATCGCGTCCGTGCCGGCGCAGCTGAAGGCGATCATCGAAAGGGCGGGATCATGATCGAAGGGATCGCGCCTTTTTCGTCGCCCGTGCTCCTGACGGATGACGGCAGCGCATGGGTGCCCGACGCATTTGCCGCCGGCCACTATCGGTTGCTGCCCATCTGTAAAGGCATCGAAATGGGATGGGCGCCGGTCGAGCAAATCTCCAAGGCCATCATCGTTTTCGCGGGCGGCACGCCCATGTCGCCCACCGGTGAAATCGTAGCTACCGCACTGTCTCGCGACGGCTTGTCGCGCCTCATCGCCGATCTGCAGTCGATCGACCGGCAGTGGAGTGCCATGTGATGGGCGGCAAGCGGATCCTCTCAGACCAGCAGCTGGACGAGATGGCCGCGCTTCGCGAGCGCGGGTGGAGCATCGACCGGATCGCCGAATATTTCACGGCCGCCGGCACGCCGATCAGTGCGTCCTCGATCAACTGGCAATGCATGCGGGTAGGCGCCGACGCACCGCCCAGGCTGCGCGGCAAGCACACACGGCCTGGTGCTCCCTATGTTCGATATGGCTTCACGGTTCGCCCATGGACCGATGAAGATGATGCCCTGCTGGTCGAGCTCGAAGTCGCGGGCAAGAAGATGCGGGAAATATGCCGCCGGCTCGGCCGCGCCAACAGCAGTGTGCGCGGTCGGTTGCTAACCCTCGCCCGCCGCGACGCTCGCCGCGAAGAGAAGGCTGGCTGATGCGTCCGCGTCTTACCCCCTACAGCCCTGCCGAGCTACGCGCCATGCGCGCCGAAGGCGACAGCGTCGCGCAGATCCATGCGCGCGCCTATCGCCTGGACAGGTCGATGAGCAAGGATCGCATCCGCGCAATCCTGTTCGAACAGGCGGCCGCATGATGTGCCAGGGCCTGCACCACCGCCTCGCGCAAAGCCACGCCCGCCTTCGCCGCGGCATGGTGTGGTGCAAGGCCTGCGGCCGATCGGCGCCGGTCGATCCTGCTGGCGCTCTTCGCCACGGCTGGCCGCGTTGCTGCGGCGCCACAATGACCATCGATGCACCGGAGGAGCGCCTATCATGACGATTATCACGCCACAGGTCTGGCAATGCGACCGCTGCAATCATGAGACGCCGCCACTCCCGACCCGTCCCCAAGGCTGGACCCATATCTCCGTAGATATTGGAATGGTGAAGCGCTCCGATGTGCCAACGGGAGTCCGCGGAAACGAGGATCTGTGCCCCGACTGCACGCAGAATTTCTTCGATTTTCACCGGGCGCCTTGGGTCGCAAAGAGCGCACCGCCCGCTTCTGGCCGCACCGACCGCGAACTGGTCGACCGCGGGAACGCGCTCGCGCAGCGGATCGCGCGCGAGATCTTCGGCTTGCAGACGCCCGATGAACTGCGCGTCTACGAGATGCAGGATCCGCGCATGAAGCACGCGTGGAACGCCGCGACGATCGCCTTCGAGGAATTGCTGAGCACACCACTGGCGGACGCCTTGGAGAATGTGCTCGCCGATGATCCCGCGACGGCCGGCGAGGATGAGCCGACATGACCCCCAACCCGGGGCATCGTCCGGCGGAGGCCAAGGGCAAACGCATCAGGGTTTGGCTGGCGCATGGCGGCATCGGCGCGACCTATGACGACGCGCCTTCGCCGGGCTGGTCCGCGGACGATTGCAACTGGTCGATCCAGGGCTGGCCCTTCGACATAGCCTTTTATGCGGTGCTGCGATGATGCGCGCCGCGGCCGCCCTTTGCAGCTGCGCCGAATGTCGCGCGCTCGATATCGAATTTCCCAATGAGGGGCGCCAGCTCGCGCTGATTGCATCCCGTCCAGATCGCTCGTCTGCCAATCCGCACTCACCCACGGCAGACGATGCGCCCCCGCGCCGGGCGAATGCCCTGTCCCGGCGCGGGGAAACTTCCCCACCAAACCTCCCCGCAAAGGAGAATCTGCCCAGGAGAAGCCCCATGTCTGTTACGACAATGACGATCGGCGAGCTATGTGTTTCGCCGTACAACTGCCGCACCAACGAGGTTGACGCCAATGCTGTCGCCGGCATGGCGGGATCGCTCCTGAAGCGCGGTCAGCTTTATCCCTTGGTCGTTCACCCCATGACCCCCGCGAAAGGGAAAAAGCGTCAATATGGCGCGCTTGCCGGCGGCCGACGATACCGCGCGTTTAGCCTGCTCATCACCCAGGGCAAGCTCCCCGCCGACCATCCCATCGATGTCATCGTCAGGGACATTACCGACGAGGGCGAACTGCGCGAACTGAGTCTCGCTGAAAATCTCGTGCGCGTAGAACTCAGGCCCTACGAAGTCTTCGCCGCGGTCGCACGCGCCCATACCAAGGGGCGGTCGCTGAAAGAGATCGCGGAAACCAACGGCCAGACGATCGAGACCGTGCGCGGGTGGGCACGCCTCGGCGGCCTGCACCCAACGATCTTCGCGGCGCTTGAAGCCGGCACAATCAGCCAGGAACAGGCCAAGGCCTATGGGGCGACCGAGCATCAGCATTTGCAGTTGAAGGTGTTCGAACAGATCGAGCGGTCGGGCATGTCGTCCAGCGCCGCCGGCATCCGACGTCTGCTGAAGGTCGGCGACAGCGAACTGTCCAAGCTGCTCAGCTTTGTCGGAGAGAAAGCCTATGGCGAAGCGGGCGGACGCTACGAGCTCGATCTCTTCGCCGACCAGGCCGACGAGCGCGGCCGCGTGGAAGATGAAGAGTTGCTGATGCGGCTGGCCGATGAGAAGCTCGAGCGCACACGCACGCTGCTTCGCCAGCAGGTTCAGAACCATACGCCCAGTCGTATCCTCCGGTTCGAAGCCAACCCGCCACGCGATTCCAATTTTGGCGGCCCGGCACGCGATCTGGAAATCAGCGCGGATCCGGCAGACGTCGACGCGGCCGATGCGGAACGCTCGGCCTTCATCCAGAATGAAATGGCGGAACTGGAGCATCAGGCCAGACAGTTGCTTGCCGACCCGGGACTTGAACAGGCCGCATGTGCCGTGGGCATCGCCGCCATCGATGAGGACTACGAACCGCTAGAGGCGGAACTGGCCGCCATCGACTTGCGCCGCAGCCTCACCCTTCCTGCAGGCGACATCTTCGCCACCCTGGAGATCGAGCAGGATGGGAAACTCGAAACCCGTTTCTGGTGGGCCAGCCGCAAGGCGAAACGCGACGCGGAAAAGCCGCCGACGCCGGCCCGGCCGATATCGACCGGGCCGATCGCCAAGGCCGCTGCGACCGCGGCGAGCGCAGCGCTGCGAGATTTGATGCTAAGGCCAGCGCCCGGCGGCAGGGCGATCGAGCAAAGCACGGGCTTTGACGAACGGATGAAGGCTGATGCGGCGATCAGGGAAGACTATGGCCTGACAGCGGATGCCCTGCAGATTATGCGCAGTTTACGCCGCGAGGTGCTGCGCTGCGCGCTCCTCGACGATGCCGAACGCGACGGCGTCGTTGGCCGGGATTATGCCATGTGGAGCCTGCTGCGGTTCGAACTGAGCGGCGGCTACGGCCACCAGGTCGGCACACGCCGACTTGCCCCCGGCTATGAGCCGTCGATGGAGCATTCGCAGGCGGTACTGCCGCATGTGAAGCGGTCGCTTGCCGGGATGCGGTGGCGCAAGGAACTGGCCCAGCTCGGTGCCCACGCCAGCATGGCCGACAGAGATTTAGTCGCTGCCTTTCGAGCATTCAGTGCGGAGAGTGAGGAATGGAAGAACAAAGCGGTCGCTTTCCTCGCCGGCACAATGCTGGAGCGCAGTCTCGCCGCGCCAGGCTACCAGATTCCCCTTCATGATCTTCTCGCCGCGCGCGCGGATCTTAAGGACGCGGACATCCATGCTTATGCCGAGCCCACCGAAGAGCTCATCGGCCTTTTGCCTAAGGCGCACCGTCTGACCATTGCGCAACGGCATGTCGACAAAATGGCGTTCGGTACATGGGCAAAGCTGAAGGCTTCCGAACTGACAGCGCCTGTTACCCGCGCCCTGCGAAAAGGGAAGTGGGTCCATCCCCTGATGCGCTTCGAGCGGCTGCCATCGTCGGCCGCCCCGACCAAGGTACAGGAGGCAGCGGAGTGAGCAGCTTTGTCGAGTTCCTGCTGGCCGCCATCATCGACAGGTTGCCGCGGTCATCTGAAGACTGGCAGCCAGGTGACCTGGCTGTGTGCCTTGGAATTGAGGGCGGGATGAAGGATGCAATTGAACCGGCGCAGGGTGATGTGCTGCGGGTATCACGCATCTGCATGGGGGGATTGTTCCTGCACTTTGAAGGCAAGCCCGACACTCGCCATTGGCTGGCCGCGTTCTTCCGGAAGGTAAAACCAGACACCGAGCCTGCGGCCGATGAGGAATGGGTGGAGCAGCTCCAGCGCTTCAGGCGGAAGGTGCCGGCATGAGTCCCGAGGTCACGCTCGTGACGGACGTCGCGACGATCGCACCCGACGATCGCATCCTAACCTTGCAGCAGGTCAGGCAGATCGTCCCCAAAGACAAGGCGACGATCTATCGCTGGATCCAACAGGGAATCTTCCCCGACCGCTACCGGATCGGCCCGGGCAGCGTCGGCTGGCTGCAGTCGGAGGTCATGGCGTGGCTGGCCAGGCAGACCCGAAAACCACCCTCCTGACGGGGTCACAGTTGGGGGTCTTAGTATTTATCGGGGAAAACAGAAGCCATGTTTCAAGCCATTTTCAGCACTCAATTCGAAACCCACCGCTTCCGCCATCATCCCCCCTCGCCATCCGTCTTCAGCCGATAGCCGATGCCCGGTTCGTTGCCGATGATTTGCGGCCGTTGCGGATCATCCTCCAGCTTGTGGCGCAGTGTGCGGACCAGGACGCGCAGATATTCGACATGATGGTCGACCTCGCGCGGCCAGACCTGCGCCATGATCTGGCCATGGGTGATGACCCGGCCGGGAAATTTCGCCAACTGGACCAGCACGCCATATTCCTTGGGCGTCAGATGCACTTCATGGCCCCTCTTGCGCACGATCCGCGCCAGCAGGTCGATCTCCACATCACCAGCCTTCACCGCAGTCGCCCCGCCATCCCGCGTCAGCCGGTTGCGCAGCGCGACGCGGAGCCGCGCCAGCAGTTCGTCGGTGTCGAACGGCTTGGTCAGATAATCGTCGGCGCCCAGATCCAGCGCCGCCACCTTCTGCTCGGTCGCCTCGCGCGCGGACACGACCACCAGCGTCGCGTCGGACCGCTGCTTGATCAGCGGTACCAGTTCCAGTCCGTCGCGATCGGGCAGCCCCAGGTCGAGGATAACGATATCGGGCGACGCCTCGCGCAGCCGGTCGAGCGCCTCGCGCGCATCCTGCGCCTCCACCGTCTCATAATCGGCGCGAGCCAGCGCGCTATGGATCAGGCGGCGGATATGTAGTTCGTCATCGACGATCAGCACTTTATGGCGGGTGGTCATGGTCGGTCGTCCTGGGGCATATCCTTGATGATGCAATTTTCGGGGATGCGGAGGGTGAAGCAGGCGCCCGGCGGATCATCGATATTGGCGGCCTGCGCAGTCAATCCCATGGCTTGCGCGAACCCCTTGACGATGGCGAGGCCCAGACCCGTGCCATGTTTGGCGCGATCGGTCCCCTCGATACGGGTGAAACTGTCGAACAGGCGGCTTTCCGCACCCGGCGGGATGCCCGGCCCCTGGTCGATCACCGACAGCAGCAGCGCGTCGGCCGTCCGGCCACCGTGGATGGTGACGGGCGTGCCGGGATCGCCATAGCGCCCGGCATTGTCGAGCAGGTTCAAGAGAATATGGTGCAACAGGACCGGATCGACCCGGACCAGCGGAATGTCGGGCGGAATATCGACCTTCACCTCCCGACCGGCGAGCGACTGGCGGGTGTCCTGCACCGCACTGGCGACCGCGTCGAACAGGTCGGTCGCCTCGATCCGCATCGGCAGCGCCCCGGCCTCGACCCGCGCCATGTCCAGCAGGTTGGCGACGAAACGATTGAGCCGCAGCGCCTCCCCCTCGATCAGTTCGGCCAGCGGCAGCGCATGATCCCGGCGCAATTCCTGCGCCGCCGACAATATGGTGGTCAGCGGGGTGCGCAGATCGTGACTGACCGAGGACAGCAACGCCGCGCGCAGCCGGTCGCGCTCGCGCACATGGCGCACGTCCAGCATCTGTTCTTCCAGCGCCATCCGATCGAGCGCGATCGCCGCCTGGTCGAGCAGGCTGATGAGCAGCGGCATCTGGTCGGGGCGCAGCGCCAGCCCGGCGTCGTCGCGCGCGATGCCAAGCACCCCCAGCACGCCCCGCTGGGTATGGAGCGGATGGAACAGCCAGTCGGACGCGGTCAGGGTGGACGATCCGCGCCCGGCTGGCTGGACATTGTCCATCGCCCATTGTGCTGCCGCCTTCTCGATCTGCTCCATCCGGTCTTCGGGGGGAAAGGCAGCGCGCAGGGTCGGCCCGATAGCGGATGGGGTAAGCAACACCGTGCGCACGTCGAGCAGGCGGGCGACTTCGGCGCAGACGCCCTGCATGAGTTCGTCCTGGCTGGCCGCGACAGTCAGGTGGCGGGAAAAGCCCGCCAGCGCCGCATTCTGCCGCGCGCTTTCCCCCGCGAGATTGGCCTGCGCGCGCACGCCCGCGGCAAATTGCGCGGTCACGATGGCGACGCCCAGCAGCACGAGGATAGAGATGATATTTTCCGGGTTGCTTACCGTCAGCGTGCCTGTCGGCGGCAGGAAGAAGAAATTATAGGCCAGGCTCGACGCCAGTCCGCCGAACAATCCGGCGCGCAGGCCATAGGAGGCGGCCGCGAACATGACGGGGACGAGGTAGAGCAAGGCGATGTTGCCCAGGTCGATCGCCTCGACCAGCAGCCGGCTGATCGCCGTCATCGCCACGACCGCGAGCAACGTCAGGATATAATCGGCTGGCCTGCCCCACCCGCCCGTCATCGCCCTGGAACGGACCTGCGTCGGCGCATCCTCGTCCGATGGCAGTACATGCACCGCCACCCGTCCGATGTCGCGCACCAGCCGGTCGACCACCGATCCATGCCGCAATTCGAACCACCAGGACCGGGTGGATTTGCCGATGACGATCTGCGTCGCGCGCGCCTCCACCGCAAAGCGGCGCAGCCCTTCGACCACATTGCGTGCCGGGATGCTGGCGGTCGCCGCCCCCAGCCGCGACGCCAGCGCCAGCGTTTCGGCCAGTCCCTGCCGCTCCGAATCGGACAGGATCGCGCTGCGACGGGTTTCGATATGCACCGCGGTCCAGGGCGCGCGCAGCGCGTCGGCCAGCCGCTTGGCGGCGCGGACCAGCCCCGGCGCGCTCGGTTGCTCGCTGATCGCAACGACCACCCGCTCCCCCACCGCAAAGCTGCCGGCCAGCGCATGGGCGCGGACATAGTCCAGCATCTGTGCGTCCACCGCCTGCGCCGCCCGGCGCAGCGCCAATTCGCGCAGCGCGGTAAGGTTCGACTTTGAAAAGAAATGGGTGAGCGCCCGGCTGGCCTCCTGCGGGATATAGACTTTGCCGTCCTTCAGCCGCTCGATCAGTTCGTCGGGGGGCAGGTCCACCACCTCGATTTCCGCATCCTCCAGCACGCTATCGGGTACGGTCTCGCGCACCCGGACGCGGGTGAAGGAGGCGACGACATCGTTCAGGCTTTCGAGATGCTGGATGTTCAGCGTCGAATAGACGTCGATCCCCGCCGCCAGCAATTCTTCGACATCCTGATAGCGTTTGGGATGGCGACTGCCCGGCGCATTGCTGTGCGCCAGTTCATCCACCAGCGCCAGTTGTGGACGCCGCGCCAGAATGGCGTCGATGTCCATCTCGGTCAGGCTGTGATTCTGGTGGGGGACGATTTGGCGCGGGATCAGTTCATGGCCATGGACCAGCGCTTCCGTTTCGCGACGGCCATGGGTCTCGACGATGCCGACCACCACATCCGCTCCGGCCCTGGCGCGCTGCGCCCCTTCGGTCAGCATTTCATAGGTCTTGCCGACGCCGGGCGCGGAACCCAGGAAGATTTTCAGACGCCCGCGGCCTTCCTGCGCGGCGGCGCGCAGAAAGGCTTCGGGGTCCGGGCGCGCAGCGTCGTTCACCGCGCCTGCTTAGCGCCAATCGTGTCCAGCCGTCGATTCAGTTCGAACAGATTGACCCGCGCTTCGCCCAGAAACCCCAGCAGCGGCCGTTCGACGCTGGCCGAAACCAGCAACCGGACCTGCCGCGGGTCCATGCCGCGCGCCTTGGCGACGCGATCGACCTGATAAAAAGCCGCCTCTGGACCGATATGAGGGTCAAGTCCGGAGGCGGAGGCTGTCACCAGATCGGACGGAACGGGGCGATCGGGTGTGGCAGTCTTATAGGATGCGATATCGGCCTTCACCCGGTCGACCAGCGCCTGGCTTGTAGGGCCGAGGTTGGAGCCGGAAGAGGCGAGGCCATCATAGCCCTTGCCCGCCGCCGACGGGCGGCTGTGGAAATAGCGGTCCGACGTAAAGGCCTGGCCGACGATGGTGGAGCCGATGACGACGCCTTTGTCGCGGACCAGGCTGCCATTGGCCTGGGCCGGGAAGAGCGCCTGCCCTGCCCCCGTCAACGCCAGCGGATAGGCGATGCCGAGCAGTAGCGCGAAGAGCAAGGTCATGACGAGGGCCGGACGGATGGCGGATGTGATATCATGGAACATCGGAAAATCCTTTTCGATCAGGCGAGGCCGAGGCTGTTGACGGCCATATCGATCAGCTTGATCCCCACGAACGGCGCGACCAGTCCGCCCAAACCATATATGGCCAGGTTCCGCGCCAGCAGCGGCCCCGCGCCGATCGGCCGGTAGGTGACGCCTTTGAGCGCCAACGGCACCAGGCAGGGAATGACCAGCGCATTGAAGATGATCGCAGACAGGATTGCGCTTTGCGCCGTGCCCAAGCCCATGATGTTGAGTACCCCCAGCCCCGGATAGAGCGTCACGAACATCGCCGGGATGATCGCGAAATATTTGGCGACATCGTTGGCGACCGAGAAGGTGGTCAACGCCCCGCGGGTCATTAACAATTGCTTGCCCAGCCCCACTACCTCGATCAGCTTGGTAGGATCGCTGTCCAGGTCGACCATATTGCCCGCTTCGCGCGCCGCCTGCGTGCCCGTGTTCATCGCCACGCCGACATCCGCCTGCGCCAGCGCTGGCGCGTCGTTGGTGCCGTCGCCGCACATCGCGACCAGCCGTCCGCCCTGCTGCTCCTTGCGGATCAGCGCCAGCTTGTCCTCCGGCGTCGCCTGCGCCAAAAAATCGTCCACCCCGGCCTCGGCCGCGATCGACGCGGCGGTCAGCGGATTGTCGCCGGTGATCATCACCGTGCGGATGCCCATCTGGCGCAATTCACCGAACCGTTCGCGGATGCCCGCCTTGACGATATCCTTCAGGAAGATCGCGCCGAGCAGCCGGCCATCCTGCGCCACCGCCAGCGGCGTACCGCCCGCGCGCGCAATCTCGTCGGTGATGCGGCGCAGTTCGTCCGCATCCGCGCCCCCGTTCGAAGACAGGGCGTTCAACACGGAATCCACCGCGCCCTTGATGATCCGTGTGCCGCCAGTTTCCACGCCGGAAATACGTGTCTGCGCCGTGAAAGGAATGACTTCCGCGCCGTCGGGCAAAGCCTGCGCCGTCTGGCCAAAACGCTCGCGCGCCAGCAAAACGATCGACCGGCCTTCCGGCGTCTCGTCCGCCAGGCTGGCGAGCAGCGCGGCTTCGGCGAGTTGCGCCTGGCTGGCGCCGCCCACCGGCCGAAATTCGGTCGCTTGCCGATCGCCCACCGTGATCGTGCCGGTCTTGTCGAGCAACAGCACGTCGATATCGCCCGCAGCCTCGACCGCGCGGCCCGACTTGGCCAGCACGTTGAACCGCACCAGCCGGTCCATTCCCGCAATGCCGATCGCGGACAGCAAGGCTGCGATGGTGGTGGGAATGAGGGTGATGAACAATGCCGCCAACACCGCGACCGGGATCGCTCCGCCGGCATAATGGGCAAAGCTGGGGATTGTCGCCACCGCGATCAGGAAGATGATGGTCAGGCCCACCAGCAACAGCGTCAGCGCGATCTCGTTGGGCGTCTTCTGCCGCTCGGCCCCCTCGACCAGCGCGATCATCCGGTCGAGAAAGCCCTGCCCCGGATTGACCGTCACCTGCACCTTGATCCGGTCGGAAATGACGCGCGTCCCTGCCGTTACGGCCGAACGATCGCCGCCCGCCTCGCGGATCACCGGCGCGGATTCGCCGGTGATGGCGGCTTCGTTGACCGACGCGACGCCCCATATGACCTCGCCATCGGACGGGATCAAGTCGCCGGTTTCAACCAGCACGACATCCCCCATCCGCAACGCGCTGGCCGGGACGGCGTCGAAAGTCTCGCCGTCCTTCTTCAGGCGCTTGGCCGTCAGTTCTGCTTTCGTGGCACGCAGCGAGGCGGCCTGCGCCTTGCCCCGCCCTTCGGCGAGCGCTTCGGCAAAGGTGCCAAACAACACGGTCAGCCACAGCCAGACGACCAGTTGCAGCTTGAAGCCGAGCGACAGGCTGTCCTGCCCCACCGCCAGCAGAATGGTGAGCAGCACCGCGACAATGGCGGTGGTAAACATCACCGGATTGCGGATCAGTTCGCGCGGGGCAAGCTTGCGAAAGGCGTCGCCGATCGCAGGCAGGATCAGGTCGGCGGTGAAGAGCGATTTGGACGCGGTGCGTGCCATGGTGATGCTCCGTTAAAAGGTCTGGCCGTGGATCATCGCGAGATGATCGGCGATGGGGCCAAGGGCGAGGCTGGGCAGGAAGGTCAGGCCGCCCACGACCAGCACGATGCCGATCAGCAGCCCGGTCCAGAGCGGTCCGGTGGTGGGGAAGCTGCCGGCCGTTTCCGGCGTGTGGCTCTTGGCTGCCAGTCCGCCTGCAATCGCCAGCATCGGAATGATGATGAAGAAGCGGCCGATCCACATCGCGACGCCCAACAAGCCGTTATAGAAGGGCGTATTGGCGCTCAGCCCGGCAAAGGCCGACCCATTATTCCCCACCGCGCTGGTGAAGGCATAGAGGATTTCGGAAAATCCATGCGGCCCCTTGTTCAGCGGTCCGGCTAGCCCTGCCTGCGTGACGCTGGCGATGGCGGTCATGCCCAGAATGACCAGCGGCAGCACGGCGATGGCCAGCACGGCGAGCTTGACCTCGCGCGCCTCGATCTTCTTGCCGACATATTCGGGCGTCCGCCCGACCATCAGCCCCGCGACGAACACGGCGAGGATGGCGAATAGCAGGAAGCCGTAGATGCCCGCGCCGACGCCGCCCACCACCACTTCGCCCAACTGGATGTTGAACAGCGGGACCATCCCGCCCAACGCGGTGAAGCTGTCATGCATGGCGTTGACCGCACCACAGCTTGCCGCCGTGGTGACGACCGAGAAGAGCGCCGATGCCGCGGTGCCGAAGCGGACTTCCTTACCTTCCATATTGCCGCCCGCGACGCCCAGGCCATGCAGGATCGGGTTGCCGGCGGCCTCCTGCCAATAGGCGATGGTGACGCCGACCAGGAAGATGGTCATCATCGCCGCCAATATCGCCCAGCCCTGACGCGTGTTGCCGACCGCCTTGCCGAAGGTGAAGGTCAGGCCAGCGCCGATGACCAGGATCGACAGCATCTGGACGAAATTGGTCAGCGCATTGGGGTTTTCGAATGGATGTGCGCTGTTGGCGTTGAAGAAGCCGCCGCCATTGGTGCCCAGCATCTTGATCGCTTCCTGACTGGCGACCGGGCCGAGTGCCAGCCCCTGCTTTGCCCCCTCCAGCGTCGTCACGTCGACCGATCCTGCGAGCGTCTGCGGCACACCGCTCGCGATCAGGAACAAGGCGTAGAGAATGCACAGCGGCAGCAGCAGATAGAGCGTCACCCGCGTCATATCGGCCCAGAAATTGCCGATCGTCGCCGCGTTCCGCCGCGCAAAACCGCGAAACAGCGCAAAGGCAAGCGCAATACCGGTCGCCGCCGACATGAAATTATGGATGGTCAGGCCCAGCATCTGCGACAGGTTCGACAACGTCGATTCCCCCGCATAGCTCTGCCAATTGGTGTTGGTGGCGAAACTGATGGCGGTGTTGAACGCCAGATGCTCGCTGGTGCCGGCAAAGCCCCTAGGGTTGAGCGGCAACAGCCCCTGCAAGCGCAGCACCGCATAAGTGAAGAGCGCCAGCACAAGATTGAAGAGCAGCATATGCACGGCATAGCGCCGCCAGCCCTGCTCCTGCGCCGGGTCGATCCCCGACAGGCGATAAAAGCCTCGCTCGACCGGGCCAAGCACGGCGTGCAGCGGCGTGCGACGCCCCTCGTACAGCGCAAACAGCCACAGGCCGACCGGTTTCGCAAGCGCCAGCAACAAGCCGATGAAGGCCGCGATGAGCAACCATCCCTGAAGGGTCATGTCGTCCCTCCCCTAAAAACGTTCGGGCCGTGCGAGCACGGCGGCGAGGTAGGCGAGAAGGCCGAGCGCGGCGATGGCTGCGAGCCAGAGGTCGAGCGTCATGACGGCCGCCCCCTCACGCATGGTCGCAAAGCGCGACATAGCCAAGGCTAGCCGCCGCCAGGATCAGGATGAGGCCGATCCAGAGGATGTCCTGCATGAAAATTCTCCCGCACGCCGTCGCCGCGAAGGCGGCAGGATCGGCTGCAGGAGGTCAATTAGGCGGTCAGCGCGGTGGAATGCGAGAGGAGGAGCGCGCCGCCGGCATAGTATTTTCGTATGATTTATGCGTCAGGAGTAAATCAGGCGCGAAAGCCCGTGGTCAGGCGTAGCTGCCCGGGCCGATGCGGTGCAGCGTGATCGGGGGATGATCGACCGCATGGACGCGCGCTTCGGCGATGACGGCGAGCGGGTCGATCGCATGGCTGAGCAGCAGGCCGCAGCGATCCGGACCTTCCCAGATCACCGTCCCGCACACTTCCAGCCCATCGGCAATCAGCGTCACGCGCTCGCCGATGGTCGGGAGCCAGGCGCCGACAATCAGCGCGCCATAGATGGAGATATTGCGGATCGTGACGGGCTGACTGATCCCATCCCAGTGCAGCATCGCGCCGACCTCGGCGGCCAGGCGGCTTTCGCGTCGGCGTTCGGCGCGGGCGCGATAGGAAATGCTGTCCATGGCCTTCTCTCCCGGTATGCCCCCGGGATCAGCCTACATTCGACCGATAAAGTTGCGAAAACACTAAGCCGGCTGGTTAACGACCGGTTGGCCGCAAAGGAGGACGGGATCGCCCGTCCCCCCTCAATTCAGGCCAGCGCGCCGTGGCAATGCTTGTATTTCTCGCCCGACCCGCAGGGGCAAGGGGCATTGCGGCTGATGTCGAGATTGGCGAACTCGCCGGGCTGGCCGTTACCGACCGGCGCGCGCGGGATGGTGGTGGTGATGCCGCCAAAGCTGCCGCCATCTATGTCCGCGCTGTTGTCCTCGCCCGAAAACGGGTCGATATGGGTGGTGATGAAGTCGGGCAGCACCGGCAGGTCGAACTGCGGCATCGGCGCCTCGTCCATGCGGAACTGCACACGGGCGATCGATCCGGTCACATCCTCGCGGATATTCTCCAGCATCCGCTCGAACAGGGCGAAGGCTTCCTGCTTATATTCGTTGATCGGCGTTTTCTGGGCATAGGCGCGCAGATGCACCACCTGGCGCAAGGCGTCGAGCGTCGAGAGATGCTCCTTCCAATGATGGTCCAGACTCTGGAGCAGGATCGATTTTTCGATCATGTGCCAGTCTGACGCATCGATCTCCTTGACCTTCTCCGCGACGGCTTCGTCGGCCAGCGCCGACAGCCGTTCCTCGATCATTTCCGGATCGACGGAATCCTCGGCCAGCCAGGCGTCGAATTCCGGTTCCAGGCCCAATATCTCGGCCGTGCGGGCCTTGAGCCGCTCCATATCCCACTGTTCAGGATAGGTGCCGGGCGGGCAGGATGCGCCGACCAGGTCGTTCACCGTCTCATGGCGCATGTCGGCGACCACGTCATCAACCGTGTCGGCGTCCATGATGTCGGCGCGCTGCTCGTAGATCACCTTGCGCTGGTCGTTCATCACGTCGTCATATTCGACGACCTGCTTGCGGATGTCGTAGTTGCGCGCTTCGACCTTGCGCTGGGCCGTCTCGATCGCCTTGCTCAGCCATTTGGACGGCGGCAATGCCTCGCCATCCTCCAGATTGGAGCGGATCATCTTGGCGAACATCGTGTCCGGGCCGAAGATGCGCATCAGGTCGTCGTCGAGGCTGAGGTAGAAGCGCGACAGGCCCGGATCGCCCTGACGGCCCGAACGGCCGCGCAACTGATTGTCGATGCGGCGGCTTTCATGACGCTCGGTCGCCAGCACGAACAGGCCGCCTGCGGCCAGCACTTCGGCCTTTTCGGCGGCGATCTCGGCGCGGATGCGCTCGATCGCGGCGTCGCGCTCCGGCCCCTCGGGCATGTCGCGCAGCTCGTCCTCGACTCGCAGCTCCAGATTGCCGCCCAGCTGGATGTCGGTGCCGCGGCCCGCCATGTTGGTGGCGATCGTCACCACCCCCTTGCGCCCGGCCTGCGCGACGATATGCGCTTCGCTTTCGTGGAAGCGGGCGTTCAGCACCGCGTGCGGGACGCCGTCCTGGTTCAGGAACTCGGACAGCATCTCCGACTTTTCGATCGACACGGTGCCGACCAGCACGGGCTGGCCCTTTTCGGCATGTTCCTTGATCGTCCTGGCGATGCCGCGGAACTTGTCCTCGATATTCTTGTAGAAGCTGTCCTGTTCGTCGACTCGCTGCACCGGCTTGTTGGTCGGGATGGTGACGACGTTCATCTTGTAGATTTCATAGAATTCGGTCGCTTCGGTCGACGCGGTGCCGGTCATCCCCGAAATCTTGGGATACATGCGGAAATAATTCTGGAAGGTGACTGACGCCAGCGTCTGGTTCTCCGGCTCGATCTGGACGCCCTCCTTGGCTTCCACTGCCTGGTGCAGGCCGTCCGACCAGCGGCGACCATCCATCATGCGGCCGGTAAATTCGTCGATGATGACGACCTTGCCGTCCTTTACGATATAATCGATGTCGCGGCGGAACATCACCACGGCGCGCAGCGCCTGGTTCACATGATGCACGACCTGCGTATTTTCGAAATCATAGAGGTTGCTGCCCTGCAGCAGCCCTGCGGTTTCCAGCAGACGCTCGATCTTCTCGGTGCCGTCCTCCGTCAGCGTGACGGTGCGCTGCTTTTCATCCTTCTCATAATCTTCGTCGACCAACTGCTTCACGATCGCGTCGACCGCGACATACAGCTCCGACTTGTCGTCGGTCGGGCCGGAGATGATGAGCGGCGTGCGCGCCTCGTCGATCAGGATCGAATCGACCTCGTCGACGATCGCATAGTTGAACGGCCGCTGGACCATCGACGCGCGATCATATTTCATATTGTCGCGCAGATAGTCGAAGCCCAGCTCGTTGTTCGTCGCATAGGTGATGTCCGCGGCATAGGCTTCGCGCCGCTGGTCTTCGCTGATGTTCGGCACGATGACGCCGGTGGTCAGGCCCAGGAAGCGATAGACCTGGCCCATCCATTCGCAGTCGCGACTGGCCAGATAATCGTTCACGGTGACGACGTGGACGCCCTTGCCCTCCAGCGCGTTCAGATAGGTGGCGAGCGTCGCGACAAGCGTCTTGCCCTCGCCCGTGCGCATTTCGGCGATTTCGCCGCGATGGAGGACCATGCCGCCCACCATCTGCACGTCGAAATGCCGCATCCCCAGTACCCGCACGCCGGCTTCCCGCACCGTGGCGAAGGCTTCGGGCAGCAGGGCGTCAAGCGTTTCGCCATTGGCCAGCCGTTCGCGGAACTTCGCCGTCTGGCCGACCAGTTCCTCGTCGCTCATGGCCTGCATCGTCGGTTCGAATGCGGCGATCTGGTCGACGGTCTTGCCCAGCGACTTCACATAACGTTCGTTGGACGATCCGAAGATGGACTTGGCGAGTGCGCCGAACATGCAATTTCCTAAGCTACCGAGGGGCGCACGGCTCCCTTGTGAGGAACGCGCGCGGATATGCGCCGCGATTTAGGCACGGCACATCCTTTAGTCAATCAGACTGCGGCTGAACTCGCCCCGTCATCCGCCCTGCCATGCGCGCTGTCGCACGCCCGTCACACTATTGCGCCAGGTGGCATTGGTCGGGCGGCTTTGATCGGGCGGTGGCGTCGTGCCAACGCGAAGGCTTTGCACTTCGCGCAAGCTGCGCCACAAGAGCGCGACAAGAGCAAGGGTCGCACATTTGTTTCGTTCAATCGTCCTGGCGCGCGCGCCCAGCAGCGCCCTGCCGATCGCCACACTGGTGGCGATGGCGCTGATCCTCTGGTTCGGCCTGACCGCGATCGCGACCCCGTTCGACCATGACGAAAGCCAATATGTCGCCGGCGCCTATTTCAGCAGCCGCCTGCTGATCTTCCGCGACTTCCTCTATCTTCAGCCGCCGCTGCACAGCTGGACCTTCGCGCCGCTCGCCCTGTTCTTCCCCGACCATATGGTGGTGGCGATGCGGCTGGCCACCGCCGTCACCGCCCTGTGCACCCTGGCGACCCTGTGGGCGGGCCAGCGGATCGCGGGCATTTCGCGCGACAGCGCCGCCATCGCGACCCTCCTCGTCGGGGCGACCGCCGCCTTCCAGTTCACCGGCGCCGTCGTGCGCAACGACATGCTGCCGACGCTGTTGTCGTCCATGGGGCTGCTCGTCAGCCTGCTCGCGATGCGCCATTGCACGCCCCGCTATTGGTTCGCGGCCGGATCGCTGTTCGGCCTCGCGATCGCGACCAAACTCAATTTCGCGCCGCTGGGGCTGATGACCGGTCTGTTCGTCATCAGCGCCGGCGGCCGTTGCGGCCTGCGCGCGGCTGGCTGGCTGGCGGCGGGCGCAATGGCGGGCATGACGCCGATGCTGGTCGCCTGGGCGCTGGCACCCGATGCCTTCTTCTATGGCGTGCTGACCTTCGGCGCGACCGCTCCCCATGCCTGGTATGCGGCCAATGGCGCATTCGATGAACTGGCGACCGTCGAAAAGCTGACCGACCTGCTCAAATATCTGTGGAAGGGGCCGGCACTTGCCGCCTTGCTCCTGCTGTCGGCCAACTGGATCATGACCCGGCGGCGCGTGCGCTCGCCTGGACGGCGTTTGGCGATCTGGATGACCGCAGGCGCGCTGATCGGCGCGGCGATGCCGACGCCGTCACAGGTGCAATATGTCATGCCGCTGCTGCCGCCGCTGGCGCTGGCGCTCGGCTATCTCCTCGACGACGCGCGGCGCTGGTCGTTCGCGCCGCGTCAGGCCTCGCTCGGCCTGCTCTGTCTGGCCGCCATTCCCGGCATGTTGCCCGCTACCCGGCATATGGTGGCGATGCTGCGCACGGGATCGCCGGTCCTGGAAGCGGATGCCGCCGCGCGCTGGGCCGGGGCGACGGTCCGCGCCATGGGCCGGGGCGATGCCATCGCCACCCTGTCGCCACACATGATCCTGGGCAGCGGTCTCGATCTCGACCCGCGCTTCGCCGCCGGTCCCTTCGCCTGGCGGACCGGATGGACGATGGGGCCGGTGTTGGCGCGGCAGGTCCACGCCATGATCCCGGCGACGCTGCCCGACATGGACCGCGATCCGCCCGCCGCCATCCTGACCGGCTATGAAGCGGGCACCCGCAAATTGCCGTTGCGGCCCGATGACCCGCTGGTTGCCTATGCCCGCCAGCACGGCTATCGCATGGTGACGATGCCCGATGGCGTAGGGCAACTGTACCTGCGCGATCATCCGTCAGGCCCGTCGCGGAAAGATTGACCCCTGCCCGATTTTGACGCATTTCGCGCGGCATGACCCAGCGCTCGCCCCTTGCACCCGCCTCATTCCCCGACTTGCCCGCCATTGACGGGGTGACGCTACGCACCGCCCGCGCCGGATACAAGGCGTGGACGCGCTGCGACCTCACCTATGTCGAACTGGACGCGGGCACGGCCGTCGCGGGCGTCACGACGCAGAGCAAATGCCCCTCGCCCGAAGTCGAATGGTGCCGGGACGCCATCCCGCTCGGCTCGGCGCGGGCGCTGGTGGTCAATGCCGGCAACGCCAACGCCTTCACCGGCCATCGCGGCCGCGCAGCGGTGGAGGCGATCGCGGCCAAGGTCGCCAATCACCTCGGCTGCCTGCCTTCCGACATCTTCGTCTCCTCGACCGGGGTGATCGGCGTGCCTTTGCCCATCGACAAGGCCGAAGCGGGCCTGGAAGCCGCCTTCACCGCGGCGCCTTGCAACTGGGAAGAGGCTGCGACCACGATCGGCACGACCGACACGTTCCCCAAGGGCGCCCATGTGTCGGTGATGATCGGCGACCAGCGGGTGGAACTGGTCGGCATCATCAAGGGATCGGGCATGATCGCGCCCGACATGGCGACGATGCTGGGCTATATCTTCACCGACGCGGCGATCGATCCGGCCCTGTTGCAACAGATGCTGTCGGCGGCGAACCGCAAGAGCTTCTCCTGCATCACGGTCGATAGCGACACATCGACCAGCGACACGGTGCTGGCCTTCGCCACCGGCAAGGCGGGCCATGCGCCGATCACCAGCATGGACGATGCCGGCGCCGACGCCTTCAACGCGGCGCTGCATGACCTCTGCCGCCAGCTCGCCCATCTGGTGGTGCGCGATGGCGAAGGCGCGACCAAGTTCATCGACATCATAGTCGAAGGCGCGGACAGCGACGCCAGCGCCCATCGCATCGCGCTGTCGATCGCCAACTCGCCGCTGGTGAAGACGGCGATCGCGGGCGAGGACGCCAATTGGGGCCGGGTCGTCATGGCCGTCGGCAAGGCGGGCGAACCGGCCGATCGCGACAGGCTGTCGATCCGCTTCGGCGCGACGCAGGTGGCGACCGGCGGCCTGGCGGTCGAGGGCTATGACGAAGCGCCAGTCGCCGCCCACCTCAAGGGACAGGATATCCAGATCGGCGTCGACCTGGGGCTGGGCGAAGGCCGGGCGCAGGTGTGGACCTGCGACCTGACCCACGGTTATATTTCGATCAACGCGGATTATCGCAGCTGATGCTGGAACTGCATGATCCCGTCGTGGCGCTGATGCGATCGGTGGGCCGCGACATCGTCATGCCGCGCTACCAGAATCTGGCCAGCGACGAGATCAGCGAAAAGGCGGCGAACGATTTCGTCACCATCGCCGACAAGGAAAGCGAGATCCGCCTCGCTGAAGGGCTGGCCGCCATCCTGCCCGAAGCCGGGATCATCGGCGAGGAAGCCTGCGCCGCCGACCCCGCCATACTCGACCGGGCGGGCGAAGGGCTGAACTGGATCATCGACCCGATCGACGGCACCGGCAATTTCGCGGCGGGCCAGTCGCCCTTCGGCATCATCGTCGCGCTGGTCGACGGCGGCACGACGCTGGCGGGCTGGATATTCGACCCGCTGACCGGACGGCTCTGCCACGCGATGCTGGGCGGCGGCAGCCATGTCGATGGCGAACGGGTGCAGGCCCGCGAAACCGGCGGCGCGCTGCCGATCGCGGCGCTGGCGACCTATTTCATGTCGGAGGAAGAACGCGCCGACATCCAGCGGCGGTCGCAGGCCAGCTTCACGCTGGTGGACATTCCCCGCTGCGCCGCGGAGCAATATCCCCGGCTGGTGCTGGGGCAGAATGACGTGTCGGTGTTCGCGCGGACCTTGCCCTGGGATCATGCGGCGGGCACTTTGTTCGTCAACGAAGCGGGCGGCTGCTGCCAGCGTACCGACGGCACGCCCTATGTCGTGGGCGACCTCCGCCGCGGGCTGATGGGCGCTTCTTCGCCCCGGCTGTGGGACAAGGCGGCGGCGACGTTGTTCGGATAGAAGGACATGTGATGCTGACGATCTGGGGCCGGTTGAACTCGCATAATGTGAAGAAGATCGTCTGGTTCGCCGACGAGATCGGCCTGCCTTATGTCCGCCACGATGTCGGCGGCGCGTTCGGCATGAGCGCGGACTATCTGGCGAAAAACCCCAATGCGCTGATCCCCACGATCGAGGATGGCGACGTCACCTTGTGGGAATCCAACGCGATCCTGCGCTATCTGGCGGCGCGATACGCCCCTGCCCTGTGGCCCGCCAACCCCGCGGAACGGGCGCAGGGCGACAAGTGGATGGACTGGCAATTCGCCTTTGCCGACGCCCAGCGCGACGCCTTCCTGCAATTGGTGCGGCGCCGGCCCGAACAGCGAGATGGACAGTTGCTGGCGACATCCGCTGCCGCGTCGGGCGCGGCGATGCGGATATTGGACCGGACGTTCGCAGTCCAGCCATGGCTTTCAGGTGTCGCATTCGGTGTCGCGGACGTGCCGATGGGCGTCTATGCCCATACTTTCTTCACGCTCGACATGGAGCGGCCCGACGTGCCGCATGTGCGTGCCTGGTACGACCGGCTGCGCGCGCGACCGGCCTATGCCCAGTCGGTGATGATCCCGCTGACATAGGGGCGGGCTGTGCCGGTCGTGCCAGACCGTTCGGCCCGGCACGACCGCATGAGCATTAGAGAACGCTTTCGATCCAGCCCTTGAGCGCGCTCTTGGGCGCGGCGCCGACCTTGGTCGCCGCCGCTTCGCCATTCTTGAACAGGATCATCGTTGGAATGCCGCGCACGCCATATTGGCCCGGCGCATCGGGATTTTGGTCGATGTTGATCTTGGCGATCGTCACCTTGTCGGCCAGTTCTTCGGAAATTTCTTCCAGAGCCGGGCCGATCATCTTGCACGGCCCGCACCATTCGGCCCAGAAATCGACGAGGACGGGCTTGTCCGAATTAATGACGTCATCCTGGAAGCTGAGGTCGGTAACTGCCTTGGTGGCCATGGGTGATCTCCTTTACTTGAAACGCTATCTAGGATGCGGGGGCATCAGGCTCAACGGGCCAGAGCGGCAAATTCTCCTGCGCGGGCACATAGTTCGGCTTGTACGCAACCAGCAGCGACGGCGGCAGGACGATCAGGCGCGGCGCGCTGGTGTAGAGCAGCCCCGCCTCGATCGGCCGGTCGGGGAAGATCACGCCCAGCGCCGCGACATAGGCGGCCATCTGGCGGATATGGGCGGTCGGCACTTCGGCCAGCGTCAGCGGCGCAATCCGCCCGGTCTTGAAATCGACCAGCTGGATGCGATCCGCGCCGATACACAGCCGGTCGATGGTGCCGGCGATCACCGCCTCGCCTACCACGGCCGCGATCGGCGCTTCGGCCAGCGCATCGGGGCCGAACAGGGCCGCGAAATCCGGCGCTTCGATCACCCCGATCGCCTGGTCGATGAGGTCATGGCGCTGCGCGGCATCCTCCACGCCCTGCTGGACCAGCCAGCGATCCGCCGCATCGCGTCGCCGCTCGGCGGACAGGTCGGGCAGCCGTTCGAACAGCGCGTGGAGCCAGCGCCCGCGTTCGGCCGCGGCCCGCATCGCCTGCGTCGGTGGCGGATAGGGCACGTCATCCTCCACCGGGGCGGACGGCGCGAGCGGCCGGGGCGGGCGCGATTCGGCGGGCGCCGGTTCGCGCAGCCATGCGGGCTGGACGACCGGCATCGATGCGCGCGCCTCTTCCGCCTCCGCCTTGCGCGGTTCCAGTTGCTCCGTCCCGCGCCAGCGGCGCACCCCGCCCCAGAGCGGATCGGCTTCCCAGTCCGTGCCCAGCGATATCATCGCCCCTTCGACCGCGGCGTACCAGCTTTCCGGCTTCACCTCCCCCTTGGCGCGGGGGCCGAGCGATCCGGCGACGATCAGCTTCTCTTCCGCACGGGTCAGCGCGACATAGAGCAGCCGCCAATGCTCCTCCCGCTCCACCTGCGCAGCGGCTTCGGCGACGTCGCCGATCGGCCTCTGCCGTTCGGGCTTGCGCGGGGCGAGGATCGGCAGGCCGTTCCACAGCAGCGAATCCGAACGGTTGCCCGCATCGGGATCGAGGCAGGCGTCGGCCAGAATGACGATCGGCGCCTGCAACCCCTTGGCGCCGTGGACGGTCAGCAGGCGCAGCATGTCGCCCTGCGCCGCGGCATCGCGGACAATCTCGACCTCGCCCCGGTCGAACCAGTCGATGAAGCGCTGGAGCGAGGGATGATCGTCGCTTTCGAACGCAAGCGCGGCGTTCAGCAATTCCTCGATCGGATCGACGGCCTCTGTCCCCAGCCGCTCGACCAGACGCCTGCGGCCGTGCATCGGTCCGGACAATATCGCCTCCAGATAGCGATAGGGGGTGGTGAAGTCCGCCACTGCCAGCAGATCGCGCAGCGGCTGCAACGCCCCATCGTCCATCGTCTGGTTCAGGTGCCGCCACAGCCCGGTCTTGCGACCGATCAGCCGCATCATCAGCTCGTCCTGGGTCCAGCCGATCAGCGGCGACACCAGCAATGACGCCAGGTTCAGCTCATCTTCCGGCTGCACCGCAAAGCGCAATGCGGCGAGCAGGTCGCGCACGGCCAGCGGCGCGTTGAGCCGCAACCGGTCGATCCCGGCGACCGCCACCTTTTCCTCATAGAGGCGCGCGACGATCAGCCGCGCCAGCTCGCTGCGGCGACGCACCAGGATCATGATGTCGCCCGCGCGCACTGGCCGCCCCCGGCTTTCCAGCATCAGCCCGTCGTCGATCCACTGCTTGATCTGCCGCGCGATCTTGCCGGCCAGAACGCGCTCCTGGTCGGCGGCCCAATCCTCCTCGCCTTCCGCGTCTTCCGACAGGCCCGCGACGACGGGCTTCCACAATTGCACTTCACCCGGATGGCGATTGGCGCTGACATGGCGCACCTCGCCGGGGTCCATGCCCAGCCGTTCGGCGCGGAGCGTGGAGATGGTGCGGTCCACCACGTCCAGCACCGCCGGGGTCGATCGGAAGCTGCGATCGAGCGACAGGTTGAAGAAATCATGGCCCGATTGATCGGCGTCCCGCTGGAACAGTATGCGCGCGGCGGCGAAATTGGCCGGGCTGGTGCCTTGAAAGCCGAAGATCGCCTGCTTGAAATCGCCCACGGTGAAGATGGTGCGGACCGTCTGGCCCGGCTCCCACTCGGTCGCGAAAAATTCTTCGGCCAAGGTGCGGACGATCCGCCACTGCGCGGCATTGGTGTCCTGCGCCTCATCCACCAATATATGGTCGATCCGCTGGTCCAGCTTGTAGCGTATCCATTCGGCAATGCCGGGCTGTTCCAGCAGGGTGGCCGTGCGGGCGATAAGATCGTCGAAATCGACCGCGCCGGCCAGCCGCTTGGCTTGGGCATAATCACGCGCATAGGCCCGCCCGGCATGGAGCGCCTGACCCAGCAGCGCGGCATAATCGGCGCGCAGCTTCATCGCGATCAGCGCGCCGCACCTGTCGTAGAGCCGCGCCGCCATCTCGATATAACCGTCGATCGGCGGCACCCAGCCCTTGGCGTCGATCAGGTCTCCGTCCGCCTTGCTCCAGGCACGATGGAGATCGACCAGTGTCGTCGCCCGCCCGGCCGGATCGAGCGCGCGCCAGGCGGCGATGCGATCGCACCGCTCCACCCCCCTACCCTTGCCCCATTCCACATTGGCGCGCACGATCCCGTCCAGCGTGGGTATGTCGAACATCGCGTCCGAGCATTGGCCGGCAAGCCATTGATCGATATCGCCGTCTGGCAGTTCTAGCTCCTGCGCCAGCCAAGGCCCGATCGCGTCCGGCAGTGCATCCAGCGCATCGCCCTTCGCCGCGCAGCGCAACAGAAACTGTTCGGCCCCGCCCTCGCCCAGCCGCAGGCTGATCGCCTGCAACGCGCCGATCAGCGCTTCGTCGCCGATATCATGCGCCCGCACCGCCATGTCGGCCAGCGTCTGGCGCGCGAGGCTGGACTGTTCGCGCTGATCGAGAGGGCGGAAGCCCGGCGTCAGTTCGGCCTCCAGCGGGAAAGCAGTCAGCAATTGCTGGCAAAAGCCGTGGATGGTCTGGATGCGCAGGCCGCCGCCGGTCGATTCCAGCACTTCGGCGAAGAGGCGACGGGCATAGTCGCGTGCCTCAGGCCCGGACTCCTCGCCCAGCGCCTCCAGGTCGTTGAACAGGTCGACCTCTTCCATCTGCACCCAGGCGGCGAGGCGATCGTGAATACGGTCGGCCATTTCCGCCGCGCCCGCCTTGGTGAAGGTCAGGCAGAGGATATTTTCCGGCCGGACCCCTTGCAACAGCAGACGAAAGACGCGCGCGGTCAGCACATGGGTCTTGCCGGTGCCGGCCGACGCCGACAGCCAGACATGGGCGTCGGGCGCGGCGGCGCGCGCCTGATCTCCCAGTAACTTCTGAAGCGCGCGCGCCTTAGCCATCGTCGCGGCCATACCATTCCTCCAGCCGCATAAGCTGGTCATAATCGCCATAATTGGCGACTTCGGGGTTGATCTCCGCGCGGAAGGGCGCGGCGCCGAGCAGGAACATGTTCGCCACCTCCTCGAAATGTTCATGCGCGTGCGCGGTGAACTGGTCGGTCACGATCTTGTCGCGCTTGCCCATCGGATCGACCGGCCGTTCGCGATAGCCGAACTGGTCGCCCTTCTTGGCGAGCGACCAATATTCGAAGTCGCCCGCTTGTGGCTTTGGTCCCAGCCCCTCGAACCCGCCCAGCTCCGCGATGATGCCGAGCAGCCCCAGTTGCAGCGAAAAGCCCGCCTTCACCTGCCGCGCGCTGGGCGGCTTGCCGGTCTTGTAGTCGATGATGCCGATGCGCCCGTCGGCCAGCCGGTCGATCCGGTCGGCCTTGCCCATCAGCGTGACGCCGGCGATGTCGGCCCGCCCTTCCTTCTCCACCGCCAATATGGTGCGGCCCTCCGCCTTGTCGCTGGCGACCTCAGCCGCGATCCAGCGGATCGCTTCGATCAGGCGCGGCTGCCACAGCGCTTTGAGCAAGGGATGGACTTCGGGCTGGTCGAACATGGCGCGGGCGCGCGCTTCCAGATCGGCAGGATCGAGCGTGCCCGCTTCCGCCCAGCGCTGGAGAATGTCGTGGACCGCTGTCCCACGCCAGGCCGGGCCGGCATCGGCATCGACCGGATCGAGCCGATTGAGGCGCAATACCCGCTTGGCATAGAAGGCATAGGGATCGGCCTTCAGCCGATCGACATCGGTGACCGGAATCACATTTGGCCGAACGGACGCAGGCGGCGCGGGGGCGGGACGGTTGGCGGGGCTATGCCGGACCGGCGCGTCGATCGCCTGCGCCAGCGCCGCATAGCGGTCCGCCGTCTTCCATTGCGGCCCGGCCATCGCCTTCAGTCGCAGCCAGAAGCGCGACGCCACCGCCGGCCCACCGCTGCCCCGCCGCGCGCGGGTGATGAGGACATGCGGCGCGCCCAGCGCACCGGCGAAATCATGCGCGGCGAGGCCGATGCGCGTCTCCAGCCCCGGCAGCCCCAATTCGCGCCGGATGCGCGGGGCGAGCCAGGGGTCGGGCGATGGCAGGCCGGGCCAGGTGCCTTCGTTGAGGCCACCCAGGATCATGAGGTCCGCCTGCATCAGCCGCGCCTCGATCAGCCCCAATATGCTGATGCGTGGATGGCCGCCCTGGGGCGGGCGCACCGATACGCCGCCCAGCATATGGTCTAGCAGCACCGGCAGCGCGCGCGGATCGGCCTGCCGCGGGCCTTCGGGCGCGGCGGCTTCCATCTCGGCGAACAGGTCGGCGGCGGCATGGCCCTGATGACCAGCCCAGATGGCATCGTTGGTCAGGGCGCCGGCCTGTTCGCGCAGCGCCGCCAATTGTCCGCTCAAGTCGGCAGCGGCGGCAAAGGCGCTTTCCAGCGGCTCCAGCAACGCGCGCGCCGTCGGCCACCAGTCGCGCACCTGCTCGCGCAACACTCGCTGCCGGTCGTCCGCGCGTGGATGCATCAACAGGTCGATGCCGACCAATCCCGCCTGCGGCCGTGGCCCGCGGAGCAACAGGTCGAGCGCGCGCACCCCCTCCAGCCAAGTCAGACGCCCCTCGCCCCGCATCACCAACGGATGTTTGAGCAGGGTCAGCAAAGCCACCGGCGCGAAGCGTTCCGCCACCGCCTGCGCCATGGCGATCAGCATCGTGCCGGGCGGCAGGCGCGACAGCGGCAGGCCCGCTGTATCGTCCGCCTCGATGCCCCAGCGCCGCAGATGCGCCGACACCCGCGTCGCCAGTTGCCGGTCGGGCGTGACCAAAGCGGCGGTGCGTTCCGGCGTCTCCAGCGCCTCGCGCAGCGCGATGGCGATGGCCTGCGCTTCCTCGCCCGGCGTCGCCACTTCCAGCGCCACAACCCCCGCCAGCGACCGGTCTGCGGTCTTGAGGTCGCGCCAGCGGCTCGTCAGCCGGGGCGGCAGCATCGCGTTGGAGATGTTGCGCCCACGCACCGCCCGCGCATCATGCTCGCTGCCCCAGCGCCATAAAGCGACATCGTCCCGTGTCGCACTCATGCGGTCGAGCAGGCGCTTCAGCGCATATTGGGGATGGCTTTCATGGCCCTGCGGCGCGCGGCCGGTGGGGGGATCGGGATCGAACGGCCCGATCGCCTGCCATGCCGGATCGTCCATATGCTGGTCGAGGCCGGCGAACACCACCATGCCCTTGGGCATCGCGCCGATCCGCCGCAGCAGGCTGGCGACGGCGGGGGCGGTGGTGGACAGGCCCGCCGCGACGACGAAGCCTGACGGCGGATGGTCCTTCCAGCGCGCCGCCAGCCGATCGAACAGTTGGTTGCGCCGATCCGCCAGGTCGATGCACCCGGTCCGCGCCAGTTCGCCGGGCCAGCGGGCGATCAAAATTTCGAACATCGTCAGCGACGTCTGCCAATGCTTTGACAGTTCGTCCGACAGCGCCAGCGTGCGCAACGCCGTCATCGGCACGCGCTCCACCTGCATCTGGTCCAGCACCGCGCCCAGCGCCTGTCCCAGCAGCAGCGCCTGTCCGGCATCGATACCCGGCTGCGCATCCTGCACCATGCGCGCCAGGATCATCTGGCGGCGCATCGGCGCGATCGCCGGCGGGACGGGGTCGGCCTCCCCCAGCGGGTCGAGCGCGCCGCCCACCTGCTCGCCCAGATCAGGATCGCCGATCGCGACCAGCCGGGGCAGCAGCAGCCCACCGCCCGATTGCCGGACGAAGGCGTCGCTCACCGCCCGGACCGCGCGGTTGTTGGGCAGCAGGACCATGGCCTGCGCCAGCGCCATGGGATCACCGCGATGCTGCGCCAGCAATCCCGCCGCCAGCGCGTCGGCGAAGGCGCGATGCGCGGGTATCGTGAAGAGCGCGGGGCGCGTCTTCTCACCCATGAGCGAGCATCGACTCCACCACCGGAATAGCCTGGGGCGTGCCGACGTCGAACCAGAGGCCCTGATGCGACACCCCGTAGAGCCGCCCGGCCTCGATCGCCCGGTTCCAGAAGATATTGGTGGAAAACACGTCGCCCGGCGGATCGACCAGCAACGACGGCGACAATATCTGCACGCCGGTAAAGACGAACGGCGCGACATGGGCGGTCTTGCGCCGGCTGAGCCGCCCGTCCGCATCCATATGAAAATCGCCCGGCCCCTTATGGCAATTCGCGCGCGCCAGCGGGACCAGCAGCAACAGCGCATCCATCCGGTCGGGGTTCCAGATCCGCTGCATCACGCCCAGCGTTTCCTGCGGCCCGTCGATCCACAGATTATCGCTATTGGCGCAAATGAAGGGCGCGTCGCCCAGCAGCGGCTTCGCCTTGATAAGGCCGCCGCCGGTTTCCAGCAGCCTGGTCCGCTCGTCCGAAATGGCGAAATCCAGCCCGCATTTGCGCGCCCTAAGATGCGCTTCGACAGTGTCGGCCAGATAATGGACGTTGACGATCACCTTCCTGATGCCGCCCGCTTCCAGCCGGTCCAATGCGTGGTCCATCAGCGGCTTGCCAGCCACCTTCACCAGCGGCTTGGGCCGGGTCGCAGTGAGCGGGCGCATCCGCTTGCCCAGCCCGGCGGCCATCAGCATGGCGGTGTCGATCATATGGGCGCGAACTCTTGCAGGGCGTCATGGCGCTGGTCGGCGGGGATGTTGGCAGCGAACCAGTCGGCGACGGGTGCCAGCGCCGGGTGGGCCAGATCGCGCTCCAGCAATCCCCACATACGCGGCAGGAAGGAGAGATAACGCGGCTTGCCGTCGCGTTTCCACAACCGGGTGAAGATGCCGATGATCTTGGCGTTGCGCTGCGCGCCCAGCACCGCATAGGCGGCGTCGAAGTCGGCGGGCGGGTTGGCCATCGCCTTGTAATGGGCCAGCATCGCCGCCTCGACTTCCACCGGCACGTCGCGCCGGGCGTCCTGCAACAGCGATACGAGGTCATAGGCCGGGTGGCCCGCCAGTGCGTCCTGAAAATCGAGCAGGCCCAGCCCGTGCGAGGCGACCCGGTCGATCAGCATAATATTTTCGGCATGATAGTCGCGCAGCACCGTCACGGTCGGGCTGGCCGACTGCTCCACGACGGGCAGCACCGCATCCCAGGCGCGGACATAGGCGTCGACATCGACATCCAGCCCGATCGCCGGGCAATACCATTCGGTCAGCAGCCCGGCTTCCCGCTGATAGACGGCGCGATCATAGGGCGGCACTTGCGCCGCGGGCAGGCGATGCAGGTCGGCGAGCAGGTCGATCGCACGAGCGTAGGTCGCCATTTCTTCGGCCGGATCGGCGTCCAGATGTTCCTTGACCCGCAGGTCGCCGAAATCCTCGATCAGAACGAGGCCCTGCGTCAGATCGCGCGCCAATATCCGCGGCGCGGCGAAGCCGTCGGCCAGCAGATGCTCGGCGATGGCAATGAACGGGCGCGGGTCTTCATGCGGTGGCGGCGCATCCATCAGCACGGCGCGACGGCCGCCGTCCAGCACGCGGAAATAGCGGCGGAAGGACGCGTCGCCGGCAAGCGGTACGATAGCGGCGTCACTCCATCCCGCGTTGGCGAGGAAGGCGGGCGCGGCGGCGGGTGGGATCATATCTGCGACCATCGCTCCGTCCAAGCGTCCGGCACGTCCGCTGTCAAGCGCCGCGCGTCATCGCCTGCAAAGTCGATGCTCAACCGCAGGGCATGGGGCCACAGGGCATCGCCCAGCCGGTCGGGCCATTCGATGATGAGCAGACTGTCCATCAGATAGTCGCCCAGCGCCAGTTCCTCGGCTTCGGCCGCATCGTCCAGCCGGTAGAGATCGACATGGGCGACCGGCAGGCGCACCTCCGGCACGTCATAGGGCTGGACGATGGCGAAGCTGGGACTGGGCGCTTCGCCTTCCAGCCCCAACGCCTCCAGCAGACCGCGCACCAGCGTCGTCTTGCCCGCGCCCAGCCCGCCTTCCAGCGCGATCACATCGCCGATCCGCGCATGGCCGGCGATCCGCCGGCCCAGGCCCAGCATCGCCGCTTCACCGTCGAGGTGCACGACCGCTTCAGCCACGCGGCAGTTCGATCACGGCCATGGTCCCCTGCCCGGCTTCCGACACCAGTTGCAACGTGCCGCCATGCGCTTCGGCCAGTTGCCGCGCCAGCGGCAGGCCGATCCCCGCCCGGCCGCCGTTGCGCGCCTGTCCCGCGCGCGCCGCCGGATCGAAGATCGCCGCCTGCTGCCCGGCCGCAATGCCGGGGCCATTGTCCGACACAACGATCCGCGCCTTGTCCGCCATGCCGTCTCCATGCAGCAGGATGCGGGCGCCCTTGCCGCAATAGCGGATCGCATTTTCCAGCAGATGATCGATCGCCTGGCCGATCCGCCGGGCGTCGCCCTGCACCGCGCCCAGACTGTCTTGCAGCGTCAAATCGATTTCCATGCCCTTGGCGGTGGCATCCATCATCATCCGGCTGGCGCTGGCCCGCACCACGGTGGCCAGGTCGACGCGGACATGATCGATAGGCAGCGTGCCGACTTCGCCCTGGGTCAGGTCCAGCACATTGTCGATCAGCATCGACAGGCGGGCCGTACTTTTGAGGATGCCATCGACATATTCGGCGGCCGATGGGCTGAGTTCCCCCGCATAACCCGCGCTCATCATCTCGGCGAAACCAGAAATAGTGGTGAGCGGGGTGCGCAGTTCATAACTCATATTGGTGACGAAGGCGGTCTTGACCTTATCCGCCTGCTCCAATGCTTCGTTCCGGTCGCGCAGCACCTGTTCCACCCGGCGGCTGTCGGTCACGTCCAGCATGGTGAACAACGCATTGCCGTCGGGCAGCGGGATCGCGGCGAATTCGAAGATGCGCCCATCGGCGAAACCGACATGGCCGATACGCTGCTTGCGCTCGATCGTGGCGGCGCGCACCAGTTCGCGCACCAGATTGGCCTGTTCCGGCTTGGCCAACTGGGTCTGCACCGCCCGCATCAGATCGTCGATGCGCGGATGCCCCGCCAGCAGATCCTCACTGGCGCCCCAGATGACGCGGAAGCGGCTGTTCCACATCTGCAACCGCCCGTCGGAGGAGAAGACGCCGATCGATTCGAACAGATTGTCGAAGGTCGCCGTCCGTACCCGCAGCAGCGTGTCGCGCGCGCTCGACAATTGCACTTGCTCGGTCCGGTCCTCGAAGATCAGCAGCAGGCCGCCATCGGGCAAAGGCTGGGCATAAACGCGCAAATGGGTGCCATCCTGCAGCAGCCAGTTTTCCTCCAGCGGATCGGGCGACAGGAACCATTGCCGCCGCTCCGCCCGCCAGGCCGGAAAGTCGCGATGTTCGGGCAGCCGCCGCGCGTCGCGCATCTGGTCCAGCACCCGCTCGAACAGCGGGGCGTCGGCCAGCGCATCCTGATGCAGGCCGAACAGGCTGATGAAGGGCTGGTTCCAGAAGCGCAAGGCCCGGTCGGGGCCGAAGCGGGCGACGCCGGCGGACAGCCGGTCGAGCAGGTCGCGCTGCGCCGCCTCCAGCCGCCGATGCTCGACCCGCGCCTGTTCCAGTTCATGCTGGTCGACGGCATAGCCCGCGACGCCCGCCGCCCCCAGAGGCACATCGACAACGCGCATCGTGCGCCGTTCGCCATCGATCGTAGCGGGCACCATCCGTTCGATCGGTTCGTCGCGGGTGATCGCTTCGGCGGCGGCGGCCTCCGGCGTCAGGCCCGCGACGGTTTCCACCAGTTCGGTGCCATGGGCGATGACATCGCCCGCCCCCTGCCCGTCGACCGCGCGGACATAGGCGCTGTTGACCAGGCTGAGGCGCAGGTCGGGGGTGCGGTGCCACATCGGGAAGGGCGCGGCCTCGACCAGCCCGGCCAGCGCCTCCAGCGCATCGCGCAACTGCTCGACATGGCCGCGCAGCGACTGGATTTCCGCCTGGCTGTCGGTCGCGTCGAAAATCCATAGGATGACGCCGCCGCTGGCCGCGATGCCCGGCCCGGCCGGCGCGCCGCGTACCAGCAGCAGGCGCGACGATCCTTGGCCGCGCACCGGCAGAGCGAAGCTCTTGCCCGCACGCTGGGCCGAGGCGATCTCCTGCGCCAAAGCAGCCGCGTCTTCCGGTTCCAGCCCGCCGTCAGGCGCCGTGAGTTCGGAGGCGAAGGTCGGTACGCGCGGCTTTCCCAGCCATTTGGCCAGGCGATCGGCCGCTTCCAGCCGCCCATCGGGGTGGACGATGATCGGCGCGGCCGGCGCGGACGCCAGCAACATGGTCAGCCGATCGAGCTTGCCCTGCGCATGCGTGCCCTCACGCCGCATCCGCTGGCCGCTGACCAGCGCCCAGACGGCAGCGCCCAGCCAGCCGGCCAGCACCACGCCGAAAATGATCGCGGCATAGGGGGACAATGTCGTCATGACATTCTTGTCCGTGCGCGCTGAGCCTGGCTGTCCCTGTTCATAAGCCGGTTGGGCCTAACCCAGATCGATCGCATGGCCAAGAAGGCGCACGAGAAAAAAGGGAGGCGTCGCCGCCTCCCTCTTCCGTGTCTTGCTGTAGCGCCCCGTTGTTCAGCAGCGCCCGCGCCATTTAGTAGCGGTAGTGATCGGGCTTGAACGGGCCTTCGACCGGCACGCCGATATAATCGGCCTGACGCTGGCTCAGCTTTGTCAGCTTCACACCCAGCTTTTCCAGATGCAGTTCGGCGACCTTCTCGTCCAGATGCTTGGGCAGGACATAGACGTCGTTGCCGTAGGTCTCGCTCTTGGTCCACAGTTCGATCTGCGCCAGCGTCTGGTTGGTGAAGCTGGCCGACATCACGAAGCTGGGATGGCCAGTGGCGTTGCCCAGATTGACCAGGCGGCCCTTCGACAGGACGATGATCTTCTTGCCGTCGGGGAATTCGACTTCGTCGACCTGCGGCTTGATTTCGGTCCACTTCATGTTGGACAGGCCGGCAATCTCGATCTCGCTGTCGAAATGGCCGATGTTGGACACGATCGCCATATTCTTCATCGCGCGCATATGATCGACGGTCAGCACGCCTTCATTGCCGGTCGCGGTGACGAAGATGTCGGCGCGCGGCGCGGCCTCTTCCATCGTCACGACTTCATAGCCTTCCATCGCCGCCTGCAACGCGCAGATCGGATCGACTTCGGTCACCAGGACGCGCGCGCCGCCGTTGCGGAGCGAGGCCGCCGACCCCTTGCCGACATCGCCGAAGCCCGCGACGCATGCAATCTTGCCCGCCAGCATGACGTCGGTCCCGCGACGGATCGCGTCGACCAGCGATTCCTTGCAGCCATAGAGGTTGTCGAACTTCGACTTGGTGACGCTGTCGTTCACGTTGATCGCCGGGAAGGGCAGCTTGCCCTTCTTCGCCAGTTCATACAGGCGATGGACGCCGGTGGTGGTCTCTTCCGACACGCCCTTGATGGCGGCGACCGTCTTGGTCAGGAAACCGGGACGTTCGGCCAGCACGCGCTTGAGCACCGAGCAGAAGATTTCCTCTTCCTCGTTCGACGGCGTGAACAGTTCCTCGCCTGCCTCGACGCGCGCGCCCCACAGCGCGAACATGGTGGCGTCGCCGCCATCGTCCAGGATCATGTTGCAGACGCCGGATTCATCGGTGTGCCAGTCGAAGATGCGCTCGACATAGTCCCAATATTCCTGGAGCGTCTCGCCCTTGATCGCGAAGACCGGCACGCCCGACGCGGCGATCGCGGCGGCGGCATGGTCCTGCGTAGAATAGATGTTGCAGGTCGCCCAGCGAACTTCCGCGCCCAGCGCCGTCAGCGTCTCGATCAGCACGGCGGTCTGGATCGTCATGTGCAGCGATCCGGTGATGCGCGCGCCCTTCAGCGGCTGCGACGGGCCGAACTCGGCGCGCAGCGCCATCAGGCCGGGCATTTCGGTTTCGGCGATGTCCATTTCCTTGCGGCCAAAGGCGGCAAGGGCGATATCGGCGATGACATAATCCTGCGCCTGGGTGGCGGGTGCAGTGGCCACGAGCGTATCTCCGTCAGCTTAGAATGGAGCCACGCCAGCGACAAGGCGGGCGGTGGCGATGGAATGCGCCTTACCAACCGGCAATGCGCATGGCAACTCATATAAAGATTTCTTTATGTACCTGCCGAAGAACATCGCTCCTTCAGGCCGATCCGGCGCCGGGGACGAGGTGGGACGCATCCACACCAGCCGCAGCGTAGGCCGCCGCCCATTTGCGGGACGTCGGCACGTCGAACAGCAGGTCGGGATCGCCATCGGCGAGAAACCAGCTTTCCCCGCCCATTTCCTGTTCCAGTTGCCCCGCCCCCCAGCCGGCATAGCCGAGCGCGACCAGATAACGGCTTGGCCCCCTTCCCTGTGCGATCGCCTTCAATATGTCGAGCGACCCCGAAAGCCCCCACCGACCGCCCACCTGCACCATGTCCTGGCCGCCCCAGTCGAGCGAATGGAGGACGAAGCCACGCCTTGGTTCGACAGGCCCTCCGCGCAGGACCGGCGTGTCGGCCACCTGGCTGCCGTCGATATCGAAGCTTTCGAGCAGTTCACGCAGCGAAACGCCCTCTATCTCCTGATCGACCGCAATGCCGAGCGCGCCATTATCATCATGGACGCATAGCGCCACGACCGAATGGTCGAACCGCATGTCCGCCATGCCGGGAAGGGCGAGCAGGAAATGCCCGCCATAGAAGCGCGTCTGGATCATGTCCTGAATATAGCCCGCCTCCGGCCCTTGCCAAGGACGCATGGTCGCATCGGCAGGGCGTCGTGACATATAACTGGCCGGGCGTCTTGACAGCGGCCGTGCCAGCGCCGACCTCCCGCCCGTCATAGGCCAGGAGACAGACATGACCATTTCCAAAGGCGATCGCCTTCCCAGCACCACCTTCACCCAGATGACCGAAAACGGCCCCGAAGCCGTGGCTTCGGACGACTATTTCGCCGGCAAGACCGTCGCCATCTTCTCGGTTCCCGGCGCCTTCACCCCCACCTGTTCGGCCAAGCACCTGCCCGGCTTCATCGACAAGAGCGAAGCGCTCAAGGCGAAGGGCGTGGATGAAATCGCCTGCACCGCCGTCAACGACGCCTTCGTCATGGGCGCCTGGGGCAAGTCGGCCGGCGCGGACGGCAAGGTCACGATGCTCGCCGACGGCAATGGCGATTTCGCACAGGCCGTGGGCCTGACCATGGACGGCAGCAAGTTCGGCCTGGGCCAGCGCGGCCAGCGTTTCTCGATGATCGTCAAGGATGGCGTGGTCTCGGAGCTGAACGTCGAAGCGCCCGGCGACTTCAAGGTCTCCTCGGCCGACCATATGCTCGAACAGCTCTAGTTATAAAGGCGATCGGGCGGCGGATTTCAAGTCCGCCGCCCGATCTGCACGCTGCGTCTTCCTTCCGTCACGCAAAGGCGGTAACAGGGGGCGATGACACAAAGCATCGGCAGCGCAACGGTCACGCAACTTGACCGTATCTATCAGACATCCATCGAAAATCTGCGCGAAGCGATGCGGGCCTACGCCCGCGACGGCAGCGTCCCGCCGCCAGAGGCCAAGGCCGACCGGCGCTACTGCTATCCTGAGCTGCGCATCGTCTATCATGGCGACAGCGATGCGCCGCCGCCGGGCCGCTCCTTCGCCCGCCTCTCCAAGCCGGGACGCTACGTCACCACCGTAACCCGCCCCGCCATGTTCGCCGACTATCTCGCCGAACAGATCGACCTGCTCGTCCGCGACTATGGCGTCGATGTGGAGGCCGGGCTGAGCGAACAGCAGATCCCCTTCCCCTATGTGCTGGACGGCCTGGACATGAGCGCGCTGGATGGCACGCCGCCGACCGAACTGGCTCGCCACTTCCCCGCCACCGAACTGGCGGAAATCGGTGACGAGATCGCCGACGGCCTGTTCATGCCCGATCCGAACGGCGATCGCCCGCTTGCCCTGTTCGACGGATTGCGCACCGATTTCTCGCTGGCGCGCCTGAAACATTATACCGGCACGCCGGCCGAACATGTGCAGCGCTATATTCTCTTCACCAACTATCACCGCTATGTTGACGAATTCGTCGCCTGGGCCTGCGATGAGCTACAGCGTGAAGGCAGCCGCTACACGGCCTTGTCGGGTGCCGGCGGCGTCTATGTGACCCCGGAAACCGCCGACCCGGCGCGGATGATCGCCGACAGCGCCTGGCGCCGGCACCAGATGCCCGCCTATCACCTGATCGCGCCGGACCGCAGCGGCATCACCCTGGTCAATATCGGCGTCGGCCCGTCCAACGCAAAGACCATCTGCGATCATCTCGCCGTCGTGCGTCCGGAAGCCTGGCTGATGATCGGCCATTGCGGCGGCCTGCGTCCCAGCCAGCGGATCGGCGACTATGTGCTGGCCCACGCCTATCTGCGCGACGATCATGTGCTGGACGAGATGCTGCCGCCCGAAATTCCGGTGCCGGCGATCGCCGAAGTGCAGGTCGCCATGGCGCAGGCTGCCGAAGCCGTGCTGGGTCACAGCGATCCGGAGGATTTCAAGCGCCGCCTGCGCACCGGCACGGTCGTCACCACCGACGATCGGAACTGGGAATTGCGCTATTCCAGCTCGGCCCTGCGCTTCAGCCTGTCGCGCGCGGTCGGCATCGACATGGAATCGGCGACCATCGCGGCCCAGGGCTATCGCTTCCGCGTTCCCTACGGCACTTTGCTGTGCGTATCCGACAAGCCGATCCATGGCGAACTCAAGCTGCCGGGACAGGCCAACCGTTTCTATGAGGAAGCCATCGCCAGCCATTTGCGCGTGGGCCTGATGACCTGCGAACTGCTGCGCGAGGAAGGGGCAAAGCTGCACAGCCGCAAGCTGCGCGCCTTCAACGAACCGCCGTTCCGCTAAGTGGTTTAAGCCGCTTCCTGCCAGATGCTGATGCGGTCCTTGCCGTCCTTCTTGGCGGCATAAAGGGCTGCATCCGCCCGCGCGACCAAATCTTCCATCTGGATGTCGGCGGCGGCCAGTTCGGACACGCCGAAACTGGCGCGCAGCCAGACGTCGGGAAATCCCGGCAGCGCCAGGTGACCGACCTCGCTACGCACGCGTTCCATCACGTCTGCGGCGGCGCCGGCGCTGGTGTTCATCAGCAGCAGCCCGAATTCGTCGCCGCCCATCCGCCCCACGACATCGCCGCGACGCACCGCGCTGGTGAGCAACTGAGCGAAGCCTTTTAGCGCCTGATCGCCCGCAATATGGCCATGGCCGTCATTGAGCGCCTTGAACCCGTCGAGATCGCATACGACCAGCGCCAGCGGCAGGCTCTGCCGCCGGGCAAGCGCCATCGCCCGCGCCGCCGCCTCGTCCAGACCCCGGCGGTTCAAGACCTGGGTCAGCGGATCATGACGCATCTGCGTGCGCAGTTGCTGGGCCAGGTCGCCCGCGACCACCAGCACCGCCGTGACGGCGGTGGCCACATAGATGGTCGGCATGAAGATGCTGAAGATCAGGCGATAGAGATCCTTCCCCATCTCGGGTCCGCGAATCATCATGGCCGACCCCGCCAGCGCCAGCTGGACGATGACGAAGGCCAGCAGGGCGAGGAAGAACACCAGTTCCGGGGGCGTGAAAGACCGGTCCCTGGGCCAAAGCGACACGGCGCTCGCCGCCAGCAATGCGCCGACATAGGCGGGAATGATCAGGCCCTGCATGATCTGGCTGCCGGCCGGACCGATGGCGAACGCCATGGCCAGGATCACGATAATAGCGGGAATCACGAATCCGGCCAGCCGCAACGGTTTCCCCGATCGCTGGCGAATGCCGATCGCCAGCAACGATCCGCTGATGATCAGTCCGACGCCGGTGACGATGAACCAGCCGGGACTTTTGAGGAAGAAGCCGCAGGCATTGGCCGTCCATTGCACCATGCCGATGCCGTAGGAGGCGGTCCATGTCAGGACATGCCGTTGTCGACCGAAATGCAGCCACGCCACAGTCAGCGCGACGGTCATGACGGCAGCGGTGCCGAACAGCAGGGACAGGAGAATGGCTGGTGCGTTCATACACCAGCCATTTACCAAGATTTACTCCGGCTTACCAGCCACAGGACTTGCCTTTATTTTGCGTAATCAACCACTTCTGCAATGGTGCGAAATAATTGACCAGCGCCTTGCCTGACATTTCGCGACTGCCGGTAAAGGCTTGCAACGCGTCGGGCCAAGGCTTTGACGCGCCCATTTGCAACATGGCATCAAGTTTCGCGCCTACAGCCTTGTTTCCGTAGAAAGAACAGCGATGCAGCGGCCCTTTCCAGCCGGCCTGCTTGCACGCCGCCTCATAGAATTGGAACTGCAGCACCCGCGCCAGGAAGTAGCGCGTATAGGGCGTGTTGCCGGGAATATGATATTTGCCGCCGGCGTCGAACTTCGTCTCGTCGCGGGATACGGGCGGCGTGATGCCCTGATATTGCAGGCGCAGGTCGGTCCAGCCTTTTTCATACTGGCTCTGCGGAATCGATCCGTCGAACACGCCCCAGCGCCATTTGTCGATCAGCAGGCCGAAGGGAAGGAAGGCGACCTTGTCCATCGCCTGACGCAGCAACAGGCCCAGATCCTTGTCCGCGCCCGGCACCTTGGCCGGATCGAGCAGGCCGATCTTCACCAGATAGTCGGGCGTGATCGACAAAGCGACGAAATCGCCGATCGCTTCATGGAAGCCGTCATTGGCGCCATCCAGATAGAGCTGGCTATGCTTCTGATAGGCGCGCTGGTAATAATTATGCCCCAGTTCATGATGGATGGTGACGAAATCATCGCCATTCACCTTCGTACACATCTTGATGCGGATGTCGTTCTTGTTGTCTATGTCCCAGGCGGAGGCATGACAGATGACCTCGCGGTCGCGCGGCTTGGTAATCTGCGACCGCTCCCAGAAAGTCTGCGGCAACGGCTCGAACCCCAGCGAGCTGTAGAAACCCTCGCCCGTCTTCACCATCCTGACCGGGTCATAGCCCTTGGCCTTCAGCAGATCGGTCGTATCGAAGCCGAGATCGCCCGCGCCCTGCGGTGCGACGACGTCGTAGATATTGCCCCATTCCTGCGCCCACATATTGCCGAGCAGGTCGGCGCGGATCGGCCCGGTCTTGGGCTGCACCGCATCGCCATATTTCTCGTTCAGCTTGGTGCGCGTGTAGCAATGGAGATCGTCATAGAGCGGCTTGACCTCCGCCCAGATCTTGTCGGTCAGCTTGGCGAAATCGTCGGCCGGCATGTCATATTTGGACCGCCACATCGCGCCGGTATCGGCAAAGCCCAGCTCCTTGGCCCCTGCATTGGCGATATCGACCAGCTTGGCATAGTCGGTCCGCATCGGCGCGCCGACATTGTCGTGCCAACTGACCCACATTTCCCTGAGTTCGTCGGGGTTGCGGTTGATCCCCATCTGCTCTTCGATATCGCTGCCGTTGATCGGCTGGCCTTTCAGCGTCCCCTTCCCCTTGCCATAGGCGGACTGCAGCTTGGTCGCGAGATCGTTCAGTTCTTCGGCGGCGCCCGGCGTCGTCGGCGCGGGCAGCGTCAGCGCGGTGCGCAGCAGCGTCAGCCGACGCTTCGTCTCCATGCTCAGCCCCGGCGCGGTCGCGTATTTCGCCGCCTCCAGCGCATAATCGACCCGCTGCTTGGTGTCGATCGCGCCGAAATAGGACGCGATCGCGTCGGTATCGTCGGTGATGTAGGTCGCGTTGATCCATGCCGCGCGGCCGCTGACGATCGACTGGTCGAACAGCGCCTTCTCCGCCTTGGCGAGGAACGCGTCGGCTTCGGCCGCGGTGGGCGCGGCGGCAGCGGGCGCCTGCTGCGCCAATACCGGCGAAACAACGAGGGCGGCCGCAAGCGCGGCCATCGATATAGCGATTTTCATGAGGTTCCCCTGATCGGTTATGACGGGGAAGGTGACTTGGCTTGGCGATACAGTCAAGCCGTCAGGAAATCGACCATCGCCTGCCCCAGTTCCTTGCGGGTGACCGCATTCATATGATTGCCCGGAACCTCGACATAGCGTCCGTTTGGCAATGTTTCGGCGAGTTCCTGCGCAACGCCATTGTCGCGATCGTCCGCGCCGCAGATTACTGCGGTCGGCTGCCGGAACCCGGCGATGGTCGCTTCGTCGGTATCGACAAAGGTGTTGAGAATGTGCAGCATCGCCACCGGATCACCCTTGGTCGTCTTGAGGAACGCCTCGGTCATCCATTCCGACGTGCCGCGCTCGAACGTGCCCAGGTTGTTCAGCACATTCTTGTAATAGCCGCCCTTGTCGAGCGTCTTGGTCAGCCCGCGCAACCCCATGCCGGCCAATATCACGCGCCGCGGCGTCGCGCCGCGCGCCAGCATCCGCACCGTCGTCCGCGCGCCCAGCGAATAGCCGCCCAGATCATAGTCGGTCAGTCCCAGTTGCGCGACCAGCCCCAGATTGTCATCGGTCAGCGCGTCGGGCGGATAGGCGGTGGGATCATGCGGCTTGGCGCTTTCGCCGTGGCCGCGCAGGTCCGGCAGGATCAGGCGGAATCCCGCCTCCACCAGCCTGGCGGCATGGCCGTAGCGGACCCAATTGGTGAAGGCGTTGGAGAAATAGCCGTGGATCAGCACGAGATCACGCCCCTCTCCGACCATATGCACTGCGATCGGCAATCCGTCGAAACCCTTGATGTCGTGGCGTTCGATCGGCAGGTCGGTCATCGGGGCATTTCCTTATCGGGCTGGGACGCCCTGCCGATATGGCGTCATCCCCGGCGGCGCAAGAGCGCGATCAGCGCCAATGCGCTGCCGACCTGCGCGGCGGCCATGTCCTTCTGCGCGTCCCAGACGTCGCCCTGCTGCCCATTATAATAGTCCGCCGTTTCGCCCGCGGCCATGATCGTGAGCAGCCATTCGAATATCTCGTAAAGCGCGCTGCCCAGGCCGATCGCCGCGAACGCGAAGGCCAGGCTCCACCGCAACGGCAATCCGCCATGACGCCGCGCAGCTTCCGCGATCGGCAGTGTCAGCAATGCGCCGAAGCCAAAATGCACCAGCCGATCATAACCATTGCGGGTCATGCCGAAGAGACTGGAAATATCATGCCCGCTCAGCGCCCGCGCCCAGTCGTCATAGGGCACATAGCTATAGATCCAGCGCGCGCCCACCGTATGAAGCAGCAGGAACAGCCAGATGCAGCCGATTGACGATGTGGAAAGCGGCCAGCGGCGCAGCAGCCAGGGCGCGGTCAGGACCAGCGCGACAGTCGGTCCATGCTGGAGCGGCGCGAGATCGGGATAGGGCTGGGCGATATTGGCGAGGCCAATGGCTGCCGCCAGCAAGACGATCATCCGGCGCTGTGCGATCGGAAGAGCTTTCCACATCGCGACAGCGCCGGCAATCATGAGAGGCGTCAGCCCTTTTTGAGGTGACGACGGCCGAGCAGTTCGGCGATCTGCACCGCGTTCAGCGCTGCGCCCTTGCGCAGATTGTCGCTGACGCACCACAGGTTGATGCCGTTCTCGATCGTGGAATCCTCGCGCACGCGGCTGATGAAGGTCGCGAAATCGCCCACGCATTCGATCGGCGTGATGTATCCGCCGTCCTCGCGCTTGTCGACCAGCATGATGCCCGGCGCTTCGCGCAGGATGTCCTGCGCTTCCTTGGCCGAAATCTCATTCTCGAACTCGATGTTGATCGATTCGCTATGGCCGACGAACACCGGCACGCGCACGCAGGTCGCGGTCACCTTCACCTTGGGATCGAGGATCTTCTTGGTTTCCGCGACCATCTTCCATTCTTCCTTGGTCGAACCATCGTCCAGGAAAACGTCGATATGCGGGATCACGTTGAAGGCGATCTGCTTGGTGAACTTCTTCGGTTCGGCCGGATCGCCGACGAAGATGTTGCGGCTCTGCTCGAACAGTTCGTCCATGCCCGCCTTGCCTGCGCCCGACACCGACTGGTACGTCGACACGACCACGCGCTTGATCTTGGCGGCGTCATGCAGCGGCTTCAACGCCACGACCATCTGCGCGGTCGAGCAGTTGGGGTTCGCGATGATGTTCTTCTTCTTGTAGCCGTCGATCGCATCCGGGTTCACTTCGGGCACGATCAGCGGGACGTCCGGGTCCATGCGATAGAGCGAGCTGTTGTCGATCACGACGCAACCGGCGGCCGCCGCCTTGGGCGCATAGATTTCCGTCGGGCCGCTCCCCGCGGCGAACAGGGCGATGTCCCAGCCGGTGAAATCGAAATGCTCGATATTCTGGCATTTTATGGTCTTGCCGGTCTCACCGAAATCCACGGTCAGCCCCTGCGACCGCGACGAAGCGACCGCCGCAATCTCGTCAATAGGGAACTCGCGCTCGGCGAGAATGGTCAGCATTTCGCGGCCCACATTACCGGTGGCACCCACGACGACGACCTTGTAACCCATGACTAAAGTCTCCACTCCAATGCATAATTGCGGAGTGCGCGCCATAGCGCTGTCGCTACATTTGTCCAGAAAGAAGGGCTTCGCTGCTGCAAAGCCCTTCATCGACGCAATTTTATTCCGAAGTCGGCCCGCCGGCATGCTCCGCCAGGAAATGCTCGATCGTCTTCCACAGGTGGACGCTGATGCCCGGCCCGCCGACGCGATGGGTCTGGCCCGGATAGGCCATCATCTCGAACGGCACCGCTTCGCCCTGCATCTTCGCCATCAGCGCGGTCGCATTGTCGAACACGACATTATCATCGGACATGCCGTGGATCAGCAGCAGCGGATCGGTGATCTTCACCGCCTCGTCCACCGCGCCCGATGCCGGATAGGCGCTGGTCTTGTCCTGCGGCTGGCCCAGATAGCGTTCGGTGTAGTGGGTGTCGTAGAGCTGCCATTTGGTCACAGGCGCACCCGCCACCGCCGCGGCGAACACGCCCGGTGCCTTCTCCAGCAGCTTGAGCGACATATAGCCGCCATAGGACCAGCCATAGGTCGCGATCCGCCTGGGGTCCACGAACGGCTGGGCCTTCAACCATTCCACGCCCTTCAACTGATCCTCGACCTCGACCGTGCCCATGGCGCGGTAGAGATGATCCTCGAACGCCTTGCCGCGATCGGGGGTGCCGCGATTGTCGATCGCGAAGACGATCCAGCCGCGATCCACCAGATATTGGTTGAGCGCGCCGGACCATGTGTTGGTTACCTGCCGTCCGCCGCCCGGGCCGCCATAATGGATCATGAAGACGGGGTAGCGCTTCCCCGGCTCCATCTTGGGCGTCATGATCTTGGTGTACAGCGTCGTGCCGTCCGCCGCCTTCACCGTGCCGAACACCGTCTTCACATGGCCCGCGACATAGGGCGCATAGGGATGGCTGCCCGTCAGCGCATTTTCCGACAGCCATTGCAACTGCTTGCCGCCGCTGTCGGCCAGATAGACCTGCTTGGGCTGATCGCTATTCTGGCGCGTCACAACGACCCGGCTCGCCGCCCCGTCCATGACGGCGTCGTTCCACCAACCCTTGGACGTCAGCGCCCGCGCCTGCCCCGCCTTGCCCAGAGTCGTCACATAAAGCTGCTGCTCCAGCGGCGTTTCGCGATTGCCGGTGAAATAGACCAGCGACTTGGCCTCATCCACGCCCACGACATCGCGCACCTCCCAGTCGCCGCTGGTGAGCGCCGTCCATTTGCCGCCGCTCACGCGATACAGATGCCCATGCCCGCTCTTCTCAGACCACCAGAGGAAACTGCCATCCTTCAGCGCATGAAAATTGTTCGACAGGTTGATCCAGCTTTTCGCCGTCTCGGTCAGCGCCACCCTGGCCTTGCCGGTCGCCGGGTCGACCGCCAGCAGGTCGAGCCGCTTCTGGTCCCGGCTCTCCCGCTGGACATAGAGCGTCTTGCCGTCCTTCGACCAGTCGACGCGGGCGAGGTAGATATCCTTGTCCGCGCCCAGCTCGACCTGGACCTGGCCCGACCCGTCAGGCTTCATCACGAACAGGTCCACGATCGCATTGGGCGTGCCGGCGGCGGGATAGCGTTGCTGATAAACCTTCGTCCCCTCCCCGCCGATCGCGGTGCGGGTGACGATGCCGACCGGGCTTTCATCGACGCGGGCGACCGCTATCCGCGCGTCGTCGGGCGACCACCAGTAACCGGTGCGCCGGTCCATTTCCTCCTGCGCCACGAACTCGGCCACGCCCCAACTCAGCGTATCGCTGGCGCCCTGCGTCAACTGCCGTTCCGCGCCGCCGATCGGCTGGGCGAACAGATTGCCACCGCGCACGAAGGAGACATAGCCGCCCTTGGGGCTGACCACGCCATTCAACTCGCCATCGGGTGTATCGGTCAGGCGCGTGACCTTGCCATCCAACCCGGCAAGATAGAGGTCGCCATCCACCGGCACCAATATGCTCTTCCCGTCTGGCGCCCAGTCATAGCTGGTGATGCCGGTGCTGCCCGCCACGGAGCGATCGCGCTCGCGCTGCATCTTCTCCGCTTCGGAAAGCTCCGCGCCGCTGCCGGTCCTCTTCGAATCGACCAGCATCCGTTCCGCGCCCGTCCTGCTGTCGATCGCCCACAGGTCGAGCCGTTCCTTCTCGTCGGCGCGAGGCTTGAGCAGCGTCACCAGCGATCCGTCCGGCGACAATTTCAACGCGCGCGGCTGTGGCCCCGCCAGGTCGGGGCTGGCGAACACGCGCTCCAGCGTCAGTTGCTCCTGCGCGCTGGCGGGAAGAGGGGAGAGCAGCAGCGCACCGAGGGCTGCGCCGGCTTTCAGATAGGGGGGCATGATCGTCCTTTCCGGTCGGCGCGCAAACGCGCCGCATGATGGCGCAGATTTAGCGCGTCGGATTAGAAAAGATCAATGCCGGGAAATTATCTGTCCTGCCATGATCGCTTGGATCATGGTGGGCGCGACAGGGATTGAACCTGTGACCCCACCCGTGTGAAGGGTGTGCTCTACCGCTGAGCTACGCGCCCCCTGTAAGGAGGAGGCGGCCTTTGGCATCGGTGGCGCGCCCTGTCAACATCCCCGCATCGATTTGATGCAAAAGCGTTTCCGCCCGCGCGTATCGCCGCCTATAAGGGGCTTTCGAAATTACGGAGTTGCGCCTTCATGCCCAAAAGTCTCGCCCTTCTGATCGGAAGCCTGCTGCTCACGGCGCTGGCCGCCTGCAATACGGTGCAGGGTGTCGGGCGCGACATCGAATCGGTCGGGCGCGCCGGCAAGGACGCGATGCATTAAACAGACTATTGGAGGATGCGGCCGATCGCGGTCGCATTCTTGCGCAAGCGCACACCATCGCAATCGGGTTCGCCACATTCGCAGGCTTCGATGGTATAACGCACGCCACACATGACCAGCACGTCATGATCGAACGAATAGTTGGAAATTCCCGCGCGCTCGACCTTTTCCTGTGCTCTGGCCTTGAGAGTCATGCGTGTCCTCCCCCGTCATATGTGGGATAGCGATCATTGATGTTGCGGTGCATCAAGTCAATTGACCGGCATTTGTTCCTGCACGATTTGTAAGAATATTGTCGCTGAAATGACACGCTTCATCCCGTTGCATCGCGCGACTTGCACGCGGCGGCACAGCGTCCCATATGCCGCGTCATGACCGACCAAAGCAGCTCTTCCATGCCCGTCTGGCATGGCACCACCATCATGTCAGCCCGCAAGAATGGAAAGGTCGTCGTCGCCGGCGACGGCCAGGTGTCCATGGGCCAGACCGTGATGAAGCCCAATGCCCGCAAGGTCCGCCGCCTGCATGACGGCAGCGTGATCGGCGGCTTCGCCGGCGCCACCGCCGACGCCTTCACCCTGTTCGAACGGCTCGAAGCCAAACTGGAGCGCCATAACGGCCAGTTGATGCGATCCGCGGTCGAACTGGCCAAGGACTGGCGCACCGACAAATATCTGCGCAACCTGGAAGCGATGATGATCGTCGCCGACAAGGATGTCACCCTGATCCTGACCGGCAATGGCGACGTGCTGGAGCCGCTGAACGGCGTTGCCGCGATCGGTTCGGGCGGCAATTTCGCCCTCGCCGCCGCGCGCGCGCTGATGGAATATGAGGAAGACGCCGAAACCCTCGCCCGCAAGGCGATGGCCGTCGCGGCCGACATCTGCGTCTACACCAACGACCAGTTGACCATCGAAACGCTGGACAGCGCCGCCTAAACTAAAAAAGCCCCTCCCTTGAAAGGGAGGGGGGAGTTTTTTGATGAACGACAACCTGACCCCCAAAGCCATCGTCGCTGCGCTCGACGCACACATCATCGGCCAGCAGGACGCCAAGCGCGCCGTTGCGGTCGCGCTGCGCAACCGCTGGCGCCGCCAGCACCTGTCCGCCGATTTGCGCGACGAGGTGACGCCCAAGAATATCCTGATGATCGGGCCGACGGGCTGCGGCAAGACCGAGATCAGCCGCCGCCTCGCCAAGCTGGCCGACGCCCCCTTCGTCAAGGTCGAGGCGACCAAGTTCACCGAGGTCGGCTATGTCGGCCGTGACGTCGAACAGATCGTCCGCGATCTGGTCGAGGAAGCTGTGCGGCTGGAGAAGGACCGCCGCCGCGAAGCCGTGCGCGAAGCCGCCTCCGAAGCCGCGATGAACCGCCTGCTCGACGCGCTGACCGGCAAGGAAGCGAGCGAGGCCACACGCCTCTCCTTCCGTCAGAAGATCGAAGCCGACCAGATGAACGAGGTCGAGGTCGAGGTGGAAGTCGCCGACAGCCCCTCCATGCCGATGGAAATCCCCGGCATGGGCGGACAGGTCGGCATGATCAACCTGTCCGACATGATGTCCAAGGCGTTCGGCCAGCAACAGAAGAAGCGCCGCAAGATGCGCGTCGCCGAAGCCTGGGACAAGCTGGTCGAGGAAGAGCAGGACAAGCGGCTGGACCAGGATGACGTCGCCCGCGTCGCCATCACCAGCGCCGAGCAGAATGGCATCGTCTTCCTCGACGAGATCGACAAGATCGCGGTCAGCGATGTGCGCGGCGGCTCCGTCAGCCGCGAAGGCGTGCAGCGCGACCTGCTGCCGCTGATCGAAGGGACGACCGTATCGACCAAATATGGCCCGCTCAAGACCGACCATATCCTCTTCATCGCGTCGGGCGCCTTCCATGTCGCCAAGCCCAGCGACCTGCTGCCCGAACTCCAGGGCCGGCTGCCGATCCGCGTCGAACTCAAGGCGCTGACCGAGGAGGATTTCGTCGCCATCCTCTCCGATACCAAAGCCAGCCTCGTCGCCCAATATCGCGCGCTGCTGGCGACTGAGGAGGTGACGATCGACCTGACGCCCGACGGCATCCGCGCCGTCGCGAAGATCGCCGCCGACGTGAACAGCGAGATCGAGAATATCGGCGCCCGCCGCCTCCAGACGGTGATGGAAAAGCTGCTGGAGGATGTCAGCTTCGAAGCCGAAGACCGCCGTGGCGAAACGCTCGTGATCGATGCGGCCTATGTCGAGAAGCAATTGTCAGCGGTCGCCCACGACACCGACCTCAGCAAATATGTTCTGTAATTAGGCGAAAACGGGATGAGAGGGGAAACCATCCTCTCATCCCGCTCCGATTTACCAAATCTCCGTTCGCTCGGAACGAACGACCCACTGATTAAAAATCAGTTGCTCAGTAACTGCGCCCAACCAGTACGCGCTCCACGGCCTGCCCGCCGGTGAAGATACACGCGCCGTCCGCCGCGTCCGCATCCAGCGGCACGTTGCGCAGCGTCAGCTTCTCGCCCTTGAGCCACTGCACCACCTTCTCCAGCGCCTCGCCGGTCGGCCTGGCCCACTGGACCAGCGCCCAGCCGGGCCTGGCGCTGGCGTTGAAATAGGCTTTCAGCGCGTCTAGCGTGCCGATCGAGCGATCGATGCTGCCGTCCAGCCGGCCTTTGGCGTCGGCGAAGAGGGACGCCTGAATATCCTCCAGCATGGCGGTTGCGCCCGCCACGAAATCGCCCTTGGCGACGATCTGGCTGTCGAGCTTGCCATCCTCGCGATAGAGGCGATCGCGGCGGATCACCGACACATTGCCGCCCGAAACATCGCGGCCGCCCACTTCGATCACGATCGGCGCGCCCTTCTTCACCCAGCCCCAGCGCTTGGTCGCGGCCTTGGCCGGCCGCTTGTCGAGCAGCGCGCGGACGGGCTCGCGGAAGGCGTCCAGCTCATTGAGGGACGCCACCAGTTCGCCGCAATAATCCAAAATCGCGGCGTCCTCGTCATTGTCGCGCAGCATCGGCACGACGACGACCTGATAGGGCGCGACGCGCGGCGGGACGCGCAGGCCATCGTCGTCGCCATGCACCATGATGAGGCCGCCGATCATGCGGGTGGACATGCCCCAGCTCGTCGTCTGCGCCAGTTCCTGTTGCCCTTCGGCATTCTGGAACTTGATATTCTGCGCCTGGCTGAAAGTCGTGCCCAGGAAATGCGAGGTGCCGGCCTGCAGCGCCTTGCCATCCTGCATCATCGCCTCGATCGAATAGGTCGCGACGGCGCCGGGGAAGCGTTCATTCTCCGGCTTCTCGCCCGCGACCACCGGCAGGCCGACGCAATCCTCGGCGAAGCTGCGATAGACTTCCAGCATCTTCATCGTCTCTTCCATCGCCTCATCGACGGTGGCGTGCGCGGTATGGCCCTCCTGCCACAGGAACTCGCTGGTGCGCAGGAACATGCGCGTGCGCATTTCCCAGCGCACGACGTTGGCCCACTGGTTGATGAGAACCGGCAGGTCGCGCCAGCTCTGCACCCAGCGGCTGAACGCCGCGCCGATCACGGTCTCCGACGTCGGCCGCACGACCAGCGGCTCCTCCAGCTTGGCTTCGGGGTCCGGCACCAGCTTGCCGTCCTTCTGGATCAGCCGGTGATGCGTGACGACCGCCATTTCCTTGGCGAAGCCGTCGACATGCTCGGCCTCCTTCTCGAAATAGGAAAGCGGAATGAACAGCGGGAAATAGCAATTTTCATGCCCCGTCGCCTTGATCCTGGCGTCGAGCAAGGTCTGGATGCGCTCCCAGATGCCATAGCCCCAAGGACGGATGACCATGCAGCCGCGCACGCCGCTTTCCTCGGCCAGGTCGGCCTCCGAAATGACGGCCTGATACCAGGCGGAAAAATCCTGTTCGCGGGTGACGGAAAGGGCGTGTTTCACGGGATCGAAAACCTGACGTAAAAAGGGAATGGCGCGCCATAAGCCAGAGGCGGCCTCCCTGTCGACCCCCGACGACAGGGCGCGTGCCGATCGGCAGCGCGTCAGGCGGTCGCCGCGCCCATCTCTTCCAGCCAAGCCTTCGCCTGCCTGGGTTCGCCGACCGCATCGGCCGCGGCGGGACCGCGCGCCGCCATGAAGCGCTGATGCAGCGCAAAGGGCTCCAGCCCCAGCGTATCGCGCATCCCGTCAATCTCGTCCGCCAGTTCGCCCAGCGCCGCTATGACGGGCGCGACGCGCGCGCGCGCGACCTTGTCCTTCTGATGGTCGAACAGGCCCCATTGCCCGTTCGCCGCCACCCGCAGGGCCGCGATCAACGCATCGCGATACTCAGCCTCCACCTCTTCGCGGCGGACGTCCAACCGTTCCAGCCTGTCCGCCTTCGCCATCGCTTCAGGTCAGCTTGTCGATCTTGGCGTTGAGCGCGGCGAGTTGGGCCTTGAGATCGTTGATCTCGTCGTCCTTGCTGCCATCGGTCGCCGCCGGCGCTGCGGCAGGCGGCGTCATGCCCGGGATACCCGGCATACCAGGCACCCCGTTGCCGAAGGCGCTGGCCGCCGCTTCGAACATCTGCATGTTGCGCTTGGCGATATCGGCCAACGGGCCGCCGCCGAACGCGCCCTTCATCGCTTCCTGGAACTGCTGCTGGTTCTTGCGGAATGCATCCATCGACGCTTCCAGATATTGCGGCACCATCGACTGCATGGAATCGCCGTACATCGCGATCAACTGGCGCAGGAAATTGACGGGCAGCATGTTCTTGCCGCGCTGTTCCTCTTCCATGATGATCTGGGTCAGGACGTTATGCGTGATATCCTCGCCGGTCTTGGCGTCGACCACGGTAAACTCGCGCCCCTCGCGCGTCATCTGCGACAAAAGGTCCAGCGTGATATAACTCGAAGTTTCGGTATTATAGAGCCGCCGATTGGCGTACTTCTTGATGACGACCGGTTCCGATTCATTTGCGGTCTTAGATTTGGCCATGGATTCCTCTCCCACACCTGAACATCTCGCATTAGCACAGGGCGATGCCGCACCGCAACATGGACCGCGGCCTTTACCCCTTTTTCTCAATATTTTATGGCGCGAAACGCAGGACGATCCCGAACTTCGCCGCCGGGCGTTCGCGGGATTGCGCAAATATCAGGATGCAGCGCGTCCGCCCGCCCCGCCGCCGGCGCGTTGCGTCAGCACCGCCGGCCCTGCCCGATTGCTGCAGCATGGTGCGGAAAATGGCCGTTCTCCCGTGGTTTTCATCCCGTCTCTCATCAATCCGCCGCGCGTATTGGACCTGTCCGAAAGCAGATCCTTGCTGCGCCACATGGCTGCAGCAGGCCACGACGCGCATCTGGTCGATTGGGGCCCGCCGATGCCGCACGATGCTAGGCTAGGTCTCGACGGCCATGTTACCGAGCGGCTGCTGCCGCTGCTCGCCGCTCTCCCCAGACCGCCGATCCTGGTCGGCTATTGCCTGGGCGGCAGCCTCGCGCTCGGCGCAGCGACCATGGGCGCCTTTCCCGCCGTCGCGACCATCGCCGCGCCCTGGCGGTTCGACGCCTTTCCCGCCGCCGACCTGGACTTGATCGGGAGCCTGTGGAACGGCGCCCGCGCCATGAGCGAGCGGATCGGCTACGTCCCGATGGAGGTGCTGCAATCGGGCTTCTGGGCCATGGACCCGGCGCGCACCATAGGCAAATATGCGGCTTTCGCCGACATGGAGGCCGGGTCCGACGCCGAGCGCGCCTTCCTCGCGGTGGAGGACTGGGCCAATGGCGGCGCGCCGCTGACCTTCGCGGCGGGGCGCGACCTGTTCGACCATTTCTACGCCGGCAATGTCAGCGGACGCGGCCAATGGCGCATCGACGCGCGCACCGTGGACCCGACCGCGCTCGATTGCCCGACCCTGTCGATCGTGTCGACCAGCGACCGCATCGTGCCCGCCGCCGCCGGCCCTCGCTTGCGCGAAGAGCGCAGCCTTTCGCTCGGCCATGTCGGCATGGTCGTGGGCGGACGCGCCCGCGAAACGCTTTGGGAACCGCTGTCCCACTGGCTTTTCAGCCATGGCGGTTGATGCTATTGCGCCTGCGAAAACAACCACTGGAATCGAGGATCAAGCCTTTGTCAGACATCGTCATCACCGCCGCAAAGCGCACTGCCGTCGGCAGCTTCATGGGCGCCTTCGGCTCGACCCCCGCGCACGAACTGGGCCGCCAGGCGATCATCGCCGCGCTCGCGCAGGCCGGCGTCGCGCCCGATGAAGTGGACGAAGTGATCCTGGGCCAGGTGCTGACCGCCGGCCAGGGGCAGAACCCCGCACGGCAGGCCGCGGTCAACGCCGGCATCCCGGTCGAGCGGACCGCCATCGGCCTCAACCAGTTGTGCGGTTCGGGCCTGCGCGCCGTCGCCCTCGCGGCGCAGGCGATCCGCGCCGGCGACGCCAGCATCATGGTCGCGGGCGGCCAGGAAAGCATGTCGCTCGCCCCCCATGCGCAATATCTGCGCGCTGGCAGCAAGATGGGCAATGTCAGCCTCATTGACACGATGATCCATGACGGTCTGACCGACGCCTTCAACAATTATCATATGGGCATCACGGCCGAAAATCTGGCCGAGAAATACCAGATCAGCCGCGAAGCGCAGGACATCTTCGCCGTCGCCAGCCAGAACAAGGCCGAAGCCGCACGCGCATCGGGCCGCTTCGCCGACGAAATCGTGCCGGTCACGATCAAGGGGCGCAAGGGCGACACCATCGTCGATGCCGACGAATATATCCGCGCCGGCGCCACTATCGAAGCGATGGAAAAGCTCAAGCCCGCCTTCAAGAAGGACGGCACCGTCACCGCCGCCAACGCCAGCGGCCTCAATGACGGCGCCGCCGCGCTGGTGCTGATGACTGCCGACGCCGCCGCCAAGCGCGGCGCGACCATCCTCGGCCGCATCGCCGGCTTCGCCACCTGCGGCGTCGATCCGGCGATCATGGGCATCGGCCCGGCCCCGGCCAGCCGCAAGGCGCTGGAAAAGGCCGGCTGGTCGGTCGCCGACCTCGATCTGATCGAAGCCAATGAAGCCTTCGCCGCGCAGGCGCTGTCGGTCGGCCAGGAACTGGGCTGGGATGCGGAGAAGGTCAACGTCAATGGCGGCGCGATCGCCATCGGCCACCCGATCGGCGCGTCGGGCGCGCGCGTGCTGACCACTCTTCTCTACGAAATGGCCAAGCGTGACGCGAAGAAGGGCCTCGCCACCCTCTGCATCGGCGGCGGCATGGGCGTCGCCATGTGCATCGAGCGCTGATTTCCTCCTGAGTTACCAAAAGGCCGCCGCTCTTGACGGAGCGGCGGCCTTTTGCCTGTCAGCCCTTCCTGGCTGCGGCCCGGCACCGGTCTGAACAATAGACCACATTCTCCCAGTCACGCTCCCATTTCTTCCGCCAGGCGAAGGTGCGCTGGCAGACCGGGCATGTCTTGGTCGGCAGATCCCGTTTGGCGACCCCGCTTGGCATCGTTCCAGTCCCTTCAGGCGTCGAGCGATCGGTCCTTCGTCTCCGGCAGCGCGACCAGACAAGTGACCAGCGCCAGCGCCACGATCGCCAGCGTATACCATAGCCCGGCATAGGGATTGCCCGTCCGCGCGACGATATATTGGCTGACCAGCGGCAGGAACCCGCCGAAATAGCCGGTCCCGATATGATAGGGGATCGACAGCGAACTATAGCGGATGCGCGCCGGGAAATATTCCGACAGAAGGGCCGCGACCGGCCCATATGTCGCGCCCGACAGCGTCCACAGCAACAGCAGCGCTGCGAACACCATCATCGCGCGCGGCCAGTCCGGCGTCACCGCGCCGAAATCATAACCCCGCCGTTCCAATGCCGCATCAAGCCCCTCCGCGCTCAGGTCGCCGACCGCCACCCCGCCGATCGCCACCGCCGGCGTCGCGCCATCGCGCTTGTCATAGGGAATGCCACGCTTGGAAAAATGGTCGAGCAGCTTGCCGCACGCCGTCGGCTGCACCTTGGCGAAGGGATCGAACCGGCAATCGGGACCGCTCACCACCACCGGCGCGCGCTGCGCCGCCTGCGTCAGCGCGGGGTTCGCGGTCGCGCCCATGAACTGGTAGAGCGGCAGCGCCAGCAGCAGCACCAGCGCATAGCCGATCACGATCGGCTTCTTCCGCCCGATCCGGTCGGACAGCCAGCCGAAGAAGATAAACGCGCCCATGCCGATGAAGGCGCTGCCACCGACCAGCAATTGCGCCACCCCCGCCGCGACATGCAGGCCGTTCTGCAGGAAATAGAGCGCCTGGAACATCACTGTATAGGCGATGACGGTAAAGCCCGCCGCGATGCCGATCATCGCCACGAACATCCGCTTCCTGTTGCCCGGCGCGGTAAAGGCTTCCCGGATCGGGTTCTTCGCCTGCGTGCCCGCCTTCTTCATCGCCAGGAACACCGGACTTTCGCGCAGCATCAACCGCATCCACAGTGAGATCGCCAGCAGCACCAGCGACAGGACGAAGGGGATGCGCCATCCCCACGCGTCCCACGCCGCCTGGCCGACGATCGCCTGCGTGCCGACCACGACGATCAACGACAGGATGAAACCGCCGATCACGCCTGCCTGGATGAAGCTGGTATAAAATCCCCGCTTCCCCGCCGGCGCATGTTCCGCGACATAGATTGCCGCCCCGCCATATTCGCCGCCCAGCGCCAGCCCCTGCGCGATCCGCAAGCCGATCAGGATGATCGGCGCCGCTATCCCGATGCTCGCGGCGGACGGCGTCAAACCGACCCCCGCGGTCGCGAGGCCCATCAGCACGATGGTCGCCAGAAACGTATATTTCCGCCCCAGTCGGTCGCCCAGATAGCCGAACAGCACCGCCCCGATCGGCCGGAACGCGAACCCGATGGCGAACCCCGCCAGCGTATAGAGCAGTTCGACGGTGGGATTGTCGGTGGGAAAGAATGTCCGCCCGATGATCGGCGCCAGCACGCCATAGATGTAGAAATCATACCATTCGAACACGGTGCCGAGCGCCGACGCGGTAATGACCAGCCGGTCCCGCTTGGCATCCATCACATAATCGCTGCCGACCATGTCGGTCATTCCGCCCTCTCCCACCGTTCGCTTTCCTCTATGCGGAAGGGAGTGGCCGTCCGACAAGCGCGGGATGACGGGACGCGGAAATTAAAATAGTCGCGATCCGTTGGGCACCGGCCTGTCCGGCGCGAACAGCATCACCGCCCCTGTCTCATCGGCAAAGCCCAGCGTCAGCACCTCCGACATGAACGTGCCGATCTGGCGCGGCGGGAGGTTCACCACGGCGGCGACCTGTCGCCCCGGCAAGTCCGCCAGCGCATGGTTTTCGGTGATCTGCGCGCTGGACCGCTTCTGTCCAATTGCCGGACCGAAATCGATCAGCAGCTTGTAGGCGGGCTTGCGCGCCTGCGGATAAGGCTCCGCCGACAGGATCGTCCCGATCCGGATGTCGATCTTCAGGAAATCGTCGAAGCCGATCATGGTGCCGGCGGGCGCGGCCGGGTCGTGGGTCAGGTGCATGGATCGCCCCTCACAGCGGGTTGGTGGCCGACCATATCCAGGCAGCGGCCGGAAAGTCCACCGCATCGTCCTGCAACCGCGCCCGGCAGACCGCCTCTACCTGCGCGATCAGCCCCGCCCGATCCTGCGGCACGGCGGCCTTGAGCGCGCGTGCTGCCGGGCCGATCCGGCTAAAGAAATCGACTGCATCCGCCACAGGATCTTGGCCAGCCCCGGCGCGATAGGCGAAGTCCACCGCCCGCGCCTGAACGTCGGCCCATCCCGCTTCGTTCAGCAAAGCCTGGACGAACGCCTCGTCGGCAAAGGCGAAGGGACCGGGTTCATAGCCGGCCGGCGGCGGCGCGCTGCCCGACAGCGTCGTCATCAACTCGCGCGCCCAGCCATTGAGCGCCGCACCGCGGAAACAGGAAAAAACGAGCCGTGCACCCGGTCGCGCCGCCGCGCGCATGCCGGCGAAGGCCGCCACCGGATCGTCGAAGAACATCACGCCATGGCGCGACAACAGCAGGTCGAACGGACCGGCCTGCCCGATCGCCGCTTCCACAGGCGCGGCGAGAAACCGGCAGTTGGGCAGGCCCGCCGCCCGCTCCTGCGCCACAGCGACGAGGGCCGCGGAAATGTCGAAGCCGGTGACATCCGCCCGATCATTGGCCCTGGCCGCCGCGATCGCGGTGCCGCCTGCGCCGCAGCCGATATCGGCGACCGCGACCGGCGCACTGTCCATGGCCTCCCGGATCGTCCGATCCAGTTCCATCGACAGTGCGGCAAAGCTGCGGTCCGTGCGCTGCCACTCCCGCGCCCAGATGTCGCCATTGGCGCCGGCCCATGCGGCCCCATCGGTGCGGACCGTAGCGGACCGATCACCATGGTCGGATGGTGGCCTGTTCGATGTCTCGTTCGTCGTCATCATTCCCACAAAGCGGAAATGATAACGACAATCAAGATCATAGTGCTAACAGGTCATTCCATTTCCAGAATGATCGCGTCGACCGGCAGGCTTTCGCCCTGCGCCGCCGACACGCTCTTCACCACGCCCGCCTTCTGCGCGCGCAGGATATTCTCCATCTTCATCGCCTCGATGACCGCCAGCGGCTGGCCGGCCTCGACCTTGTCGCCCTCCGCCACATGCAACGCGACCAGCAGGCCCGGCATCGGGCAGATCAGGAACCGCGACAGGTCTGGCGGGATTTTCTCGATCATATGTTGCGCATGGGGCGCGGCATGGGCGGGCAGGATGCGCAGGCGGTGGCTGGCCCCATGCGCCGTCAGCAGGAAGCCCGACCGCACCGGCGCGATCCGCACCGCCAGGTCGTCTTCGCCAAACTCCGCCTCGATCAGCCGATCGCCCGGCGTATATTCCAACGCCATGTCGATCGCTTCGCCGTCTACGCTGACCTCATCGCCGTCGATCACCACATCATGGATCGCATCGCCGATCTTCACCTGCCAGCCAGTCGGCGGGCTAAGGCGCTTGCCCAATTGTCCGTCGATCCGCCGCGCCCGGTCCGCCTGCGCCATGGCCGCGAACGCACCGATCGCCGAGAGCCGGACCAGCAGTTCGGGCGACGCAGGCGCCCCCTGGAACCCGTCGGGATATTCCTCTGCGATGAAGCCGGTTGTGATGTTGCCCGACCGGAACCGCTCATGCTGCATCAGCGCGGACACGAAATCGATATTATGCCCCGGCCCCTCGATCTCGAACTTGTCGAGCGCCTCGATCTGCTTGTCGATCGCCTCCAGCCGAGTCGGCGCCCAGGTGATCAGCTTGGCGATCATCGGGTCGTAGAACATCGACACTTCGCCGCCTTCCTCCACGCCGTCATCGACGCGGATCAGCGCGCCGCTCTCGTCCGCCCCGGTTTCGGGCGGATTATAGCGGATCAGGCGACCCGTGGACGGCAGGAAGCCGCGATAGGGATCTTCGGCATAGACGCGGTTCTCGATCGACCAGCCGTTGATCTTCACATCCGCCTGTCCGAACGCCAGCGCCTCGCCATTGGCAACGCGGATCATCTGTTCGACCAGATCGACGCCGGTGATTTCCTCGGTGACGGGGTGCTCGACCTGCAACCGGGTGTTCATTTCCAGGAAGTAGAAGCCGTCCCCGGTCTTGTCCTCGCCGCTGACGATCAGTTCCACCGTCCCCGCGCTGAAATAGCCGACCGCCCGCGCCAGAGCGACGCACTGCTCACCCATCTTCTTGCGCATTTCCGGCGACACGAAAGGCGACGGCGCTTCCTCGACCACCTTCTGGTGGCGGCGCTGGATCGAACATTCGCGCTCGTTCAGATAGACGATATTGCCATGCTGGTCGCCCAGTACCTGAATTTCGATATGGCGTGGGCTTTCGATGAATTTCTCGATAAAGACGCGGTCGTCGCCAAAGCTGTTCAACCCCTCGCGCTTGGTCGCCTCGAACCCTTCGCGGACATCCTGCTCGCTATAGGCCAGCCGCATCCCCTTGCCGCCACCGCCGGCCGACGCCTTCATCATCACCGGATAGCCGATCTCGTTGGAGATGCGAACCGGATGATCGGTATCGTCGATCACGCCGACGAAACCCGGCACGACATTGACGCCCGCTTCCAGCGCCAGCTTCTTGGACTCGATCTTGTCGCCCATCGCCGCAATCGCATTGGCGGGCGGCCCCACGAAGATGATGCCCTCCGCGTCCAGCGCCTTACGAAAACTCTCCCGTTCCGACAGGAAGCCATAGCCCGGATGCACCGCATCGGCGCCGGTCTGCTTGCACGCTTCGATGATCTTGTCAGCGATCAGATAGGATTGGGCAGCAGGCGACGGGCCGATATGCACGGCTTCATCGGCCATCAACACATGCGGCGCGCGCGCATCGGCATCGGAATAGACCGCGACGGTCTTGATGCCCATCTTCTTGGCCGTGCGCATCACGCGACACGCAATCTCGCCACGGTTCGCGATCAGGATCTTGGTGATTGCCATTAGTTCGCCGCCCTATATTTTTGGATTATATCTAAAAAGCTATCGTTGGCTTCTTTCCAATCAGCACCAAAATGCGCACGCCGATGATCGTTGGCGCACAATGCGATCACATTATGTGGTTGATCTGGGCCCTGTTCACTCAACTTGATGACATGATGGCCTTCTAGGTATCGGCTGCCATCGGGCTTGAGGAAACCAGGTTGTCCGCAAGCCTCACAAACGCCATCGGCTCGTCTCAATACTGCTGCCCGGACCTTCGGATCACGCACATATTGTCCTGCCATACGCTCGCGATATTCAGGATCGGAGTTACCGATTTCATTTTGTACAATATCATTGATCGCGGACGACGCAGGGGCCACAAAACGCTTAACCGTATCGATCCGCCAAAAGCTGTGCTTATGCTTATTCAGCAACACACCTAAAGAAAGACAATAGCTCTCCAGGCGCTGTTCCACGTCACGATCGTGAACTGGCGTTCCCAAAATTCTTTTGATTACCAGATTGGTTTCGCGGCCATCCCGATCATCTTCATTTTTAATTTCCTGATGCTCGTCGACGGAATTATTGCGGTAGCCAATGAATTTAGAGGGAACGAATGCCAAAATGTCGTCATATTGGATTGGATAAAATACTCGCCCACCCTTGATCAATTCGATGGCTTCGTCGCGCGAAGGACCATCCGCATAGATTTCATCAAGAAGTGTGAAGGCATTTTGCTCAATGTCGCCGATGTTCCTTACGAACCTCACTCCGCCGCCTCCATCGCAACCTTCACTTCCGCCTGCATCGGCACGACGCCGAGCTTCGCGAACAGCGCGGCGTCCGCATTGTCCCCCGCATTGGCCGTCGTCAGCAGCTTGTCCCCGGTAAAGATGCTGTTCGCCCCCGCCATGAAGCAAAGCGCTTGGCACGCATCCGACATACTCTCTCGCCCGGCGCTCAACCGCACCATGCTCTCCGGCATCACGATCCGCGCCACCGCGACCGTCCGCACAAACTCGATCTCGTCGATCTTCGCGAGCGGCGTATCGGCCAGCATATCGCCCAGCACCGTGCCCTTCACCGGCACCAGCGCGTTGATCGGCACGCTTTGCGGATGGGCGGGCAGCACGGCCAGCGCATGGAGGAAGCCGACGCGATCCTCGCGCGTCTCGCCCATGCCGACGATCCCGCCCGAACAGACGTTGATCCCCGAATTGCGGACATTTTCCAGCGTCACCAGACGATCGTCAAAGGTCCGGGTGGTGATGACCTTCTCATAATGTTCGGGCGAGGTGTCGATATTATGGTTGTAATAATCGAGACCGGCTTCCGCGAGCATGTCGGCCTGGCTTTCGCTGAGCATCCCCAGCGTCATGCAGGTTTCCATGCCCATCTGGCGCACGCCCTTCACCATCTCGACAATGGCGGGCATGTCGCGATCCTTGGGGTTGCGCCAGGCCGCGCCCATGCAGAAACGCGAACTGCCCGCGTCCTTCGCCTGCGCCGCCGCCTGCATCACCGCCTGCACGCTCATCAGCTTCTCGGCCTTCAGGCCGCTTTCCGCCGAGGCCGACTGGTTGCAATAGCCGCAATCCTCCGGGCAGCCGCCCGTCTTGATCGACAACAGCGTGGACAGTTGCACTTCATTGCGCGGGAAATTCGCGCGATGGATCGTCTGCGCCTCGAACATCAGGTCGTTGAACGGCAGGTCGAACAGCGCGGCAATCTCTTCGCGGGTCCAGTCGGTGCGGGCAGTGGTATCGGTCATGCGGCTTCCTCGATCCCCGCAGGGGGCATGTTGTGGCCGAGCAGGCGCAGCACATCGGCGGCGCACTCCACGACATTGGAACCCGGCCCATAAATCCCCTGGACCCCTGCGTCACGAAGATAGTCATAGTCCTGCGGCGGGATGACGCCGCCCGCAATCACCTTGATGTCGGTCCGCCCCGCCTCGCGCAGCTTCGCGATCAGTTCGGGGATCAGCGTCTTGTGCCCAGCCGCCAGGCTGGACGCGCCGACCACGTCGACCCCGCTGTCCAGCGCCAGCACCACCGTTTCATCGGGCGTCTGGAACAGCGGTCCGGACACCACGTCGAACCCCAGATCGCCAAAGGCGGACGCGATCACATTGGCGCCCCGGTCATGCCCGTCCTGCCCCATCTTCGCGACGAGGAGTTTGGGCTTGCGACCGAGGCGCCGCTCGACGGCCTGCACGCCGTCAAGTACCTGTTGCCAGCGGCTGTCGCCGGCATAGGGCGCGGCATAGACGCCCTTCACCGGCGTCGGCTGCGTACCATAGCGGGCGAAACTGTCTTCCATGGCGGCGGATATTTCGCCCAGAGTCGCACGCGCGCGGGCGCATTCGACGGCCAGGGCGAGGAGGTTGTTCTCCAGGCTCGCGGGCGCGGCGGCGCCGTCGCGCAGCGCCTGCAACGCCGCTTCGCATCGGGCGCTGTCGCGCTCCGCCTTCACCTTGTTGATCCGGGCGATCTGGCCTTCGCGCACGGCGGCATTGTCGATGTCGAGCGTTTCGAGCAGATCCTCGTTCGCCAGCCGATATTTATTGACGCCCACGATCACGTCGTCGCCGCGATCGACCCGCGCCTGTCGCGCCGCCGCCGCCGTCTCGATCATCGCCTTGGGCCAGCCGGCCGCGACCGCCTTGGCCATGCCGCCATCGGCCTGCACCTTGTCGATGATCTCCTGCGCGGCGTCGACCAGTTGCTGGGTCAGCGCCTCGACATAATAGGAGCCGCCCAACGGGTCGACGACATTGCACATGCCGGTTTCTTCCTGGATCACGATCTGCGTGTTGCGCGCGATCCGGGCGGAAAAATCGGTGGGCAGCGCGATCGCCTCGTCCAGCGCATTGGTGTGCAGCGACTGCGTCCCGCCCAGCATCGCGGCCATCGCCTCGATCGTGGTGCGCATGACGTTGTTATACGGGTCCTGCTCGGTCAGCGACACGCCAGACGTCTGGCAATGCGTCCGCAGCATCTTGGACCGCTCGTCCTTGGCCCCCAGCGTCGTCATCGCCCGGTGCCACAGCACCCGCGCGGCGCGCAGCTTGGCGATCTCCATGAAGAAGTTCATGCCGATCGCGAAGAAGAAGCTCAGCCGCCCTGCGAACTTGTCGATGTCCAGGCCGCTGGCCACGCCATATTTCACATATTCCATGCCGTCCGCGATGGTGAAGGCCAGTTCCTGCACCTGCGTCGCGCCGGCCTCCTGCATATGATAGCCGGAGATGGAGATGCTGTTGAACTTGGGCATTTCCCGCGAGGTGTAACCGAAGATGTCGGAGATGATCCGCATCGAGGGTTCGGGTGGGTAGATATAGGTGTTGCGGACCATGAACTCCTTGAGGATGTCGTTCTGGATGGTCCCGTCGAGCAATTTGCGGTCGACGCCCTGCTCCTCCCCCGCGACGATGAAGAAGGCCAGGATCGGGATCACCGCGCCGTTCATCGTCATGGACACCGACATCTTGTCGAGCGGGATGCCGTCGAACAATATCTTCATATCGTCCAGCGTATCGATCGCCACGCCCGCCTTGCCGACGTCGCCGGTGACGCGCGGATGGTCGCTGTCATAACCGCGATGGGTGGCCAGATCGAACGCGACCGACAGCCCCTTCTGCCCCGCCTTCAGGTTGCGATGGTAAAAGGCGTTGGAGGCCTCGGCGGTCGAAAAGCCCGCATATTGCCGGATGGTCCAGGGACGGCCGGCATACATGCTGGCCTTCACCCCGCGCGTGAAGGGCGCAAAGCCAGGCAGACCGGGATCGACGGCGACATCCTCGGCCGTGTAGAGCGGCTTGACGGCGATCCCTTCCGGGGTCTGCCACGTCAGATCCTTGCCCTTCACCTCCTTGGTGGCGGCGGCGGTCCAGTCATCCAGCGTCGGCTTTTCGGTCATTGCAATCTTAGTCCCTGTCACCAACATCCGTTCGATTCGAGCTTGTCGAGAACGGACCTGGCATGTTGTTCTCGACAAGCTCGAACCGAACGGGGTTGCTTATCAATGCGCCTCTTTCGGCGTCTCCATGATCTCGGTCAGCACCCCGTTCATATCCTTGGGATGCACGAAGAAGATCGGCGTGCCATGCGCCCCGATCCGCGGTTCGCCCAGGACGCGGGCGCCCCTGCCCTCGAACCACGCCTTGGCTTCATGGATATCGGCCACTTCATAGCACATATGATGCTGCCCCCCGGCCGGGTTCTTGGCGATGAAGGCGGTGATCGGCGAGCTGGCGTCGAACGGCTCGATCAGTTCGATCTGCGTCCCTGCCGTGCCATTCTCACCGGGCGTATCGATGAAACACACCTTCACCCCCTGCGCGGGCAGGTCGAACGGTTCATGCGCGATCGTCGCACCCATCACGTCGCGATAATAAGCGATGCTCGCTTCGAGCGACGGCGTGGCGACGCCGATATGATTGAGACGGCCGAGTTTCATGATTTCATCCTATCCTCGTCATTCCCGCGCAGGCGGGAATCCATCTCCCAACCCATCCCCAAATGCGTCGTTCCAAGATGGAACCCCGCCTTCGCGAAGATGACGTCAATGTTTAAAGCGGAATATTGTCATGCTTCTTCCACGGATTCTCCAGCGCCTTGTTCTTGAGCTTGCGTAGCCCCAGCGCGATGCGCTTGCGGGTCGAATGCGGCTGGATCACCTCGTCGATGAAGCCCTTGCTCGCCGCCACGAACGGATTGGCGAAACGCCCCTCATATTCCGCTGTCCGTTCGGCGATCTCGTCCGCGGTCTTGCCGCGGAAGATGATCTCGACCGCGCCCTTCGCCCCCATCACCGCAATCTCGGCGGTCGGCCAGGCATAGTTGAGGTCGCCGCGCAGATGCTTGGACGACATGACGTCATAGGCGCCGCCATAGGCTTTGCGCGTGATGACGGTGATCTTGGGCACGGTCGCCTCGGCATAGGCGAACAGCAGTTTCGCGCCATGCTTGATGATGCCGCTATGCTCCTGCGCGGTGCCCGGCAGGAAGCCCGGCACATCCACGAAAGTCACGATCGGGATTTCGAACGCATCGCAGAAGCGCACGAAACGGGCCGCCTTCTTCGATGAATTGATGTCCAGCACGCCCGCCAGCACCATCGGCTGGTTGGCGATGATGCCCACCGTCTTGCCCTCGACCCGGCCGAACCCGCACAGGATGTTCCCGGCATGGGCGGGCTGCACTTCGAAGAAGTCGCCTTCGTCCACCACCTTGCGGATCAGTTCGTGCATGTCATAGGGCTGGTTGGCGTTCGCCGGGATCAGCGTGTCCAGGCTCGGTTCGATCCGGTCCCACGCATCCGCGCTCGGCCGCTCCGGCACCGGCTCCTTGTTGGACGCGGGCAGGAAGTCCACGAAATCGCGCACCGCCAGCAGCGCCTCGATATCATTTTCGAACGCCACGTCCGCGACGCCCGACTTGGTCGTATGCGTCACCGCGCCGCCCAGTTCCTCCTGCGTCACCACCTCGTTCGTCACCGTCTTGACCACGTCGGGGCCGGTCACGAACATGAAGCTGCTGTCCTTCACCATGAAGATGAAGTCGGTCATGGCGGGCGAATAGACCGCGCCGCCCGCGCACGGCCCCATGATGACGCTGATCTGCGGCACCACGCCGCTGGCCAGCACATTGCGCTGGAAAATTTCCGCATAGCCCGCCAGCGAAGCGACACCCTCCTGGATGCGCGCGCCGCCGCTGTCATTGAGGCCGATCACAGGCGCGCCGACCTTCAGCGCCATGTCCATGATCTTGCAGATTTTCATTGCATGCCGTTCCGACACCGCGCCGCCATAGACGGTAAAGTCCTGGCTGAACACGAACACCAGCCGGCCGTTGACCGTACCCGACCCGGTAACCACGCCGTCGCCCGGAATATGCTGCTCGTCCATGCCGAAATCGACGCAATTATGCTCGACATACATGTCCAGCTCTTCGAAACTATCCTCGTCCAGCAACACGTCCAGCCGCTCGCGCGCGGTCAGCTTGCCCTTGGCGTGCTGGGCGTCGATGCGGCGCTGGCCGCCGCCCATGCGCGCACCCTCGCGCTTGGCTTCGAGCTGTTCGATGATGGCGAGCTTCGACATGCGGGCATCTCTCCGATTTGCGGCGCCAGATAGAGGATGGTGCCGCCTTGAACTTTCCCTACGCGGGCTTTCCCTTTTTTCGCAAATGCAAATTTGCTAATTTGCAAATCACGACTTCGCAAATTAAGATCGGTTTATGGCACGTGGCAACCGTATTTTCGCAGGCCCGCGACTACGCCAACTGCGTCTGGACCACCGGATGGACCAGGCGACGATGGCGCAGGCGCTGGGCATATCCGTATCCTATCTGTCGCAGATGGAAAATGACGATCGTCCCCTGACCGCGAAGGTCAAGGCCGCGCTCGCCAGCGCCTTTCCCACTGACTGGGCCAGTTTCGACAGCCGCGAGGATGAGCAACTGCTCGGCGCCTTCACCTATGCGCTCGGCCATCCCGAACTGCCCGGCAACCAGATGGAGCCGGAACGGATCGAGAAGCTGCACCTGCAATTCCCCGAATTCGCCGCCCGCTATGTCGATCTCTACAATGCCCATATGCGCGCCAACGAACGCATCAACATGATCGAGGAGGCGATCGCCAACGATCATGAGGTGCAGGCCCGCCTCCCCTGGGAAGCCGCGCGTGACTGGTTTCACGAAGCGGGCAACTATGTCCACAGCATCGACTGCCTGGCCGAGGACATGGCGGAAAGCTTCACCGCCGGGCACATCCTGGACAAGGGCGCGCTGGACGAAGGGATGCTGGTGGAGGCGCTGGCCCGCCGCCACGGCATCGAAACCCTGATCGCCGATACCCCCGGCTCCTCGCTGCGCAGCTATACCCGCGCCGACAAGCGCCTCTTCGTCAACGCCGCGCTGCCGACCGAAAGCCGCAAATTCATGCTCGCCCACCAACTCATGATGCTGGAGGGGCAGGCGGTGATCGCCGACGTCGTGAACAGGGCCGCGCTGCCCGTCCCCGGCGCCGACCGACTGCTGGCGATCGGCCTGGGCAATTACGCCGCCGGCGCGCTGCTCATGCCCTACGCCCCGTTCCGGGAAGCGGCGCGAGCGATGCGCCACGATATCGACCGGCTCGCCCGCACCTTCGGCGTCAGCTTCGAACAGGCCTGCCATCGCCTCTCGACCCTGCAACGGCCGGGGCTGCGCGGCATCCCCTTCTTCTTCTGCCGCGTCGACATGGCCGGCAACATTACCAAGCGCCACAGCGCGACACGCCTGCAATTCGCCCGCTTCGGCGGCGCCTGCCCGCTATGGAACGTCCACGAAGCCGTCGCCGTCCCCGACCGCATCAACGTGCAACTGGGCGAAACCCCTGACGGCGTGCGCTATGTGTCGATGGCCAAGGGGCTGGTGAAACCATCGGGCAGCTACAAGCGCACCCCGCGCCGCTATGCCGTGGTGCTGGGCTGCGAAGTCGCCCATGCCGCCAACTTCGTCTATGCCGACGGCCTGCATTTGCAGGAGGAAGGGGCCGCCACCCCGATCGGCATCACCTGCCGCCTATGCCCCCGCCAAAGCTGCGACCAGCGCGCCTTTCCTCCGGCGGATCGGCCGATCCATGTCGATCCTGATAATCGCCAGATCGTGCCGTATTGGATCGGGTAGCTCAATCCCTCGGCATAAACGCTTCCGCGGGGTATATACTCATCAAAGTTTGGCGCGTTCCGCTTTCTGGATAATATTTTAGCAAGCGAAAATGACATACATGTTCAAACATGTCTTTAGACACATTAGAAGTTGCATTTAATGCAAGAACCGTCAATTCTCTACTCGTCAATTGACTTCTTAAAAGATTAGAGTATTGAAATTTTTCTTTGTCAATCAAGTATTTATCGCTCTTTATTCTATAAAGAATGGTGTATATTATTCTGAAATATGGACTTATTGTTGACTCAGATACTTTGTGAATTTTATCGTCATAAACACTTGCAATAAATTTTTTCTTTTCATCCGATTGAAGAGAGCCTCGATCAGGATTTTTCTTATACCAATAGGCATATTCCCTAATAATTGCATCGAATGCGATTAAATCTGTCTTTTTTTCTCCTAGTCTTGATTTAATTTTTTTTGCGCCATCAGGAGACATTCCCTTTCCACTATCCATAATTAAAGCGTGTGAATGGTGAAATTGGACTTGCTGCCTGAGTTCTCTCATCAATTTTAACAACTCGAAAAAAGAACTTTCAAATCGTTGTCGATGCAAATCAGCAGCTTGATCGCGCAACGCGCGCGCCTGCATTATCAATGTGAAGAAAACAACTGTGAAACCAAGTCCAGATGTGAATGCATTAATAACACCGAAGCTATCACCCCATTGCGCGGCACGCGTGAGTTGAGCGTCGTTAGCACCTGCTGTCCATGAAACGGCCCATTCCGCCCCATGATTCGCCCACGCCCCCCAAACCAACGCACAAATGACTACAGCAAATATTACTTGTGAAGGCTTCATTGCTTCCCCCTTTAAACCTTACGAGCACAACTCGTTTCACCCCTCCACCACCAACGCTCCCTCCAGAAAATCCAGAAACGCCCGCACCCGCGCCGCGCTCCGATCTTCCGCCGCGTAGAGCGCGTGGATATCCTCCCCGTCCCCCGCATCAAACTCTGCCAGCACCTCCACCAGGCGCCCTTCGCGCAAGTCGCTGGCGACATGAAACCGCCCATGCCGCGCGATCCCGCCGCCCGCGATCGCCATGCGCCGCACCACTTCGCCCGAATTGCCGAAGAAACGCCCCTGCACCGGCCGCTGCACTTGTCTGCCCCGCACCCGGAACGGCCAGCTATCCACCGACCGGCGAAAGCTGAACCGCAAACAGTCATGCCCGGCCAGATCGTCGGGCGTCCTGGGCGTCCCCCGCCGCGCCAGATAGTCCGGCGACGCCACGAGCACCATCCGGCTATGCCCCAGCTTCTTCGCGCGCAACCGCGTGTCGCGCAGCGGCCCGATGCGGATCGCGACATCCGCCCGTTCCTCGACCAGATCGACGATCGCATCGGTCAGCGTCAGGTCCACCGTCACCGCCGGATATCGTTCTGTAAAGCGCGGCAGGATCGGGATCAGGCATTCTATGCCGAACGAAGGCGAGGCGTTGATGCGCAGCAGCCCGCGCGGCCCCTGTCCCTCGCTGCTCAGGCTGTTTTCCACATCCATCATGTCGCCCAATATGGCGATCATCTTGTCATGATAGACCTGCCCCTCGCGCGTCAGCGCCAGCGACCGCGTCGTCCGGCGCACCAACGCCACGCCCAGCCGCTGCTCCAGCCGCGCGATCGACCGGCTCACCGCCGACGGGGTCAGTCGCAACATCTTGGCCGCCGCGGCGAAGCTGCCCTCGCCCGCCACCATCAGGAAATTCTCGACGTCGCCGAACCGGTTATCCATGATTTCAATGCACTTCTGAAGTGATAACGCGCAATCTAATCATTAATCGGAAAAAGTCTATCTAACTGTCCAGTTCGCCGTCTCATTCAACAAGGAAACAGCCATGGACCTGAAGCTCACCGGCAAGACCGCCATCGTCACCGGCTCCACCGCCGGCATCGGCCTGGCCATCGCCAAACGCCTCGCGCAAGAGGGCGTCGCCGTCGCCATCACGGGCCGCAGCGAGGCCAAGCTGGATGCCGCCGCGGCCGAAATCGGCCTGCCCGTCAACGCCGTCCTCGCCGACCCGGCGACGGCCGAGGGCGCCGCGGCCCTCATCGCCGCCGTCCCCGCGACCGACATCCTCGTCAACAATCTGGGCATCTATGAAGCGAAGGATTTCGCGGATATCAGCGACGCGGACTGGCATCATATCTTCGAGGTCAACGTCGTCAGCGGCGCCCGCCTCTCCCGCCATTACTTCCCGCAGATGCTGTCAAAGAACTGGGGCCGCGTCCTCTTCATCGCCAGCGAAAGCGGCCTGCTCCCGCCCGCCGAGATGATCCATTACGGCATGACCAAGTCGGCCCAGCTCTCCATCTCGCGCGGCCTGGCCGAACATACCCGCGGCACCGGCGTCACCGTGAACAGCGTCCTGCCCGGCCCCACCCGCTCGGAAGGGATCGTGGAATTCATCCGCTCGGTTGTCGACAACAAGGACGCCCCCGAAGCCGACCGCGAAGCCGAATTTTTCACCAAACTCCGCCCGCTCTCGCTCATCAAGCGGCTGATCGAGGCGGACGAGGTCGGCGCGATGGTTGCCTATCTCGCCAGCCCGCTCGCCGCCGCCACCAACGGCGCGGCGGTTCGGGTCGAAGGCGGCATGGTCCCGACGATCGCCTGACGACATCCCCACCTACGGGGTGGTGGAAAACCCACCCTGCGGAAACTGGCCCTGTCGCTCGTCTCTTGCCTCCATTAAGGAAGCGAAGATGAGCGACACGGACAGCCTATCCAGAATCGAAGACGCCCTGACGCAGGACGGCTATGCCCGCCTGTCCGGCGCCGCGATGTTCGATTGGTTGGACATCGCCGAACCCGACTGGTCGGCCTTCGCCGCTAGCTGGAACGACCTCGGCCCGGACCTCTTCATGGCCGATGGCGGCCGCTACCGTCGCCGCCGTCATGCCGCCTTCGCGCTGGAACGGGGCCGCTTCATCCGCAAGCCGCACCAGCCCCATTATCAGAGCCGCGATTACAACCCGCTCAATGGCGACGTCCAGCGCTGGTTCGATCCTGTCGAAGCGGCGACCGTCGCGAACCCCGTCTGCGATGCGATCTTCGCCTTCGCCGCCGACCATTTCGATCCAGCCCGCAAAGGCGACTGGCACATCGAAATGCACCAGTTCCGCATCGAGGCGAAACCGGGCGAAACCGGCCGCCCCACGCCAGAGGGGATGCACCGTGACGGCGTGGATCATGTGCTGGTCATGCTGGTCGAGCGCTGCAACGTCCGCGAAGGCGTGACCCGTATCGGTGCGCCCGACGGCACGCCGCTGGGCGAATTCACCCTGACGACGCCCGGTGACACGATGCTGATCGACGACCACCGCATCCTGCACGGCGTGACGGAAATCCACGCGGTTGACCCGGCGCAACCGGCCTGGCGCGACGCACTGGTCGTGACGTTCGTGGTCGAACGCTAACCCAAGCCGTTCGTAACCTATTTCAACAACACCAGCTCTTCCGCCATGCTGGGATGCAGCGCCACAGTGTCGTCGAAATCCTGCTTGGTGAGGCCAGCCTTCACCGCGATCGCCGCCGCCTGCAAAATCTCCGGCGCATCCGGCCCGATCATGTGCAGCCCGATCACCCTGTCCGTCGTTGCGTCCACGACCATCTTGTAGAGCGCCCGCTCCTCGCGCCCCGCCAGCACATTCTTCATCGGCCGGAAGTCGGACGTATAGACCTTCACCGTGCCATAATGGTTCTTGGCCTGCGCCTCGGTCATGCCCACGCCGGCCAGCGGCGGATGGCTGAACACGGCCGACGGCACGCAGCTATAATCGACCTTCCGCTTGTTGCCGCCGAACACGGTATCGGCAAAGGCTTGGCCTTCGCGGATCGCCACCGGGGTCAGTTGCAGCCGGTCGGTGACGTCGCCCACGGCGTAGATGCTCTCGCAACTGGTCTGGCTATAGTCGTCGACCTTGATCGCGCCCTTGTCGTTCAGTTCCACCCCGGCCGTCTCCAGCCCCAGCCCCCCGGTCAGCGGCTTGCGCCCGGTGGCGAACAGCACCACGTCGGCCGCGACCGGATCGCCCTCCTCGAAGCGGACGCACAAAGTACCGTCCTCATTCTTCTCGATCCGCTCCATCTTCGCATTGAAGCGGAAATTAATCCCCTTGGTCATGGAAATCTGGAGCAGCCGGTCGCGGATCTGCGTGTCATAGCCGCGCAGCAGGTCGCTGCCACGATTGACCATCGTCACATGGCTGCCCAACTGGTGGAAAATCCCGGCAAATTCATTGGCGATATAGCCGCCGCCGACGATCACGATCCGCTTGGGACATGCGTCCAGATGGAACACCTCGTTGCTGGTGATGCCATGCTCGGTGCCCTCCAGTTCGGGGATCACCGGCCAGGCGCCGGTCGCGACCAGGATCGTCTTGGCCGTCACTTCGCGCCCGCTGGCCAGCCTCACCCCATGCGGCCCGGTGATGGTCGCACGTTCGCGGATCACCTCGACCTTGTGGCTGCTCAGCGTGTTGCCATACAACCCTTCCAGCCGATCAACCTCGGCCAGAACATTGTCGCGCAGCGTGGTCCATTCGAACCCACATTCCGGCACGTCCCAGCCGAAACGGCGCGCGTCCTTCAGATCCTCGGCGAAATGCGCGCCATAGATGAGCAGCTTCTTGGGCACGCAGCCGCGAATGACGCAGGTGCCCCCGACGCGATATTCCTCGGCAACCGCAACCTTCGCCCCATGCGCCGCCGCGACCCGCGACGCCCGCACGCCGCCCGATCCTGCACCGATGACGAAAAGGTCGAAATCATAGTCACTCATGCCGGGCCTCCGATGGGATAGGCGCGGATATGGCGGGTGAAGGCGCCAGTTACAAATGGGAATATTCTTGCTGGTAGCCAAACCACCTCCGTTCGCTTCGAGCGCGTCGAGAAGCGTTGCGCCCTCGCTTCTCGACTGCGCCCGAAACCAACGACAGTTTACGCCTCGCCCAGCGCGATCTCGATCAGCGCCATGGTCGACGGATCGAATCCGGTCGCCCCGTTCGCCTCGATCGACTTGGCGATCTCCTTGCCCAGCTCCACGCCGAACTGGTCGAACGGGTTGATCCCCATCAGCACCGCATTGGCGAAGGTGCGATGCTCGTAGAAGGCGATCAGCGCACCCAGCGCCTCCGGCGTCACATCCTCCAGCAGGATGGTTGTCGATGGCCGGTTGCCCGGATAGGCGCGCGCCGGATCGGCATCATTGTCCTTGCCGCGCAGCAGCGCCGCGCCCTGCGCGAAGCAATTGACCAGCAGCGCGCGATGATGCGCCGGGTCCAGCACATGGCCCGGCTCGATCGAAGCGACGAACTCCACCGGCGATAGGATCGTCCCCTGGTGCAGCAACTGGAACACTGCATGTTGCGCGTCGGTGCCCACCCCGCCCCAGGTGATCGGCGCGGTCGGGCCGTCCACCGGACTGCCGTCGCGCTGCACGCTCTTGCCGTTGCTCTCCATCTCCAGTTGCTGGAGGTAGGAGGGCAACAGCGCCAGCCGCTCGTCATAGGCGAATAAGGCGCGGGTCTGGCATCCCATGACGCGCGTATAATATTGATCCACGAACGCGGCGATCAGCGGCGCATTTTCGCTTGGGGGGACAGGCGGAAATGCCGGTCCATCGCCGCCGCGCCCTCCAGCAGGCTCTCGAACGCGTCCCAGCCCAGCGCCAATGCAGCCGGGAAACCGATCGAGGACCAGAGCGAATAGCGCCCGCCCACCGACTCTGCGAAGGGCAGGATGCGGGTTTCATCGACACCCCATTCCATCGCCTTGTCGGGCGCGGCGGTCAGCGCGATCACCTTGCCATAGGGATCGTCGACCCCGGCCTCGACCATCCAGTTGATCGCGCTTGCCGCGTTCAGCATCGTCTCGCTGGTCGTGAAGGTCTTGGACGCGATCGCGATCAGGGTGGCGTTGGGATCGAATCCCTCGACCGCCCGCTCCAGCGCCGTGCCGTCGACATTGGACACGATCGCCACGTCATACCGCACGCCGTCGCCGTCCAGCGCATCGACGATCAGCTTGGGGCCGAGCGCCGAGCCGCCGATGCCGATATGCAGGATATGCCGGATGTCGCCCAGCGCGCCCGCCTCGATCGCGTCGATCAGGCCGCGCATCCGCTGATGCAGCATCTTGGCATGGGCGACGCTGTCGGCATTGCCTTCACCCCGTTCGGCGGGATGTTCGGCGGCGCGGCCCTCACTATTATTGACCGCCTCGCCCGCGAACAGGGCGTCGCGCTGCGCCGCAAAGCCCTGTTCGTCGGCCAGCTTCAGGAAACCCGCCAGCACATCGTCGGTCAGATGGGTCTTGGACCAGTCGAACCGGATCGGCCCCTGGGTCAGGACCAGCTTGCCCAGCCGGTCGGGATCGGTGACGAAAATGGACTTGAGGTCTGCTTGCGGAAGTGCGGCGATGGACGCCAAGGACCTGGGCAGTGCAGGGCTGGTCATGCGATATCCTCTTGTGACGTTGGTCGATATCGACGCTGCACCGGTCGATTCCTGCTATGTCTAGCGCAAAGCCCCGTGCTTTGCATCGCCAAGGACTGCTTGACGCGCTCCGTCACAGGCCCCAAAAGCCGCCACGGCCGCTTTGTGGGCCTTTCCAAGGGATCAGACGACACTCCATGACTGCCAAATCGGAAACGCGGGACTTTCTCTGGTTTCTCGCCAAGCTCGGGCTGTTTGTCTTCATCCTGCGCAGCTTCATCATATCGCCGTTCAACATCCCGTCGGAATCGATGCAGCCGCGGCTGCTGATCGGCGACTATCTGCTGGTCGCCAAATGGCCCTATGGCTATTCGCGCTATTCGTTGCCTTTCTCGATTCCCCTGATCCCCGGCCGCATCCTGGCGTCCACGCCCCAGCGCGGCGACGTGGTGGTGTTCAAGGCGCCGCCGAACCAGAAGAACGACTATATCAAGCGCGTGATCGGCCTGCCCGGCGACATGATCGGCGTGCGCGGCGGGACCGTCTATCTGAACGGTCAGGCGATCCCCAAGCAGAAGGTCGCTGACCTCGTCATCCCGGTAACGCCGAACATGGAGGACGCCGCCGCGCGCGAAGGCGCCGCTTCCCCCTGCTATCGTCCCGATTTCGAGGAAGCCGCGGCCGGCGGCGGCAAACAATGCCGCTACCCCCAGTTCCGCGAAACCCTGCCCGGCGGCAAGAGCTACAACGTCCTCGACCTGCTGCCCGATGGCGCAGCGGACGATCGGGACACGGTGCTGGTGCCGCAGGGCCATCTCTTCATGATGGGCGACAATCGCGATCGCAGCGCCGACAGCCGCTTCCCCGCGGTCGAAGGCGGCGGCATCGGCCTCGTCCCCGAAGAAAATCTGGTGGGCAAGGCGATGATTTCGGTCTTTTCGACCGACGGCAGCGCCAACTGGCTGCTGCCCTGGACCTGGTTCACCGCCGCGCGCTGGAGCCGTATCGGGGAAGGCTTTTGAAGCCGACTACGCATGGGCCGGACACTGCGGGCTGGTTGAAGGACCTGATCGGCCGCGTCCCGATAAATCCGGCGCGGTTCGATCAGGCGCTGACCCATGGGAGCGCCAAGGCGGTCAATTATGAGCGGCTGGAATTTCTGGGCGACCGTATCCTGGGCCTGCTGATCGCCGAATGGCTGTTCGAACGCTTCACCGACGAACCGGAAGGCAAGCTCTCCCGTCGCTTCAACGCGCTGGTGTCGGGCGAAACCTGCGCCGAAGTGGCCCGCACGGCCGGCGTTCCCATTCATCTGGTGCTGGGCAAGCAGGCGCGCGACGATGGCGCGGCCGACAGCGACAATGTGCTGGGCGACGTGATGGAGGCGCTGATCGGCGCCCTCTATCTGGAAGGCGGACTGGAAGAAGCGCGCGCACTTGTCCGCCGTCTGTGGGGCAATCGGGTCGACACCCAGACCAGCGCCCCGCGCCACCCCAAATCCTATCTTCAGGAATGGGCCGCGGCCAACAAGCGCAAGCCTCCCGAATATGTCCTGACCGACCGTTCCGGCCCGCACCATGCGCTGCGCTTCACCGTCACCGTCGCCATCAAGGGCGCGGGCGAAGCCTCTGCCACCGGCGCCTCCAAGCAGGAAGCCGAAACGGCGGCGGCCAAGGCGCTGCTGGAGAAGCTGACGGGTTGACCCCGATTGTGCTACACCATGCTCACCCGCAGGCGGGAGCATCTGGAACAGAATGGAATAAAATTGACGGTTGAATCAGAAACCCAGCGCTGCGGCGTTATCGCCGTGGTCGGCGCGCCGAATGCGGGCAAGTCCACGCTGGTCAACGCGCTGGTAGGGCAGAAGGTGGCGATCACCAGCCCCAAGGCGCAGACAACGCGCACCCGCGTCATGGGTGTCGCGATCGAGGGCGACGCGCAGATCGTGCTGGTCGATACGCCCGGCATCTTCGCGCCCAAGCGGCGTCTGGACCGCGCGATGGTGCAGGCCGCCTGGGGCGGCGCGCAGGGCGCGGACCTCATCGCGATGATCGTGGACGGCAAGGCGGGCCTTGGCCCCAAGCTGGAGCCGATCATCGAATCCCTGAAACACCGCACCGAACGCAAGTGGCTGATCCTCAACAAGGTGGACATCGCCACCAAGGAAAGGCTGCTGGTCCACACGCAAAAGCTGAACGACCAGCTTGGCTTTGACGAAATCTACTTCGTGTCCGCCGCGACCGGCGATGGCCTGCCCGAACTCAAGGCTGCCTTCGCCAAGGCGATGCCGGAAGGGCCATGGCATTTCCCCGAAGACCAGGTGTCGGACGCCACCGACCGGATGCTGGCCGCGGAAATCACGCGCGAGCAGCTCTACCACCAGCTTCACGCCGAACTGCCCTACGCCGCTGCGGTCGATACCGAACAATATAAGGAGCGGGACGACGGATCGGTCGAAATCCACCAGCAGATACTGGTCGGCCGTCCCACCCAGCGCGCCATCGTGCTGGGCAAGGGCGGGCAGCGCCTCAAGGAAATCGGATCGAAGGCGCGCGCGGAACTCGCCACCCTGCTCGGCGTCAAGGTCCACCTCTACCTGCATGTCAAGGTCAAGGAAGACTGGGAAGATGATCGCGGCATCTATCGCGACATCGGCCTCGACTGGGTGGAATGATGAATTGCCAATAGGGTAAATTCATCCTTTACCTTATGCCGTTAGGTCCCCGTTTCATGGGACCGAAACAGAAAATCGCCTTCGCCGTAGGCGTCTCCGTTCTAGGGACGATCATCATCATGGCGATCGTGTCGATGATACCCGGCATGTCGATCCCGCTACGCTATTACAGCGTAGGCATTTTCTGTTCGGGCAGCATTTCCACCCCGGTGTGCGTGCTGCTCGTCCGCCAGGGGGAGGAAAACCGCCGGCTCCGCCACGAACTGGAACTGCGGGTGACGGAACTGGCGCAACTGGCCGATGTCGACGGCCTGACCGGCCTGCTCAGCCGCAGCGCCTTTTTCAACCGCGCCGAACGGATCCATGCGCAGCCGGGCAACTGGTATCTGCTGATCGACATTGATCATTTCAAACGCTTCAACGACGATCATGGTCATCAGACCGGCGACGCCGTCCTGCACGCGGTGGGATCGGCCATCGCGCAGGCGCTGGGTCCGGCCGATCTGAGCGGCCGCCTGGGTGGCGAGGAATTTGCCGTCTGCCTGACCGATTGCGACGCCGACCTGGCAACGCGACGCGCCGAACATGTCCGCGCGTCGATCCAGGCCTTGCGGGTCCGGGCGCTATCCGGCCGCGTCGTGCGCGTGACCGCCAGCATCGGCCTCAGCGCCGGCGACCCCGTCTTGCCGATCGAGGCCAGCCTGCACCGGGCTGACCTCGCCATGTATGCCGCCAAGACCGGCGGCCGCAACCAGGTGCGGCGCGCCGCCTGACCTTATTCCGCCGCAGCCACCTTCTTCTTTGCGGGGGCCTTCTTGGCGGCCGGCTTCTTCGCGCTGTCGCCGTCCTTCTTGACCACAGGTTTCTTGGCCGCCGCCTTCTTGGGCGCCGCCTTCTTCTTGCCCTTCTTGGCCGGTGCCGCAGCCGCGCGCGCGTCGATCAACTGCGCCGCTTCTTCCAGCGTCAACTGGTCCTTGTCCACCGTCTTGGGCAGGGTCGCATTGGTCGTACCGTCGGTGACATAGGCGCCGTAGCGGCCCTCCATCAGCTTGATCTCCAGCTCCGTGCGCGGATGCGCGCCCAGCACCTTCAGCGGCTCCCGCCCGCCGCTCGACCGCCCGCCGCGGGTCGCCGCCTCGGCCAGCTTCACGACGGCGCTGTTCATCCCGACCTCGAAAATCTCCGAGGTCGATGACAGCCGCCCATATTTGCCGTCATGCAACAGATAGGGACCGAACCGCCCGATATTCGCCACGATCGGCAAACCGGTTTCGGGATGCAGACCCACCTCGCGCGGCAGGCTCAGCAGCTTGAGGCCCCAGTCCAGCGTCAGTTCGCCATCGGGCAGATCCTTGGGGATCGACCCGCGCTTGGCCTCCTTGCCCTCGCCCATCTCGATATAGGGACCAAAGCGACCGGACTTCTTGACGATGTCCTGCCCGGTCTCGGGATGCTGGCCCAGAACCTCCGGCCCCGTATCCTCACCATCCTTGCCGCCCGGCTGCCCGAATTTGCGCGTATATTTGCACTCCGGGTAATTGGAGCAGGCGATGAACGCCCCGAACCGACCGCCCCGCAGCGACAACTGCCCATCGGCGCACAGCGGGCAGGCGCGCGGATTGCTGCCGTCCGCGCGCGGAGGGAACAGCATCGGTTCCAGAAACTTGTCGAGCGCCGCCGTGATGTCCGACGGTTTCTGCTCCATCACCTCGGCGGTCTTGGGCTTGAAGTCCTTCCAGAAGGCTTCCAGCACTTCCTGCCACTGGGCGCGGCCGCCGGAAATATCGTCCAGCTCGTCTTCCAGTCCCGCCGTGAAGTCATAGGACACATAGCGTTCGAAGAAGCGCTCCAGGAACGCCGTCACCAGCCGCCCGCTCTCCTCGGCGAAGAAGCGGTTCTTCTCGATCCGTACATAGTCGCGGTCCTTGAGCACCTGCAACGTGGACGCATAGGTGGACGGCCGCCCGATCCCCAGTTCCTCCAGACGCTTCACCAGCGACGCTTCGGAATAGCGCGGCGGCGGCTGGGTGAAATGCTGTTCTGCCGTGACTTTCTTCTTGGCAGGGGCATCGCCCTCGCTCATGCGCGGCAGCAGCTTTGAATCATCATCGTCGCTGTCGTCGCGGCCTTCTTCATAGAGCGCCAGGAAGCCTGGGAAGATCACCACCTGCCCCGTCGCGCGCAGCGTATGGCTGCCGCTGCCGTCCACCATGTCGATGGTGGTCCGCTCCAGCCGCGCCGACGCCATCTGGCTCGCCAGCGCACGCTTGAAGATCAGGTCGTAAAGGCGCGCATGATCGCCCGACCCCGCCTTGTCGCGGCCGAACTCGGTCGGACGAATGGCTTCATGCGCTTCCTGCGCATTCTTCGCCTTGGTCTGATACTGGCGCGGCTTTTCGGGCAGATAGCCCCCGTCATAGCGCTCCGCGATCGCCTTGCGCGCGGCGGAAATGGCGCTGCCGTCCATCTGCACGCCGTCGGTACGCATATAGGTGATCGCGCCATCTTCGTAGAGCTGCTGCGCGATCCGCATCGTATGGCTGGCCGAAAAGCCCAGCTTGCGCGCGGCTTCCTGCTGCAAGGTCGATGTCGTGAACGGCGCAGGCGGATTGCGGGTGAGCGGCTTCGTCTCCACCTTGTCGACGGTGAAGCGCCCGGCCTCCACATCGGCCTTGGCGGCCATGGCGTCGCCTTCCTTGCCGATGGTCAGGCGGTCGATCTTCTCGCCCTTCCAGCGCACGAGGCGCGCGGTAAAGCCCTGCCCGCCCTGTTCCATCTCGGCCGCGACCGACCAATATTCTTGGGGCGTGAAGCTTTCGATCTCCCGCTCGCGCTCCACCACCAGCCGCAGCGCGACCGACTGCACGCGCCCCGCCGACTTCGCGCCGGGCAGCTTGCGCCACAACACCGGCGACAGCGTAAAGCCGACCAGATAATCGAGCGCCCGGCGCGCGCGGTAAGCGTCGATCAGATCCTCGTCCAAAGCGCGCGGCTTGGCCATCGCGTCCAGCACTGCCGCCTTGGTGATCGCGTTGAACGTCACCCGGTCCACTTGGCTCGGCAGCGCCTTCTTGGCGCGCAGCACCTCCTGCACATGCCAGCTGATCGCTTCCCCTTCGCGATCAGGGTCAGTCGCCAGGATGAGGCGCGTCGCCTTCTTGGACGCGTCGGCGATCGCCTTGAGCTGCTTGCCCTTGTCGCCATAATTTTCCCACGACATGGCAAAGCCGTCGTCCGGGTCCACCGACCCGTCCTTGGCGGGCAAGTCGCGGATATGGCCATAGCTGGCGAGGACATGGAAATCGCCGCCCAGATATTTCTCGATGGTCTTCGCCTTGGCCGGCGATTCTACGATGACAAGCTGCATTATGACCCCGGAAATTAGTCTCTCACGTATACGCGCGAGTGTGGAAGCCGATGACGGTGGGCGTCAAGCGGGCTGTGCGTAAGGGAGAAGGCGCGCCAACGCCAGTATCTTGTCGGTCCGTCGTGGTCGCGGCACCGCTCAACGGCCCAGACCCAACTATCCCACTGATGCACATCAAGGCGGTCGCGACCCATGCGACTTTTACTGCTGCCCAGGGTTCTAGCCCTATCGCAGGAACGCCCAGACCGGCGAAATCCCTTATCTAGACAGGAATGACGATGTCCGATTCCAACAGCCATGACATTTCCACGCTCAACGGCCTGATCGCCACCACGCTCGACAGTGCGGATGGCTATACCGAAGCGGCGAAGGACAGCGATCATGGTCGCTTCACCGCGCTCTTTACCAGCCGCGCCGCAGAACGCCGCCAGATCGTCACCCGTCTCCAGCAGGAAGTGCGCACCCTTGGCGGCAACCCGGAAGATGACGGCACGATCCTGGCCGGCGCACACCGCCTGTTCCTCAACCTGAAGGCGACCCTGACCGGCAAGAATGACAAGGCGATCATCAACGAGGTCGAAGCCGGCGAGGATCATATCAAGGCCAAATATGAAGATGCGATCGCAGATAGCGATCTTTCCCCTGCGGTGCGCGCCGTGATCGAGCAAAGCTATGTGTCGGTGAAACAGGGCCATGACGAGATGCGGGACATAAAGCACAGCATGCAGCATTAATCGCGGCGCACGGGCGGCGGGGGCGACAACGCCTTCGCCGCCATGCCTCACTGCAGGCTCACCCGGCCGCCCGCGTGCCGCTCCAACATGCCCGCCAGTTCCAGTTCGAGCAGCACCGTCTGCACCACCGCAGGCGACAGGCCCGACTGCCGGATCAATTCATCGATCGGCACCGCCACCGGTCCCAGCAGCGCGATTACCATCGCCCGCTCCTGCGCCGCGACATCAATCGACACAGGTTCGCCGATGAAGTCGAAACTCCCCTGCCGCACCATGCGCGGGTCGATGCTGCCTACCGCTTCCAGCACATCGGCGGCGTTCTGGATCAGGATCGCGCCCTCGCGAATGAGTTGATTGCATCCCTGCGCGCGCGGATCGAGCGGCGATCCCGGCACTGCCATCACCTCGCGCCCCGCCTCTCCGGCCAGCCGGGCGGTGATCAACGACCCCGACCTGGGCGCCGCTTCCACCACCACCGTCCCTAGCGCCAGCCCCGCGATGATCCGGTTACGTGCCGGGAAATGGCGCGCCAGCGGCTGGACGCCGGGCGGATGTTCGGTGATCAGCAGCCCTTCGGTCGCGACCTGTTCCTGCAAGTCCCGGTTCTCGGGCGGAAAGGCGATATCGATACCGCTGGCGATGACGCCGATCGTGCCGCTGCCGATCGATCCGCGATGCGCCTCCGTATCGATCCCCCGCGCCAGCCCGGACACCACCACCGCGCCGCGCTGTCCCAGATCCTGCGCCAGCGTGCGCGCGAAACGGCAGGCGGCGGCAGACGCATTGCGCGCGCCGACCATGGCGATGCATTGCCCGCTCGCCAGCGCCGTATCCCCACGCAGGATCAGCGCAGGCGGCGCACCCTCGAACTGGTCGAGCAGGACGGGATAGTCGGGATCGCCCATCAGCAGATAGCGCGCGCCCAGCGCCCGGCTCTGCGCAATCTCCTTCTCCACCGCCCCCGCATCGGCCACGCTCGCGCGCCCGCCTCCACGCGCCGCCAGATCGGGAATGGCGCGCAACGCTTCCCCGGCCGTCCCGAAGCGGGCGAGCAGTTGCCGATAGCTGACCGGCCCGATCCGGGGAGAGCGGATGAGCCGCAGCCGGTCGAACCGCTCCCGCTCACGCATCAGGCGGAAGTACCCTTGGATCCGCCGATCTTGGGTTCCTCGCCCTTGGCCAGCCGCGCGATATTGGCGCGGTGCCGCCACAGCACGATCAGCGCCAGCGCGAGCGCAACCGGCACCAGGTCGATCCGTCCGAACGCCCACATGGCGACCGGCGCGCTGATCGCCGCCGCCATGCCGCCGACCGAAGACCATTTCGTCCCGAACAGCGCCGCCAGCCATACCGCCGCGAAAATGCACCCGGCCGGCCAGAATATCGCCGTCACCACGCCCATCATCGTCGCGACGCCCTTGCCCCCGGCGAAGCGCAGCCAGACCGGATAGCAATGGCCGATAAAGGCCATCGCCCCCGCCATCGGCCCGCCGCCATCGACCAGCGCCGCGCCGACCAGCACCGCCGCCGCGCCCTTGAGCAGATCAAGCAGCAAGGTCGCCGCCGCCAGCCCCTTGCGCCCGGTGCGCAGCACATTGGTCGCGCCGATATTGCCCGATCCGATCTGCCGCAGGTCACCCGCGCCGGTGAAGCGCGTCAGCAGCAGGCCAAAGGGGATCGAACCGAGCAGATAGCCCAGGAGCAGGACGAATGCGGGAAGAAGCCAGGGAGGTGTCATGAAATTCGCCGATAAAGCGTTTTCAAAGCAGGTGGAACATCTGCTGACTCGGAAAACGCATTAAATCAAAAGACCGGAGCATGAGCGCCGATGCAATCAGCTCCCATGCTCTAAATGTTGCCCGCGACCATAGCGTGACAGGCGCGCGGGGCAATGCCCAAAGGCTTGATTTGCGCCGTCATGGCCTTACCGTAACGCAAGACCTGCCGGAGCCGCCCATGACCGACACGCCGCTCGACGCTTTCACCCGCTCCTGGACCAGCATGGCGCTGGCCCCGCAGAAATTATGGCAATCGATCAATTCGGGCTGGTCGTTCGGCAATGTGACGATCAACGAAAGCAATAGCAGCGCGCCCCAGACCGAACAGGCGATCCTGGCGCAGGAAAGCTATGGCCGGCAGATCGGCAAATTGCTCGATGCCGTCGATCTGCTGGTAAAACAGCAGCCGGACTGGCAACAGACCAAGGCATTTGAGGAAGTCGACCAGCTCAAGACGAAGATCGACGGCGTGAAACATGACCTGGCGGTCAAGCGGATCGAGCAACTGCGCGGCGACCTGGACCTGCTGCGCGTCTCCACCGACGCGGCGGACAAGGCGCATTATGGCGCGTGGATCGCCGCGTTGCGCCAATTGCTGGACGACATGCCCGCCTCGGCGAACTGAACCCCCGTTGACACCTCCGCCTCCTGCCGCGACACAGCGGCCATGACGGTCGCCCCTGACGCTCCCATACTCTTCTTCGATTCCGGCGTAGGGGGCCTGTCCATCCTCGCCCCGGCGCGCGCGGCGATACCGACCGCGCCGATCGTTTACGCCGCCGACAGCGCCGGTTTCCCCTATGGGACCAAGAGCGAGGCGGAAATCGCCGCGCGCGTGCCCGCCCTGCTCGGGCGCCTCGTCGAACGTTACCGCCCGCGCCTCGCTGTCATCGCCTGCAACACCGCCTCCACGATCGCGCTCCAGCATGTCCGCGCCGCGCTGGACATTCCGGTCGTCGGCACCGTCCCGGCGATCAAGCCCGCCGCCCTTCTCTCCAAAAGCCGCGTCTTCGGCGTGCTCGGCACCGACGCCACCGTGCGCCAGCCCTATGTCGACCGCCTCGCGGCCGAACATGGCGCGGACTGCATCATGTTGCGTCATGGCTCGGCGGCGCTGGTGCAACTGGCCGAAGCCAAGCTGCGCGGCGAAACGCTCGATCCTCAAGTCGCGCGGGACGCATTGGCAGGCCTGCTCGATCAGCCCGGCGGAGACCGGATGGATATGGTGGTCCTCGCCTGCACTCATTTCCCGCTGGTGGAACGGGAACTCGCCGCCGCCGCCCCGCATCCGATGGGCTTCGTCCATGGCGGCGAAGGCATCGCCCGGCGAATCGCTTTTCTGACCAAGGACCAGCCATGGCCCACGAAAGCGACGCCTGGTGTTGCGGTGTTCACGCGGGTCGATGCAAAGGTCGACGCATTGCGCCCGGCTCTGGCCGGTTATGGCCTCGAACGGCTGAACGCCCTTTGATCCGGAGGGGGTAGGCCATTTGTCCAATGGCCGATCACTGTGATCGCTATATTGAGACACCTATCTGCTTACATTGCGAGCGGTTATCGCTGGTAATGACGGGGTCGCGCGGTTAAACGCGGCAGCGTGGGAAGAGGATGCGCAGCGACACGCAACGGCGCGCGGGCAAACGGGAAGAAGCGTAGTGAACTACAAACATATCTTTTCGCAGGCGATCGACCGTCTCCACGAAGAAGGTCGCTATCGTGTGTTCATCGATATCCTGCGCAATCGTGGGTCTTACCCCAACGCCCGCTGCTTCCACGGCCATAACGGCCCCAAGCCGATCACCGTCTGGTGTTCCAACGACTATCTCGCCATGGGCCAGCATCCCAAGGTCGTCGCCGCGATGGAAGAGGCGCTGCACGATGTCGGCGCCGGTTCCGGCGGCACCCGCAATATCGGCGGCAACACCCATTATCATATCGATCTGGAAGGCGAACTGGCCGACCTGCACGGCAAGGAAGCGGCGCTGCTCTTCACTTCGGGCTATGTCTCGAACGAAGCGACGCTCTCCACCCTTGCCAAGCTTCTGCCCGGCTGCATCATCTTCTCCGACGAACTGAACCACGCCTCGATGATCGCGGGCATCCGCAATTCGGGCTGCGAAAAGCGGGTCTTCCGTCATAATGACGTCGATCATCTGCGTGAGCTGCTGGCCGCCGAAGACCCCGAAGCGCCCAAGCTGATCGCCTTCGAAAGCGTCTATTCGATGGACGGCGACGTGGCGCCGATCGCGGCGATCTGCGACCTGGCCGACGAGTATAATGCGCTCACCTATCTGGACGAGGTCCATGCCGTGGGCATGTATGGCGCGCGCGGTGGCGGCATTTCGGAGCGTGACGAGGTCGCCGACCGCCTCACCATCATCGAAGGCACGCTGGGCAAGGCGTTCGGCGTCATGGGCGGCTATATTGCGGCGGACCAGATGATCGTCGATGTGATCCGCAGCTACGCGCCCGGCTTCATCTTCACCACCTCGCTCTCGCCCGTATTGGTTGCAGGCGTGCTGGCCAGCGTGCGCCACCTGAAGGCGTCGAGCGAGGAGCGCGAAGGCCAGCAGGCATCCGCCGCTCTGCTCAAGCGCCTGATGGCGGAGGCGGGCTTGCCCGTCATGCCCTCGGTCACGCATATCGTGCCGCTGATGGTCGGCGACCCGGTCAAGGCCAAGCGGATCAGCGACATATTGCTCGCCGAATATGGCGCCTATGTGCAGCCGATCAACTATCCCACCGTCCCGCGCGGCACCGAACGCCTGCGCTTCACCCCCGGCCCGGCCCATGACGAAGCGATGATGCGCGATCTGGTGTCGGCGCTCGCCGAAATCTGGGACCGTCTGGAACTGGAAAAGACCGAGCGTCGGGCGGCCTGAATCCAGGCGACCAGGATTCGGTCAGGGGCGCATCATGCCGGCGCGCAACGCATATCCGCGATAGAGCGATCGGCAATTAGGCAAGCCGCCCACAGCTAGCGCCGTCCGCTGGACCGCCGGTGCCAGATCGGCCCGCGGCGACACATGGAATTGCGCCAGCCAGCCAAATAGGGCGCGTTTCCACAGCGTCGGCAATTCGTCCTGCTGCCCGAAATCCACAATCTCCAGCTTGCCGCCGGGCGCCACGCAGCGCATCGCCTGCGTCAGCGCCTCTTCCCAGTCCGGGATCATCGACAGCGTGTAGCTGATGAACACGCGATCGAAGCCGGCCCGCCCGAACAGTGCCTCCGCATCGAACCCACAGGCGTCCCCCTGCGCCAGCGTCACCCGATCCGCCAACCCGGCCTTCGCCACGCCCGCCCGTGCCGTCTCCAGCATCGCCTCGCTGATGTCGACGCCATAAAGCCGCGTGCCCGGCCAGGCCTTGCCCACTGCGATCAGGTTGCGTCCGGTGCCGCAGCCAATCTCCAGCACGGTCCCGCCCGGCGGTGGAGCAAGGTCGGCGATCAGGCCATCGCGCCCCAGCAGATAATATTTGCGTGTCAGGTCGTAGATGTGCCGCTGGTAGCGATAGACCCCGTCCATCAGCCCCTTGTGATCGCTCACCGCGCATCCTTCAGCACATAGAGATGAACGCCGCCATAGATGGCCGACCGGTCGCGCGCGGTATAGTCGAGCGACTCGTCCGCCCGATAATCCCAGCGATCCAGCACATCCTCAGCGACCCGCCCCGGCAATATGCTGGGTTCCCCCGCCGTGCGGAACAGCACGCGCGCGCCGGGTTTCGCGGTCCGTGTGATCTGATCCCAAAGCGCGTTCAGTTGCTCGTCGTCCATCCAGTCCTGCGCGTCGAGCAGGATATAGCGATCGCACGAAGCTGCCGGCTGGCTGGCGAGAAAATCGGTAAAGTTGATATGCCGCACATCCACACGGCTCGCCCGCGCCCGCACCGCTTCATGGTTGGTCGCCTGCAGATAAGGCGGCAACGGCCCTTCGCCACCGGCATACCCCCGGCCAAAAGCCTGCACCGCGAAATAATTGTCCTTCAGGTCGAAGTCGCAGGCCAGTTTCTTCAGCCGCGTCTTCAGCACGCTGTCCATCCGGTCGTCGCCGGCCAGCGCCTCGAACTGGGCGGGCGGGATGCCGAGGCCAAAGAGCGACGCCGGCTGGCTGGTCAACCAGCGCACGAAGCCCTTGTCGAAGATCGGCGCCAGTTCCCGCTCGAAGATTTCGCGCTGCTCTTCGCGGCTCTGGGCATCCAGCATCCGCTTGGGATTGACGCCATGCAGCCTCGCCAGCAGATGCGCCGCGCCGATGAAGCGGCCGAGCAGGCCATGTTTGTAGATACCGCGCGCGAAACCGCCGATCCGCCGCCGCCCGATCAGGTCGCGCCCTTCCCAGTAACGCCGGGTCGCCTCGTCCAGTTGCGGCGCCACGACGTCGCGATAGGCGGCGATATTGGCCTTATTGTCCGCCTGAGCGAAAAAGCGGTGGAAGGCCGCATGGTCGGGCAGGCGCTGCGCCGCCATCAGCTTCAGCCGGTTGAGCGCGATATGCGCGGTGTTGAGATCGACCGCCGTGATCTTCGCCGGATCGGCGGTCAGATAGCTCAGCACATTGCAGCCGCCCGACGCGATCGTCACGACATGGCTATCGGGCGTGATCGCCAGCGCCTCCATGTCCACCGCCGGGTCTTCCCATATCTGGGCATAGACCAGACCACGAAAAGCGAAGGTGAAGGCGCGCTCCAGCAGCCCCTGCTTCGACAGATGCCGGTGGCGATGCACCGCGCTGGTGATTTTCCGATGGCCAGTCTTTTTCTGATGACCAGTCTGATCCGCTGTCGCTGCCATGGCTGCACTCCTCGCTGCCGGGTCGTTCCGGCGCGGATAGGGCAATGGCATGTCGCGGGCATGACGGGCGCGTTACGCCATGATGACGGCCTTCCGGGAAATCGCCTTGCGGAACCGGGGCGCCCTCTCCCATCTTGTGCAGATATGGCCCACTGGATCGAACCTCACCCGACCGGCATCTATGTCCGTCCTGCCGATGCCTGGATCGATCCGTCGCTACCGCAGGAGCGCGCGCTGGTCACCCACGGCCATGCCGATCATGCGCGTGGCGGCCACGGCCATGTCTGGGCCACGCGGGAGACGCTGGCGATCATGGCTCTGCGCTATGGCACCGCCAGCGGTACCGCGGTCGGCTATGGCGAGGAGGTGCGCATGGGCGGCGTCACCCTTTGCTACGTCCCCGCCGGTCATGTGCTGGGATCGGCCCAGATCGTGCTGGAGCATGGCGGCGAGCGGGTGGTGGTGACTGGCGATTACAAGCGTCGCCCCGATCCGACCTGCCTGCCGTTCGAGCCGGTGCCCTGCGACATCTTCGTGACCGAAGCGACCTTCGGTCTGCCCGTCTTCCGCCACCCGGATACCGGCAGCGAGATGGACCGGCTGCTCGCCGCGCTCCACGCCAACCCCGATCGCTGCGTGCTGGTCGGTGCCTATGCGCTGGGCAAGGCGCAGCGGGTCATCTGCGAACTGCGCGCGCGCGGCCATCATGATCCGATCTACATCCATGGCGCGATGGAACGGATGTGCGCCCTCTACGAAGAGTTCGGCGTCGCCATGGGCGAACTGCGCCCCGCGACCGGCGTCGCGGCCAAGGAGATGCGCGGCCACATCATCCTGTCGCCGCCGTCCGCGCTCAACGATCGCTGGAGCCGCCGTTTGCCCGATCCGATCACCGCCATGGCGTCGGGCTGGATGCGGGTGCGCCAGCGGGCGCGGCAGAAGAATGTCGAACTGCCGCTGGTCATTTCAGACCATGCCGACTGGGACGAACTGACGGATACGATACACGAAGTCGCGCCGAGCGAAACCTGGATCACCCATGGCCGCGAAGAAGCCCTTCTGCACTGGTGCATGACCCACCAGATTCGCGCCCGCGCCCTGGCGCTGGTCGGCCGCGAAGATGAGGATGAGGGGTGATGCGATCGCACACCCCACATCCGTTCGGTTCGAGCCTGTCGACACCCCTCACACAACGGTTCTCGACGGGCTCGAACCGAACGGGGGCAGAATAATGAGGCAATTCTCCCAACTCCTCGACGGTCTCGTCTACACCCGTTCCCGCAACGGCAAGCTGGACCTGATCGCCGCCTATATGCGCGACGCGCCCGATCCCGATCGCGGCTGGGCGCTCGCCGCGCTGACGGGCAATCTCGATCTCAAGGCCGTCAAATCCTCCGCCATCGGCGAGATGATCCGCGCCCGTACCGACCCCGTCCTCTATGAAATGAGCCGCGACTATGTCGGCGACCTTGCCGAAACCGTCGCCCTGCTCTGGCCCAAACGGGACGACCAGCCCGCCGAACTGGACGACGGCTCGCTCAGCCTGTCCGCCGTGATTGATCGCCTCCATGGTGTCAGCCGCGCCGCCGCGCCCGACACCCTGGCGCAGATGATGGATCATCTCGACTCCTCGGGCCGCTTTGCGCTGCTCAAGCTCGCGACCGGCGGCCTGCGCGTCGGTATCTCCGCCCGCCTCGCCAAAACCGGCTTCGCCCAAAGCTTCGACCTCGACGTCGACGATGTCGAACAGGTGTGGCACGCCCTCGCCCCGCCCTATACGGCCCTGTTCGACTGGGCGGAGGGCCGCACCGGCCGCCCGGACCCGGAAGGCACGCCCTATTTCCGTCCCTTCATGCTCGCCCATCCGCTGGAGGCCGACAGCGTCGACCTCACCGACTATGCCGCCGAATGGAAATGGGACGGCATCCGTATCCAGATCGTCGGCACCGGGGGCGAAACACGTCTCTACAGCCGCGCTGGCGACGATATTTCCGGCAGCTTCCCGGAAATCGCCGCCGCCTTCACGGGCCACGCCGTCCTCGACGGCGAACTTTTGGTAAAGGGGGAGGTCCAGGGCGCCGCCGAACATGGCGGTGCCGCGGCCAGCTTCAACGCCCTGCAACAGCGCCTCGGCCGCAAGGCGGTCAGCGCCAGGATGATGGAGGATTACCCCGCCTTCGTCCGCCTCTACGACCTGCTGATCGAAGGCGACACCGACCTGCGCGCTTTGCCGTGGACCGACCGCCGAGCGCGGCTGGAAGCCTTCATGCCCGGCCTCGACCCGAACCGCTTCGATCTGTCCGCCGTCATCGATGCCACCGATTTCCAAGCGCTGGCCGATATCCGCGCGGGCGCCCGCGACGCCGCGATCGAGGGCGTCATGCTCAAGCGCCGCGACAGTCCCTATGTCGCCGGGCGCAAGGCCGCGCTCTGGTATAAATGGAAGCGCGATCCCCTGACCGCCGACTGCGTGATGATGTACGCCCAGCGCGGCCATGGCAAACGCTCCTCCTTCTATTCGGACTATACGTTCGGCTGCTGGACTCCGGATGGCGAATTGCTGCCGGTGGGCAAGGCCTATAGCGGCTTCACCGACGAAGAGTTGAAATGGCTCGACCGTTTCGTCCGCCAGAATACGGTCGCCCGTTTCGGCCCGGTGCGGGAGGTCGAAAAGACGCTGGTGCTGGAAGTCGCGTTCGACTCGATCCATGACAGCAAGCGCCATAAATCCGGCCTCGCCATGCGCTTCCCCCGCATCGCCCGCATCCGCAAGGATAAGCCCGCGCAGGAAGCCGACACGGTGGAGGGGTTGAAGAAGTTGGTGAGTTAGCGCAGGATGGATCAAAAGGAGAACGGATATGCCCTATACCGGAAGCTGCCATTGCGGCGCCGTGACCTTCAGCGTCGCGGCGGACGCGCCCAGCGAAGCTATGACCTGCAACTGTTCCCATTGCAGCCGCAAGGGCTTCGTCCTGACCTTCGTGCCGGCGGATCAGTTCACGCTCGATAGCGGCGCGGACGAACTGAACGACTATCTCTTCTACAAGCACGCGATCACGCATCAATTCTGCAAGACCTGCGGCACGGAAGCGTTCGCGCTCGGCAAATCGCCCAACGGCCCGATGCGCGCGATCAACCTGCGCTGCGTGCCGGCGGTCGATATCGACGCATTGACGATCAACAAGGTCGACGGCGCCAGCTTCTGACAGTCTGACTTTGCGCTGTCACGTGACGTCCCTATATGGGCGCTTTCGCGCGTCGGGCGCGACCATAGTGATGGAGCAGTTGAATTGAGCAAGGTTCTGGTCATCGGCGCAGGCGGCGTCGGGTCTGTCGCGGTCCACAAGATGGCGATGAACAGCGATATTTTCAGCCATATCACGCTCGCCAGCCGCCGTCTCGTCAGTTGCGAGAAAGTCGCCGAATCGGTTCTGGCGCGCACCGGCGTGACCATCGACGTGGCGCAGGTCGATGCCGATAATGTCGAGGAAACCATCGCCCTCATCCAGAAGGTGCAGCCCAAGCTGGTCGTGAACCTGGCCCTGCCCTATCAGGATCTGGCGATCATGGACGCCTGCCTGGCCACGAAGACCGACTATCTGGACACCGCCAATTACGAACCGCGCGACACCGCCAAGTTCGAATATAGCTGGCAATGGGCCTATCAGGAGCGTTTCAAGGAGGCGGGCATCATGGCGCTGCTGGGTTCCGGCTTCGATCCCGGCGTCACCAGCGTCTTCGCGTCCTACATCAAGAAGCATCTGCTCGACCGGATCGACACGCTCGACATTCTCGATTGCAACGGCGGCGACCATGGCCAGCATTTCGCCACCAACTTCAACCCGGAAATCAACATCCGCGAAGTGACCGCCCCGTCGCGCCACTGGGCCCATGGCGAATGGGTCGAAGGCCCGGCGCTCAGCCACAAGCAAGCCTTCGATTTCGATCAGGTCGGCGAAAAAAACATGTACCTCATGTATCATGAGGAACTGGAAAGCCTCGCCAAATTCTATCCGGAAATCAAACGTATCCGCTTCTGGATGACCTTCGGCGACGCCTATTTGAAGCATCTCGAAGTGCTCCAGAATGTCGGCATGACCCGGATCGATCCGGTCATCTACAATGGCCAGGAAATCATCCCGCTCCAGTTCCTCAAAGCCGTGCTGCCCGAACCGTCGAGCCTGGGGTCGACCACCAAAGGCAAGACCAATATCGGCGACATCGCGACGGGCGAAAAGGATGGCGAAGCCAAGACCGTCTATGTCTATCAGGTGTGCGACCATGAGGACGCCTATGCCGAAACCGGCAATCAGGCGGTCAGCTACACCACCGGCGTCCCCGCGATGATCGGCGCGGCGATGATGCTGACCGGCGCGTGGAAAGGGGAAGGCGTGTTCAACATCGAACAGTTCGATCCCGATCCCTTCATGGACATGCTGAACAAGCATGGCCTGCCCTGGCAGGTGAAGGAACTGGACGCGCCACTGGCCTTCTAAAACTGTGTCATCCCAGCGCAGGCTGGGATCTCTCTTTTCTTCTGTGGCGCCACAAAGAAGTGAGACCCCAGCTTTCGCCGGGGTGACGGCGCGGCAGGATGGAGTATTACCCCATGGAAACCCGCGCCGGCGATCCCGCCGCCTTCGCCCGCTTCGACCTCTACCGCGTCCCCTCGCCCGCCTTCGTGGTGGATGAGGCCGCGGTGCGGCGGAACCTTGCCGTCCTGCGCGACATAGGCGATCGTGCCGGCATCAAGGTCTTGGGCGCGCTCAAGGCCTTCTCCATGTGGTCGCTTGGGGGCGTGCTGGGCGAATATCTCGACGGCGTCTGCGCATCGGGCATCTACGAAGCCCGCCTCGGTCGGGAGGAGTATAAGGGTGAGGTCGCCACCTACTGCGCCGCCTACAAGCCAGACGATCTGGCCGAAATCCTCAAAATTTCCGACCATGTCATCTTCAACAGCCCGGGCCAGATCGCGCGGCTCAAGCCCGTGATCGACGCCGCCCGCGCGGACGGCCGCATCTTCGACATCGGCCTGCGCCTCAACCCTCTCCACCCGGAAGGGGAAGTGCCCAAATATGACCCGTCGCAGCCGCACAGCCGCCTCGGTTTCCCGGTAAACCAGTTACGGCCGGAGCATCTGGAGGGGGTAGACGGCCTGCACGTCCACAATCTCTGCGAACAGGATTTTGAGCCGCTGGCCCGCACCTGGGCCGCGATCGAACCCTATGTCATGCCCCATGTCGGCGGCCTCAAATGGCTGAACTTCGGCGGTGGTCACCATGTCACCCGCGCCGATTACCAGATCGACGACCTCATCGCCTTCTTACAACAGGTGAAAGCGCAGACCGGCCTCACCCTCTATATCGAGCCAGGCGAGGCTATGGCGCTGGACGCGGGCATATTGATCGGCGAAATCCTCGACGTGATCGACAACGGGATGCCCGTCGCCATCACCGACATCAGCGCCACCTGCCATATGCCCGACGTGATCGAGGCGCCCTATCGCCCCGCCATGCTGCATGAGCCGGACGAAGGCGCGGTCACCCGACTCGGCGGCCCATCCTGCCTGGCTGGCGACATCATCGGCGACTATCGAGTCCCCGGCGGCGCGGAGCCGGGCGCGCGCATCGCCTTCCTCGATCAGGCCCATTATTCGATGGTGAAGACCAACACCTTCAACGGCGTGCCCTTGCCAGCCATCTGGCTGTGGCACTCGGAAACCGATGAACTCAAGGAAATCCGCGCCTTTTCCTATAGCGATTTCAAGACCCGTCTCTCGTAACGCACGTTTCGTAGCCTCCTGCGCAACAAAATTTTCACATGCGCTTTACAGGGGGGACCCCTCCGCATATATCGACCGTCCGCTGCCCCATGGGACTTCCACCGCAAGGCAGCTTTTCGCCCTGAACTACACTGGAGGTCCCTTGAATTGCACAAGCATCCTAGCGCGCTGGGGGTAGCGACCACCCTCAAACCGGCAGCACCGGTAACGCTGATTCGCCCCGAAGCCGCTGCTCGGGCCGCCCGATTCTTCGTCGAGAAGTTTCCGGGTCGCTCGCTCTATGCGGTCAAGGCGAACCCGTCACCCGATCTGATCCGCACGCTGTTCGCCAACGGTGTCACGCATTTTGACGTGGCGTCGATCGCGGAAGTGCGGCTGGTCGCCGAAACGCTGGCGGGCGAAGAGGGTGTCAAACTCTGCTTCATGCACCCGGTCAAGGCCGAAGAAGCGATCGCGGAAGCCTATCATCGCTACGGCGTGCGCACCTTCTCGCTCGACACGATCGACGAGTTGGACAAGATCATGCGCGCCTGCGACGATGCGACCGATCTGGAGCTGTGCGTGCGCCTGCGCGTGTCGTCAGAACATTCCGAACTTTCCCTCGCCTCCAAGTTCGGCGCGGAACTGGGCGAAACCCGCGAATTGCTGATGGCCACGCGTCAGGCGGCCGATGCGCTGGGCATCTGCTTCCATGTCGGAAGCCAGGCGATGAGCCCGCAGGCCTATAGCGATGCGATCGAACGTGTCCGCGCCGCGATCGTGGACGCAGCCGTCACGGTCGACATCATCGATGTCGGCGGCGGCTTCCCGTCCATCTATCCGGGCATGGAGCCGGTCGCGCTCGAAAATTATTTCGAAGCGATCCATCGCGGCTTCGAAAGCCTGCCGGTCAGCTATTCGTCGGAACTGTGGTGCGAACCCGGCCGCGCGCTGTCGGCGGAATATAGCTCGATCATCGTGCGCGTCGAACGCCGTCGCGGCACCGAACTCTACATCACCGACGGCGCCTATGGCGCGCTGTTCGATGCCGCGCATATCGGCTGGCGCTTCCCCGTCGCGCTGCTGCGGGAAGAGGAGAGCGAGGAGGAACTGACCGCCTTCTCCTTCTACGGCCCGACCTGCGACGACATGGACCATATGGTCGGCCCGTTCATGCTGCCGGCGGACGTGACTGTGGGCGACTATATCGAAATCGGGATGCTCGGCGCCTATGGCGCGGCGATGCGGACCGGGTTCAACGGCTTCACGTCGGAAGCCACGATCGAGGTGGAGGACGAGCCGATGGCCAGCCTCTACACCGAAGTCGTGCCGGTCCGCCGTCGCGCAAACGTCATCAAGCTGGGCTAAACCGACTCCGGTTCCCCGGAGAGGATGTCTGTTCCCGGCCAGCCACGAGCCGGAACATAGAGAAACTGCCAATCCCTCGCCGCTCCCCCCTCGCGGCGAGGGATTGTCTTATCTGCGGAAGATGCCGACCAGTTCGACATGGGTCGTCCAGCGGAACTGGCCCACCGGCTTGACACTGTCGAGCCGATAGCCGGCCGCCGTCAGATGCGCCGCATCGCGCGCGAAGCTTGCCGGATTGCAGGACACATAGGCGACGACCGGCACGGCCGACGCCGCCAGTTGCAACACCTGCTCGCGCGCGCCCGCTCGCGGCGGATCCAGGATCACTGCGGCAAAGCGGTTCAACTCTTCGGGGGTCAGCGGCCGCCGGAACAGGTCGCGATGATCTGCCGCCAACCGTCGTTGCGCCCGCCCGGCCGCGAGCTTGAGCGAAAGGATCGCATCCCGCGCGCCCTCGCCGGCATAAACCGGACGCCCGTCGCCCAGCGCCAGCGCAAAGGTGCCAAGGCCGGCGAACAGATCGGCGATCGCCCCCGTCTCCGGCAGCGCATCGCGCACCGCGCCGACCAGCGCCGCCTCGCCATCGGGCGTCGCCTGCAGGAAGGCGAAGGGCGGAAAACCCACCGGCACGCCGCCGAAGCTGATCGTCGCCGCCTCCGGCTCCCAGCGCGTTTGCGCGCCATCGCCCTCATCGATGGTCAGCCGCGCCAGCCCGTGCGCCCGCGCAAAGTCGCCCAGCGCCTCGTCCGCCGCCAGCCCCTCGACCTTTACCCCCTCCAGCAGCAGATCGACGCCCTGGTCGACCAGCGACATCTTCACATGCGCAGCCCGTTTATCGGGCAGGATCGTCGCCAGCAGCCCCCGCAGCGGCGCCACCAGAGCGAACAGCCGCGGATCGAGCACCGCACACATCTCCAGGTCGATCAGCCGGTGACTGCCCCCCTCGGCAAAGCCGATGGTCACGCGCTTGCCCGCCCGCGCGGCCCGCAACGCCGCGCGCCGCCGCGTCATCGGCGGGGAGATATGGGGCGGCAGTACGGTAACAGGCACCACGCCCTGCCCCGCCAACGCGCCGGTCACCCGCGCCGTCACGAAATCTGCATAGCTTACCTCGTCCAGTTGCTGGATCTGGCACCCGCCACAAGCCGGGAAATGAGTGCAGGCCGGATCGACATGATGCGGTCCGGCGATGACGAACCCACCGGGGCCGATCCGGTCGCCCGGTGCGGTCAGCGGGAAATGGCGGCCGTCGGCCGTGATGCCATCGCCCTTGGCGGCGATGCGGATGATGATGTCTAGATCGGTATCTGTCACAATCGCGCGGCGATAGCCGCTGGCAGCGCGCCAAGCAAATCATCCGCGACAAAGGCCGGCCCGGCCCGCCGCGCCGCCTCGCCATGCAACCACACCGCCTCGCACGCCGCGCGAATGGGATCGCCCGTCGCCGCCAGCCGCCCGGCGCACAGCCCCGCCAGCACATCGCCGGTCCCCGCTGTCGACAGCCAGGTCGAAGCGCCCGTCGCTACCGCTGCTCGCCCGTCCGGCGCGGCGACCACGCTGTCCGCGCCTTTATACACCACGACCGCATCCGATTGTCGTGCCGCGACCAGCGCCCGATCGATCTTGCTGCCGGGCAAGTCCCCGAACAGCCGCCGGAACTCGCCCTCATGCGGCGTCAGGATCGCGCCCGCAGGAATGGCGCGCGCGCCCTCTCCGCCCAGCAAGGTCAGCGCATCGGCGTCCAGCACCAGAGCATGACCAGCGTCCATCGCCGCCGCCAGCCGCGCCCGGCCATCGGCGTCCCGCCCCAGTCCCGGCCCGACCAGCACGACGTCGATCCGTTCGTCCGCCAGCGCCTCGCCGATCCCCTCGGGCGCTTCGATCCGCAGATTGACGACGGCGTGCGGGCCGACGATCGGTCGATCGACAGCAAAGCGCCGCACCGACCCCGCCCCGGAATGGGCCGCCGCGATGCTGGCCAGCAGGCTAGCACCCGGCATCGCGCCACCGACCACCGCCACCAGGCCGCGCGTATATTTATGCGCGTCGGCCGCCGGCGCCGAAAGAATGGGCGCGCCCAACCGATGCACTGCGCTCGACACCGTTATGCCTATATCCGCCAGCACCAATCGCCCGCTATGCCCCGCCGCCGGTTGCAACATATGCGCAGGTTTGCAGGCGCCCAACGCGATGCAGGTGCCGAAACGTGGCACGGCGGACAGGATCGCGCCGCTATCGGTCTCGACCCCGCTCGGCAGGTCGATGGCGTGGCTGACCGCCGCCGTGCCGACCAGCGCACAGAGCCGCGCCGCCACGGCATCGTCCAGCCCGCGCGTCAGCCCGGTGCCGAACAGCGCATCGACCAGTTGCGTCGCCGGCGCGGCGGTCATCATATCCTCGACCGGTCCGCCCCATGCCGCCCGCGCACGCTGACCCGACACGGTGCGGCTTTCGCCCAGGGCCGCTACCCGCACCGGCGCACCTCGGTCGCGCAATATCCGAGCGATGACATAGCCGTCGCCGCCATTATTGCCCGGCCCGCACAATATCAGCGCATCGCGCCGATGCCCAACCCGCCAGATGATCTCCGCCGCCGCCGCGCCCGCCGTCTCCATCAATCCATAGTCGTCGATGCCCGCGTCGAAAGCCGCCTGCTCCGCCGCGCGCATCTGCGCGGCCGTCAGGATCGGCCCGCCGGTCATCGCCCGGAACCGGCGATCCGCGCCGGCAGCCGATAGCGATCGTCGCCCGTGACGACTTCTATCCGCTTGTCGTCCAATATGCTCAGCGTCGCCGCCTCCGCGCCATCGGCCGCCTCCAGCCCGCGCCCGTCCGCCAGCACGCGAAAGCGCCGGAAACCACCATCAGGATGCCGGAGCGTCAACATGGCGCCGACGCGCTCGACCAGGCAATCGCGCGCCCACGCGTCCGACCCCGCCAGCGCGCAATCCGCCTTGCCGTCATCGACCGGAGCCGCATCCGCCACAGCACCGGACTGGTTCCCGGAAGAGGGCGCCTCCCGACCGCAGCCCGCCAGCAGCACCAGCACCGCCAATGCTATGCCGCCCCATATCATGCCAATCGGCTCCTGCATGCCAGCACCGCCGGTCCCAATATCGACGCGAAGCGCGCTTGCCCCTCGGCATCACCGACCAGATCCTGCCGCATCTCCACGGCCAGATAGGGGATGCCATTGGATTCGGCATGGCGGTTCATCGTCGCATTGAGCAATGTACCGGCATAGGGCAACTGGTCGCCGACCTTCAGCCCCGCCGCCTCCAGCAAGGGAATCGCGATCCGCCCGGCGCGATCGTCCTGATTGTAGAGCACACCGATATCCCATGGCCGCTGCTGCCCCGGATCGCTCGCCAGCAGGGGCGTAAAACTATGAACCGACAGGATGAAGGGCGACCCCATGCCCTCCAGCAGCGTCGCGACCCGATGATGATAGGGATGGTGAAAGCGCATCATCCGGTCGGCCAGATCCGCATCGCGGTTGCCGGGGATCGCATGGCCATCGCTCATCACCGGCAGCAGGCCCGGCGCGTCCTCCTCGCGGTTGAGGTCGATCACCAGCCGCGACACGCCGCCCAATATCGCGGTGCAGCCCAACTGCCCGGCCAGCAACCGGCTGACTTCCGCCACGCCGATGTCGATCGCGATATGTTCGCGTAGCAACGCCGGGTCGATACCCAGTTCGATATCGTCCGGCACATGGGCTGACGCATGATCGCCCACGATCAGCAGATCCAGTCCGCCGCCGTCAATCTGATTATAGGCTTCGCTCATGCGCTCCTGATCCGCGTTTCCATCACCCACCAACCGGGATTGGCTTGCCGCACCGCCTGCGCCGCCGCCGCCAGAGCGCGATCGCTACGAAACAGCGCAAAGCAGGTCGCGCCCGATCCCGACATCCGCGCCAGCAGTAGATCCTCCTGCACCGCCAACATCGCCAGCACATCGCCAATGACCGGCGCGATCGCCAGCGCCGGCGCTTCCAGATCGTTGCGCGCCCCGTCGCGCAGCGCCTCCAGGCTGGACCCGTCGAGCGGACCACGATCCACCCGGTCCCAACCGGCGAATATCTGCGCCGTCGACACGCCGACGCCGGGATTGACCAGCAGCATCGGACATCCCTCCAGCCCGTCCACGGCATGGCGCGCCAGCCTTTCGCCGCGCCCCCCGACCATCTGCGTCACGCTGGCGACACAGGCCGGCACGTCCGATCCCAGGTCCAGCGCCAGCCCCGCCAGCTCCCCGGCCTCGATCCGCACATCCCACAATTGCGCCAGCAACCGCAGCGTGGCCGCCGCATCCGCCGACCCGCCGCCGATACCGGACGCCACCGGCAGATATTTGGTCAGCCGTATCGCCGCGCCGCGCTGCTCGCCCAGATAGGCCTGCAACGCCCGCGCCGCCCGCACCACCAGATTGTCCGCATCCGCGCCCAGCGCCGCCCCGAATGGCCCGTCGATCGCCAGGTCGATCGCGCCATCGTCGGTCGCCTGTCCCTGCAACCGGTCGCCATGCTCCGCGAAGACGAACAGGCTCTCCAGAGCATGATAGCCATCGTCGCGCCGCGCCCGTACATGCAGCGCGACATTGACCTTGGCATAGGCGATCTCGGTGACGGGCGCATCGACCAGCCCGATCTGCGCGTCCATTTTCCCGTCAGGGTGCGGCATATTCGGGCCTCATCCCCATCTTGCGCTTCGCCGCCAGCCGCGTGGCGACGTCGCCCTCGGCAAAGACCGACGCGGCCGCCCAGGCGTAACGCGCCTCATACCGCCGCCCCGCAACCCACAGAGCATCACCCAGATGTTCGTTGATCGTGCTGTCGGTCGGCGCCGCCGCCGCCGCGCGCTCCAATACCGGCACCGCCGCGTCGACATTGCCGGTCACGAACTGCGCCCAGCCCAGCGAGTCGGTGATCGACGCATCCTGCGGCTTGAGCGCGCTCGCCTTTTTGAGCAATTCCAGCGCCGCCTCGACATTCTGCCGCCGCTCGATTTGCGCATAGCCCAGATAGTTGAGGATCACCGGCTCATTGGGCGCGATCTTCGCCGCACGTTCCAGCACCGCACGCGCCTCGTCCCATCTTTTGCCCTGTTCCAGCGCGCTGCCCTCGAACAGCAGCAGCGTCCAGGGCAACTGGTCGCCTTCATAGCCGGCCTGTGCCGCCCGGAACGCCGTCGCCGCACCGTCGAAATCCTGCTTCTGCGCCAATAAACGCCCCAACCGCACCTGCCGCTCCGCCTCCGCGCCCGGCTCCGCCGCCTGCACGCGGGCCAGCGCCAGCGCGCCATCCATGTCGCCAGCCGCCGCCAGCGCGTCGATCAGTTCGGCCTGCGCGAGGGCGCCATACCAGCCATTGGCCGGCACCATCCCCGCTTCGGCGACGCCGCCCGCCGCATGGCCCTGCGCCGTCAGCAACCGGGCCGACACGATGTGGATTTCCGGACCGTCGGGATCGGCGAAGGTCGCGATCCGCGCCAGCCGCAACCCCAGCGCCGAACCGCTGGAATCGGACGACACGTCGACCGCCAGCCGCGCCAGCAAGCGCGCAAAGCCCTGCGCCGGCGTCGTCGCCGCGCCCGCCGCCTTCAACCCCTTGCCCTTTTCGATGTCGGCGCGCGCCCGCGCGAAGCTGGCGCTGCCGACCGGCAACAGGGTCAAGGCCTCCGCCTTCGCGCGCCGCGCCGCGAATTGCCCGGCAAAGGCGAGCCGCAACGCCGCGCCATCGCCACTGCGCACGGCCAGCGCCCGCCGCGTCGCTGGCGCCGCCGTCGCCAGATCGCCGCGCGCCAGCGCCTGCAACGCCATATGCTCGTCGGCATAGCGCAAACCCAGCGCCGCGAACCGATCCTTGCCGTCGATCACCGGCGGCGCATATTGCCCCTCGCCCAGCGATATCCAGCTACGGACGATGGGCGTGAGGAAAGCGAAATTGCCTTCCTCCAGCATCCGGTCGGTCAATGCGCGCGCGCTGGCCCAATCCTTGGCCGTCAGCGCTTCACCGATCAGCAGCAGCGTGCCGTCGCGCGGCAGCGCCCCCGCCCGGTCCAGCAACGCGGCCGACTGCCGCGCCAGCAACCGGTCCCCGCTCTCCAGCGCCTGCACATAGGATCGCCGGGCGATCTCGATCCGCGCCGGGTCTTGTTTCAGCGCCTCGCGATAGCTGGCGACCGCCAGCCCCAGCGCGCCGTCCCCGTCCGCCATTCGCGCCCTCGCATAGGCATGGAGCGCGCCATTTCCCACCATGGCGGGATCGACCGACGCCCCCGCCATGGTCGGAACCATCGCCGGGGTCGTCAGCATCAGCAACAGGGTCAGGCGCTTACATGTTCGGATAATTCGGTCCTCCGCCGCCTTCGGGTACGACCCAGTTGATATTCTGGGTCGGGTCCTTGATGTCGCACGTCTTGCAGTGGACGCAATTCTGCGCGTTGATCTGGAACCGGGGATTGCCCTCTTCCTGACCGACCACTTCATAGACACCCGCCGGACAGTAACGCTGCGCCGGCTCGTCATAAAGGGGAAGATTGTAGCTGATCGGGATCGCCGGATCCTTGAGCTGCAAATGAACCGGCTGGTCCTCCTCATGATTGGTGTTGGACAGGAACACCGACGACAGGCGGTCGAAACTCACCACGCCATCGGGCTTGGGATAGGCGATCTTCGCGCAGGCGTCCTTGGGCCAGATCTTCTCATTGTCGGCCTTGTGCTTCATCGTGAAGGGCAGGCCGATCTTGAGCGTGCGCATCCACATGTCGATGCCTGCCAGCAGCGTGCCGATCGTCCCACCGAACTTCGACAGCAAAGGCTCGGCATTCTTCACCAGCTTCAATTCGTCCGCGATCCAGCTCGACCGCAGGCGCAATTCATAATCGTCCAGAACGTCGCGGGCGCGCTCGTTCTGAATCGCCTCGAACGCCGCCTCGGCCGCCAGCATGCCGGACTTCATCGCCGTATGCGTGCCCTTGATCCGCGGCACATTCACGAAGCCCGCCGAACAGCCGATCAGCGCGCCGCCGGGGAAGGCCAGCTTGGGGATCGACTGCCAGCCACCCTCGTTGATCGCGCGCGCGCCATAGGAGACGCGACGCCCGCCCTCCAGATATTTGCGAATTTCAGGATGCTGCTTCCAGCGCTGGAACTCTTCGAACGGATAGAGATGCGGGTTGCGATAGCCCAGTCCCACGACGAAGCCCAACGCCACCTGTCCATTGGCCTGATGGTAGAGAAATCCCCCGCCATAGGCATCGGTCAGCGGCCAGCCCTGCGAATGGATCACCAGCCCCGGCCGATACATAGCGGGATCGATGTCCCACAATTCCTTCATGCCCAGGCCATAGACCTGCGGCTCGCTGTCGGCGTCGAGGGCGAACTGGCGCTTCAATATCTTGGTCAGGTGGCCGCGCGCGCCTTCGGCGAAGAAGGTATATTTGGCGTGCAGTTCCAGGCCGGGCTGATAGTCGCCCTTCCGGTTGCCTTCGCGGTCGATGCCCATGTCGCCGGTGGCGACGCCCTTCACGCTGCCATCCTCATTATAGAGGATTTCGGCCGCCGCGAAGCCGGGAAAGATTTCCACGCCCAGCCCCTCGGCCTGCTCGCCCAGCCAGCGGCACAGATTGCCCAGCGATCCGGTATAGGTGCCCTTATTATGCATCCACCCCGGCGTCATCATGTGCGGCATGGCGATCTTGCCGGTTTTGGTCAGGAACCAGTGCTGGTTGTCCGTCACCGGCACATCGGCCAGCGAACAGCCCATCTCGCGCCAGTCAGGCAGCAATTCGTCGAGCGCCTTGGGATCGATCACCGCCCCGGACAGGATATGGGCGCCGATTTCCGACCCCTTTTCCAGAACGCAGACCGCGAGTTCCTGGCCCGCATCATTCGCCAATTGCTTCAATCGGATGGCCGCCGACAGACCGGCCGGCCCACCGCCGACGATCACGATGTCATAGGGCATCGATTCCCGTTCGCTCATTCATCCCTCCATTGGGGCGATCGGCGGGCTGCACCCCGTCCTCTCCAATCGCCGCATTAGTCCAACACTTTACCATCGAAGGCGATGAAGCACCTTGACCCCCTCGTCAACCTCTGGCCCTAACTGTTCGTGATGCGGGGATTATTGCAGGATGATGCGGCGACCGCCGACGCCTATCTGGCGTGGTGGCAGCTCGCAGGCGTTGACAGCGCCATAGGCGAATCGCCAGTGAACTGGCTGCGCCCCGTCGCTGCGCGCCCATCCGGCATGGCGGCCGCCGCGATCGCAGCGCCCGTCAAGGAGAAGCCGCGAACGCTCGAATCGTTCCTTGACTGGCTCGCCAATGATCCGTCCCAGCCCGAACGGCGCTGGGCCGGCACACGGATCGTGCCGGTGGGCAAAACGCCGGCAGCGCTGATGGTCGTCACCGACCTGCCCGATCCTGCCGATATCTCCGAAGGCCGATTGCTCGCCGATCGCGCCGGCCAGTTGTTCGATGCGATGCTGCGGGCGATCGGCCTCGATCGCGACGCCATCCATCTCGCCTCGCTCTTCACCGCCCGCCCGCCCGGCGGCATGGTGGAGGCGTCCGATCTTGCCCTCGCAGCCGATCGGATGCGCACCCATGTCGCGCTGGCCCTTCCGCGCCGGCTGCTGCTGCTGGGCGACCGGACGATCCGTGCGCTGATGCCGACGGACGGTGCCGCATCGCCCGATAGTTTACGCCAATTTAATCATGATGGCGGCATTGTGCCCGCCGTCGCCACATTTCACCCCCGGTTGCTGCTGACCCAGCCGACAGCCAAGGCGGAATGCTGGCGCGCCCTGCAAAGCCTGATCGAGGAAGCCCGTCCGTGATTCGCGCCGCGACCCAAATTTCCCGTTTCGCCCTGATTGCCATGGGCCTGGCCCCCGCGCTTCCCGCCAGCGCCGAAACCGCCCCGGTCCTGCCGACCCTCTCGACCGAATCTTCGCCGCTGCAACTGAGCGATGGGGACAAGGCCCGCTACCGCGCCTTGTTCGCCGCGATCCAGGCGCAGCAATGGACCGACGCCAAGGCGATGGTCGCCGCGCTCGATCCGCAGGACGCCGTCCGTCCGCTGGCGCTGTCCGAAATCTATCTGGCGAAGGGATCGCCGCGGGTCGAATTGTTCGACCTGCTCGACCTCATCAACAAGGCCGCCTGGCTGCCCAAGGCGGACCAACTATCCCGCCTGGCGCAGAAGCGCGGCGCGACTATCCTGCCGACCCTGCCCCAGATTCAAAAAATGGTCTGGCTCGGCGCAGCCCCGCGCCGCCAATATGTCGCCGCGACCAAGACCGATACGCTGGCACAGGCGCTCGCCGGCCAAATCCAGACCCATGTGAAGAATGACGACCCGATCGGCGCGGAAGGCCTGCTGGCCACCGGCGAAGCGGGCCTGACGTCCGAAGGGCTGACCGAGGTGCGCCAGCGCGTCGCCTGGGCCTATTATATCGAAAATGACGATGGCAACGCCCGCCGCATGGCCGCGCGCGCGCTCGAAACCCGAACCGGCGGCGACTGGACGGTGCAGGCGCACTGGACCACTGGCCTTGCGTCGTGGCGCCAGAATGACTGCCGCACCGCCGCACCGGCCTTCGCCAATGTGGCCGCACTGGCGGGCGACGCCGACATGCGCGCCGCCGGCGCCTATTGGGCCTCGCGCGCCTATATGGTCTGCGGCGAAGCGGAGAAGGTCGCCGCCTATCTCAGGCAGGCGGCCCGTTCGGACGAAACCTTCTACGGCCTGCTCGCCCGCGAATCGCTCGGCCTGCCGCTCGGCGCCGCGCCGGTCGGCAGCCGCTTCGGCGCGCTCGAATGGCAGAAGCTCCGGGCCAGCCCCAATGCCCGCGCCGCGATCGCCCTGTCCGCGATCGGCGACAACGGCCGCGCCGACGAACTGATCCGCTATCAGGCCAAGATCGGCGGCAGCGACCAATATGACGCGCTGCTGCGCCTTGCCAGCGCCCTGAACCTGCCCGCGACCCAGCTCTGGCTCGCCCATAACGGCCCGGCGGGCAAGCAGCCCGACAGCTTCGCCCGCTTCCCCGCGCCCGACTGGCGCCCCGATGGCGGCTGGCGCGTCGATCCCTCGCTCATTTACGCCCACACGCTCCAGGAATCGGGCTTCCGCTCGGACGTCGTCAGCAGCGCGGGCGCACGCGGCCTGATGCAGGTCCGTCCCGGCACCGCCGGCGATGTGGGCCTCACCAACGCATCGCAACTCTTCGTGCCGTCCACCAACATGGAATATGGCCAGCGCTATCTGGAATCGCTGCGCGACATGAGCGCGACCGGCGGCCTGCTGCCCAAGGTGATGGCCGCCTATAATGCCGGCCCGCAGCCGGTCGATCGCTGGAACACGCAGGTCCATGACAAGGGCGATCCGCTGCTGTTCATGGAATCGCTGCCCTATTATGAAACCCGCGCCTATGTGAACATCGTCATGCGCAACTACTGGATGTACCAGATCCAGGCGAAGGGCAGCGCCGATTGCCTGACCGGCATGGCGCAGGGCATGTGGCCGACCTTCCCCAATGCCAAGGGCGTGAAGCTGGTACGGCTCAGCAAGGCCGACGGCCGCGCCCAGCCTTCCGCCGCCATGGGTGGCGGTTCCGACTGATGCCGATCGACGAGGGCCGGGCCTTCATTCCCGTCCGGATCGCCGTCCTCACCGTCTCCGACACACGCGGCATCGCCGAGGACCGCTCCGGCGATGCGCTGATCGAACGGCTGGAAAGCGCCGGCCATATCCTCGCCGCCCGCTATATCGAGCGCGACGATCGGTCCGCCATCGTCGCCCGCCTCCATGCCTGGATCGACGATCCGCAGATCGACGTCATCCTCACCACTGGCGGCACCGGCGTCACCGGCCGCGACGTCACGCCGGAAGCGCTCGCCCAGGTGCAGGACAAGGAAATCCCCGGTTTTGGCGAGCTGTTCCGCTGGCTCAGCTACCAGAGCATCGGCACCTCCACCATCCAGTCGCGCGCCACCGCCTGCGTCGCCCGCGGCACCTATATCTTCGCGCTGCCCGGCTCGACCGGCGCGGTGAAGGACGCCTGGGACGGCATCCTCGTCACCCAACTCGACAGCCGTTTCCGCCCCTGCAACTTCGTCGAACTGATGCCGCGGCTGATGGAGCTGTAAGGCCGGTCCGGCATTTCATTAGTTAGCCAATTAATGAAATGCTGGATGCCGTACTGCTGTTGCACTTGTGGTCTCAATTGACACGTTGTTCCTTATATGTTCTTATGTGCCATGGCGATCGAAAGGGGCAGAGGCGCAACGCTGAACGGCGACAGCCACCGCTTCAACCTCCCCCAGCGGGAGGCCGACGGCGACTGGCTCGATACGGTCGAGCAACTGGACGGCCCTGTCCCGCGCCGCCGCACCCAGGTCACGGTTGAACATCCCCGCACGATCCTCACGCGCAACGCCAGCCCCGACATCGGCTTTTCCCAATCGATCAACGCCTATCGGGGGTGCGAACATGGCTGCATCTATTGCTTCGCGCGCCCGTCCCATGCCTATCACGACCTGTCCCCCGGCCTCGATTTCGAAACCAGATTGTTCGCCAAGCCCGATGCCGCAAAGCTGCTGCGCGCCGAACTGTCGAAGCGCAACTATGTCGTCGCGCCCATCGCCATGGGCACGAACACCGACCCCTATCAACCGATCGAAAAGGATTGGCGGATCACGCGGGATATATTGGAATTGCTGGTCGAAACCCGCCACCCGACCTTCATCACCACCAAGTCCGACCGCATAGTGCGCGACATCGACCTGCTCGCCGATCTGGCGCGCGACCGGCTGGTTGCCGTCATGCTCTCCGTCACCAGCCTTGACCCCGCCATCGCCCACACCCTGGAACCCCGCGCGCCGCATCCGCTGCGCCGGATCGAAGCGATCCGCCAGCTATCGGCCGCCGGCATCCCCGTCACCGCCAGCATCTCGCCGGTCATCCCCGCCATCACCGACCATGAGATCGAAGCGCTGGTCGCCCGCGTCGCGCAGGCGGGCGCACGAGAGGTCAGCTACATCCCCGTCCGCCTGCCGCACGAGGTCGCGCCGCTGTTCCGCGCCTGGCTAGACGCCCATTATCCCGATCGCGCGGCCAAGGTGATGGCGATCATCCGCGACCTGCGCGGCGGCCGCGACAACGACCCCGATTTCGGCACCCGGATGCGCGGACAGGGCGTCTGGGCCGACCTCATCCGCACCCGCTTCAGCAAGGCCCGCAAACGCGCAGGCCTTGGCGCGGAACGGCTGACCCTGCGCACCGACCTCTTCCGCCCACCCGAAGGCGCACAGATGCGGTTATTTTAGCCTCCGTTGTTCGGACGGCTTTGGGTGGCCGACTATGGTCCCAAAACGACAGCGCAAAACCCGCCGCAATCACCCCACCAACCGCATCGCCGTTCGCCGCGTGCGCGTCTTGTAGCCGTCCGCCTTCACATCCATCCGCTCGAAGCAGTGGATCGACAGCCCCTTGATCGTAGAGATCGCATCTACCTGATCCGCGCCCAGGCTATAGGTGTCGCCCAGGAACAGCCGCGCCGCCTGCCCCTCGCCCACCGGCGCGCGCAGGAATACCTCGCTCCGTCCACCGCTTGCACCAGCGAGCAAGGTCGCCAGCGCCTCGACCGCCTGCGGGGTCTCCACATCGACCGTCAATTCCATGCGCGACGCGCTGGCGATCGCCCGGAACGGCTCGACCCCCCGCACCGTCACGCGCGGCGTTTCCTCGCCCGGCAACCGGTCCAGTTCCACGACCAGCAGCGCGCAATCGCCATCGGCCGCCAGTTCCTCGATCGCCTTGCAAGCGCCCTCATCGAAGCAACTCGCCTGAAACTGGCCGCTCTGGTCGGAGAAGGTCGCGTTGGCGTAGCGCGCCCCGCGCTTCGTTTCGCGCCAGCGCACATCCTCGACCATCGCCGCCATGATCGTCATCGCCCGCCCTTCGGCATTGGGCGCGGGCATGGGCGCCTGACACACGGCGCCATAGCTGCGCGCACCTCGCGCATCGGCGAGATGCTTGTAACGATCGACCGGATGGGCCGAGAAGTAGAAACCGAACGCCTCCTTTTCCTGCGCCATGCGGTCCGCCACGGTCCAGGCCTGATGCGGCGGAATGCGGACGTCGGCATGCGGCGTCTCCACGTCGCCGAACAAGCCGCCCTGCCCGCTTTCGCGCGCCGCTGCATTGCTCGACGCCACCGACAAAATGGTTTCCGCCGCTGCATGAACGCCCGCTCGGTCGGCATGGACGCCATCGAACGCCCCCGCCGCCGCCAGGCTTTCCAACTGCCGCCGATTCAGCAACCGTGGTTCGATCCGGTCGGCGAAGTCGTCCAGCGACTGGAACGGCCCCGCCGCCTCACGCTCGGCGACCAACTGCTCCATCGCCTTCTCGCCCACACCCTTGAGGCCCCCCAGCGCATAGCGCACGGCGAAGCCCAGTCGCTTGTCCTCGCCCTCACACGGCACGGCCTCGACGGTGAAGTCGGCCTGGCTGCGGTTGAGATCGGGCGCCAGGCAGGTCAGCCCCATGCGCCGCATATCGTCCACGAAGACCGTCAGTTTTTCGGTCAGATGGATGTCGAACGCCATCGACCCGGCATAGAATTCCGCCGGATAATGCGCCTTCAGCCAGGCGGTCTGATAAGCGAGCAGCGCATAGGCGGCCGCGTGCGATTTATTGAAGCCATAGCCGGCGAACTTGTCGATCAAGTCGAACAGTTCGTTCGCCTTGGCCGGCTTGATGTCGCTCGCGGCACAGCCCTCGACGAAGCGCGAGCGCTGCGCGTCCATCTCCGCCTTCACCTTCTTGCCCATGGCGCGGCGCAGCAGGTCGGCGTCGCCGAGCGAATAGCCGGCCAATATCTGCGCGGCCTGCATCACCTGTTCCTGATAGACGAAGATGCCGTAGGTTTCTTCGAGGATCGGCTTCAGCAGAATATGGGGATATTCAATCTCTTCCTGGCCATTCTTGCGACGCCCGAACATCGGAATATTGTCCATCGGGCCAGGGCGGTAGAGCGAGACGAGGGCGATGATGTCGCCGAAATTGGTCGGCCGTACTGCGGCCAGCGTCTTGCGCATCCCTTCCGATTCCAACTGGAACACACCCACCGTGTCGCCACGCTGGAGCAGATCGTAAACCGCGCTGTCGTCCCAGGCGAGCGTATCCAGACCGACGGTCACGCCCCGCGCGGTCAGCAACTGCACCGCCTTCTGCAACACCGACAGCGTCTTGAGGCCGAGAAAGTCGAACTTCACCAGCCCCGCGCCCTCGACATATTTCATGTCGAACTGGGTCACCGGCATGTCCGATCGCGGATCGCGATAGAGCGGCACCAGTTGCTGCAACGGCCGGTCGCCGATCACCACGCCCGCCGCATGGGTGGAGCTATGACGCGGGAAGCCTTCCAGCTTCATTGCATAGTCGATCAGGCGGCGGACCTGATTGTCATTGTCATATTCCGCCCGGAACTCGGCGACCCCATTCAACGACCGCTCCAGCGTCCAGGGATCGGTCGGATGGTTCGGCACCAGCTTGGCGAGCCGGTCGACCTGGCCATAGCTCATCTGCAATACGCGGCCGGTGTCCTTGAGCACGGCGCGCGCCTTCAGCTTACCGAAAGTGATGATCTGCGCCACATGGTCCGCGCCATATTTCTGCTGGACGTAACGGATCACCTCGCCGCGCCGGGTTTCGCAGAAATCGATGTCGAAGTCGGGCATCGACACGCGTTCCGGGTTCAGGAAGCGTTCGAACAGCAGGCCGAGCTGCAACGGATCGAGATCGGTGATCAGCAGCGCCCAGGCGACAACCGATCCGGCGCCGGACCCACGGCCCGGACCCACAGGAATATCATGGTCCTTCGCCCATTTGATGAAGTCGGCGACGATCAGGAAATAGCCCGGAAACCCCATCTGGATGATGATGTCCGTCTCGAACTTCAGGCGCTCGACATAGGGTTGGCGCGCCTCGTCCGCGATGATGCCCAGCTTCGCCAGACGCGCGTCCAATCCTGCGCTCGCCAGATCGCGCAGCATCCGGGCTTCGCCCTCGATATCACCGGCCAGGCTGGGCAGGATCGGCTTGCGCTTGGGCGCGGCCACGGCGCAGCGCTGCGCAACTACCAACGTGTTCGCCAGCGCCTCGGGCAGATCCTCGAACAGCCGCTTCATCTCGCCCGCCGGCTTCATCCAGGCGTCGGGCGAACTGGTGCGGCGATCGGGCATGTCGACATAGGCGCTGTCGGCGATGCACAGCATCACGTCATGCGCTTCATGAAAATGCGGTTCGGCAAAGCAGGTGGGATTGGTCGCTACCAGCGGCAGGTCGCGATGATAGGCCAGGTCGAGCAGTTGCGGTTCCGCCTTGCCCTCGATCGCGTCGAGCCGGCGGCATATCTCGACATAGAGCCGCCCCGGAAACAGCGCCTCCAGCCGCGCGACATAGGCAATGGCCGCATCGGGCTGATCCTCCGCGAACAGCCGCGCCAGCGCGCCCTCGCCCCCCGCTGTCAGCGCGATGACGCCATCGGTCCGCCCTTCTAGCGCCTCTATCGTCACATGGGGCACTTCCTCGACCGGCCGGTCGAGATGCGCCATCGACACCAGTGCGCAGATATTGTCATATCCGGTCGCGTCCTGCGCGTAGAGCGCCAGCCAGTCGTGCATCGGCGCCGCATTGGATGGTCGCCCCGGCCGCAGCACGCCCAGCATCGCGCCGATGATTGGCTGAACGCCCTCATCCTTGCACCCGTCGGAAAAAGCCATCGAACCGTACAGCCCGTTGCGGTCCGTGATCGCCGCCGCCGGAAAGCCCAATGCCTTGGCCTGCTTGGCGATCTTCTTGGGGTCTATCGCCCCTTCCAGCATGGTGAAGGAGGAAAAGACGCGCAGTGGTACGAAGGGAGCATGAGGCATGTGGGCCAATCTAGGGGCGAAGCCTGATTCGTCCCAGCCCTTGGGCAACGAAATCTGTGGGTAAACCGCTTGCGGGCCATCCTTAACGGATTGCCAACCTGTCGCCACTATCGTCGGCCGCATCATGCGTCTCTCCACGATCACCAACTGGGCCTATGGGGCCACTGTCGCCCTCACCCTCTTTTCGGGCGCTACCATGTTAATGGCGTCCAGTGCGGAAGAGCGCGAACGCGCCGCCGTGGCGCAGCGCGCCACCTTCGACCAGGCGACGGCCACGCTGGAGGAGGATGTCTATCGCCTGACCGAGCAGGCCCGCGGCTTCGTCATCAGTGGCGACCCCAGCCATCTCATCGCCTATCGCCGGGAAAAGGAGGCGCTGCGTTCGGTCGAGCAGCGGATCGCCCATCTGCGCGACGCCGGCGCCAATGAGAGTGAATTGGCTGCCCTGCGCCAGGCGATGCACTGGTCCGACGCGCTGACCGATGAACAGGATGCCGCAATCCGGGCCGCTCAGGCCAAGGACGACAAGACCGCCCGCACCATATTGTTCGGCGACGAATATGGCCGGGAACTGGACCGGGTCGCCGCACAGGTCGGCAAGTTCCAATATATGCTCGACCAGCGCACCGACCATGCGGTGGCGCGCGCGACCGATACCGCGCGCCAATGGCGCACCATGTCCGAAATCATGCTCGGCATGACGGCGCTGCTCTTCCTGTGCGTTCTCTATTTCGTGCTGAAGCAACGCATCCTGCGACCGGTCGTGCGGCTGAGCGATGTCGTCACGCGTCTTGCGGCACAGGATTATGACGCCATTCCACCCGATTCCGCCCATGTCGACGAAATCGGCGACATGGCGCAGGCGATCCGCATCTTCCGCGAAAACGGGCTGGAACGACAACGGCTGGAGCAGGAGCGCGACGCCGACCGGATGATGCGCGACCTGATATCGCGGTTGACGCAACGATTGCAGGGCTGCGACAGCGTCAGCGACCTGGTCGATGTGGTGCGCCGCTTCGCCCCGGAAATCGCGCCTGATTTTCCGGGCCGGCTCTATATCCACGACGCTCGCCGCAACGCCATGACCCAAGCCTGCGACTGGCTGTCGCCCGCGCAATCGCGCATCGAATTTCCGCCTTCAGCCTGTTGGGCGCTGCGTCGTGGCCAGACCCACAGGCCGACCGGCGACATGGTCGATATTCCGTGCGAGCATCTGGGCGTTTCAGAAAGCGTCAGCACCATCTGCATACCGCTCGCCGCGCAGAGCGAGAGCATCGGCATGCTCTATTATGAGGAGCCGACCGACAGCAACGCCGACCATCTGGAGCGGACCGGAAAATATCTGGAAATGCTGGCCGAAAATGTCGGCCTGGCCCTCGCCAATCTCCGCCTGCGCGACACATTGCGCGAAATGGCCATGGCCGACGCGCTGACCGGCCTGCCCAATCGGCGCCAGTTCGACACCATGCTCCAGACGCTGGTCCATGACGCCGATCGCCACGGCACGCCGCTGGCTTGCCTGATGGTCGATATCGATCATTTCAAGCGTTTCAACGACAATTATGGCCATGATGCCGGCGACGCCGTGCTGCGCGCCGTGGGGGCGGTGCTGGGCGACTCGCTGCGCGAACACGGCCATGCCTTCCGCCTGGGCGGCGAAGAATTCGTCATATTGATGCCGGGCTTCAACCTCGATCAGGCGCTTGGCCGTGCGATGCAGATTCAGCGGCGCATTCAGGAACTGCGCCTGGGACATCATGGCAAGGAACTGGGACCGATCACGGCCTCCTTCGGCCTGTCCGCCTTCCCCGATCATGGCCGGCCCGACCGACTGTTGCAGACCGCCGACGCCGCGTTGCTGCGCGCCAAGTCGGAAGGCCGGGACCGGATACTGGTCGCGACCGTGCGCGATGGCGCTTCCGCAGCGGCTTAAGCGCCTTCCAGGACGCCTTCGTGCAGTCGGACCACCCGGTCCATCTTCTGCGCCAGCCGCTCATTATGGGTGGCCACCAGCGCGGCGGAGCCTTCGCCCCGCACCAGCCGCAGGAATTCGGACAGAACGACGTCCGCAGTCCGCTCGTCCAGATTGCCGGTCGGTTCGTCCGCCAGCACCAGCGCCGGCCTGTTGGCCAGCGCGCGGGCGACGGCCACCCGCTGCTGCTCGCCACCCGACAACTGGCTCGGCCGATGGTCGAGCCGATGCCCCAGGCCCAGCGAGGTCAGCAGCAGTTCCGCCCGCGCCTTCGCCGCCGCCATCTCCACGTCGCGGATCACCTGCGGCAGGACGACATTCTCGGTCGCGTTGAAATCGGGCAGCAGATGGTGAAACTGATAGACGAAGCCCAGCGCATCCCGGCGCAGCCGGGTACGCCCGTCATTGTCCAGCTTCGCCGCTTCCTCGCCCGCGATGCGGATCGACCCGTCGAACCCGCCTTCCAGCAGGCCCACCGCCTGCAACAGCGTCGACTTGCCCGAACCGGACGGCCCCAGCAGCGCGACGATCTCGCCCGGCCCGACGGTCAGGTCGATGCCGCGCAACACGTCGATGGTCACGCCGCCCTGGGTGAAGCTGCGGGCAAGGCCCGTCACTTTGAGGATATCATTCATAGCGCAGCACCTGGACGGGATCGGTATTGGCGGCCTTGAAGGCCGGATAGAGCGTGGCGAGGAAGCTGAACACCAGCGCCATGATGCAGATCACCGTGATCTCGATCGGATCGGGCTGTGACGGCAATTCGGTCAGGAAGCGGATCGAGGGATCCCACAGATTCTGCCCCGTCACGAACTGGATCGCATTGACCATATTCTGGCGGAAGAAGAGGAAGGTGAAGCCCAGCACCATGCCGGCCACCATGCCCAGCGTGCCGATGGTGACGCCGACTGTCATGAAAATCTTGACCAGCCCGACGCGGCTTGCCCCCATCGTCCGCAATATCGCGATGTCGCGTGTCTTGGCGCGGACCAGCATGATGAGCGAGGACAGGATGTTGAACACCGCCACCAGCACGATGATGGACAGAACGACGAACATCGCGACCCGCTCCACCGCCAGCGCCTCGAACAGCGATGCGTTCATCTGCCGCCAGTCCGTGATGACCGCGCGTCCGGCGACCTTGCCGGCCAGCGGTTCCAATATCTGGCCCACCCGGTCGGGATCGACCGTCTCGACCTCGATCATGCTGACGACATCGCCCAGCAACAACAGCGTCTGCGCATCCTCGATCGGCATGACGACCATCGCCTTGTCATAATCATAGACGCCGACCTCGAAGATCGCGGCGACCTGATAGGCGACCTGCCGCGGCACCGTGCCGAAGGGGGTGGAACGGCCGGCCGGGTTGTAGATGGTGATGGTGTCGCCCAGTTGGACGCCCATATTTTCCGCCAGCCGCGATCCGATCCCCACCTTGCCGCTATTAGGCGTCAGATTGTCGAGGCTGCCGGCCAGCACCTTGCCCTTGAGCGTCTTGTTATTGCGAATGTCGGCGACCGTCATGCCGCGCACCAGGGCAGGTTCGAACCGGCCCTGGAAGATCGCACCCAACGGCTGCTCGATCATCGGCGTTGCCTTCGTGACGCCGGGGGTCGCGCGGGCCTGTTTGAGGATCGACTGCCAGTCGGGCAGGCGTCCGCCATAGCCCTGCACCACGGCATGGCCATTGAGGCCGACGATCTTGTCGAACAGCTCGGCGCGGAAGCCGTTCATGACGCTCATGACGATGATGAGCGCGGCGACACCCAGCATGACCGCAGCCAGGCTGATGCCCGCAACGAGGAAGATAAACCCTTCCCCCTTGCCCGGCAGCAGGTAGCGCTTGGCGATCATGCGTTCGTAACGGGATAGAATCATGTGGCGCGAACGGCCCCTTGCAGGATGGTCTGCCTGACGCTCTAGGCATGGAGCCGTATAACGGCAAGCATTGCCCGATTGTTGCATCACGGCCACAGCGACGAACGGAAAATAGCACGGCCCGGATTTTGGCCGTGACTCGGCCCTGCGTCGGTCATAGCAAGACAATCGAAGCACAGGTGAAAGGCCGTGGTTCAGGGATACTGCATCCCGCTTCGAGCTTAGGGGGCTGAGAAGCGGTCGAGGCAGGCCAAGGGGGAGACGAGCAATCGTCCATTAAACACCCGGATCGTGAAAACACGATCCGGGTGTTTTTTATTACGCCTTCTTTACGGCGTGATGTCGGCGCGGACTATGGGACAAAGCGTCCACCCCCCGTCTTTCCCGGCCATGGGATCGGGCCGTGCCACCCTCTTGAAACCCCCGACGATCGAACCATATCCAGCGTGTCCGGTCGCCTTCATGGGGCCGGACACAGTATCGCCGAACGCCTGAATCAGGGTTCGGTCCGTTCATTCTGCTCTTTGGGAGATTATGACAATGCGTGGTTTCGACCTCACCCCCTATCGCCGCTCCACCGTCGGCTTCGATCGCCTGTTCGACCTGATCGAAAATAACGCCCGGCTGGCGCAGGGCGACAATTATCCGCCCTTCAACATCGAACGCCTGTCGGAGGATCGCTATCGCGTGACACTGGCCGTCGCCGGCTTCCGCCCGGAAGAGATCGACATTACCGCCCAGCAGAACCTGCTTCAGGTGATCGGTCGCAAGGACGACGCCTCGCCGGCGGATCGCTCCAAATTCCTGCATGTCGGTATCGCCAACCGCAGCTTCGAACGCCGCTTCGAACTGGCCGATTTCGTGCGGGTGGAAAAGGCTGACCTGGCCGACGGCCTGCTGACGATCGAACTAGTGCGCGAAGTGCCCGAAGCGATGAAGCCCAAGAAGATCGCCATCAACGGCGGTCAGTTGGTCGACATCAGCGTCAAGGATCGCGACGCCGCCTGACCCCGGCATCGATGCTAAACACGAAGGGCGCGACCGCAAGGCCGCGCCCTTTTCATATCTCGACCTGGCTACCCAATTCGACGACGCGGTTGGTGGGCAGGCGGAAAAACTCCATCGCGCTTTCCGCGTTGCGCAACATCCAGGCGAATATCTTCTCCCGCCACAGCGGCATCCCCGGCTTGGCCGAAGGCAATAGCGTCTGGCGGGCAAGGAAGAAGCTGGTGTCCATCATCTTGAACGCCTGCCCGCAGCCCGTGACATTCTTGAGCGCGGCAGGAACATCAGGTTCCTGCATGAAACCATATTGGAGGACGAGGCGGAAGAAGCCCCGGCCCAGATCCTCCAGCTTGCAGCGGCCATCATCCTCGACGACCGGCACGTCCTTGATCTTGACCGTCAGCAGGATGACGCGCTCATGCAGCACCTTGTTGTGCTTGAGGTTATGCAACAGCGCGTGCGGCACGCCATCGGGCGTCGACGTCATGAACACTGCCGTGCCGGGCACGCGCACCGCACTGTTGGCGGCGGATGCGACGAAGACCGGGATCGGCATCGCCGCTTCTCGCAAACGGTCCTGCACCAGGCGACGGCCGCGCGACCAGGTGGTCAGCAGGGTGAATACGACGAAGCCGATCAGCAGCGGAAACCAGCCGCCATCCGGCACCTTGGTCAGGTTCGCCGCCAGATAGGCGCCATCGACGAGATAGAAGACCGCCAGCACCGGCGCGGCATAATACCATTTCCAGTGCCACAGCCGGTACATCACGACCGTCAACAGCACATTGTCGATGAACATCGCACCGGTCACCGCAATGCCATAGGCCGCGGTCAGATTGGACGATGTCTGGAATGTCAGCACCAGCAGGATCACCATCACCATCAACCCCCAGTTGATGAGGGGGATATAGATCTGGCCGGCGGTGGAGGCGCTGGTATGTTCGATCCGCAAGCGCGGCATGAAGCCCAACTGAATCGCCTGTTGCGTCACGGAGAAAGCGCCCGAGATCACCGCCTGCGACGCGATGATGGCGGCAAGCGTCGCCAGCACGATCAGCGGCAACTGCCCCCATTGCGGCGCCAGATTGTAGAAGGGGCTGTGCAGCGCGGCCGCACCCTCGCGAAACAGCAGCGCGCCCTGCCCCATATAATTGAGCATCAGCGCGGGCAGGACGAAGGCGAGCCAGGACACGCGAATCGGGTTGCGGCCGAAATGGCCCATATCGGCGTAGAGCGCTTCGGCGCCGGTCACCGCCAGCACCACCGACCCGAGCGCCAGGAAAGCCGGCAGCGGATCGGTGACGAAGAACATCACCGCCCAATAGGGGTTGAAAGCATAGAGGATACCGGGGGTCTTGATGATCGAAACGACACCCAGCGCCGCAATCGTGACGAAATAGGTCAGCATGATCGGGCCGAAAAAGGCCGCGACCTTGTTGGTGCCCAAACCCTGTATCCAGAACAGGCCGAGCAGAATGACGATCGCCACGGGCAGGATCGCCGGCGCCAGGGCGGGATTATAGACCGTAAGCCCCTCCACCGCCGACAGGACCGAAACTGCCGGGGTGATCATCGAGTCGCCGTAGAAGAGGGCGGTGGCGAACACACCCAGCAGCACGATGCCGCGCGACCAGCGCTGCGTCTTGGTCTGGCCGTTGATCAACGCCAGCAACGCCAGGCTGCCGCCTTCGCCCTTATTGTCGGCGCGCATGATGATGCTGACATATTTCATCGTCACGACCAGCATCATCGACCAGAACATCAGGCTGATGACGCCCAATATATGATCGGGATCGAGGTCCAGATGATGGTGGCCGGCGAAGGTTTCGCGGAACGCATAGAGCGGGCTGGTGCCGATGTCGCCGAACACGATGCCGATTGCACCGACGACCAGCTTCAACGTGGCCTTCTGCCGCGCATGACCATGTCCGCCATGCTCCTCGTCATCGGAAGCCGGCGCGGTGTTGGGAAGGAGGTCAGCCATGAAGGATCATGTTCGTATCGACACCCAATCGGGGGCGACTGCGGAATAGTCCGCACGTCCCCCGTAAACCGCCGCGCCCTATCACGGCTCCAGGAAGCGCGCAATGCGAACGCTGCACTGCATCATGGCCCCACCGGGGCGTCTGCAGCCAGCATGGAGTCGATACGCGCGATATTGGCGTCCAGTTCCGCCTTCACCTGGCTACCGGCCGGGGCGCTGGCCGCCAGTGGCGCCCACACGTCGCGCGCCGCCTGCAACTGGCCGTTGCGGGCCAAAGCGAGACCGTAAAAATAGCGGGGCGCTGGCCCCTCCGGGTCGAGCGTCAGCGCGCGGCGATAGGCGAAGTCCGCGCCGGGTGAGACCACGCCGTCGGCATGGGCCACCAGGGCATTGCCCAGCCCCAGCCAGAGATTGGGATCGTCGGGGGTCGCGCGCAGGCCCGCCAGCAGGATATTGGCGGCTTCCCGCGTCTTGCCCTGCCGGCCCAGACCATCGGATAGCATGAGCCATTGCCCAGCCGGACCATAGCGTTCGGCAAGCCCGCGGCGCTGCTGCGCCAGCTTCTCGTCGAACTTGTCGCCCGCATTTTCCCTACTTACGCGCGGCGCGCCGGCCAGGCCCGGATTGCCCTGCCAGGCATAGCCAGCCAGCCCCAGCAGCAGGGCCGCCGCGCTGATCTCCCGCGCCGATCGCGGAATCCGGCCGAGCAGCAGTAAGGCGCCAAAGGCGACAACGGCAAGGCCGACCGCGATGAACCAGCCGGTCATGCCCGGTTCCTCCGTTTGATCCGGCCGCGCAGCAGCAGCAGGCCCAGGCCCAGCAGCAGCACCGGCGCGGCCCAGAGTGGCCAGAGGATCGGCGCGGCGGTGGGTTCATAGCTGACCCAGTCGCCATAGCGGGCGATCAGCCAGCTTCGGATCGCTTCGGGCTGCTCGCCCGCCATGATCCGTTCGCGAATCTGCGATCGCATGTCGCCCGCCATGCTGGCTCCCGAATCGGCGATCGACTGGCTCTGGCAGGTCAGGCAGCGGATGGTCTCCATCAGCGCCTTCGCCTTGCGCTCCAACGCCGGGTCAGCGATCTGCCGGTCGGCATAGGGCGCCGGCGGCAGCGCGGTCTGGGCGCTGAGCGGCGTGACGAAGAACGCCAGAAGGAGGGCAAAGATCAGCCTCATTGCGCGGCCCTCAATTTCTCAAGGATCATCGGTACGTCATCGGCACGGATATCGCCGATATGCTGGTAGGCGATCCGCCCCTTGCCATCGATGACGAAGGTTTCCGGAACACCCGACGATCCAAGCGCCATCTGCACCGCGCTGCGGGCGTCAAGGCCGATGCGGGCATAGGGATTGCCGTTGCGTTTGAGGAAGGCGTCCACGTCCGGGCGGGCATCGCGGATGGCGATGGCGTCGATCTGCGCCCCGGCCTTCTGGAGCGCTTCGAGTTGCGGCGCTTCGGCGGCGCAGGGGACGCACCAGCTCGCGAAAATGTTGAGCAGCCGGGGTTTGCCTGTGGCGAGTTGAGTGCTCGCCAACGCCGGACGATCGCTGGCGGCCGCGGGCAGGCTGAAGGCCGGCAGGAGCTGGCCGACCAGGCGCGAATGGATGACGCGATCGTCCGGCTTGAACAGGCCGCTGGCGAACAGGCCGACAAAGGCCAGGCACAACAGCAGCGGCAACCAGATCAGCAGCTTCCTCATAGCCGCGCCTCCCGCGCCCGCCATTTCATCAACCAGCCGCGCCGCTCGCGCCCGACCAGCGCCAGCGCGCCGCCCAGCGCGATCATGACGCCGCCGAGCCAGATGAGCGTGACGAAGGGCTTCCACCAGATGCGCAACTGCCAACGGCCGCCCTCCACCTCTTCGCCCAGCACGACGTAAAGCTGGCCGTCCCAGCGGGTCAGCAACGCCGCTTCGCTGGTGGTGGTCGGCGGCGAGGCGAAGAAGCGCGACTGTGGCCGGATCAGCACCGAAGAGCCGCCGCGGCGGGCGTCCATCTCCGCCTGCAACGCGGTCCAGTTATCGCCCGCGATCGGCGCGATCTGGCGGAAGCGGAGCGACCAGCCGGCGGTCTGGATCACGTCGCCGGGACGGGCGGCCACCAGCTTTTCGACCGTGAAGGCAGAATCGCAGGCCATACCGGCCAGGCTGACCGCGCAGCCCAGATGAGCGACGACCATGCCATAGGTGAAGAGCGGGGTGCGCAGCAGCTTGCGCTTCCATAATGGGGCGAGGCTGCCGACACCAACCGCGACCGCGATGACGAGGCCCAGAAAGGGCAGGATGCCGATGCGACCCCAGGCGAAAAGAGACAGGGAGATGGACACCAGTAGCGCGATGCACAGCGGGACCAGCAATCGTTTTCCAACAGCCTGCGCCTGGTCCTTACGCCAGCGGGTGAGCGGTCCTGCCGCCATCGCGACCATCAGCGCCAGCGCGATCGGCCCGGCGATCCGGTCGAAATAGGGCGCGCCGACCGATACTTTATGCCCGAAGGCTTCGGTCATCAGCGGATAGAGCGTGCCGATCAGGACGAGGCCCAATATGACCGTGAGCAGCAGGTTGTTGACCACCAGCATGGTTTCGCGGCTGACCAGTTCGAACGGCGCGCCTTCGCGTACCGATCCGATCCGCCAGCCGAACAAAGCCAGCGCGCCGCCGATATAGAGCGCGAGCAGGCCAAGGATGAAACTGCCCCGCGTCGGATCGACGGCGAAGGCATGGACGCTGGTCAAGATGCCGGAACGCACCAGGAAGGTGCCGACCATCGACATGGAGAAGGCGACCACCGCCAGCATCACCGTCCAGGCGCGCAGGGCGTCGCGGGTCGCCAGCACGGTGACGCTGTGGAGCAGCGCCGTCGCCGCGAGCCACGGCATGAGCGACGCATTCTCGACCGGGTCCCAGAACCACCAGCCGCCCCAGCCCAGCTCATAATAGGCCCAATAGCTGCCCGCTGTGATGCCCAGGGTCAACAACACCCAGGCCGCCAGCACCCATGGGCGCATGGCGCGGGCAAAGGCCGCATCAACCTGCCGCGTCAGCAGCGCGCCGATGGCGAATGAGAAGGCGACCGACAGGCCGACATAGCCGAGATAGAGGGTCGGTGGATGGAAAGCGAGGCCGGGGTCTTGCAGCAGCGGGTTCAAGCCCTGCCCGTCCGCCGGCGCCGGATCGATCCGCGCGAAGGGGTTGGAGGAGAAGAGCAGGAAGGCATAGAAACCCAGCGAGATCGCCGCCTGTCCGCCCAGCGTCGCCATATGGGCGTTGCGCTGCAGCGCGCGCTCGAACAGGGCGACGGCAGCGCCCGCCACGCCCATCACCGTCACCCACAGCAGCATCGAGCCTTCATGATTGCCCCAAGTGCCCGCGAATTTATACAGCCATGGCTTCATCGAATGGCTGTTGGTGACGACCAGCAGCACCGACATGTCGGAGCGCAGGAACAGGGTAATGAGCGCGGCAAAGGCGATCGCGGTCAACACGCCCTGCGCCACGGCTGCCGGCCGAACGGCAGCGAGGAGTTCCGTCTTTCCGCCCTTGAGACCGGCAAAGGCAAGAACAAGCTGGAGCAGCGCCAGCGCGGCGGCCAGCCAGAGCGCGGCGAGGCCGGTTTCGGCGATCATGCTCTCATTGCCTCAACGTCATGCTGACCTTGTTTCAGCATCCATCTCGCAACCGAGAGCGAAGGGAATTGCCGATCGATGGACCCTGAAACGAGTTCAGGGTGACGATGAGGGAGATGTCGGTTGGTAATCACCGCTCCACCTTCATCTCGTGCGTGCTCTCATTATAGCTCATGCCTTCCAGTTCGCGGGGCATGTAACGTTCGTCATGCTTGGCGAGCAGGTTGGTGGCGACGAACATGCCTTGGCCGTTGAACGATCCTTCGGCCACGACGCCGCTGCCTTCCTTGAACAGGTCGGGCGCGATGCCGCTGAAGGTCGCCGGGACGGTCGCCTTGCCGTCGCTCACATCGAAATGAATGGTGACGCCGTCGGCTGCGCGCTTCAAGCTCCCCTTGACCACCATACCGCCCAGGCGGATGGGCTTGCCCGGTTCGACGCCCTTGGTCTTGACGTCGTTGGGCGCGTAGAAATAGGCAGCCTCATCCTTGAGTGCGGAGGCCGCCAGCAGCCCCGCCCCCACCAGCGCCACCAGCGCCGCGAGCGCCAGGATCAGTCGTTGATGTTTCGCCTTCATGTCCGATCCGCAATCTGGTCGGCCCGCGTTTCAGCCCTGCGCATAGCGCGCCAGCTCGCCAGGCTGACGATCGCCGTACCCGCCAGCGTCACCGCATAGGCGGCGATCACGAAAGCCCATTGGTTCATCGCCCCACCCTCTTGCTCTATCCACGCGCCAGGCGTTGCATCCGCGCCTCGACCTTGTTCTGCGCCAGGATCGCCCGCATCCGCATCAGCACGATCGCGCCGAACAGCAGGGTGAAGCCCAGCAATGTCAGTCCCAGCGGCCAGAGCAAAGATCCGTCGATGCTCGACCCGCGCAGGGTGATGGACGGTCCCTGATGCAGGCTGTTCCACCACACCACCGACCGGTTGATGATCGGAATGTTGATCGCGCCAACCAGCCCGAAAATGGCGGTCACATTGCTGACGCCGCCCTGCTGCGCCTGCAGGGCGCTGGCATTGCCCAGCGCGATATAGCCGAGATACAGGAAGAAGAGGACCAGCATCGACGTCATCCGCCCGTCCCATTCCCACCAGGTGCCCCAGGTCGGGCGACCCCAGATGGAGCCGGTCATCAGGCAGATGGCGGTGAACAGCGCGCCCGGCGCGGCGATGGCGCGCCCGGCGACGGCGGCGAGCGGATGCTTCCAGACAAGCTGCATCAGCGCGGCAATGGCGATCCCGCTCCAGCCGCCCATGCCGAGCCAGGCCGCCGGCACATGGATATAGAGAATGCGCACCGTCTGCCCCTGCAGATAGTCGGCCGGGGTCAGGAACAGCCCGCAGGCGGAGCCGACGAGCAGCAGCAGCAGGCCGGGCCAGAACAGCCAGCCCGTCAACGGACGCGCGATCTTCAGGAAGCGGGCGGGATTGGCGAAACGATGCATCAGGGCTGCGTCTTTAGCCGCGCGCGCAAGGCAACGCCAGTAGGGCATTTTGCCGATAGCCTATGAACGAATCGCGTGAGCCGATTCCGGCCGGTGCGAACGCGTTGACATCCGCCATGCCGCTCGCCGATAGAGGATGAACCGGGCCGATGCGGACGCCCGGCCAGGCGATCGTCGCCCAAGTCCGCTCCATTCGTCGCATGTGCGGCGCGAAGGGGCGTGGGATGAATGATAAGAGCGATGCTTTTGGGCCGCCACGGCTCAGCCTGTGGGCGCTGTTCCTGAAATTCCTGGGGTTCGGCCTCCTCGCCTTCGGCGGCCCGGTCGCCCAGATCGCCATGTTGCGCAAGGTGCTGGTCGAACAGGAACGCTGGATCGCGCCGGGCCGGTTCAACCGGCTGCTGGCCGTGCTGCAGATATTGCCCGGCCCCGAAGCCCATGAATTATGCGTCCATCTGGGCATGGTCGCGCGCGGCCGCGCCGGCGGCATCGTGGCCGGCCTGGGCTTCATGGTGCCGGGACTGGTGCTGATGCTGGCGGCCGGCGCGGCCTATACGCGATGGATCGAAGGCAATATCGGCCTCGCGGGCCTCTTGCTGGGCGTGCAGATCGTCGTGCTGGCGATCATCCTGCGGGCCGTCGTGCGGATCGGCCAGCATGTGGTCGAAGATGGGCTGCTGCTCTGCATCGCCCTTGTCGGCCTCGCATCCCCGCTGCTCGGCGTGCCCTTCTACGTTCCGCTGGCCAGCGGCGGTATCGCCTATGCCTTCGCGCATCGCCCGATTCTGGCTATCGCCATCCTGCTGACGCCCGTCATACTCGCCGTGGCGCTGCTGCCTGTGGGCGGATCGGAACAGCTTCGCCCGCAAGCCATCGCCCATGCGGCGGTAACGCTGCCCATGCTGTTCGTGGCGGGCCTCAAGGGCGGCCTGCTGACGTTCGGCGGCGCGTACACCGCCATTCCCTATGTCCGCGCCGACACGGTCGGCCGCGGCTGGATCAGTGATGGTGCATTTCTCGACGGTATCGCGCTGGCGGGCGTTCTGCCCGCGCCGCTCGTGATATTCGCCACCTTTACCGGCTATATCGTGGGCGGCCCTGCCGGCGCGCTGGTCATCACCCTGGGCATGTTCCTGCCCGCGTTCGCCTTCTCGCTCGTCTTTTTCGAGCGGCTTGAAGCCGTGATCGCCAACCCGGCGCTCCATCATGGCCTCACGGGCGTCGCGGCCGCGGTCGTCGGCATCATCGCCGCCACCTTCATCCAGTTGGCCCAGGCGACGGCGATGCGGGTCGATCATGCCTGGGCGGCCATGGCCCTGGCCGGCGTCGCCCTGGTTCTTGTGTGGCGCGTGAAAGGGGCATGGGTCACGCCAGCGATCGTCGCTGGCGGCGCCATCGCGGGATGGCTGTTTCCCTTCTGACCGGGGCCCCATTTCAGCGTTCCAACGACGCAAATCCGGGAAACGGAACGTTTCGTTGCGCTTTTTTATGACAGGAGGGCGACAAAGCGGGCGGAAGTCCCTATATGCGCGCCCAAGGACGGCCCTGTGGGCCTGTCAGGAACGGCTATGGAACCGCTCGCACCCATGATTACGACAAACCCCTTCGACGACGACAAGTTGCGCGAGGAATGTGGCATTTTCGGTGTTTCCCGCGCGGAAACAGCGTCCGCCATCGTCGCGCTTGGCCTTCACGCCCTGCAACATCGCGGGCAGGAAGCCGCGGGCATCACAAGCTGGGACGGGCATGATTTCCATACCCATCGGGCGATGGGGCATGTGGCTGGGAATTTCGACCGGGACGAAGTGATTCGCGGTCTGCCCGGCGATACCGCCTGTGGCCATGTACGCTACTCCACCACCGGCGAAACGTCGCTGCGCAACGTGCAGCCGCTCTATGCGGAACTGAACTCGGGCGGCTTCGCCATTGCCCATAATGGCAATATCTCCAACGCGATGAAGCTGCGCCGCGAACTGATTCGCCGTGGCTCGATCTTCCAGTCGACCTCCGACACCGAAGTCATCATCCATCTGGTTGCGACGTCCAGCTATCGCACCCTGCTCGACAAGTTCATCGATGCGTTGAAGCAGGTCGAGGGCGCCTATTCGCTGATCGTCATGACGCCCGAAGGCATGATCGCCTGCCGCGACCCGCTGGGTATTCGCCCGCTGGTGATGGGCAATCTGGGCGAAACCACGATCTTCGCGTCGGAAACGGTTGCGCTCGACGTGGTAGGCGCCGACTATGTCCGCACCATCGATCCGGGCGAACTGGTCATCGTCACCAATGACGGACAGATCCGGTCGCATCGCCCCTTCGGCGACACGCATCCGCGTCCCTGCATCTTCGAACATGTCTATTTCAGCCGCCCCGATTCGATCGTCGACGGCTCCAGCGTCTATTCGGTCCGCAAGGCGATCGGCGCGCAACTGGCGATCGAGAACCCGGTCGAGGCGGACTATGTCATCCCCGTGCCCGACAGCGGCGTGCCCGCGGCGATCGGCTATGCCCAGCAATCGGGCATCCCGTTCGAACTGGGCATCATCCGCTCGCACTATATCGGCCGCACCTTCATCCAGCCGGGGGACAAGGTTCGCCATCTGGGCGTGAAGCTCAAGCACAACGCCAACCGTGCGCTGATCGAAGGCAAGCGGATCGTGCTGATCGACGATTCGATCGTGCGTGGCACGACCAGCCTCAAAATCGTGCAGATGATGCGCGAAGCCGGCGCGGCGGAGGTGCATATGCGGATCGCGTCGCCGCCGACCAAGCATAGCTGCTTCTACGGCGTCGATACGCCCGAACGCACCAAGCTGCTGGCCCACAAGCTGGACGTGGGCGGAATGCAGGACTTCATCCATGCCGACAGCCTGTCCTTCATCTCGATCGACGGCCTGTACAAGGCGCTGGGCGAAGCCAAGCGCGCTGACATCCGCCCGCAATATTGCGATGCCTGCTTCACCGGCGATTATCCCACCACGCTCACCGATCAGGATGACGTGGTGGTGACCAACCAGCTGGAACTGCTCGCCGAGCGCGTGGTCTGACGGCCTTGGGCGGTTCCTGACCGGGCCGCCCACTCCCTTTCATCCTTCATGCGGTTCCGATTGCGGTCGGGACGAGAGGAACATCATGTCCGAGCATCCCCTTTCTGGCCCACTTTCCGGCAAATTGGCGCTCGTCACCGGGGCGAGCCGCGGCATCGGCGCCGCCACGGCCGAAGCACTCGCCGCCGCGGGCGCGCATGTCGTGCTGACCGCGCGGACCAGCGGCGGGCTGGAAGAGGTGGAGGATCGCATCCACAAGGCCGGCGGCCATGCGACGATCGCGCCGCTCGACCTGACCGATGGCGAGAGCATTGGCCGGCTGGCGCAGGCGATCGGCGGACGCTGGCAGGCGCTCGACATATTGGTGCTGAACGCCGCGACGCTGGGCGCGCTGGCATCTGTTCCGGCGATCGACGCGAAGGAATTTGCGCGGCTGCTGACGCTCAACATCGCCGCGCCACAAGCGCTGATTGCGGCCTTCGACCCCATGCTGCGCGCCAGCGGCGACGCGCGGGTGGTGGCGTTGACCTCCTCGGTCGTGGCGCCGCGCGCCTATTGGGGCGCCTATGGCGCGTCGAAGGCGGCGCTGGAAACGCTGGTCGGCGCCTATGGCGAGGAGATGAAGAATATCTCCGCCATCCGCACCCATATCGTCGATCCCGGCGCGACCCGCACGGCGATGCGCGCCCGCGCCTTCCCCGGCGAAGATCCGGCGAGCCTCAAGGGGCCGGAAGTCGTCGCCAGCGCGATCGTCGATCTGGTCGCGTCCGATGCGCCGACCGGCCACAGGATACGAGTCGAAGGCTGACGGTTACGCCGGTTTGACCAGCGTCACCTGCGCCACATCGATGCCGCCGCCGCGAAAGCCGCCTTCGCAATACATCAGATAATAGCGCCACAAGGCCACGAAATGCTGGTCGAAACTGGCGGGCAACTGGCCTTCGTCGATCGCCCGGTCGAACCGCTCGCGCCAGCGGCGCAGCGTTTCGGCATAATCCGGGCCGAAGCGACGCACGTCCCGCCATTCCAGCCCCTGCTGCTCGGCCAGCGCGCGAAAGCGGCTTTCCGACATCAGCATCCCGCCGGGGAAAATATAGGCCTGGATGAAGTCGGCGCCCCGGGCATAGCGTTCGAAAATCGCGTCATCGATCAATATATACTGAATCGCCGCCTTGCCCCCTGGCTTGAGCAGGCGATGGATCGCGGCGAGATAGGCAGGCCAATAGGCCTGGCCGACCGCTTCCACCATCTCGACGCTGGCGATGGCGTCATATTGGCCCTGCGCGTCGCGATAGTCGGTCAGCAAAATCTGCGCGCCCGATCCCAGCCGGTCGCGGGCATAATCGGCCTGTTCGGTCGACAGGGTCAGTCCGCTATAGGCGATCGCGCACCGCTCCATCGCCTGTTCGGCCAGTCCGCCCCAGCCGCAGCCGATCTCCAGCAGCGACGCGCCGTCCGTCAGGTCCAGCCGGTCCAGGATCGCATCGACCTTGCGCCGTTGCCCCTGTTCCAGACTTTCGATCCGATCATCAGCATTGAGGAACAAGGCACTGGAATAATGCATATTTTCATCCAGCCAGAGCCGGTAGAAATCATTCCCCAAATCATAATGATAGGCGATATTGTGCCGCGATCCCGCCCGGCTGTTGCGCCGCAGCCAGTGCGTCGCGCGCCCGATCCATCGCCCCGGCCCGCGCGGCCGCGCCGCTTGCCCCAGCGCCGCCGCATTGCGCATGAACAGGGCGAAGAGCGGCACCGGATCGGGGCTGGCCCATTCCCCCGCCGCCCAGGCGCGATACCAGCCGGCCGATCCGCCCACGGCCAGCCGCACCAGCGCGCGCCAGGAGCGCAAATCCACCTCGCACTGCGGCCCCGGCGCCCGACCGCCCAGCAGGCGGCGCGTACCGTCGGGCAGCGACGCTTCCAGCCCGCCTTCTTCCAGGCCCAGGTCGATCCGGTCGAGCAAGCGATGGAACAGGGGCGCCAGCGCGCGGGACGTCCGGCTGGGGGCGCCGGATCGCGGCGGATGTTTGACCGATAGCGCGCGCCGGCCGCGCCGGGGAGTGATGGCGTTCATGACGCCAATCCTGCCGCAAGCCGGTCGCGGCTGCAATCACCCCTTGATGCGACGATAGGCGGTCAGAGCGCGTTCTCGCCCCTCACGATGGCCAATGATCTTCGCCGGATAGGCGGCCGGTCGCGCGCCATGGGCATCTGGATCGTGAATCGCCGCGTCGGGCAGGTCCGCCAGTTCCGGCACCCATGACCGGATATAATCGGCCGCGTCGAACTTGTCCGACTGGGTCAGCGGCGCCATGATTCGCGTGAACACATTGGCGTCGACGCCGCTGCCCGCGACCCATTGCCAATTGACGCTGTTATTGGCGTAATCGGCATCGACCAGCGTATCCCAGAACCAGCGCGCGCCATGTCGCCAATCGATCAACAGGTGCTTTATCAGGAAGCTGGCGGCGATCATGCGCACCCGGTTATGCATCCAGCCCGTCGTCCAAAGCTGCCGCATACCGGCGTCCACGATCGGATAGCCGGTCCTGCCCGTCTTCCATGCGGCGAAATCGGTCCGTGCTTCCCGCAGGTCGCGCCAGAGCAGCGCATCGAAATTGGATCGCGCATTTTCGGACCCATAAGCGGGCAAGCCGCAAATCTGGACATGTGCATAATCACGCCAGATCAACTCCTTGAGGAAGATCGTTGCATCATGGCCTGAAGATTCGACCCGGTGCCAGACATAGGCGGGCGACACTTCCCCGAAATGCAGATGCGGCGACAGGCGCGACGTTCCTTCGATCGACGGCAGATTCCGCGCGGTCGGATAATCGCCAACCTCGTCCATGAAATGCGCCACATTGGCGCGCGCGCCCTGCTCGCCCGGCGTCCAGTCCGCCCCGAAACTCTGCGCCCAGTCCGGCCTGGTCGGCAGCAAGGCCCAATCGTCCAGCGAATCGCCGTGCGGCCAGTGCGCCGGTCCATCGATCCGGTGCGGCGCGGGATGCGGCGCGGCGGGCGGCATATGCTCCGTAACGGCGCGCGAAAAGGGCGTGTAGATGCGATACATGCCGCCCGCCCCGGTCCGCACCGCGCCCGGCGGCAAGAGCAGGCCGCCGTCATGCAGGCTCAGGTCGAGCGTCTTGGCCACCGCCTTTTCCGCGTTGCGCCACCAGGGTTCGTAGTGATGCAGCGCATGGACCCTGGACGCCCCGACTTCCTTCGCCAATGCCGCCAGCACCTCCGCGCTGCGCCCACGACGCAGGATCAGGCGCGATCCCTTGTCCCGCAGGCTTTCGTCCAGCCGCGCAAGGCTATGGTGCAGCCACCAGCGCGCCGCGCCGCCCATCCTCCATTGACGCGGACCTTCATCATCAAGGACATAGACCGGAATCACCGGCCCTTCGCTGACAGCGGCGGCCAGGGCGGCCTGATCGGACAGGCGGAGATCCTGGCGAAACCAGAGGAGAAGGGGATCGGACATGCCGGGGCAATGCGCCCCTCCGCCGCCGGTTCCAAGCGGCCCTTGGGGCATATTGCCTTCGCCGTCCCGTCGATTGATCCGGCCATCGCGTCGCCGCAAATCGACAGGTGGATGATTCGGCCGATGGACGCGGAGCCCCGCCCTGCCTATTCTGGCTCCCGCGTCGTGTAGCGACGCCGATGACGATCTTTAGGCGGCAAGGACGTCGGGAACCGGAATTTTTGGGGATGACATGGCTTCGATGCCGAATGAAAATTTATTGCCATACCGGCCCTGCGTCGGGATCATGCTGGTGAACATGGACGGCAAGGTGTTCGTCGGCCAGCGGCTCGATAATGTGGTCGAGGCGTGGCAGATGCCACAGGGCGGCATCGATGAAGGCGAGGATGCCAGGGCGGCCGCGCTGCGCGAACTGCAGGAAGAAACCGGCATCCGCCCCGATCTGGTCGAAATCATCGCCAAGGCGAAGGACGAGCATTTCTACGATCTGCCGCCCGAACTGGTCGGCAAGCTGTGGGGTGGCAAATATCGCGGCCAGCGCCAATATTGGTATCTGGCCCGCTTCGTCGGTCTGGACAGCGACATCGATATCCAGACCAAGGACCCGGAATTCCGGGAATGGAAATGGACGTCGCCCGAAACGCTGCCCGACCTGATCGTGCCGTTCAAGCGCAAGCTGTATCGCGACATATTGCAGGAGTTCCGGGCGCTTATCTGACGGGGTAGGCGTTTGGGGGCTTAAAATCCCCGGTCGGTTGGCTATGACGGGGCGATGTATGCTCGTCTGATCCCCCTGTCGTTGCTGATCGTCGCCCTGCCCGCCACGGCGCGCGCGGCCGAATCGGCGCTGCTGCCACCGGCCGTCCGCGAAATGATGGAAGCTGCGATCGCCAACGGCAACGAAACCGAAATCGCCACCATTTCCAAGATCGCCAAACAGACCAACCCGGCCTCCGCCGACGAAATCCAGCGCATGGTCAACAGTTGGAAGGAGCGGACCAAGGCGACCCACGACACGGTGATTCGCGAAGCCCACTTCACCGAATTGTGGACCGGCCGGGTCGAGGCAGGCGGTTTCCGTTCCACGGGTTCGACCAGCGAGCTCGGGATCAGCGTATCCGCGACGGCGACTCGCGCCGGACTGCAATGGTCGCACAAGCTGACCGCCGCCGCCGATTATCGCCGCGCCAATGGCGTCACCTCGCGCGAACGCTATTTCGCCGGCTACGAACCCAAATATGAATTCGATCCGCGCGGCTTCGCCTACGGCCTCGCCCAGTTCGAACGCGACACCTCGATCGGCTATGACCAACGCTACACCGCCTCGGTCGGCGTCGGCTATAAGCTGATCGTCAGCAAGCCGGTCGATCTGTCGGCCGATATCGGTCCGTCCATTCGCCACGCCAAATATCTGATCGGCGAACGTGAGACGAAACTGGGCGTCCGCGGTTCCATGGCGCTGGCCTGGCGCGCCACGCCGACGGTGACGTTCAAACAAACCGCATCGGGCTATGCCGAAAGCGACGTCTATACGCTCAACGCCCTGTCCTCGGTAGAAACCAAGGTCAGCACACGGCTGTCGGCCGCTTTCTCCTACAATATCCAGTATGAATCCGAGACATTGCTGTCCAGCCGCGACCTCGACACGCTGAGCCGCCTGACCCTGACCTATGATTTCTGAACCACGCAATTTTATTGCGGGGGTGGAGACGCGCGCGGCGCTCTGATAGATCAGGGCGGATGACGGATTTTTCATCGCAGGAAAGGATGTTGCTCGACCGCGCTGCGGCCGCGCCGATGCTCGCGCAGACGCGGGCTTGGGCGGCGATCAACAGCGGATCGCGCAATCTGGATGGCCTCGCCCGCATGGCCGCAGTGCTGGTCGAGGCCTTTTCCACGCTGCCCGGCACGATCCGCCTGGTCGATCCCGCGCCGGTGGAGAGCGTGTCGCCGGACGGGCGAGTCCAGGCCATCGAACATGGCCGCCATCTCCATCTGTCAGTCCGTCCCGAAGCGCCCATCCGGCTGCTCCTCACCGGGCATATGGACACGGTGTTCCCCATAGATCACCCCTTCCAGCAGCAGCGCTGGCTGGAGCCTGGCATCCTCAACGGTCCCGGCGTTGCCGACATGAAAGGCGGGATCGCGGTCATGCTCGCGGCGCTCAACGCCATCGAAGGATCGGACGCGATCGCCACCCTTGGCTATGACGTCGTCATCAACAGCGACGAGGAAGTCGGCAGCCTGTCATCCGCGGCGCTGTTGCGGGAGATGGCGGCGGGCAGGCTGGCGGCCTTCACCTATGAACCGTCCGCCCTGCCCGACGGCACGCTGGCCGGCGCACGCGCGGGGAGCGGCAATTTCTCCATCATCGTGACGGGCCGAAGTGCCCATGCTGGGCGCAATCCCGATGACGGCCGCAACGCCTTGCTGGCGGCGGCCGACCTGGCGTTGCGGCTGAAGGCGGGCAGCGGTGCCGGATTTTCCTGCAACCCTGCGAAGATCGACGGCGGCAGCCCGAACAATGTCGTGCCCGACCATGCCGTGCTGCGGGTCAATTTCCGGCCGCGCACGCCGCAAGACGAGATCGCCGCCCGCGCCCTGATCGACCGGTCCATGGTCGATGTCGCGCGCGACCATGACGTCAGCCTGCATCTGCACGGCAGCTTCGGCCGGCCGCCCAAGCCGATGGACGCCAAGGCGCAGGCACTGTTCGGGCTGGTGCGGCAATGCGGCGCTGAACTGGGCCTCGACATCGGCTGGCGCGATACCGGGGGCGTGTGCGACGGCAATAATATCGCGGCCTGCGGCGTGCCGGTGGTCGATACGATGGGCGTGCGCGGCGGCAGCATCCATAGCGACGCCGAATTTCTGCTGACCGACAGCCTGCCCGAACGCGCGCAATTGTCGGCGCTGGCGCTGTGGCGGATCGCCCGGGGCCGGTTCGACCTGGATCGATATAAAAAAGAGGGGATAACCGCTTGAGCTTCATCATGCGCATCGCGCGCGCCGACGATCTGCAGACGCTCTATGAGATGGCGAAGCTGACCGGCGGCGGCTTCACCAACCTGCCGCCCGATCGCACCGCGCTGTCGGCCAAGCTGGAGCGCACCGAACAGGCGCTCGCACGGCAGGACGAGGGTATCGAGGACGAGTTGATCGTCATGGTGCTGGAAAATGTCGAGACGGGCCAAGTGCGCGGCACCTGTCAGATCTTTTCCACCGTGGGGCAAAGCTGGCCCTTCTACAGCTATCGTCTGGGCGTGCTGACCCAGCATAGCCGCGAACTGGGCCGCACTTTTCGGGCGCAAATGCTCTCGCTCACCACCGATCTGGAAGGGTCGGCCGAAGTCGGCGGCCTGTTCCTCCACCCGCGTGAGCGCGCCGAGGGGCTGGGGCTTTTGCTGGCGCGCAGCCGCTATCTCTACATCCGCGCCCACCGCAGCCGCTTCGGCGACAAGGTGCTGGCCGAACTGCGTGGCGTCATTGATGAAGCGGGCGGATCGCCCTTCTGGGACGGTCTGGCCGGGCGTTTCTTCGGCATGAATTTCCAGGAGGCGGACGAATTCAACGCGGTGAACGGCAACCAGTTCATCGCCGACCTGATGCCCAAGACCCCCATCTATACCGCGATGCTGACCGACAGCGCCCGCGCCGTCATCGGCCTGCCCCATCCCAATGGGCGCGCGGCGATGCGGATGCTGGAGACGGAGGGGTTCGACAATGCCGGCTATGTCGATATCTTCGACGGCGGCCCGACTATGGTCGGCCAGATCGACCAGTTGAAGACGATCGCCGCGGCGCGAGACGTAACTTTGTCCGCCACCCATGAAAAGGGCGGGGACAAGATGCTGATCGCAACCGGCAAGCTGGCCGATTATCGCTGCACCTGGGGCTTCGTGCAGCAAAATGACAGCGGCGCGGTGTCGCTCGACGCGGCCAGCGCGGCGCGGCTCGGCCTCGAAACCGGCGGTTCCTTCACCATGGCAGGGCGGGCATGAACGTCAGGGAAATCAATTTCGACGGGATCATCGGTCCCAGCCACAATTATGCGGGCCTCAGCCTCGGCAATCTCGCTTCCGCGCGCAATGCCGGCGCAGTGGCGCATCCCCGAGCGGCGGCGCTCCAGGGGATCGAGAAGATGCGCGGCAATATCCGCCTCGGCCTGGCTCAGGGCATCTTCCTGCCGCAATGGCGGCCCGACGTCGCCTGGCTGACGAAGCTCGGCACCGATGTCGGCGACGCCGATCCGCATATCCGGGCTGCCGCCATGTCCGCTTCCTCCATGTGGGCCGCCAACGCCGCCACCATCTCGCCCGCCAGCGATACGGCGGACGGGCGGACGCACCTGACCGTCGCCAATCTCGTCACCATGCCGCATCGCAGCCATGAATGGCCGCAGACGCTGGCGCAGCTCCGCATCGCCTTTTCCGACACCCGCGCCTTTGCCGTCCATGATCCCATCCCCGCCCCCTTTGGCGACGAGGGCGCAGCCAATCATATGCGTCTGGCGGAACGCCACGACCAGCCGGGCGTGGAAGTGTTCGTCTATGGCCGGTCGGGCGGCGCTTTCCCCGCCCGCCAGCATATGGAGGCGAGCAAGGCGGTCGCCCGCATCCATGGCCTCGATCCGGCGCGCACGCTGTTCGTCGAGCAGTCCGAAGCCGCGATCGCCGCGGGCGCCTTCCACAATGACGTCGTCGCGGTGGCGAACGAGCGGGTGCTCTTCACCCACGAACAGGCGTTCGCCGACAAACAGGCCTTCTACGCCGATCTGCGGGCCGCCCTGCCCTGTGTCGAGATCGTGGAGGTGCCTGCCTGCGCGGTCAGCCTGGCCGATGCGATCACATCCTATCTCTTCAATGCCCAGCTCGTCACCCTGCCCGACAGCGGCCCCTCGACTTCGCTCGGGACAGGCATGGCGCTGGTGCTGCCGACCGAGGCGCAGCAGACGCCCGCGGTCTGGAGCTGGCTGGAGCAGATGATCGCCGGCAATGGCCCGATCCGCCGCCTCATCCCGGTCGACGTGCGCCAGTCCATGGCCAATGGCGGCGGCCCCGCCTGCCTGCGGCTGCGCGTCGTTGCCGATCCTGCCGATATCGATCCCCGCTTCCTGGTGGACGAAGCGCGGCTGGATAATATTGCGCGGATCGTGTCCCAATATTGGCCAGAATCGATCGCGCCCGAGGATTTGAGCGACACACGGCTGATTGCCCGGATCGAGCAATCATGGTTAACGCTTGTTGACCATTTGCAGCTGTCGGGCGATCTTTCACCCTGACGGCGGGGGCAACGCCGGATGGAATCGACATGGAACGGATCAAGCGCCTCTTCATCATCAAGACCAAGTTCGAGGCGTTTCTGGTGATCTATGCGCTCGCGCTGGGCGCAGCCGAGCGCGGCCATGTCTATATGCAGCAATATCCAGGCGCCGGCGGCCATCTGCTGGCGCTCGCCTGTTCGGGCGCGGTCTTCATGGCGGGCGGCAAGATCATCGACGCGCTGGACTATCAGCGCGGGATATAGAGCCTTTTTCCAAGCCGGCAGAATCACCTGCTGACTCGGAACTCTGGCGCCCGCCCTCGTTCCGAAACGGATCGAACTCGACCAGCATGACAGCCTTCCCTGACTTATCCTGCCTCCATCACTGATGATGGAGTGCCGACAGGATGCTGGACGATCGACGCAGGCGCAGCGTGCCCGCCGCCGAACTGGTGCGCAATTTCGCCCATTGGCGCGAGGTTGGATCGCATGAGCCGGTGATGGTCACCCATCATGGCCGCGAAACCCATGTCTTCATCGGGCTGGACCGCTTTCGCACGATGACGGTCGGCGACGATGGCGCGGTCGCGCCCGACCGCACTTTCGAACTCGCCGCGCGGATGCATCAGGGGCTGATCCTGTGCCGCGCCGACCTGACCATCGATTATGTCAATGGGGTGGCGCTCGCGATGGCCAGGCGATGGGACCGGCGTCTGGAGGATCAGTCGCTGTGGGACGCCTTTCCCGAACTGGCCGGCACGCTGACGGAGGCGCATATCCGCCACAGCCTGGCTTCGGGCGAGGCGAGCGCGGCCGATATCCCCTCCCCCTTTCGCGGTGACGTCTGGCTGCATGTCCAGACCTTCCCCTTCGCCGGCGGCGTCGGCCTGCTGCTGCGGGACATCACCGCCGACATGCAGCGCCACCGGCTGGCCGACGTCAAATCGGCGATCCTCAAGGCAATGGGGGTGCATGGCGGGGTCGGTTATGTCCGGGTGTCGATGCGCGGCTTCATCGATGTCGTGAACGACAGCTTTTGCGCGATGGTCGGCCTGACCGCCGATCGGCTGTCGGACGTGCCGGTCGCCGACCTGGTCGCGCTGCCCGCTCGCCCCCACTTCCGCGAGCAGATGGAACGCGTGCTGCGTGGCGAAGGCGACATGCGGTTCGCCACCCAATTGCTGACCAACGACGGTTCGCTGGCGCCGATCGACGCGGCGATCGCCCGGCTGCACGGCATTTACGGTACGGAGGGCGCCGTAATCGTCATTACTCCCACGAACGCCGCCTGAATGCGCGACAACAACGTCCATATCGGATGATGTCCGGTGGGCGTGCGCAACTTTTGCGGAGAAGGCCAGTTTTTGTCTGCCGGGCGCTCGTCTCCACTATGTAAAACCCGCCAAATGCCCGACAGGCGAAGCATACGCGATATTGAACCGCGCCCCGTAGCATCGCTCTCATGTCTTACGATAGCGCCTGCTCCTTCACCCGATCGCGTCGACCGCTGGTCGCGCTGCTGCGCCATCAGGCCGGCAGCAGCCTGATCGAAGCGGCCTTCGCCCTGCCGCTGCTCATCCTGCTGCTGATGGGGATATTGGCCTATGGCAGCTGGTTCATAACCGCCCATAGCCTGCCACAGGCCGCCAATGATGCCGCCCGCGCGTCGGTGGCCGGGCTGAACGCGACCGAACGCCGCACGCTGGTCGACCAGAGCGTCGTTGCCGCGCGCGCCGCCTTCCCCGCCCCCGCCGCCCAGACGATCGGCGTCAGTACCGGCGAAAGCAGCGGCTATTATACGGTGACGCTGCGCTACAGTCTCTCCAGCGCGCCCTTGTTCTCGGCCATGCCCTTCCCGATGCCGGGCAACGTGCTGGAACGAAGCGCCGTCGTGCGGATCGCCAGCCAATGACCGGCGCGCGCTTCGACCGGGCGCTGGCGCGGGACCGGCGTGGCGGCGTGACCTTCATCCTGGCCGGATCGCTGTTCATGCTGGCGGGCGCCGCCACCGTCGCGGTCGATCTGGGATCGGTCTATCTGGCCCGTCGCCAGTTGCAGGGCGTAGCGGATGCCGCCGCGCTGGCCGCCGCCGATGGCGGACGAACCGCCGCCGAACAACTGGTCGGGCGCAGCGGGATCAACGGCGCGGCCCTCGCGACCTTCGACACCGGCAGCTATTCCGCCGACGCCTCCCTTCCGATGGACCAGCGCTTCCGAGCAGGCGATGCCAATGGCGGCGCCATGCGGGTGGAGGTGCGCCGCCGCGCGCCTCTCTTCTTCGCCCGCCTGCTGGTCGGCCGGGACGGCATCGACCTCAGCGCCCGCGCCACCGCCGCCCGCACCGACGCCGCCGCCTTCTCGCTCGGCACCGGCCTTGCTTCGCTCAGCGGCGGACTGCCCAACATACTGCTGTCCAATCTTGCGGGCACCGAACTCAACCTGTCGGTGATGGATTATAACGGGCTGGCCAGCGCCAATCTCGACCTGCTGCACATGGCCGATGCCCTGCGCGTACGGACCGGGCGCGACGGCGAAGCCTATGGGGCGCTGTTCGACAGGGAAATCCCCTTGTCCGACCTGCTCGGCGCGATGGCCGACAGCGCCGGGGCCAGCCCCGCCGCCACGACCCTGCTGGCGCTGTCCAGCCGCATTCCGGGCCGCGCCGTCCGTCTCAGCGACATTGTCGACCTCGGTCCGATGCGGGGCGCCGCCAATGCCACCGGACAACCCAATATCCTGCTCGACGCCTTCTCCATGCTGCGCATGGTGCTCAGCCCGCCATCGGGGACGACAATCCCGATGGACCTGCGCGTCACCGTGCCGGGCCTCAGCAGCACGCGGCTGATGCTGGTGACGGGCGAGGGACAGGCCCGCTCGCCGCTGATGAGCATCACCGCCAAGCGCGACGTGGTGCTGCGCACCGCCCAGACCCGCATCTATCTGGAAAGCTCCGTCGCCACTGCACTGTCCGGCATCGCCTCCGTACGAGTGCCGCTCTATGTCGAACTGGCGGCGGCGGAGGCGCGCCTGTCGGATATCCAGTGCGGCAGCGATGGCGGCGTCACCCTGGCGGTCACGCCGTCGGTCGGGACCGCGGTGCTGGGCGATGTCGATATGAGTGCGCTGACCAATTTTTCGGTCCCCGCCAACCCGCGCGCCGCCATGCTGGCACAGACGCTCGGTACGCGCGTCACCGGCTATGCCAATATCAGCCTGGGCGGCACCCAGACCCATAGCGTCCATTTCTCGCCGTCGGAGATCAGCGCGCAGCAGGCCAAGACCGTCAGCACGCAGGATCTGACGCAGGGCATCGCCGCCAGCCTGGCAGGCCAGACCCAGATACAGGTGTCGCTTCTAGGCATCACCATCGGCAACAGCCCGCTCAGCCCATTGGTCGGCGCGGTGCTGGGCACCACCGCACCACTGCTGGACGGCATCCTCAACAGCGTCACGGCCACGCTGGGCGTCCGGGTAGGGTCGGCGGAGGTGCGCGTCCATCAGCGCCGCTGCGGCATGGCGGCCATCGTCGCCTGATCCGTACCTTGATCCCCCTTGCCATGCCCGCGCTGCACCGTCAGGAGCAGGCCATGGGCGCTATCATGTTGCAGGGAACCGGATCGGACGTCGGCAAGTCGGTGCTGGTGGCGGGGCTGTGCCGCGCGCTGGCGCGCCGGGGCTATCGGGTGCGCCCGTTCAAGCCGCAGAATATGTCCAACAACGCCGCCGTCACCAGCGACGGCGGGGAGATCGGCCGGGCGCAGGCGTTGCAGGCGATCGCCTGCGGCGTCGCCCCCCATACCGATATGAACCCGGTGCTGCTCAAGCCGCAGGCCGATCGAACATCGCAACTGATCGTTCATGGTCAGGTGCGCGGCGCGCTGGGATCGGGCAATTTCCGCAGCGCGCGCGGGCCGTTGCTGGGCGCGGTGCTGGAAAGCTACGAACGGCTGCGCAGCCAGTGCGATATCGTGGTGGTCGAAGGCGCGGGATCGCCGGCCGAGATCAACCTGCGCGCCGGCGACATCGCCAATATGGGTTTCGCCCGCGCCGCCGACGTGCCGGTCATATTGGTCGGCGACATCGACCGCGGCGGCGTGATCGCCGCGGTGGTCGGCACCCGCGCGGTCATCGATCCCGACGACGCGGCGATGATCCGCGGCTTCCTCATCAACAAATTCCGGGGCGACCCGGCGCTGTTCGAGGATGGCTATGCCCAGATCGAAGCGCTGTCGGGCTGGCGCGGATTTGGCGTGGTGCCCTGGCTCGACGCCGTCGCGCGATTGCCAAGCGAAGATGCGGTGGTGCTGGAACGTCGGACCTTCTCGACCGTCGCGCCGCTGGTCGTCGCCTGCCCAGTGCTGCCGCGCATCTCGAATTTCGACGATCTCGATCCGCTCAAGCTGGAGCCGACCGTCGACCTGCGCATGATCGGGCCGGGACAGGCGATCCCCGGCGACGCGGCGCTGGTCATCCTGCCCGGATCGAAGGCGACGGTCGCCGACATGCGCGCCATGGTCGCGCAAGGGTGGGACATCGACATCCGCGCCCATCACCGGCGCGGCGGCGCGGTGCTGGGCCTGTGCGGCGGCTATCAGATGCTGGGCCGGACCATCGCCGATCCCGAAGGGCTGGAGGGACCGGCGGGATCGGTCGCAGGGCTGGGGCTGCTCGATATCGACACGCGCCTGTCCGGGGCAAAGACGCTGGAGCAAGTGCGCGGCCGCGCGCTAGACGCCGATTTTACCGGCTATGAAATGCATATGGGCGTCACCGACGGCCCGGACTGTGCCCGCCCCTTCGCCCTGATCGACGGCGCGCGCCCGGACGGGGCGATCAGCCGCGACGGGCGGGTGATGGGCAGCTATGTCCATGGCCTGCTCGGCAGCACGGCGCTACGCGATGCGTTGTTGCGGCGGCTGGGCGGCGGGTCGGCGGGGCGGGACTATGACCAGTCGGTCGAGGACGCGCTGGACGAGGTGGCTGCGCTGCTGGAAAGCCATGTCGATATCGACGCCATGGTGGCGCTGGCGACCGCCTGACGCTAAACAAAAAAGGCGGCCAGACGCCGCCTCTTTATTCGATCGAATGATGGTGCACCCAGAGCGATTCGAACGCCCGACCCTCAGATTCGTAGTCTGATGCTCTATCCAGCTGAGCTATGGGTGCGCAGGAAAGACGAACGGACCGCGGCTGTAAGCCCGGACCAAAAGCCCTTCGAAAAATGGTGCACCCAGAGCGATTCGAACGCCCGACCCTCAGATTCGTAGTCTGATGCTCTATCCAGCTGAGCTATGGGTGCGTGGAGACGCGCAGATAGAAGCGCTTGGCCGATTGGGCAAGCCCCTTTTTTGCACTTTTATGGCCTGGCAACTTTTATCCACCGTCCCTCGTTCAATGCGGCAGGAGGACGCCATGATGAGCTTCAATCTGAACGAGGTTGCGTTGCTGCTGGTGGTGCTGGTCATCGGCTGGCTGCTGGGTCTGATGATGAGCGGTCGCGGCAAATATCGGCGGCTGTGGCAGGACGAACAAGCGGTGCATCGCAGCGCGATCAAGGAGCGGGACGCCCGCATAGAGGCCTCCCATGCCCGGATCGCGGAGCTGGAACGCCAGTCGGCGGGACCGATCGGCGCTGGCACGGCGACGGCGGTCGCGGGCGCAGTCCATGGCCGCGACGATCTGAGCAGGATCAGCGGCGTAAGCCAGGCCCAGGAACTGTCGCTGAACGAAGCCGGCTATCATCGCTATGGCCAGATCGCCGCGCTCAATGCCGAGCAGGAAGCGACCTTGGAGGCGCGACTGGGCCTGAAACCGGGCACCATCGCGCATGAAGACTGGCGCAAGCAGGCCAGCGAGCTGGAGAAGGGCCACAATCGCGGCCTGTTCGGCTGAGCCTGCCCACAGCATCAGCCCAAAGAAAAAGGGCGGGGTTGATGCCCCGCCCTTTTTGCCGTCACTTCCGGGCGAGTGCCGCCTGCGCTGCGGCCAGTCGGGCGATCGGCACGCGATAGGGCGACGCCGACACATAGTCGAGGCCCGTCGCTTCGCAGAAGGCGATCGAGGCGGGATCGCCGCCATGTTCGCCGCAAATGCCGAGCTTGATGTCCGGACGGGTCTTGCGACCGCGCTCCGCCGCCAGTTCGATCAGTTCGCCCACGCCTTCGACGTCGATGCTGACGAAGGGATCGCGGGCAAAGATGCCCTTGTCCACATATTGCGTCAGGAACCGGCCGGCGTCATCGCGGCTGATGCCGATCGTCGTCTGCGTCAGGTCGTTGGTGCCGAAGGAGAAGAATTCGCCGACTTCGGCGATCTCGCCCGCCTTGAGCGCGGCGCGCGGCAGTTCGATCATGGTGCCGACCAGATAGTCGACGCGCTCGCCCTGCTCTTCGAACACTTCGGCTGCGACGCGATCGACGATCGCCTTCATCAGCTCCAGCTCCTTGGCGGTCGCGACCAGCGGGATCATCACTTCGGGGATCGGCGCTTCGCCGCCCCGTGCCTTGACGATCAGCGCCGCTTCGAAGATCGCGCGCGCCTGCATCTCGTAGATTTCGGGATAGGTCACGCCCAGGCGGCAACCGCGATGGCCGAGCATCGGGTTGAATTCATGCAGTTCCGCCGCGCGGCGCTTGAGCGTGTCGACGCTGACGCCCGCACCCTTGGCCACTTCCTCGAACTCCGCTTCGCCATGGGGCAGGAATTCGTGCAGCGGCGGATCGAGCAGGCGGATGGTGACGGGCAGGCCCGCCATCACCATGAATATCTGCGCGAAATCGTCGCGCTGTTCCGGCAGCAGCTTGTCGAGCGCGACGCGGCGGCCCTTCTCGCTGTCGGCCAGGATCATTTCGCGGACCGCGGTGATGCGCGCCGCGTCGAAGAACATATGCTCGGTGCGGCACAGCCCCACGCCCTCAGCGCCGAATTCGCGCGCGACCTTGCAGTCCTGCGGTGTTTCCGCGTTGGCGCGGACCTTGAGGCGACGGACCTTGTCCGCCCACACCATCAGCGTACCGAAATCGCCAGCCAGTTCGGGCTGCACGGTCGGCACTTCGCCCGCCATCACTTCGCCGGTCGACCCGTCAATGGTCAGGATGTCGCCTTCCTTCAGCTCGCGGCCGCCGACGCGCAGGATCTTGGTCTTGCCGTCGATCGAAATGCCGCCCGCACCGGACACGCAGGGACGACCCATGCCGCGCGCCACCACGGCCGCGTGCGACGTCATGCCGCCACGCGCAGTCAGGATGCCCTTGGCCGCATGCATACCGTGAATATCTTCCGGGCTGGTTTCGACGCGCACCAGGATGACGGCGTCGCCCAGTTCGGCGCGGCGCTCGGCGGTGTCGGCGTCGAACACGATCAGGCCGCTGGCCGCACCCGGCGACGCGGGCAGGCCCTTGGTCAGCACATCGCGCGGTGCCTTGGGATCGAGCGTGGGATGGAGGAGCTGATCGAGCGCGGCGGGATCGACGCGGGCAACCGCCTCTTCTTCGGTGATCAGCCCTTCATGCGCCATATCCACGGCCATTTTCAGCGCGGCCTTGGCGGTGCGCTTGCCCGACCGGGTCTGCAGCATCCACAGCTTGCCCTGCTGCACCGTAAATTCGATGTCCTGCATGTCGCGATAATGGGTTTCGAGGATCTGGAAGACGTTCGCCAGTTCGGCATAGGTCTCCGGCATCGCCTCTTCCATCGACAGCGGCTTGGCCCCGGCCCGCTCGCGCGCGGCCAGCGTCAGATATTGCGGGGTACGGATGCCCGCGACCACGTCCTCGCCCTGCGCGTTGATCAGATATTCGCCATAATAGGCGTTCTCGCCGGTCGACGGATCGCGGGTGAACGCCACGCCCGTCGCCGAGGTTTCGCCCATATTGCCGAACACCATCGCCTGCACGTTGACGGCGGTGCCCCATTCGCCGGGAATGTTGTTGAGGCGGCGATAGACCTTCGCGCGCTCCGACTGCCAGGAACCGAACACGGCCGAAATCGCGCCCCACAACTGGTCATGCACATCCTGCGGGAAGGGCTTGTTCCACAGCTTTTGCACCAGCGCCTTATATTCGGCGACCAGCGCCTTCCAGTCGGCGGCCGTCATCTCGGTGTCCAGGCTGTAGCCCTGGTCTTCCTTGGCGATCTCCAGCGCTTCCTCGAACGCGCCATGGTCCAGTTCCAGCACGACGTCCGAATACATCTGGATGAAGCGGCGATAGCTGTCCCAGGCGAAGCGCTCGTCGCCGCTGGTCGTCGCCAGGCCGATGACGGTTTCGTCATTGAGGCCCAGGTTAAGGACCGTATCCATCATGCCCGGCATCGACGCGCGCGCGCCCGAACGGACCGACACCAGCAGCGGATCGGCCGCATTGCCGAAACGCTTGCCTGTGATCCCCTCGATATGGGCGATGCCGCCAGCGACTTCCGGCGTCAGGCTTTCGGGATATTTGCCGCCATCGACATAATAGCGGGTGCACATTTCCGTGGTGATGGTGAAGCCCGGCGGCACCGGCAGGCCGATCGCGGCCATGCCGTCCAGATTGGCGCCCTTGCCGCCCAGCAGGTTGCGGTCGCCCTGCCCGCCATCATCGACACCGCCGCCGAAACGATAGACATAGCGCGTCGCGGTGCTGTTCATGATGGCCTCTTCCGTCGTAACCATGTGATCCGGCTCTCCCTGCACTGATTGCCGTGAATATTGTGCGCTGCAGCAGCCTTTACAAAAGCCAGGTGCAAATTGCACCCGCCTTTATCAGGATTTTGTCGTCATTCCGTCATTTTTATGGACGGATATGTCCGACTTATCCGTCATCCCGCAATTTTCGAAAAGTCCGCGACGCCATGCACCGCCAAACGCACCCGGTCGAGCAGCGCGAGACGCGCCGCACGTTTTGCGGGATCGGCGTCGTTGACCGTGACGGTGTCGAAAAAGGCGTCGATCGGCGCGCGCAACGTGGCGAGCGCGGTCATGGCGTCTTCGAACCGTTCGTCGGCGACGGCCTGCATCGCGCGCGGTTCGGCAGCGTCGAGCGCGGCGAGCAGCCCAGCTTCGGCAGGTTCCAACTGATATTCTCCCCTCCCTTCCAGGGAGGGGTCGGGGGTGGGTGGCGAGCGGAGCGAGCCCTCATCCTGCGAGATGTCGGAGCCGCCTTCGGCGGCACCCACCCCCGGCCCCTCCCTGAAAGGGAGGGGAGCAGAAAGGACAGCCCCCTCCTTCTTGAGAATATTGGCCGCCCGCTTGTACCCGGCGAGCAGGTTGGCCCCGTCATCGGTCGCGACGAAGGACTGCAAAGCATGGACGCGCGCCAGCAGGCGAACTAGATCATCCTCGCCGCCAAGCGCGAACACCGCGTCGATCAGGTCGTGGCGGACCCCGGCTTCCTTCTGCTGCACTTTGAGGCGATCGGCGAAGAAGTCGAGGACTTCAATCGAGGCCATTTCTGAGGCCAAGACATATTTGCGCGCATCATCGTTCGTGACGCTGGTTGCACCGTCAATCAAGCGGTCGAATATCTCTGACCATCCAAAATCAGTCTTTAACGCACCGATGGCGTCCAAAACTGGCAACACTTTGGCAAGTGGCGGAGTCTGCCTTTGAAACGCGACATTCGCAGCGGCTAATTTGACAACCAGCAGCATCGGTATCGAGACATTTGCTTGTGCGGTCTGGGTAAGAATAGCAATTGCGGCGCGGCGCAAAGCGAACGGGTCTTTCGATCCGGTAGGCTTTTCACCGATCAAGAAAAAGCCAGCTACGGTATCCAGCTTATCCGCCAGACTCACCGCCACCGTCACCGGCGCGGTGGGCACATCGTCGCCCTGCCCGACCGGCTTGTAATGGTCGCGGATCGCGTCGGCCACCGCATCGGGCAGGCCTTCGGCGCGGGCGTAATAGCCGCCCATGACGCCCTGCAATTCGGGGAACTCGCCGACCATCTCGGTGACCAGGTCGGCCTTGGCAAGGCGCGCGGCCTGTTCGGCGAGGTCGGCCAAAGCCTCCTTCGTCATGCCAGCGCAGGCTGGCATCTCACTGCCTTGTACGCCTTCGGAAGAAAGGGAGGCCCCAGCCTCCGCTGGGGTGACGCTTGCGGGGGTAACGATCCCCTCCTCCACCAGCCACCGCGCCAGCTTCGCGACCCGCTCCACCTTGTCGGCAACGGTGCCCAGCTTCTCGTGGAAAGTGATGCGCGCCAGCTTCTGCGCATGGTCCGCCAGCGCCGTCTTGCGATCCTGCTCCCAGAAGAAGCGGGCATCGCTCAACCGCGCGGCCAGCACCTTGCGGTTGCCCGCGACGATCGCCGCGCCGCCGTCCTTCGCCTCGATATTGGCGGTGCAGATAAAGGCGGGGGCCAGCTTGCCCGCGCTATCGCGCAGCACGAAATATTTCTGGTTGATGCGCAGCGTAAGCTGGATGACTTCGGGCGGCACTTCCAGGAAAGCCGGGTCGAAATCGCCCAGCAGCGGCACCGGCCATTCGGTCAGGCCCGCATTCTCCGCGACCAGCCCCTTATCCTCGATCACGCTGTACCCATGGGCGGCAGCGGCTTCGTCGGCCTTCGCCGCGATGATCGCCTGCCGCTCCTGATGGCTCACGATCACATGGCAGGCGCGCAGCTTCTCGACATAGTCGTCCGCGCCGCCGATCGTGATCGCGCCGGGATGGTGAAAGCGATGGCCCAGCGTCGCATAGCCGGACCGCACATCCTCGACCACGATATCGACCAGTTGCTCGCCCAAAATGGCGACGATCCCCTGCAATGGGCGGACCCAGCGCAGGCTTTCGGTCGTCTGGCTTGCCACGCCCCAGCGCATCGCCTTGGGCCAGGGAAAGGCGCGGATGACGGCGGGCACGGCCTGCGTCAACACATCCATGGTGGCGCGGCCGGGCTTGTTCACGACGGCGAACCAGACGCCGTCCCGGTCTTCCAACTGGTCCTGGGTCAGGCCGGTCTTGCGCAGAAAGCCTTCGAGCGCCTGGGGCGGCGCGGATGTGCGCGGACCTTTATGCTCTTCGCTCACCGCCGCGGTTTCCACGGGCAGGTCGCGCGCGATCAGCGCCAGGCGACGCGGCGTCACGAAACTGTCGATCGCAGCGGGCTTGAGGCCGGCCCTGGCCAGTTCTTCGGTGAACAGGCGCGCCAGATCCTCCGACGCCTTGACCTGCATACGCGCGGGAATTTCCTCGCAGCGCAATTCGAGGAGGAAATCAGTCATCACGCGGTCCACCCCGGAAATTTGGCGCTCCAGGCGTCGGCATTGCTGGCGATCCACGCCTCGCAACTGCCCTTCGCCATGTCGCGCACCTGACCCATATAGCTGGCGCGTTCCTGCACGGAAATCACGCCGCGCGCCTGGAGCAGGTTGAACACATGGCTCGCCTTGATCGCCTGGTCATAGGCGGCGAGCGGCACGTTCGCTTCGATGCAACGACCATATTCGGCCTGGCAATCCTTGAACCAGCGAAACAGCTTGTCCGTGTCCGCAACCTCGAAATTCCATTTCGACATCTGCTGTTCGTTGGCCAGAAACACGTCGCCATAGGTGACGCCGGCGTCGTTGAATTTCAGGTCGTACACGCTGTCGACGCCCTGAATATACATGGCCAGCCGCTCCAACCCGTAGGTCAGCTCACCCGCGACCGGCTTGCAGTCATATCCGCCCATTTGCTGGAAATAGGTGAACTGGGTGACTTCCATCCCGTCGCACCACACTTCCCAGCCCAGACCCCAGGCGCCCAGGGTAGGGCTTTCCCAGTCGTCCTCGACGAAGCGGATGTCATGGACCAGCGGATCGATGCCGATTTCCACCAGCGACCCAAGATAGAGTTCCTGCAAATTCGCCGGGCTGGGCTTCATGATCACCTGATATTGGTAATAATGCTGCAACCGGTTGGGATTTTCGCCATAGCGCCCGTCGGTCGGGCGACGGCTGGGCTGAACATAGGCGGCGTTCCAGGGCTGCGGCCCCAGCGCCCGCAGCGTGGTCGCGGGATGGAATGTGCCCGCCCCCACTTCCATGTCATAGGGTTGGAGGATGACGCAGCCCTGTTTCCCCCAATAGGCATGGAGGGTCAGGATCAGGTCCTGGAAGGAAAGCGCTTTGCCTTCGGCCACGAAACGTCCTTATCGAAATCGCTGAATTACGTGGCCGCGCCTTGGCCCATGGGGCCGATAGGGTCAAGGGCCAAGGGTTAGGGGCCAAGGGTTAGCGGAAGCCGCCCTAAACAGGGTTAAGCGGCTTGCCCTCCCGCCCCGCGCTCCCCATTGAAGGGAGCATGAAATTGCTACCCACCCTGTTGCGGGCCTTTGGCGCCGCATGGCTGCTGATCGGCGGCGTCCCTGCCCATGCCAAACCCGCCGCCGCCCCCGCCTCCAGCATCGCGACCGCCACCCCGGCGCTGTGGGCGGTGCAGGATGCCGACACCACCATCTATCTGTTCGGCACCGTCCATGTGATGAAACCGGACATCGACTGGTTCCATGGCGACATAAAGCGCGCCTTCGACCGGTCGGACGAACTGGTGCTGGAGATTATCGAGCCGGACGACCCCCGCGCGATCGGCGCGGCCATGACGACCATGGCGATGGCGAAGGACGGGGTGAAGCTGTCCGACCGGCTGGCCCCCGATGCGCGGACGAGATATCAGGCGGCGATGGACGCCAACGGCCTGCCCTGGCGGACCTTCGACATGTTCAATCCCTGGATGAGCGGCATGGCGCTGTCGGTCGCCCCGCTCGAAAAGCTGGGCTATAAAAATGACCTCGGCGCGGAGAAAATCCTGCGCAGCGCGGCGCAGGCCTCGGGCAAGAAGGTCGATGCGCTCGAAACCGTCGAGCAGCAGGTCGGCTTCTTCGCCAGCCTGCCGATGGCCCAGCAGGTGCAGTTCCTGAACGCCACCGTCGACGGTCTGCCGGAAATGGAGAGCGAATTTGGCGACCTGCTGCGCTACTGGCAGGCCGGGCAACCGGACAAGCTGGCCAAGTCGATGAACGAATCGCTCGAAGCGACGCCGGAACTGGCGCAGGTTCTGCTCACCGGCCGCAATGCCCATTGGGCCAAGTGGATCAAGGCGCGGCTGGACCAGCCCGGCACCGTCTTCGTCGCCGTGGGCGCGGGTCATCTCGCCGGCAAGGGCAGCGTGCAGGACCAACTCAAGACATTGGGCCTGCGCGCCCGCCGCCTGAAGCCAACCCCCGTGAAAGATGGAAAGCCATGATGCGCGTCGTCACCCGCCTGCTCGCTTTGTTCGCGCTGACGCTGGTCGCAGCCTGTGGACAGAATGACACCCCCAAACAGTCCACCGCGCAAGGCGGCCCGGCCCTGTGGCAGGTGCAGCGCGGCGAACTGAAAGGCTGGCTGTTCGGCACGATCCACGTCCTGCCCAAGGGTGTCGCCTGGGACACACCCACGATAAAGGACGCGATGACCGCCTCCGACCGTCTGATTCTGGAAGCTGCGGACCTGCAGGACGAGCAGAAAACGCTGTCCCTGTTCGAGAAAATGGGCCGCAGCGCCGACCTGCCGCCGCTGGAACGACGCGTGCCGGACGAGGAAAAGACGGCATTGGTGAAGGCGATGGCCGACGGCGGCACCAACAGCCAATTGCTGTCGGGCTATGAAAGCTGGGCCGCCGCCATGCTGCTGTCCGCCGCCAGCCAGCAGGGGCTGGGCGTCAGCCAGGATGACGGCGTCGAGCCGGTGTTGATCGAAACGTTCAGGAAAGCCGGCAAGCCGATCGGCGGGCTGGAGACGGTGGAACGGCAATTCGCCGCCTTCGACACCCTGCCCGAACCGGCGCAGTCCCGCCTGCTCGTTCAGACCGTCCATGAAGCCAAGGGCATGAAGGCGCTCTACGACCGTATCCTGACCGCCTGGTCGAAGGGCGACATGGAGGCGATCGCCAAGGAGGACCAGATTGGCGAGCAGCCCGACCCGATGGTCGAGGAAGCCGTTCTGGTCGCCCGCAATCGCGACTGGGTAAAGGCGATCGAACCGATGCAGGGCCGCCCCTTCATCGCGGTGGGCGCGGGCCACCTGACCGGCCGGGAAAATCTGATCGACCTGCTCAAGGCCAGGGGGTTCACGGTGACGCGGGTGCAGTAACGCCTCCCCCACCACCGTTCGGTTCGAGCTTGTCGAGAACGCGTCCATCGTTCTCGACAAGCGCGAACCGAACGGACCTTGCGCAATATCGCCCCCACCCTTGCATTCCCGCCCTTTTCTGCTAAAGGGCCGCCTCCCGCTATGGTCATCCCTGGAGGCGTGGCGGGAAAGTACATCAATTTTGCTTTTGGAGACACGCAATGAGCGAGCAGCTTACGCTGTCGGCCGAGGCACGCGATCGGGCAGGCAAGGGAGCCTCCCGCGCCCTCCGCCGTGAGGGCCGCGTACCCGCCGTCATCTATGGAATGAACGAAGAACCCCTGTCGATCCATGTCGAGGAAAAGCTCCTCAACAAGCAGCTCGGCACCGGCCACTTCTTCAATTCGGTCATCATGGTCGAAGTCGGCGGCAAGACCGTCCGCACCCTCGCCAAGGACGTGGCCTTCCATCCCGTCTCGGACCGTCCGCTGCACGCCGATTTCCTGCGCGTTTCGGAACATGCCACCGTTCACGTCCATGTGCCCGTGCGCTTCGCCAATGAAGACGCCTCGCCGGGCCTGAAGAAGGGCGGCGTGCTCAACATCGTCGCGCACGACATCGAACTCGAAGTCGATGCGGCCGAAATCCCCGACGAAGTCGTGGTCGACCTGACCGGCCTGGAAGTCGGCGATTCGATCCACATCAGCGCCGTGACCCTGCCCAAGGGTTCGAAGGCCCTGCATGCGGACACCGACTTCTCGATCGCGACCGTCGTCGCCCCGTCGGCTCTCAAGAGCGCCGAAGGCGAAGCGGACGCCGAGGCGGCCGAAGGCGAATAAGCCTTTCTGCCTCCGGGCTGGAAATTCCGATCCCGTCCGCCTACCCGGCGGGCGGGATTTTCTTTGGAGCATGACCATGCAAATCTGGGCCGGCCTTGGCAATCCGGGGCAGCAATATGCGATGCATCGGCACAATGTCGGCTTCATGGTCGCGGACCTGATCGCGGACCTGCATCGCTTTTCGCCGCCGAAGAAGCAGTTTCAGGGCTGGGTGCAGGAAGGACGGATCGGGCCGGAAAAGGTCATCCTGCTCAAACCCGCGACCTTCATGAACGAAAGCGGCCGCTCGGTCGGCGAAGCCATGCGCTTCTACAAGCTGACACCGCAGGACGTCACCGTCTTCCACGACGAACTCGACCTGGTGCCCATGAAGGTCAAGGTGAAGCGCGGCGGCGGCAATGCCGGGCATAACGGCCTGCGCTCGACCGACGCGCATATCGGCAATGATTTCCGCCGGGTGCGGATCGGCATCGGCCATCCGGGCCATAAGGACAAGGTCCATGGCTATGTGCTGGGCAATTACGCCAAGGGCGAGATGGACGCCCTGACCGACATGCTGGCCGCAATCGGCGCGGAAGCCGAATGGCTGGCGAAGAATGACGACGCCCGCTTCATGAACGAAGTGGCGCTGCGGCTGGCCGCCTGAAAAGCTTAACCCGATTGCGCGTCGCAACATTGCCGGGCCATAAGGCCCATAATATCGCAGTGCGCAAACGCAGTTCAGGGGATATTGGGTGATTTACACCGTTGCCACGACGCCGTTCGACGACCAGAAGCCCGGCACGTCCGGCCTGCGCAAGAAGGTCCGCATTTTCCAGCAGCCCCATTATGCCGAAAATTTCGTCCAGTCGGTGTTCGACAGCCTCGACGGTTTTGCCGGGCAGACGCTGGTGGTGGGCGGCGACGGCCGTTACCTGAACCGCGACGTCATCCAGATCGTCCTGAAGATGGCGGCGGCCAACGGCTTCGGCCGGGCGCTGGTCGGCCAAGGCGGTATCTTGTCCACCCCCGCCGCCTCGCACCTGATCCGCGCATCCGGCGCGTTCGGCGGCCTCGTCCTGTCGGCCAGCCACAATCCGGGCGGCCCGGACGAGGATTTCGGCATCAAATATAATATCGGCAATGGCGGCCCCGCGCCGGAAAAGGTGACGGACGCCATCGCCGCCCGCTCGCTCGTCATCGACAGCTATAAAATCCTCGATGCCGCCGATGTCGATATCGACACGATCGGCGAAAGCCAGTTGGGCGACATGACGGTCCAGGTGGTCGATCCGGTGGCGGCCTATGCCGACCTGATGGAAAGCCTGTTCGATTTCGCCGCGATCCGCGCCCAGATTGCAGGCAGCGTCACCCTCGCCTTCGACAGCATGAGCGCGGTCACCGGCCCCTATGCGGTCGAGATTTTCGAGCGCCGCTTGGGCGCGCCGCAGGGCACGGTGATGAACGGCACGCCGCTCCCCGATTTCGGCCATCACCATCCCGACCCGAATCTGGTCCATGCCAAAGAACTGTACGACCGGATGATGGCCCCCGACGCGCCCGACTTCGGCGCGGCGTCGGACGGCGACGGCGACCGCAACCTCATCATCGGCCGCCATTGCTATGTGACGCCCTCGGACTCGCTCGCGGTGCTGGCCGCCAACGCCCATCTGGCGCCCGGCTATGCCGCTGGCCTCAAGGGCATCGCCCGCTCCATGCCGACCAGCGGCGCGGCCGACCGGGTCGCGAAAAAGCTGGGCGTGCCGCTCTACGAGACGCCGACCGGCTGGAAATTTTTCGGCAACCTGCTCGACGCCGGCATGGCGACCATCTGCGGCGAGGAAAGCGCCGGCACCGGCTCCGACCATGTGCGCGAGAAGGACGGCATCTGGGCCGTCCTGCTCTGGCTCAACATCCTGGCCGTCCGCCAGCAAAGCGTCGCCGCCATCATGGCGGACCATTGGGCGACCTATGGCCGCAACTATTATGCCCGCCACGATTATGAAGCCATCGCCAAGGACAAGGCCGATGCGCTGATGGCGGCGCTGCGGGGCAAGCTGGCGACGCTGGCCGGCACCGCAAGCAGCGGCGGCACGGTCAAGGCCGCCGACGATTTCGCCTATACCGACCCCACCGACCAGTCGGTCAGCCGCAACCAGGGCGTCCGCATCCTGTTCACGGACGGATCGCGCGTGGTGTTCCGCCTGTCCGGCACCGGCACGGAGGGCGCCACCCTTCGCGTCTATATCGAGCGTTATGTCGGCCCGGACGGCGACCTCGGCCTGGAAACCGGCGACGCCCTCGCCCCGCTGATCGCCGCCGCGCAGGAGGTCGCCGACATATCCGGCCATATCGGGATGGAGCAGCCGAGCGTCATCACCTGACACCCGGCTTCAAACATGCCGGGCCGAACATAAACTAACGCACGGGCAACAAGATGGACATGCGTACGGATTAGAGAAAGGTCACCCGTCCGTCGGCGGTCCGTTCCTCTTCCGATCCCAGGAAATCCATGCGCCGCCTCGCCCTTTGCCTGTCCGCCTGCCTCGCCCTGCTGTCGAACCCAAGCCGCGCGGCCACCAGCCAGGATGAGCAATTCTGGCTCAACCTGACCGCCATGGGATCGGTGAAGGACGAACTGGTCTATTTCGCGGAGATCCAGCCACGTATCGGCGACGGCGTCTCGCGGGTCGACCAGTCGCTGTTTCGCGGCGCTGTAGGCTGGAAATTCTCCCCCAGCTTAACCCTCTATCAGGGCTATGCCCATGTCGTCGCACCGATCGAGGGCGGCAAGGATATCAACGAGGAACGCAGCTTCCAGCAATTGAGCTGGACGCTCGGCAAGCCCTGGAGCGGCGAACTCTCGTCCCGCACGCGCCTCGAACAGCGCTGGCGCTCGGACGGCGACGACATGGGCTGGCGGCTGCGCGAGATGCTTCGCTACGAAAAACCGCTGCGTGCCGACAGCGACGCCGTCAACGCGCTGGTCTATGCCGAGGGTTTCGCCGCGCTCAACGACACCGACTGGGGCGCACGCAGCGGCTTCGACCAGCTACGCAGCTTCGTCGGCGCGGAAATCGGCCTGCCCGGCGCATCGACACTGGAAGTGGGCTATCTCAACCAGATCATCAATCAGCGCGCGGGCAACATGCGCGTCAACCATGTGGCGTCCGTAACGCTCTTCGTCAGGCACTGATGCACTTCTGCGCAAGCCTTTGATAACAAAGAAAAATAGGATGAAAGCGCACAACGGTTCATGGCAAGTCGATCAAAAATCAAATTATTACAGTGATTTAAGACGATAGACTCCGCCAGAACTGTCCAACTTGCCGTCGCACAACAGGCCTACCGCCCGTTATCAGCGATGATATCGACACTGGTCTTGCCGCCCGGCGCATCGGTGAAGAGGATGAAATAGGCGCTGCCGTCGGACCCGCGGGTGCCGCCCAGCACATGGTCGCCGCCCAAGATCTTATGTTCGCCATCATAGCCGGCGCGGCGGGCCAGCGTGTAATAATAATCCATCACACCCTGCCGCGGCGCAGGCGTCACGAAGCTGGCCGCACGCAGGGTACAGCCACCGGCCTCCGCTCCCGCCGCCTCGGTGAGTTGCGCCCCAGGGAACAGGCCGAAGGGCTCGGGCAGTCGCTGCGCCCATTCCATGCCATAATTGAATTTCTTCGCGCAGTTGCCGTTGCCGCCACGGCGCCCGGCCTGTTCGCGCGCGACCGCGCCCAGCGTCACGGTCGACGCCATCGCCTCGCCCTCGCTCGCCGCCGGGGCCGCGATCAGCTTGCCGCCGGCCAACTTTACCGCCTCCGCCTGCGCTGCGCCAGCGTCTCCGGCCAGCACCGGCACCGCGCCATTGGCGGGCCGATCGGCGGGACGCACGGCATTGCGGTTGGCCTGACCCACCAACTGCGGATCGACGACGATCGGATCGGCCAGCGCCCCCTTGAGCGCCGGGTCGGTCGCATTGTCGGTCAGTTGCGCATCGAGCGCGGCGAGGCTGGCATCCTTGTCCCCCTTGCCGCACGCGGCCAGCGCCAGCACCAGAGAAACCATCGCTAAAGACCGGACACGCGCCATGCTTCACTCCTTCGTAAACAAGCCATGAAGAGGGCAAGTTAATATTCCATTAGGATATTTGGTGAATCTGCCGATTTTTGCGCAGATGGCCAGCTCTTATCGAATGGCCTTGTCCCGCTGTCTTGCTCTGGGACAGTTGGTCGGCCATGATGGGCCGATGCTCAATATATTGTCAGGCTTCATCGGCCTTGTCACCCTCATCCTCATGATCCCCGCGATCATTCCGCTGCTGGGCGCGCTCAATTGGATATTGGTGCCGCTGGCCCTGTTCGGCGCCCTTGTCGGCATGATGTCGTCGAAAAATGGCGGGCGGAACTTCTGCCTGATCGTCGCCGCTTTCGGCGCGCTGCGGCTGTTTCTGGGCGGCGGCATATTCTGATCCGGGATCATCCGGAAGCGCGCAAGGGTCTGCTCGCAGCACTGGCCGCCTATGGCCTATGGGGGCTGCTGCCGCTCTTCTTCCGCCTGCTGCACCATGTCGATCCTGTGGAGATCGTGACCCAGCGCATCCTCTGGTCGCTGCTGCTGATCCTCGCCATCATCGCCGCCCGCAAAGGGCTGCCCGCCTTCCTTGGCGCCATGGGCGACCGGCGACTGGTGGTGCCGCTGGCGGGATCTGCGATGATGATCGGGGTCAACTGGCTGACCTATGTCTGGGCGGTCAACGGCGGCCATATCGTCGCGGCCAGCCTGGGCTATTTCCTCAACCCGCTGGTGAACGTCACCCTGGGTGTCCTTGTGCTCAAGGAAAAGCTGCGGCTCTCGCAAATGCTGGCGATCGGCGTCGCCGCCATCGGCGTCGCCATTCTTGCCGCGTCGGCGCTGACCACGCTGTGGATCAGTCTGGCGCTGGCTTTCAGTTTCGCCTTCTACGCCCTGCTCCGCAAGCTGACGCCGGTGGCGCCGATGACCGGGCTGGGCGTCGAAACCGCGCTGCTCACGCCGCTCGCCATCGCTTATCTGCTATGGGAAATGGGGCATGGCGGCGTCGGTTTCGGGCAGGATATGCCGACCACGGCGCTGCTCATCATCTCCGGCGCGGTGACCACGGTGCCGCTGGTGCTGTTCGCCGTCGCCGCCCAGCGCCTGCCGATGGCCACGCTCGGCCTGATGCAATATCTCGCGCCCACGCTGCAATTTCTGTGCGGTATATTGCTGTTCGGCGAAAAGCTCAGCACCGGCCAGATGGCGAGTTTCGGACTGATCTGGCTCGGCCTCATCTTCTTCGCCAGCGACGGGATCGCCAACGCGCGGCGCAACCGGCTGGCGACGGCATAAATCTCCATCCGTCCGTTTCGAGCCGGTCTCGAAGCGGACGGATGGACGATATCAGGCGAACTGGGTCGCCTCGAACCGCACCGCTTCACCCACCGCCGCATTGGCCAGCGCATCCTCCCACATCACGCGATTGCCGCGAATGATGGTGCCGACCGCCTTGCCGGTCAGTTGATCGCCCTCGAACGGCGACCAGTTGCAGCGCGACGCGAGCCAGTCGCTGCCCACCGTCCAGCGCTTCTTCAGATCGACCACGGTGAAGTCGGCGTCATAGCCGAGCGCGATCCGTCCCTTGCCGACAAGCCCGAACACCCGCTGCGGTCCCGACGAGGTGAGTTCGATGAAGCGCCGCAGCGACAGCCGCCCCTCCGCCACATGGTTGAGCAGCAACGGCACCAAAGTCTGCACCCCCGGCATCCCGCTGGGCGATGCGGGATAAGTCTTGGCCTTTTCCTCGATCGTGTGCGGCGCATGGTCGCTGCCCAGCACGTCGGGCACGCCCTGATTGAGCCAGAACCACAGGCCGTCGCGATGCGCGCCCGACCGGATCGGCGGGTTCATCTGCGCATAGGTGCCAAGGCGCGGATAGGCGTCCTCGCCCGCCAGCGTCAGATGCTGCGGCGTCACTTCGCAGGTCGCGATATCCTTGTTCTGCGCGATATATTCCAGTTCGGCGGGCGTCGTGATGTGCAGGATGTGGATGCGACGGCGCGCCTTGCGCGCCAGCGCGATGATGCGTTTCGTGGCGATCATCGCGCTTTCATCGTCGCGCCAGACGGGGTGGGTCGACGGATCGCCTTCCAGCGCATGGACCTTGCGCGCGTTCATCCGCGTCTCGTCCTCGGCATGGATGGCGACGCGGCGCGTGCCGCTGGCCAGCACGCGCGACAGGGCGTCGTCATCGTCCACCAGCAGGCTGCCGGTCGAGGCGCCCATGAAGATCTTTACCCCAGACGTACCGGGGATGCGTTCCAGCTCCTTTAACTGCTCGGCATTGTCGGCGGTCGCCCCGACATAGAAGGCATGGTCGCACCACATGCGATGATGCGCGCGCTTCAGCTTGTCATGCACCCGCTCCGCGGTGTCGGTGTTGGGATTGGTGTTGGGCATTTCGAATACGGCGGTCACGCCGCCCAGCACCGCGGCGCGGCTGCCCGATTCGAGGTCTTCCTTATGCTCCAACCCCGGCTCGCGGAAATGGACCTGACTATCGATGCAGCCGGGCAGAACGTCGAGGCCGGTGCAGTCGATCACCTCGCCCGCATCGCCCAAGCTAGCGCCGATCGCCACGATCTTCCCGGCCCGCACGCCCACATCCACGCTCTCCGCGCCGCCCGGCGTATGGACGGTGCCGTTCTTGAGGATCATGTCGAAGGTCTGGGTCATGGCGTAGGTTTCCGCTTTATAAGTCCGTTCGCCTTGAGCGAAGTCGAAGGGCACTGCCGAACGCAGTGAGGCCTTCGCTCCGCTCAGGCAAGGGCTTCGACTTCGCTCAGCCCGAACGGGTTGGTAATTTGACGTGACTGTCCTACCTAAAGCCGATGACCGGCACCACCCTATGCGACCGCGCGATCCTGAGAATTTCCGGCGAGGAGGCGAAACCCTTCCTGCAAGGGCTGCTCACCCGCAACGTCCTCACCCTTTCCCCCGACCAACCGCGCTGGACCGGGCTGCTGACGCCGCAGGGCAAGGCCTTGTTCGATTTCATCCTGTGGAGGGATGGCGACGATGTGCTGATCGATTGCGAAGCGGCGCAGGCCGACGCACTCGCCAAGCGACTGACGATCTATCGCCTGCGCCGCAAGGTCACGATAGTCCGTGAGGAAGGGCTCGCTGTCCATTGGTCGCCCGACGCCACCGACCAGCCGCTCGACCCGCGCCTGCCCGCGCTCGGCCATCGCTGGATCGCGCCCGCCACGCCGGGCGACGCTGCCCCCGCTTTCCGCGCGCATCGCCTGGCGCTGGGCGTGTTCGAAGGCGCGGCGGAACTGGGGCAGGACCAGACGCTGTGGCTGGAAACCAATGCGGAGGAACTGCACGGCGTCGATTATGACAAGGGCTGCTATGTCGGGCAGGAGAACACCGCCCGGATGCATTACCGCAACAAGGTGAGCCGTCGCCTCGTCGCCGTGCCGATCGCGCAGGCGGACGAAAAGCGCCAGCGCGCCGCCTTGCCCGATATGGGCCTGTCGATCGAGTTGCGCCGGGTCGAAACGCTCGATCCCGCTATCCTTCCCTCATGGCTGGCTGCCGCGATCGAAAGCCAGGCGGCGGAATGAATCGCATCCTGTTCGCGCTCGTCAGCGCCTTTCTTCTGGTTCCCCCCGCCCAAGCCGACACCCCCTGGACGCTGGTCGCCACCCATCCCCATGACGCGACCGCCTTCACCGAAGGTCTCTTCTACCATGACGGCGCGCTCTACGAGAGTACCGGGCTGGAGGGCCAGTCGGACATCCGCAAGGTGGCACTGAAGACCGGCAAAATCCTGCAACGCCGCATCATCGACCCGCCTTATTTCGGCGAGGGCATCGTCAACTGGGGCGACAAGCTGGTGAGCCTGACTTGGCGGCACCGCCGGGGCTTCGTCTGGAACCTGGCGGATTTCGCACCGCTATCCGACTTCCGCTATGATGGCGAGGGCTGGGGCATGACGCAGGATGGCCGCAGCCTCATCATGAGCGACGGCACCGCGCAACTGCGTTTCCTCGATCCCGACAGCCTGGCCGAACAGCGCCGTATCACCGTCACCTGGAACGGCCGGGCGGTCGATCGGCTGAACGAGTTGGAATATGTGAAGGGGGAGGTGTGGGCGAATATCTGGTACGACACCCGCATCGCCCGCATCGATCCCGCGACCGGCGCCGTGATCGACTGGATCGACGTGTCGCGCCTGCGCAAGGCCGCGGGCGTCACCGATAGCGAAGCCGTCGCCAACGGCATCGCCTACGACGCGGCGAAGGACCGCGTCTTCATCACCGGCAAAAACTGGCCGAAACTGTTCGAAATCAAGCTCGCGCCCAAGCCCTAGCCGCGCGGCTCTCCGCCGTGCAGCTTGGCCCACAGCGCCGCAGTGCCGGCCTCCTGCGCGCTGTTCGTGAACTGGGCGGCGATCAGCCAGCCCTTGATCGGCCGCATCGGCAGAAGCGTCGTCAGGATCAGCACCGGCACCCCGACGGCCAGATGCACCCAAAGGCCCGGCCGCGCCATGATCTCCAGCATGATGATGAAGATGACGCCCGGCACGCAGGCGAAGAGTTGCACGAACACCGCCGGGCCATCGGCCGGATCGGCAAAGCTATAGTCCAGGTCGCACACCTCGCAATGGTCGCGCATCGTCAGGAACCCGGTGAAGATATGCCCTTCGCCGCAGCGCGGGCAGCGACCGAATGCGCCCGTTTCATGCGCAGGGCGCTTTTTCCACGCCCGACCCTTTTCGTCGATCCAGTGGGTTTCTCTGCTCTGTTCCATATCATCTCCAGCCATCATCCCCTATGTCGGCAAAGCGCCGCCGATTGCAATTGCGCCTTTTGTCCCACCCCTTCTGGCCCACGAACGCGCCAAGGCTGGCCATCGGGCGCACAAACCGCTATCGGGCGCGCCAATGTTTCCGATCTTATAAGGCAGTCAAATGGGTTTTCGTTGCGGTATCGTCGGCCTCCCCAATGTGGGCAAGTCCACCCTGTTCAACGCGCTGACCGAAACGCAGGCAGCGCAGGCGGCCAACTATCCTTTCTGCACGATCGAACCCAATGAAGGCCGCGTCGCCGTGCCCGACGACCGGCTGGACACGATCGCAAAGATCGGCGGCAGCGCGAAGATCATCGAAACCCAGCTCAGCTTCGTCGACATTGCCGGGCTGGTGCGTGGCGCGTCGAAGGGCGAAGGGCTTGGCAACCAGTTCCTGGCCAACATCCGCGAAACCGACGCGATCGTCCACGTCCTGCGCTGTTTCGAGGATGACGACATCACCCATGTCGAGGGCAAGGTCGATCCGATCGCCGACGCCGAGACGGTCGAGATGGAATTGATGCTCGCCGATCTGGAAAGTCTGGAAAAGCGCGTCCCCAACCTCGCCAAGAAGGCCGCGCAGGGCGACAAGGAAGCCAAGGCCGCCGCCGCCGTGCTGGGCCAGGCGCTCGACCTGCTGCGCGAGGGCAAGCCCGCCCGCCTCACCATGCCGCGCGATGTCGAGGAAGAGCGGCTGTTCAATCAGGCGCAGTTGCTGACCGCCAAGCCGGTTCTCTATGTCTGTAATGTCGAGGAAGACGCCGCATCGGACGGCAACGCCTTTTCCGCGCGCGTGTTCGAAAAGGCGAAGGCCGAAAACGCCAGTGCGGTGATCGTGTCCGCCGCGATAGAGGCGGAACTGGTGACCATGCCGGTCGAGGAACGCGCCGAATATCTCGAAGCGCTGGGCCTGACCGAAGCCGGTCTCGCCCGCATCATCCGCGCCGGTTACGAACTGCTGGGCCTCATCACCTTCTTCACCGTAGGCCCGAAGGAAGCGCGCGCCTGGACGGTGGCGAAGGGATCGAAGGCGCCTCAGGCGGCGGGCGCGATCCACACCGATTTCGAGAAGGGCTTCATTCGCGCCGAAACCATGGCCTATGCCGATTACGTGCAATATAATGGGGAAGCCGGCGCCAAGGAAGCGGGCAAGTGGCGGTCGGAAGGCAAGGAATATGTGACGCAGGACGGCGACATCATGCTGTTCCGTTTCAACGTCTGATCCCATGGCGCTGCGGCTTGGCCAGATGCCTGCCCAGCGCAAGGCCGCCTTCCCGCCCAGCGTCGATGCCGATACGCGCGTCCTGATCCTGGGCAGCCTGCCGGGCGATGCGTCGATCCGGCAGGGCGAATATTATGCCCATCGCGGCAACGCTTTCTGGACTTTGGTCGGGGATGTGCTGGGCGAAGATCTGCGCGGCCAGCCCTATGCGATGCGGCTCAAACGGCTGCGCGCACGCGGCATTGGCCTGTGGGACGTAATCGAGAGCGCCGAGCGCGATGGCAGTCTGGACGGATCGATCCGTGGCGCGGAACTGCGCGACCTTGGCGCCTTCGTCGCGCGCCTGCCCGCGCTCCGGGCCATCGCCTTCAACGGCAAGACAGCCGCGCTACATGGTCGGCGACAGTTGGGCGAGCGGCAGGATATGCCCCTAATCGACCTGCCCTCCTCCAGCGGCGCCTATGCCAGCCTGTCGCGCGACGCCAAACGCGCCGCGTGGATGGCGATCGCCGATCATCTCGCTGCGGCTTCCTGATGTCTTCGTCACTTTACCGACATGGTCCGGCTGCTAAGCAGCGGGCAATGCCAAAACATGAAGAGTCGCTGATGTCCCTCCGCCGCCTGCCCCTCGCCCTCGCCCTGTCAGCCTCCGGTCTGCTGGGCGCCTGCGCGCCGATGCAGCCGCATCCCGTCGCCATCGCGTCTGCACCAGCGGAGCAGCGCGCGCCGATCACCTTGCTGGTGTCGATCGACGGTTTCCGCCCCGACTATCTGACCCGCAACGTGTCGCCCAACCTCAACGCGCTGGCCGCCGGAGGCGTCGAGGCGTCGATGCGCCCGTCCTTCCCGACCAAGACCTTCCCCAATCACTGGGCGATCGTCACCGGCGACCGGCCTGATCGCAGCGGCATCGTCGCCAACAATATGGAGGATGAGAGCCGGCCCAAGGACAAGTTCACCATGGCCAGCGACGATCCCTATTGGTGGAACGAAGCCGAGCCGATCTGGATCACCGCCGAGAAACAGGGTGCGCGCACCGCGACGATGTTCTGGCCCGGTTCCAACGTCGCCTGGGGCGGCACCAAGGCAGCCGAATGGCCCTATAGCATCAGCAACGGATCGCGCCCCAGCGACTGGGCGCAGTTCAACGAGGCGATCAGCGCGACCCAGCGGGTAAATAGCGTCCTCGACATACTACGCCGCCCGGCCGACATCCGTCCGCGCTTCGTCACCCTTTATTTCGACGAGGTGGACACCGCTGGCCATGTCAACGGCCCCGATGCGGCGCAAACGACCCAGGCCGTGGCCGATGTCGACGCCCATATCGGCAACCTGATCGCCGGACTGAAGGCGATGGGCCAGCCCGCGAACATCGTCATCGTGTCCGACCACGGCATGGCGGCCAAGGCGAACGACCGGGTCATCGTCCTCGACAAGATCGCGAACCCGGCCGACTATCGCACCGTCGAAACCGGCCCCTATGCCAGCCTGGCCGCGGTCCCGGGCCATGAAAAGACGTTGGAAGCCGCGCTGTTCAAGTCGCGTGGCCATATGCAATGCTGGCGCAAGGGCGAAATCCCGGCGCGCTTCCACTATGGCACGCACCGTCGCATCCCGCCCTATTTCTGCCTCGCGGAAACCGGTTGGGTGTTCCAGAATACGACCCCGACCAAGCCGATCACCGGCGGCGACCATGGCTGGGACGATCGCGCTCCAGAAATGCAGGCGCTGTTCATCGCCAACGGCCCGGCCTTCAACACGGGGTTTCGCCCGTCGGCCGACTTCGCCAATGTCGACGTCTATCCACTGCTGGCCCGGCTGCTGGGCGTGACGCCGCAACCATCCGATGGCGATGCGGCTATGTTGCAGGGCCTGATCAAACCCTGACATTGACGTAAACGGAAACCGCTTCTAAGCCTTCATCCGTTGCAATGGGAGACGGATGATGGCGGAAGAAATTGTCTATTTCGAGGACATCGCGATCGGCGACGGCTTCGACTTCGGCCCGCTGACGGTATCGCGCGATGAGACGATCGCCTTTGCGGCAGAGTTCGACCCGCAACCCTTCCATCTGTCCGACGAAGCGGCCGCGCAGACCCATTTCGGGACGCTGTCCGCCAGCGGCTGGCACACCACCGCCCTGTTCATGAAGATGTTCGTCGCGGAAATGCAGCGGCAGCCCGGTCGCCAGGCGGCCAGCCTGGGGGCGATGGGCGTGGACGAATTGCGCTGGCTGCGCCCGGTACGGCCCGGCGATACGCTGCGTGGACGCAGTGAGGTGATCGACAAGAAGGCATCGCAAAGCCGCCCGGAAATGGGCATCGTCCGCAACAAAGTGACGATCTTCAACCAGGACGACAGGCCGGTCCTGACCATGATCCCGATCGCCATGTGGCGCACGCGGCCGCAATAGGGGCCAGCCCGCGCCAGCCGGACCTTTGCCCGTGCGTCGCATCCGGGCATGGATATCCCGCCAATCCCAGGGGGAGAATGACCATGCCCAGCGCGCCCCATCTTGCCGCCTTCGCGCTGATCTCGCTGGGCATGGTGCTGACGCCCGGCCCCAATATGCTCTATCTCATCTCCCGCTCCATTGCGCAGGGACGGATGGCCGGAATGATATCGCTGCTGGGCGTGGCCTGCGGCTTTCTCTTCTACATGGTCTGTGCGGCGTTCGGGATCACCGCGCTGCTGATGGCGGTGCCCTTCGCCTATAATGCGTTGCGGATCGGCGGCGCGCTCTATCTGCTGTGGCTGGCCTGGAGCGCGGCGCGGCCGGGCGGGCGATCGCCCTTTCAGGTGCGTCACCTTCCGATCGACGGCCCGCGCAAGCTGTTCGCCATGGGCCTGATCACCAACCTGCTCAACCCCAAGGTCGCGATGATCTACCTTTCGCTGCTGCCGCAATTCGTCGATCCGGCGCGCGGGAACATCCTGGGCCAGTCGCTGGTGCTGGGCGCGACGCAGATCGTCATCAGCCTGACGGTCAATGGCGTCATCGCCTGCCTGGCCGGATCGATCGCCGGATTTCTGGGCAGCCGGCCGCTGTGGCTGACGCTCCAGCGCTGGTTCATGGGCACGGTGCTGGGCGGCCTTGCCGTGCGGATGGCGGTGGAGCGATAGCGTTTCAGTTCGCTGCCGCCACCGGCTGATTGGCCTTGGCATCGGCGGCCATGATACGGACGGTCGGTGCTTTGGCCCCGGCAATCTGCACGATATGCCGCCCGGCCGGCAGGTCGAACCAGACGATCTTGCGGATGCCCGAACAGGCCGGGCCATGGCCATGCTCGACCGAGTCCACAGCCACCTTGCCGGCAACGACATCGACCCAGGCCGGCCCATCCAGCGCAATGCCGATGCGTGCGGCCTGTCTGAGCGACAGGGTGAAGAGCCCGCCATGCCCCTCTTTATCGCGCTTGCCCGGCGCTGCGGCGAATTGGACATAATCGGCGGGCGTCAGATCGGCGACGACCGGCTTGCCCAGCATGAGCGCGGGTGCGCCCTGTACCTGCGCCCCGGCCTGCGCCCGCCCGCTCTGGGTCCAGCTCGTCCAGGGTTCCGCCAAGGGTGCCGGGGCTGCACAGACCGGTTCGGCAACAGGCGCCGCAGCCAGCAGCAGGGCAAAGAGGATCGTCATCGGCTCATTTCCTCCCGAATAATTTCTCTATGTCGCCATGGCCCAGTTTCACCCAGGTCGGTCGCCCGTGATTGCATTGGCCCGATCGCGGCGTCACTTCCATCTCGCGCAGCAGAGCGTTCATTTCCGCGACGCTCAGCACCCGCCCTGCCCGCACCGATCCGTGGCAGGCCATGGTCGCGGCCACCAGATCGAGCCGCTCCTTGAGCGACAGCGCGCTGTCATAGGCGACCAGATCGTCGGCCAGATCGGTGACGAGGCCCTGCACGTCCGATTGCCCCAGCATCGCCGGAACCGATCGGACCAGCATCGCCGATGGACCGAATCGCTCCAGGTCTAGGCCGAAATCCTTGAGTTCCGCGATGCGCGCCTCCAGCCGGTCGCAGGCCGGTTCGTCCAGTTCCACCACTTCGGGGAGTAGTAGCGCCTGCGAGGCGACGCCTTGCCCCTCCATCGCCCGGCGCATCCGCTCCAGGGTCAGCCGTTCATGCGCGGCATGTTGATCGACGATGACCAGCCCATCCTCTGCTTCCGCCACGATATAGGTGCGCGCCACCTGACCACGCGCCACGCCGAGCGGAAAGCTGCCGCCTTCGGGCGCAGGCGCTGCGGCGGGTTCGGCGCGCGCCTGCGGCGGCGGGGTGATGAAGGACGGGCGGCGATCGGCGAAAGCGGATGGTGCAAACTGGCTGTAGCTCGCCGGCGAGGAGGCCGGCGCCTCGAAGATCGGCATCGCACCGATCGGGGTGGGCGAGACCGGTTCGGGCTTCCACGCCGCCAAGGCCGCCGGGTCGGCATTTTGCACCGCGCGAAACCCCTCCGCATCCAGCGCGCGGCGCAGGCCGGATACGATCATGCCGCGGATCAATGCAGGATCGCGGAAACGCACCTCGGTCTTGGCGGGATGGACGTTCACATCCACTTCCAGCGGCGGCACGTCGAGGAACAGCGCCACGACCGGATGCCGGTCGCGCGCCAACATGTCGGCATAAGCGCCGCGCAGCGCGCCGATCAGCAAGCGGTCGCGGACCGGTCGCCCGTTGACGAACAGATATTGATGATCGCCCACGCCGCGATTGTAGGTCGGGATCGACGCGACGCCGGACAGGCGGATGCCTTCGCGCTCCAGCGACACGATCACATGATTGTCCGCCAGCGCCCGGTCCGTCAGCGCCGCGACCCGTTCCTCGCGCGCCTCCTCGCCCTGCACGCCCAGCACCCGGCGACCGTCATGTTCGACCGAAAAAGCGACGGCGGGATGTGCCATTGCGAGACGACGGACAATGTCGAGGCAGGCGGCATATTCCGCCTTGGGCGAGCGCAGGAACTTGCGCCGCGCCGGCACCTTGCCAAATAGCTGCTCCACTATGACCCGGGTGCCGGGTGGCAAGGCGGTCGGACCCTCCGCCACCAGTTGGCCATTGTCGACCGTGCGGTTCCATCCATCGGCCCCACGCGGCCGGCTGTCGATCGACAGGCGCGCCACGCTGGCGATCGAGGGCAGCGCCTCCCCGCGGAAGCCCAATGTGGCCACATTTTCAATGGCATCGTCGGGCAGCTTCGACGTGGCGTGGCGCTCCAGCGCCAGCGCCATATCGCCCGAATCCATGCCGCAGCCATCGTCGCTGACCTCGATCCGATCCAGCCCGCCATTGGACAGGCGGATGGCGACGCGAGTCGCGCCCGCGTCCAAAGCGTTTTCGACGATCTCTTTCAGCGCGCTGGCGGGTCTTTCGACCACTTCACCGGCAGCGATACGATTGACCAGATGTTCGGGCAGACGGCGTATTGACATTGATTAGGGACTAGCCCAATCGAGCGCTTTCCGCGAGCCGCGAACCTGAATTTTTTGCACTGCAAGGCGCAAGAAAGAAGAGATGAACGGCAAGAGCAGAACAGCTTTCCGACCGGTCCCCAATCGCGTCGCGGGGACGGCGGGCGATACAGGATAAGGCATGTCGATCTTCTCGCGTCTCTTCAAATTCACCTCGCAGGATATGGCCATCGACCTCGGCACCGCCAATACGGTGGTCTATGTGCGCGGCCGCGGCATCGTACTGAACGAGCCGTCGGTGGTGGCGGTCGAGACGCTGAACGGCGTCAAGCGAGTGAAAGCGGTCGGCGTCGACGCGAAGCTGATGATGGGCAAGACCCCGGATTCGATCGAGGCCATCCGCCCGCTGCGCGACGGCGTGATCGCCGACATCGACGTCGCCGAGCAGATGATCAAGCATTTCATCACCAAAGTGCATGGCGGCAAGCACAGCCCCTGGCGCGCCCCTGAAATCGTGATCTGCGTGCCGTCGGGTTCGACCAGCGTGGAACGGCGCGCGATCCGCGACGCCGCCAGCAATGCCGGCGCCAGCCAGGTGTTTCTGATCGAGGAGCCGATGGCTGCCGCGATCGGCGCCGACATGCCGGTGACCGAGCCGATCGGGTCGATGGTGGTCGACATCGGCGGCGGCACGACCGAAGTCGCCGTGCTGTCGCTGCGCGGCCTGGCCTACACCACCTCCGTCCGTGTCGGCGGCGACAAGATGGACGAGGCGATCGTGTCGTTCGTCCGTCGCCACCACAACCTCTTGATCGGTGAAGCCACGGCGGAACGGATCAAGAAGCAATATGGCGTCGCCCAGCCGCCCGAAGACGGCGTCGGCGAAACGATCCATATCAAGGGCCGCGATCTGGTGAACGGGGTTCCCAAGGAAATCTCGATCAACCAGGGCCAGATCGCCGACGCGCTGGCGGAACCGATCAGCACCATCGTCGAAGGTGTCCGCATCGCGCTGGAAAACACCGCGCCTGAACTGGCGGCCGACATCGTCGACCAGGGCATCGTCCTGACAGGCGGCGGCGCACTGCTCAAGGGGCTGGACGACGAACTGCGCGACGAAACCGGCCTGCCGGTGACCATCGCCGAAGACCCGTTGACCTGCGTCGCCATCGGCACCGGTCGCGCGATGGAAGATCCGATCTTCCGGGGCGTGCTGCAAACCGCCTGATCGAGAAGGACGATTAGATGGCGCGGCCACCCAGCCGACGCCCCGGTATCAACCGGAAGGCGCAATATAGCCTTTTCGCCAGCTACGTCGTGGCGGTGACCGGTGCAGCCGTAGGCCTGTTACTGGTGGTGGTCGCGATCTTCGACCCCACCGGTTTCTCTGCGATCCGCATTGCGACGGCCGAAGCCGGTCGCCCGGTGTCCAACGCGCTGAAAGGCATGGTGAGCGGCGTCAGTTCGATTGACGAAGTGCTGGCCGCCTACTGGCGCGCCGGATCGCAGAATGTCGCGCTGCGCCGGCAGGTGGAGGCGGACCGCAACCGCATCATTGAGGCAAAGGGCGTCGCGCAGGAAAATCTGCGCCTGAAAAAGCTGCTGAAGCTGGTCGATGCCGACGCCAGCCAGGTGTTGACGGCGCGACTGATCGCGTCATCCGCCACCAGCACGCGCCGTTTTGCGCGTCTCAATGCGGGGCGCTGGCAGGGCGTCCGCCCCGGTATGCCGGTCCGAGCGCCCGAAGGGTTGATCGGCCGCATCCACATCGTCACGCCCAACAGCTCCGACGTGCTGCTCCTGACCGATACGAGCAACATCGTACCGGTGCGGCGGACGAACGATAATATCCCCGCCATCTCCACGGGCCTGGGCGACGGGACCGTCGAGATTCGGGCGCTGACGGCCGGTCGCAACCCTTTCAAGCCGGGCGACCTGCTGGTAACGTCCGGCATCGGCGGCGTCTATCAACCCAATATACCTGTCGCAGTCGTTGTCCGCGCGCAGGGCGAAATCGCCTATGGCGTGCCGCTGGCGAACCCTGGACGGGTCGACGCGGTGGTGGTCGAGCGCGCCTTTGAGGAAGCGGTCACCCGGCCCGGCCCGGCAGCCACCCCTGTGGCGGACGAAGGTGTGGCCGACAACGGCGCCACGCCATGATCGACCCGCATCTGCACCATGTGCCAAGATTGGGTCGACACCCCTCGCGGTTCCGCCTGGCGGGTACCCCGGTCATCACCGTGATGTTGGGTTCGTTCCTGACGGCGCTGCCGGTTATTGCGCAATCCCCGGTCATGCCGCCCTTCGGCCTGCTGCTGCTTCTGTCCTGGCGATTACTGCGGCCCGACCTGTGGCGCACCTGGATCGGCCTGCCGCTGGGCCTGTTCGACGACATGATGAGCGGGCAACCGATTGGTTCGGCCATGTTCCTCTGGACCGTGGCGCTGATCGGCATCGACACGATCGAGCATCGCATGGTCTGGCGCAGCTATCGACAGGACTGGCTAATCGCGGCGCTCGCCATTATCTTCTGCATCGCCGGGGGCCTGTTCTTCGCAAGGATCACCGGTGGAGGTAATGTGCGTTTCTTGCTGGTCGCGCCACAGATGGTCTGGACGATATTGCTGTTTCCCTTCGTCGTCCGGCAGTGCGCGCGGATCGACCGCTGGCGCGTCATGGCATGAAATTCCTTACCCCCAAGCGCAAGATCATCACCGAAGCCGCCCAATCCTTCACCTTCACGCGCCGCGCGATGGTGGTGGGCGGCCTGCAAGGCGCGATCGGCGCCGTGCTCATCGGGCGCATGGCCTGGATCAGCGTGGCGGAGAATGAGAAATATAGCCTTCTGTCCGAGAGCAACCGCGTCAACCTGACCCTCATCCCGCCGCGCCGGGGCTGGATTGTCGATCGCAACGGCCGGCCGCTGGCCAACAACCGCACCGATTTTCGCGTCGACCTGATCCCCCAGCGGGTTATCGATGCCGAGACGACCATTCGCCACCTGGCGCAATTGCTCAATCTGGAGCCGGACGAGGTCGATCGCATCCGCGAGGATCTGGAAAAGTCCGCTGGTTTTCGCCCGGTGCAGGTCGCAGACAAGCTGACCTACGACCAATATGCCGCGATCAGCGTACGTCTGCCCGATCTGCCCGGCGTAGCGCCCAGCCAGGGTTTTTCCCGCCATTATCCCGCTGGCGCGACGGTGGGGCATTTGCTCGGCTATGTCGGCGCGGCCACGGCGGAAGATTATAAGGCGCGCAAGGATCCGTTATTGATCACGCCCGGCTTCAAGCTGGGCAAGGACGGGCTGGAAAAGGCGTTCGACCGGCATCTGACCGGCAAGGCCGGCGCCAAGCGGGTAGAGGTAACGGCCCGCGGCAAGATCGTGCGGGAATTGACGACGCGCCCGGACACGCCCGGCAATTCGATCAAGCTCACGATCGACGCTGGATTGCAGGAATATGCCGGCCGCCGGCTTGCCACCCAGAGTGGTTCGGTGGTGGTGATCGACTGCCACAATGGCGATGTGCTGGCGCTGGCGTCGATGCCCAGCTTCGATCCCAACAGCTTTTCCGACGGCATCAGCCATCTGGAATATGAGATGCTGTCGAAGGACGACCATGTTCCGTTGCGCAACAAGACGCTGCAGGGCCTCTATCCACCTGGTTCGACGGTCAAGCCTATGGTCGCACTGGCACTGCTGGAGGCCGGCATCGGGCCACAGGAAACCATTAGCTGCGGCGGCGCGATCCGGGTCGGCAACACCCTCTTTCACTGCCACAAGCGGCGGGGCCACGGCCCACTCAACATGCGCGGCGCGATCGCCCAGAGCTGCGACATCTATTTCTATCAAATGGCGCAGCGCATCGGCATGGACCGGATCGCCAGCATGGCGCGACGTGTCGGCATGGGTCAGAAATTCGACCTGCCCTTCCCCAGCCAGAGCTATGGCACGGTGCCGGACCCGGCGTGGAAGGAAAAGAAATATAATCAGAAGTGGCAGGTTTACGACACGGTCAACGCCACCATCGGCCAAGGCTACATGCTCATCAACCCGCTGCAGATGGCGGTGATGGCGGCGCGTCTGGCGACCGGCAAACAGTTGATGCCCAATTTTATCCATAACGCCAACCGGCCTCAGCCCGCGACGGTCGGCGCGACCGATGAGCATCTTGTCATCATCCGCGATGCGATGAACGCGGTGGTCAATGGCGGCGGCACCGGCGGCGCGGCGCGCAGTTCGATCCCCGGCGTCATGATCGCTGGCAAGACCGGCACCGCGCAGGTCCGGCGCATCACCATGGCCGAACGCGCCGGCGGCGTGCGCGGCAACAGTTCGCTGGCATTCAAGCTGCGCGACCACGCCCTGTTTCAGGGCTTCGCGCCCTTTGATAATCCACGCTACGCGATCGCCTGCATCATCGAACATGGCGGGCATATGATCCGCAACGAGGACGCACCGATGATCGCCAGCGATACCCTGTCCTATCTGTTCGATCCGGCCAAGGCGATGGAGAAACTGGAGATGCTGGAAAAGGGTTGGGGCGGTACGCCCGTCGAGCGCCAGGCGCGCCAGATGGCCGCCTTCCGCCTCGCCAAGGCGATTGAGAAGGGGGAGGTTTCGCCCCCTTCTGATAATGCCGCGGACGATGTCGGTACTGCGGCGACGCCCTCCCCGACCGCACCGGCGCGGGCGCCGGAGCGCGATGAGAGCGAAGACGATGTTCCGCCACCGCCCGGCGCCAATGTGACCGGTGCGCCATGAGCATCGTTCCGCAGCCACTGACCGAATTTCCCTGGCGCATACTGGCGCTATTGCTTGCGATCGCCGGCTTCGGCACGATCGTGCTCTACAGCGCGGCGAGCGGGAGCGTCTTTCCCTGGGCGGCCATGCAGGCGGCGCGTTTCTGTATCTTTTCCGCGATGGCGCTGGCGCTCAGCCGCATTCCGGTGGAGATATTCGCGCGCTTCGCCTTCCCGGCCTATGGGGCGGTTCTGGCGGCCCTGTTCCTGGTGGAACTGATCGGCGGCGTCGCCGGCGGCAGCCAGCGCTGGATCAATCTCGGCTTCATGCAACTCCAGCCGTCCGAATTCATGAAGCCGATCATCGTCCTGACGGTCGCGCGCTTCTATGCCATGCTGCCAGTGGGCGAAATTCGGCGCTGGAACGCGATATGGCCGGCACTGGTCCTGATCGGCCTGCCTTGGGCGCTGGTACTCATTCAGCCCGATCTTGGTACTGCGACGATGATCGCGGCGGGCGGCGTGACGGTCATGTTCCTGGCCGGTCTGCCACTGCGCCTGTTCATCGGAACGGGACTGGCCGGGGGAGCGGCGATCCCGATCGCTTTCAGCTTCCTGCACGACTATCAGAAGAATCGCGTCCTTATATTCCTCGATCCCGAAAGCGATCCACTGGGCGCGGGCTATCATATCAGCCAGTCCAAGATCGCGATCGGATCGGGCGGCTTCTGGGGCAAGGGCTTCCTCCACGGTACGCAGAGTCACCTCGACTATCTGCCCGAAGGCCATACGGATTTCGTCTTCGCCACTATGGCCGAGGAATGGGGATTGCTGGGCGGCGCGCTGCTTATCCTTGCCTTCATGCTATTGTTCCGATGGGGCATCCGGGTCGCCATGCGGACCCAGGACAAATTTGCGCGGCTCGTTGCGGCGGGACTGACCACCACCATCTTCTTCTATGTGGCGATAAACCTGATGATGGTCATGGGCTTGGCCCCGGTGGTGGGCATCCCCCTGCCCTTCATGTCCTATGGCGGTTCTTCGATGCTGACGGTGATGCTGTGCATCGGCATCATCATGGCCATCGATCGTGCGGGCAAGCGACGTACAGGGACGGGAAACTGGGCCTAGATCGCCGCAGCCGAAAAATTTCCGGTCTTTGGGTGATTTATGGTTTGCAAACAGCCAAGCGACTGCTAACAGCCCGCCCACACCGGAGCGCCTGCGGCGCCGGAATGGACGCATAGCTCAGTTGGTAGAGCAGCTGACTCTTAATCAGCGGGTCCTTGGTTCGAGCCCAAGTGCGTCCACCATTTTCCCTTAGGCTGCTTCCAACACGGAGCTTCAGGCGTCGTCGGCATCGATGCAGAGCTGCAACAGACGGTTGTAGCGGCGGCGACAGCTTTCGTGGCGTAAAGCTCAATCGCCCCCTTCCCCGACATGGTAGCGCAACGAACTGCTGTGCTGGAAGGTCGACACCCCATGGGAAACGCGGCGACTGAGTGTGCGACAAACCGTAGGGCCTATGGACCCGGACGGCGATCGGCAGCGGAGGGCTGGATACACTATTAGCGACGCCAGTTGACGTCCATACGCTTAAACCCCCATTCAGACAGAAAGCCATAAAGGCGCATCAGCGGAGGAAAGGCAAAAGCCCCACCGCCTCATCTTTCAAGGGAAACGCTTCATGCCACTTGCGACCGTATCGAGACTGTTCGTCCTGACTGCCCTGTGCGCAGCCAGTTCCCCTGCACTCGCGCAGACGGGAGATGCGGCCAAGGGGAAGACGGTGTTTGCGCGATGCGCCCTATGCCACGATGTGAAGCCCGGACCGAAGAAGATGGGGCCGTCCCTTGCCGGCATATTCGGCCGCACATCCGGCACCATGGCAGGCTTCACTTATTCGCCTGCGATGCAGAACGCGAAGATTCGCTGGGACGCCAAGAGCATCGACACATTCCTGACCAAGCCGAGTGGGCTGGTCCCGGGAAATCGCATGGCCTTTGCCGGCGTGCCCAACGCGGTCGATCGCGCCAACCTGATCGCCTATCTGAAGGCCGAAGCCAAGTAATCGACCGCTAAATCCCGCCCGCCGTCACGGTCCAGCCGCCGCGCTCCAGCGCGGTGCTGAGATCGGCGGTGCAGGCGTCCAGCATCGCCGCATCGGTCGAGCGAATCACGAAATTGGCGCCTGTGCGGCCCTCGCGGAAAAAGGGATAGCTGCCGATCTGGCAGCCTTCATGGGCGCGTTCGGTCGAGGCGAGGAGGTCGGCAATCTCGCTTTCCGCCACCCAGCAGCCGATCGTTGCGGATAGCAGCGGGAGGCCGCCTTCCAACGTTCCCGTCAGGCTGTCGAGCATGCCGGCGGTGATATAGGGCACGCCGGCCATGATGAAGATGTTGCCATGGCGGATGCCCGGCGCGCCGGACATGCGATTTTCGATCAGGTCCGCGCCTGCTGGCACCCGCGCCATGCGAAGCCGCGCATCGGTCAGCCCGCCGCGTGTATCGTAATAGCCCGAAAGGATGGCGCGCGCGCCTTCGTGGATTTCCACCTCTACGCCCAGCGCCGCCGCGATCGCGTCGACCGTGATGTCGTCATGAGTCGGCCCGATGCCGCCGGTCGTGAACAGATAGTCGTTGCGCGCGCGGAGCGTATTGACGGCCTCGACGATCGAATCCCGATCGTCGGCCACCACGCGCACTTCACGCAAGCGAATGCCCTGAACGCCGAGCCAACTGGCGACCTGGCCGATATTCTTGTCCTGGGTGCGGCCAGAGAGGATTTCGTCGCCGATCACGATCAGCGCTGCGGTCCAGATGCGGGTCGGATCGGCCATGCGCCAGCCCATAGCCTGCGCCGCACGCCCTGACTAGTCGCCCTCTCGCATTATGCCGCCGTTGCGCTTATAAATGGTACATGACCGACTATATGACGATGACGGCCGATGCGCCGATTTCCCGCTCCGCCGCGATCAAGCTTTATGACGAATCCGGTTTCGCCGGCATGCGCAAGGCCGGTAGGCTCGCCGCCGAGATACTGGACGCGCTCGTGCCGCATGTGGTGCCGGGCGTGACCACCGGCGAACTGGACGATATCGTGCGCCGCATGTCGCTGGACGGCGGCGGAGTGCCGGCGACGCTGGGTTATCGCGGTTATACCCATAGCTGCTGCATCTCGCTCAACAATGTGATCTGCCATGGCATCCCGGGCGACTATCGGCTCAAGGACGGCGATATCCTGAATATCGACGTCACACCGCTGGTCGATGGCTGGCATGGCGACACCAGCCGCATGTTCATCGTCGGCGAAGCCGCCATCAAGGCGCGGCGGCTGGTCGAAGTCACCTATGAATGCCTGATGCTGGGCATCGAGCAGGCCAAGCCTGGCAATCATCTGGGCGACATCGGCCATGTGATCCAGCGCCATGCCGAAAAGCATCGCTATGGCGTGGTACGCGATTTTTGCGGCCATGGCCTGGGCCAGGTGTTTCATGACAGTCCCGAGGTCGTCCATATCGGCCGTCCCGGCACCGGCCCCGAACTGCGCCCCGGCATGTTCTTCACGATCGAGCCGATGATCAACATCGGCAAACCCGGCGTGAAGATGATGGACGACGGATGGACCGCCGTCACGCGCGACCGCACCCTGTCGGCGCAATTCGAACATAGCATCGGCATCACTGAAACCGGCTGCGAGATATTCACCAAGAGCCCGGCTGGCCTGGATTGTCCGCCTTACGCGCTCTAACAATCGAAACGCTGCCCAAAAAACGGGCAGAGAGTCACGATATTGCCCGGAATCCGGGCAATATGGACAAAGATTGCTGCATCGCCGAAAGCATGTCCTAGCGATTCGCCATTTGGCACGGTAATTGATTGTTAAGGGGAACGGCGCCTGCCTTTGGGGGGGATGACGATCGTTCCTTGAAGGAGAGTGGATGCGGGTCGCACCCGCATTCAGTGCGTGCGTCATGGGTTGGGATTACGAGTGATGAAAAAGATCGAAGCGATCATCAAGCCGTTCAAGCTGGACGAGGTGAAGGAAGCCCTGCACGAAGTGGGCGTGTCCGGCATCACCGTAACCGAAGCCAAGGGTTTCGGCCGTCAGAAGGGACATACCGAACTCTATCGCGGCGCCGAATATGTCGTCGATTTCCTGCCCAAGGTGAAACTGGAAGTCGTCGTCGACGATTCGCTGGCCGACCGGGTAGTCGAGGCCATCTGCTCCGCGGCACAGACCGGTCGAATCGGCGATGGCAAGATCTTCATTTCCGCGGTCGAGGGCGCCGTGCGCATCCGCACCGGCGAGCGGGACAGCGACGCGATCTGATTTAACGAATTTCCGCCGAGCCGGGCGGAAACGGACTTCAACTGCCCCTTCGGGGGGGTATTTTTGAGAGAAGGGCAAGTGCACATGGCCAACACGCCAAAAGACATCCTGAAGATGATCGAGGAAAAGGAGATCGAATGGGTCGATGTCCGCTTCACCGATCCCAAGGGCAAGTGGCAGCACCTGACCATGGTGTCGAGCGTGCTTGGCGAAGATGAATTGACCCAGGGCCTGATGTTCGACGGTTCGTCGATCGAAGGCTGGAAGGCCATCAACGAATCGGACATGATCCTCAAGCCCGACCTGGACGCCGTCTATGTCGATCCGTTCAGCGCCACCCCGATGCTGATCCTGTTCTGCGACGTCGTGGAACCCGACACCGGCGAACTGTACAGCCGCGATCCCCGCTCGACCGCGAAGCGCGCAGAAGCCTTCGTCAAGTCGGCCGGCTTCGGCGACACCATCTATGTCGGACCGGAAGCGGAATTCTTCATGTTCGACGATGTTCGCTTCGAAAGCGATTATTCGCAAAGCTATTTCAAGATCGATGATATCGAGCTGCCGACCAACACCGGCAAGGAATATGAAGGCGGCAATCTGGGCCACCGTCCCCGCGCCAAGGGCGGCTATTTCCCCGTCGCGCCGGTCGATCCCTGCACCGACATCCGCGCCGAAATGGTGTCGACCATGCTCGAAATGGGCCTGCCCTGCGACAAGCATCACCATGAAGTCGCCGCCGCGCAGCACGAACTGGGCCTGACCTTCGGTACGCTGGTCCAGACCGCCGACCGTATGCAGATCTACAAATATGTCGTGCAGATGGTCGCCCAGGCCTATGGCAAGACCGCGACCTTCATGCCCAAGCCGATCGCGCAGGACAATGGTTCGGGCATGCACACCCATATGTCGATCTGGGACAACGGCAAGCCGCTGTTCGCAGGCGAAGGCTATGCCGGCCTGTCCGACATGTGCCTCTACTTCATCGGCGGCGTCATCAAGCATGCCAAGGCGCTGAACGCCTTCACCAACCCGACCACCAACAGCTACAAGCGTCTGGTGCCGGGCTTCGAAGCCCCCGTTCTGCTGGCCTATTCGGCGCGCAACCGTTCGGCTTCCTGCCGTATTCCCTATGGCGCGGGCGCCAAGGCGAAGCGCGTGGAATTCCGTTTCCCCGACGCGATGGCCAACCCCTATCTGTGCTACGCCGCCCTGCTGATGGCCGGCCTCGACGGCATCGAGAACAAGATTCACCCCGGCCCGGCGATGGACAAGAATCTCTATGACCTGCCGCCCGAAGAACTGAGCCAGGTGCCTACCGTCTGCGCCTCGCTTCGCGAAGCGCTGAACAGCCTGGAAGCGGATTACGAATTCCTGCTGAAGGGCGACGTGTTCACCAAGGACCAGATCGAAGCCTATATCGAACTGAAGTGGCCCGAAGTGTATCGCTGGGAAATGGCGCCGTCGCCGGTCGAATTCGACATGTACTATAGCAGCTGATCCCTTCAGCGCTGCTTTTCGGAAAAGGCCCGGTCGCGACAGGCGACCGGGCCTTTTCCTTTGCAGCCGATGGTCCCAGATAGGGGGCATGAACCCGCTCGACACGCTGGGCCTTGCCCATCCGATCATCCAGGCGCCGATGGCCGGCCTATCCACGCCGGAGATGGCCGCGGCCGTCAGCAATGCCGGAGCGCTCGGATCGATCGCGATTGGCGCCGTCGATGCCTCAGCCGCGCGCATCATGATCGATGCGGTGCGCGCGAGGACGGATCGGCCGTTCAACGTCAATCTCTTCGTCCATGCGCCCGCCAGAGTCCAACCGGAAGTCGAGCGGCGCTGGATCGATGCGCTCGCGCCGTTATTTGCCGAACATGGCGCTCAGCCGCCACGATCGCTCCACGAAATCTATCGCAGCTTTGCCGAGGACGACGCGATGCTGGAGATGCTGGTCGATGCGCGGCCGGCGGTCGTCAGCTTCCATTTCGGATTGCCCGACAGCCGAAAAATCCTCCGGCTGAAAGCGGCGGGCTGCCTGCTGCTGGCCAGCGCGACCAAGCTGGAAGAAGCGCTAGCGGCCAAGGCGGCAGGTATCGACGCCGTCGTGGCGCAGGGTTTCGAAGCAGGCGGCCATCGCGGCATGTTCGATCCGGATGGACCGGATAATTGCCTGGGAACCATGGCGCTGACCCGACTGCTAGTAGAGCGAGCAGGACTGCCCGTCATCGCTGCGGGCGGCATCATGGATGGCCGAGGCGTACAGGCGGCAATCGACCTGGGGGCCGTCGCGGCGCAACTGGGCACCGCCTTCATCGCCTGTCCGGAAAGCGGCGCCGACGCCGCCTATCGCTCCGCCTTGTTCAGCCCGGCCGCGGCGCATACGGTCATGACACGCGTGATATCGGGTCGCCCAGCCCGCTGTCTTGCCAACCGTTTCACGGCCTGGGGCCAGCGCAGCGAGCGGCAACCGCCCGATTATCCGATCGCCTATGACGCGGGCAAAGCGCTCAACCAGGCCGCAAAGGCATCGGGCGAAGGCGGCTATGGTGCACAATGGGCCGGCCAGGGCGCTCCGCTCGCGCGTGCTTTGCCTGCCGCCGACCTGGTCGCGCTACTGGTCGCGGAAATGCAGGAAATGCACCACGCCAGATAGGCGGGAAGCCTGCGCTGAGACGGCGACTGCGACAGTTATACGCGATTATCGCTTGCGGTCGGGGATCGACGCACCGAACAGCAGGACCGGCTCGCCCGGCGGCGACAGGGCGATCTCTCCGCCCGATTCCGCCACCATCTGGCGCACCATCCAGGCGGCGGCAGTACGGGACGCCAGCCCGTCGATCGGCAAGGTACCGGCCAGTGCAGCGCGCAAGTCGGGATCGAGCACGACCTTGGGCCCTTCGCCCCGCACCACGATTTCAGTCAGGCCCGGCCGCTTTTCAGCACCGATGTCCAGTTGTCCGCCGCGCACCAGCGCATCGCCGGCGATCAACGCCAGGTTCAGCAATATCTTGGCGGCCAGCTTGTCGAGCATTTGTTCCTCGACCAGCCAGCCGACCTTGACCCGGCCTGTCGTCGCAAACATGCCCTCGATAGCCACCCGCGCCTCATGCGGGGGCACGGCATCGCCAAAGCCGCCGGCGGAGCCGAAAGCGAGGCGGAAGAATTTGAGCTTGTTCGCCGATGTCCGGGCGCTGTCGCCCAGCAGGTCGAGGCAGCGCTGGCGCATTTCCGGGTCGGTTTCGTCCGCCATCAGCTCCAGCCCGTTGTTGAGCGCGCCGACGGGGCTCAACAGGTCATGACACAGGCGCGAGCAGAGCAGGCTGGCAAATTCGATGCTGTCGGTCGGGTTGGTCATGCGAGGTCTGGGTCACCGGATTGTGATGGGAATAAGCGGGCCTTCGGCTAATGCGCCGCGCCGCGCGCCGATGCAAGCCCGGCTTGCCGCCTTTCGCTCACCGACTGTCGAGATGCATTTTGGTGAAATGGACGTTAACCGCCGTCCCCGGCCCCGCCCGCCATAAAGTCGCTTCTCCCACGCCGACAATGAGCCACAAATTTCCGTCGGGCGCGGCACAGGCCGCATCGGTCGCGGACGGCGCGGCAACGCCCGACGGATGAGAATGATAGTGGCCGATAACCTTCGGTCCACCCGCCCGGGCCGCCCGATGCGCGGCGATCAACGCCGCCGGATCCAGTTCGAAATGGCGGGCAGGATCGGCCGCCACATTGGCGGCGGGCACGATCGCCGCGATCCTGTCATCCGAACCCAGCAACAGACCGCACACTTCATGGGCCTCGGCCGCTGCCAGGGCCACGATCTGTTCCAACAGAATACTTGAAATTTCGACCCGCATTCCTACATCCCTAGCCAATGGGTCCGGGGGTTTCCATCATCGAAGCAGTCATTGGCGAAGCGCAGCATGGGATACGCCTTGATCGCGCGCTCGCGGATCTGCTCCCCGACCTGTCGCGCGAGCGGCTGAAGGCGCTGATCGGCGAAGGTCAGGTGCAATCCTCCAAGCTCGGCAAGATCAGCATATCGATGAAGGTTGCAGCCGGACAGGTCTTCACTGTCACCCTGCCCCCGCCGGTCCCGCTGGATACGGTGGCGCAGGATATTCCGCTCGCCATCGTCCATGAAGACGATGACCTGATCGTCATCGACAAACCCGCAGGGCTGGTCGTCCATCCCGCCGCCGGCAATCTGGACGGCACGCTGGTTAACGCGCTGCTGCATCATTGCGAAGGGCGCTTGTCCGGCATCGGCGGGGTTGCCCGCCCCGGCATCGTTCATCGGATCGACAAGGATACGTCCGGCCTGCTGGTGGTCGCCAAATCCGACAAGGCGCATGAGGGACTGGCCCGCCAGTTCAAGGATCACAGCATCGACCGTCTCTATGCCGCAATCGTCTATGGCTCGCCCAGCCCCGCCGCCGGGACGGTCGATACTTGGATCGGCCGATCCGACGCTGATCGAAAGAAGATGGCGGTTCATCGGGAAGGGCGCGGCAAACATGCCGTCACGCATTATCGCATCATCCAGCGATTGCGCGACGCGGCGGTGGTGGAATGCAAGCTGGAAACCGGTCGCACCCACCAGGTGCGCGTCCATATGCACCATATCGGCCACCCCTTGATCGGTGACCCGGTTTACGGTAGAGAAAGAAAAGGTTTCAAATCAATACTGGAAACGCTGGGTTTCAAAAGGCAGGCATTGCACGCCAAAAGCCTGGGGTTCATACATCCGGTAACAGCCGAGCGGCTTATGTTTCAAAGTGTATTGCCTGGCGATATGCAGGAACTGTTAAGCCAGCTCCACGTATAGGTTCTGACAAGTTTGCGACGGCGCAGGACGCCTCTTCTGGGTTCCGCCGCGCATGAAAGGGAAAGGTGAAGCGACATGGCTAACAAGAGCAATGTCCCCGCGGTTCCGGCGCTGGGCGGTGAAGCCAGCCTCAACCGCTATCTGTCGGAGATTCGCAAGTTTCCGCTGCTGACGCCAGAGCAGGAATATATGCTCGCCAAGCGGTATGAGGAGCATCAGGATCCCGAGGCCGCGGCCCAGCTGGTGACGTCGCATCTGCGCCTCGTGGCGAAGATCGCAATGGGTTATCGCGGTTATGGCCTGCCGGTCAGCGAGCTGATTTCCGAAGGCAATATCGGCCTGATGCAGGGCGTTAAGAAGTTCGAGGCCGAACGCGGCTTTCGTCTGGCGACCTATGCCATGTGGTGGATTCGCGCATCGATCCAGGAATTCATTCTGCGCAGCTGGTCGCTGGTCAAAATGGGCACCACCGCGTCGCAGAAGAAGCTGTTTTTCAACCTGCGCCGGATGAAGAACAATATCGAGGCGTTCGAGGATGGCGACCTGCGCCCCGAGGATGTGACGAAAATCGCAACCGACCTGGGCGTCAGCGAGCAGGATGTCGTGTCGATGAACCGTCGCATGGCGATGGGCGGCGACACGTCGTTGAACGTCCCCATGCGCGAGGATGGCGACGGGCAGTGGCAGGACTGGTTGCAGGACAATGACCCGCTTCAGGACGAGCGAGTCGCAGAGGAGCAGGAGCGCACCCAGCGGCACGAAATGCTGGTGGAGGCGATGACCGACCTCAACGATCGCGAAAAGCACATCCTGGCGGAACGCCGTCTGGCCGAAGAGCCCAAGACGCTGGAAGAACTGTCGCAGGTCTATGGCGTGTCGCGCGAGCGCGTCCGTCAGATCGAGGTCCGCGCCTTCGAAAAGCTGCAAAAGGCGATGATGCGCATCGCCGGCGACAAGCTGGGCAAGATGGCGCGTTTCGCGCTCGCCTGATCTCGCGATAGAATGGAATGAAGAAGCCCCGGATCGCTCCGGGGCTTCTTCGTTGGTGGAACAGCTTACTCCCGACGATGAGCCCAGTCTGACGTCTACTCTGCAGTCTTCCGTTCCATGGCGAGACTATCCCCGCCATAAGCCATCTTACCGACCGCGGGCAGGAAGCCATGCTTCCGCCAGAAAGCGTCGGCGCCATTGACCGCGGTCAGTGCGATCCGCGCGAAACCTGCGCCATTGGCCTGATCGACCACCAATCGCATCGCATCCGCCGCCGCACCGGTGCCACGCGCCTCTGGCAGCAGCGCCAGGTCGTGGAGATAATAATGGTCCGCTCCACCGGGAACAGCGAGGATGGGAATGTTGAGCCTCGGCGGCCGATCACCCCGCCATGGGTGACTGATCAGATAGCCCTGCGCCTTCCCGGCCCGCTCCAGCATCCAGCATCCGGCTGGGTAGAGCTGCAGACGTTCCCCATAAATATCGGGCCGTTCGGTATAGGCGCCATGCACCGCGTCGGAGATCGCCGCAACCGCCGGGATATCGGCCTTGCGCATCGGTCGCCAGAAGCTCATGCGGACAGCCCCAATGCCCGGCGGGCCGCCGCCAATATCTCGTCCGAGAGCGCCGGATCGCCAACGCCCCGCGCCAGCACCATGGCACCGACCATCTGTGCCATGCGGGCCAGCGCGTCCTGCCGGCTCAGATCCGGTCCGGCCTGTTCGAGGATGGCGGTCAGTTCCTCAAAGCCATTACGGAAGGCCTCCGCCAGGTCGCCACCGCGCCGCGCCGCATCTGGACCGAGGGCGATCAGGGCGCAGCCGGTCTCCGGCGCGTCGCGATTGCGGGCGTTCAGATAGTTACCCGCGATCGCTGCGGGCGCGTCGCCCTCTCCAGCCGCTTCCATCACTGCCCGCCACCGCAGGGCGCTGGCCGCCAACGACGCAGCGCAGGCTTCAGCGGCCAGCGCCTCTTTCGATTCGAACTGGTTGTAAAAGCCACCATGCGTGAGTCCGCATTCCCGCATCACCTCCCCTATGCCAACGCCCTCGACGCCCCGCGCGCGGAACAGGCGCGATGCTGCGTCGATCACCTTTTCCCGATTGCGCGCGGCCTGATCGCGGCTGACCTTCATGTCCTGCTTCCTTCAAATGGCCCCTTGACCTTATATATGATGGCCATCATTTAACGCCAGTCCGATCGTGACCCGAAGGGGGAAGTTGATGCTGTCGACCCTGTTTGCGCGCCGCCTGGCTGCGCGGAACATCCATTATGGCTGGGCGGTCGCGGGCACGACCTTCCTCACGATGTTGGTGGTGGCCGGCGCGGTCGGAGCGCCCGGCGTTCTGATCGTACCGTTGCAAAAGGAGTTCGGCTGGAGCGCGGCGGATATCAGCGGCGCGCTCGCCATCCGCTTCCTGCTGTTCGGCGGGATGGGGCCCTTCGCCGCCGCGTTCATGAACCGCTTCGGCGTGCGCCGCATGATGCTGATTTCGCTGTCCATCGTCATCGGCGGAATGTTGCTGTCGCTGGGCATGACGCAGTTGTGGCAACTGGTGCTGCTGTGGGGCGTGGTGATGGGCATCGGGACCGGCCTGACCGCGATGGTGCTGGGCGCAACGGTTGCGACGCGCTGGTTCGGGCAGCGGCGGGGCCTTGTCATGGGGCTGTTGTCGGCCAGCACGGCGACCGGGCAGCTCGCCTTTCTGCCGCTGCTTGCGGGCCTGACCGAAAGCCATGGCTGGCGCGCTGCGCTGTTGCTGGTGTGCGGCGCGATCGTCGTGGCGGCGGTCGTCGTGCTGCTGTTGATGCGCGACCGGCCCGCTGATCTGGAACTGGCGCCCTATGGAGAAACGCATGTCCAGCCTGCGCCTCCCCAGCCCGCCAGCTTCGGCGCGCTGCTGATGACGCCGCTGACCGTGCTGCGCGACGCGGCAAAGGCGCCGACCTTCTGGATACTCTTCTTTTCCTTCTATATTTGCGGGGCCAGCACCAACGGGCTGGTACAAACCCATTTTATCGCATTGTGCGGCGATTACGGGCTGGCGGCGGTCGGCGCGGCGTCGATGCTGGCAATGATGGGATTGTTCGATTTCGGCGGGACACTGGCGTCGGGCTGGCTGTCCGACCGGTTCGACAATCGATGGCTGCTGTTCTGCTATTATGGGCTGCGCGGGCTTTCGCTGCTCTACCTGCCCTTCAGCGACTTTTCGCTCTACAGCCTGTCGATCTTCGCAATCTTCTACGGCCTCGACTGGGTCGCGACGGTGCCGCCGACGGTGAAGCTGACGGCGCAGCGTTTCGGCGCAGAACGGGCGAACATCGTCTTCGGATGGATATTCGCCGGCCACCAATTGGGCGCCGCCAGCGCGGCGTTGGGTGGCGGGCTGGCCCGTACCGTCTGGCTCAGCTACATGCCCGCCTTCATCGGCGCGGGCATCCTCTGCCTGATCGGCGCGGGTCTGGTACTGCTCATCAATCGCGACCGGCGGCTGGAGACGCTCGCGACCGCTTGAGCCGGGGAAGCGGACCGCGCTACGACAGGCGGCATGACCGCACCAACCGTATCGCATCGCCGCCGTTCCCGCTGGATCATGATCCCCATCAAGATCCTGTTCGGCTTCATCGCCCTGTCGCTGTTGATGGTGGCGATCTATCGCTTCGTGCCGCCGCCGGTGACGCTGACGATGTTGTTCGACCCCAATGGCATCACAAAGGACTGGACGTCGCTGGACGCGATCGATCCGGATATGGCGCGGGCGGCGATCGCGGGGGAAGATGGGAAGTTCTGCAGCCATCACGGCTTCGACGTCGATGCGATCGCCAAGGCGGCGATCCATAATGCCAGCGGCGGCCGTATCCGCGGCGGATCGACCATCAGCCAGCAGACCGCCAAGAATGTCTTCCTGTGGCAGGGCGGCGGCTTCGTGCGCAAAGGGCTGGAAGCCTGGTTCACGGTGCTTATCGAGGCGATGTGGGGCAAGCGCCGGATCATGGAGGTCTATCTGAACGTCGCGGAGACGGGGATCGGCACCTATGGGGTACAGGCCGGCGCGATCCGTTATTTCCACCATGGCGCGGGCAAGCTGAGCAAGGCGGAGGCCGGCCGCATCGCCGCCGTGCTGCCGCTGCCCAAGAAGCGGGCGGCGGTGGCGCCGAGCGGCTTTACGCGGCGCTACGGCAATACGATCGCAGCGCGGATCGGCGTGGTGCAGCGGGACGGGCTGGATAGCTGCCTGCGCTGAAATTTCCCGAACTTCTTGCATGTGACATGTGAGAAGTCGGCGCTAGGCCCGGATATCCTATCTGTCTCCAACAAAAAGGGGGCACGGATTTCTCCGCGCCCCCCTTTTTTTTAAACGAGTGGTTGCGGCTTAGAAGCCGACGATCAGCGAAGCGCTGATCGCGCGCGGCGAACCGAAGTTCACGAAGGCCGACGAGCTGCTGGCCAGCGTGTCCAGACCGCCACTGAACGAGCCGACATAGAATTTGTCGAACAGGTTGCTGACGTTGAGCTGGATCGCGCCCTTTTCCATGCCGAGGCTGGCGAGCGAGTAGCGCAGATCGATATCAACGACGGTGTAGGCACCGAACTTCGCGCCGGGCGCGATGATCTTGGTCGTGCCATCGGTCAGCGTGACCGACTGAACTTCACCATTGATGTCGTTCATATAACGCGAGCTGGTCTTCTTTGCCTGCACGCCCAGGGTGAAGTCACCCAGATTGCCCTGGAGACGACCACCGAACAGATATTTCGGCGCGCTACGTTCACGCTTGCCAGCGGTGCGCAGATAGGCGTCGCCGCTCGCATCGATGTAGCAGAGGCCGGCCAGCGCAATGTCGCTGGTGGCGGCACAGCTGCCGGTACGGGCATCGTTCTGGATTTCAGACTTGATGTACGAACCGAACAGGTAAGCCGTAACTTCCTTGATCGGGCTGTACGAAATGCTGCTGTCGATGCCGTACTTCTTCACCGGACCCAGATTGGTGTCAGTGCCGTTGCCGTCAATGTCATAAGCGGTAACGAGGCGGTTCTTGTACTTGGAGTACCAGCCGGTAACAGCTGCCTGCACCTTCGACGAGCTATAGCGAATGCTGGCGTCGAAGCTGTCCGAGGTTTCAGGCACGCGGTAGGCCGCATCGCTGTCCGCCGGGAAGTAGAAGGCGTTGTAGAGCGCGTCGGTGCTGGGCACCGAGATGTTCTTGGCATAGCTGCCTGCGATGCTGATTTCCGGCGTGATCTTGAAGGTCGCACCGACGTTCGGCAGGAACTTGTCGTACTTCAGCTTACGCGACTGCGGCAGAGCCGAGCCGGTCGCCTTACCCGTCGTCGCATTATAGCTGTAGGGCTTCGCTGCGGTGTAAGCTGCAATCTGATCATCAGGAACGCAGTCGACGAAACCGCCCGAGCTGGTGGTGAAGCAGTTCTGCGTCAATTCACGCTTGAAGAAGGGCAGACGGCCGCCGATCAGGACGCTCAACCGGTCTTCGAAGAACTGGCCGCGATATTCGCCCGCGATCTGGTTCAGTTCGGCGATCGACTTGCGGTCACGCTTTTGCAGGGCGTTGCCGGCGGTGTCGGTCAGCGGATCGTTGATCGGGAAGACGTCCAGCGGATTGCCGCCCAGGTCGAGCAGGCCGGCATAGCCGGTCTGGCGGTGACGGGCGCGATCATAGCTGTACGACAGGCGAATACGGTGGGCATCGCTAATTTCATAAGCGAGGTTGGCGATGCCGACCCAGCGACGGGTGTTGGTCTGGCTGGGCTGGAGAACTGTGTAGCGGTCGGATTCAGTGCCCGACACGATACCGTCGCCGTTGGTGTCGGTGCCAAGGTTTCCGTCGCCGTTGAAGTCGCGACCGAAATAGAAGGAACCGCCATAATTGCCGGTATAGGGTACGCCGCCGATATAGTTATAGGCTTCGTAAGCCGACGTCGTACCGCCGCCATTGGCCTTCACCCACTGATAGGCGCCATCGACGCTGAACGTCAGGCGATCGGTCAGCGTATATTTGGAGTTCAGACGGACGTTGCCGGTGTTGGACGGATTGTAGCGACGTTCGAAATCGGTGCCGCAGCTATTGGTCACGCCCGTCAGGCTAACGTTGCAAGGATAGCCGCCGGCGATGTCATAAAAACGGCCCGACTTGTCGCCGGTGATGGCGTTGGCGCGCAGCGGCGAACCACCGAAATTGTTGCGGTTCTGGTTGTAGTGACCCGACAGCGAGATGAAATCGCCATTGTCGCCGATATCCTGCCAAATCTTGGCATTATACTGCTGCTTGTACACCTTACCATAGTTGGCGAAGGCTGCATCGTTCTTCAGGCGCGAAGCCGAGAACCAGGCCTTGGTGCCATGGCCGGTCAGGTCGCCCGTGTTGACGACGCCGAACATGCGGAAATAGGGCCGATCGCCCGCACCGCTGGCGGCGATGTTACCGTAGCTGACGCTGGCAAGGACGCCATATTCGTCGCTCGGCTCCAGCGTCTTGATGTTGACGGTGCCGCCAACCGCTGCGGCGGTCGGGCTGTCGACGTCGGTCGAACCCAGGTTAACATTGACGTTTTCGATCAGTTCGCCATCGACCTGCTGGTTGGTGTAAACCGCATAGTTACCGGAGTCGTTGAGCGGGATACCATCGAAGGTCTGCGAGATGCGGTCCGAGCTAAAGCCACGGATGGTGAAGCTGCCGCCCGACGAACCCCAGGGATCGTTGTTGGTGAAGCTGACGCCCGGCACCAGGTTGATGATTTCGTTGATCGTCTGGCCGGGGCGCTGCGCCTGGATGATTTCCTGACCCAGAACGACCTTCGCCTTGGGCGAGTCGGGAATCTTGACGCCGCCGACACCCTGGTCGATGCGCGCGCCGGTGACGATGATGCTGTCTTCGAAGTCCGACGAACCCGTGGACTGCGCGAAGGCGGCGGAGGGGGCGGCGACGGCGATGATCGCGGCGCTGCCCATCAGAAATGTCTTCATGTGACCCTTGTCCCTTTTCAAGAGTGGCGCGTCGCCGCACCCCTGCAAATAGTCTGCTCTTTCAAGCCGGCGCCGCTCTTGGCGGCTGCTGACGACGGCCCTGTGATGCGTCGATTGCAATTTTGTTACAATGCACCAACAGGACTGTCACAATCCTCCCCTGCCCCTTTCGCCTGCGCTTTGGGACCCCCGCCATTTGGTCATAAATTATTGAAGTTTAGTGACAAAATTCCGATGGCACACAGTAGTTTGACGGTGGTGCAATTTTGCAACGCAGCAAGAATTTTTGTGCAGCGCACGCTGGCGTAACGAAAAAGGGCCAGCGATCGCGCGCCGGCCCTTTAAAAAGCGGGTAAAAAAGGTGTGGATCAGGCCGCGTCTTCGGCCCGCTTTTCCTTCTCGCTGAACACGCGAATCGGCTCCTTGGTGCCCGCCACGACATCCTTGTCGACCACCACTTCACCGACGCCCTCCATCGAGGGCAGGTCGAACATGGTGTCGAGCAGGATCGCTTCGAGGATCGAACGCAGGCCGCGCGCGCCGGTCTTGCGCTCGATCGCCTTCTTCGCGATCGCCACCAATGCGTCATCGGTGAAGCTCAGCTCGACATTCTCCATGTCGAACAGCTTGCCATATTGCTTGACCAGCGCGTTCTTCGGTTCGCCCAGGATTTTCACCAGCGCCGAGACGTCGAGATCCTCCAGCGTCGCGATGACGGGCAGACGACCGACAAATTCGGGGATCAGGCCGAATTTGAGCAGATCTTCCGGTTCGCTCGACTTGAGCAGTTCGCCGGTCTTGCGCTCTTCGGGCGCGGCGACATAGGCGCCGAAGCCGATCGACTTGGCTTCCAGACGGTCGCCGATGATCTTTTCCAGGCCCGCAAAGGCGCCGCCACAGATGAACAGGATGTTGGTCGTGTCGACCTGCAGGAACTCCTGCTGGGGATGCTTGCGGCCGCCCTGCGGCGGGACGGAGGCGGTGGTGCCTTCCATCAGCTTGAGCAGCGCCTGCTGCACACCTTCGCCCGACACGTCGCGGGTGATGGAGGGATTCTCCGCCTTGCGGCTGATCTTGTCGATCTCGTCGATATAGACGATGCCGCGCTGCGCCTTTTCGACGTTGTAATCCGACGCCTGGAGCAGCTTTAGGATGATGTTCTCCACATCCTCGCCGACATAGCCGGCTTCGGTCAGCGTGGTCGCGTCGGCCATGGTGAAGGGCACGTCGAACGTCTTGGCCAGCGTCTGCGCGAGCAGCGTCTTGCCGCAGCCGGTCGGACCGACGAGCAGGATGTTCGACTTGGCCAGTTCGACCTCGCCCGGCTTCGATCCGTGGTTCAGGCGCTTGTAATGATTGTGGACAGCGACCGAGAGGACGCGCTTGGCGCGCTTCTGGCCGATCACATAATCGTCGAGCACATCGCAGATTTCCTGCGGGGTCGGTACGCCGCCATCCTTCCGCCCGACGAGACCGCCCTTGGTCTCCTCGCGGATGATATCGTTGCACAGTTCCACGCATTCGTCGCAGATGAACACGGTCGGTCCCGCGATCAGCTTACGCACCTCATGCTGCGACTTGCCGCAGAAGGAGCAGTAAAGCGTGCTTTTCGAATCCGAACCGGTAAGCTTAGTCATTCGCCATTCTCTCTTCCCCCCCGGTCTACAGTCACCAGAACCGCATTCGGTGAGGGATTTTCTGGTCCAAAGGCCATATTAGACCGGGCCGCGCGCGTTCCACAAGGGAAGAAAGTGGCGCGACCCGGTAAAGATAGTCTTTAAGCGTCGGCAGATTCCGGCGCGGCAGGGCGGCGGTCGAACACCTCGTCGACCAGACCGAAGGCCTTCGCCTCGTCCGCTTCGAGGAAAGTGTCGCGATCCATGGCCTTTTCCACCGCTTGCAGCGTCTGGCCGGTATATTTGACATAGAGGTCGTTCAGGCGACGGCGAATCCGCAGGATTTCCTTGGCCTGGATCTCGATATCCGACGCCATGCCCTGCGCGCCGCCGGACGGCTGATGCACCATGATGCGCGCATTGCCCAGCGCGATGCGCTTGCCCGGTTCGCCCGCGGCGAGCAGGAAGCTGCCCATCGAAGCGGCCTGACCGATGCAGACGGTGCCGACCTGGGGACGGATATATTTCATCGTGTCGTGGATCGCCATGCCGGCCGTCACCACGCCGCCGGGCGAGTTGATGTACATCCAGATGTCCTTTTTCGGATTTTCCGATTCGAGGAACAGGAGCTGGGCGACGATCAGCGAGGCCATATGATCCTCGACCTGGCCGGTCACGAAGATGATCCGCTCACGCAGAAGCCGCGAATAGATGTCGAAGCTGCGCTCGCCGCGGTTCGACTGTTCGATGACGATGGGGACCAGCGCGGCCATGGGATCATGCATGATGTTGGTCATTATACTCTTTCAGTCAGGTGCTTTTGCCCAGCCCCTACATCGGCACAAAAGGCGAATGGTTCAAGGGGGTCTTGGCGTCAGTCGCGCCGGGCGAAGTCGGACGGCGCGCGGAAGGCGAGATAGGCCAGCCGCCGCACTTCCCGGCGGCCACGTACGACCGTGTCGAGGATGAGGCCGCACATGGCCGACAGGGTCGCCAGAATCATGAGGCCGGTCACCAGGATCGCGGTCGGGAAACGGGGGACGAGGCCGGTATGGAGATAGGTGAGGATCAGCGGGGCGGCGAGACCCAGGCACAGCGCCGCCAGGAAGGCCGCGATGATGCCGAAAAAGAGGACCGGCCGCTCGATCCGGTAGAGGGTGATGATGGTGCGCAGGATGCGGAAGCCGTCGCGATAAGTGCTGAGCTTGCTGACCGATCCTTCGGGACGGGCGCCATAGGCGGTCATCACTTCGGCGACCGGCATGGCGAGTTCGAGCGCATGGACGCTGATTTCCGTCTCGATCTCGAACCCTGCCGACAGGACGGGGAAGCTCTTGACGAAGCGACGGGAAAAGACGCGATAGCCCGACAGAATGTCGGTGAAACTGCGACCGAAAAGCTGCTTGAGCAGGCTGGTCAGCGCCCAGTTGCCGAAACGGTGGCCGCGGCGATAGGCGGCGTCGGCCTCTTCGCGGCGACAGCCGACCACCATGTCGAGATTGTCCGCCAGCATGGCGGCGATCATCGCCGGAGCGGCGGCGGCCTCATAGGTCGCATCGCCATCGGCCATGATATAGATGTCGGCGTCCACGTCGGCGAACATGCGGCGCACGACATGGCCCTTGCCCTGCTGGCCGACGCGGCGGACGATAGCCCCCGCCCCGGCCGCCAGTTCGCGGCTGCCATCGCGGCTGTTATTGTCGAAGACATAGATGTCGGCGGCGGGCAGTGCGCGGCGGAAGCCCTCTACCGTCTGCACGATCGCGCCGGCTTCATTATAGCAGGGCAGGATCACGGCGACGCGCGGGGTCGCCATGGCCGTGTCGCCGTTCACCGCGCCATCCACTGGGGGATATTCCTTCATCGTCGCCATCTGCCCCTGTCCCATGTCGCCTGCATCGGACATCATCCTTAATATTTCGTCTGCCATGCCGGCCCGGAAATGAAAAGCGCCCGCACTTCCCAGGGAAGGCGGGCGCTCATTCTATCGGGTCGACAGGCTTATTCAGCCTTGGCGGCAGCCTTCTTGGGAGCGGCCTTTTTCTTGGGCTTTTCCTCGGTGGCCGCTTCCTCAGCGACGGGCGCTTCGGCCTCTGCTTCGGCAGGAGCGGCCTTCTTGGCGGCAGCCTTCTTCGGCTTGGCGGGGGCTTCTTCGGCTACCGCTTCGGCGTCGGCGGCCGGTTCAGCGGCCTTCTTGGTCGCAGCCTTCTTGGCCTTCGGCTTTTCGTCGTGATGGTCGTGGCCGCAGTTCGGGCCGTGGACGTGCGGCTTGACGTCGCCATCCTCGGCTTCGATCGCCGCTTCCAGTTCCTCGCGGCTGACGGCGCGGTCGGTCACTTCGGCCTTGTCGAACAGGAAGTCGACGACCTTGTCCTCATAGAGCGGCGCGCGAAGCTGGGCGGCGGCCATCGGATCCTGACGGACATATTGCACGAAACGCTCCCGGTCCTGCGGGCCGTACTGTTGCGCGGCCTGCATGATGAGGCGGTTCATTTCCTGGTCGTTGACGATGACGCCATTGGCCTGGCCGATTTCCGAGAGGAGCAGGCCCAGGCGGACGCGGCGCACGGCGATCGCGCGATAGTCTTCCTTTTCTGCTTCCATTTCGGCGATCGCGGCGGCCGGATCTTCCTCATGGGTGGCTTCATGCTGAAGCTGCTGCCAGATCTGGTTGAATTCGGCTTCCACCATGCTGGGCGGCACGTCGAAATCATGGGCAGCGGCGAGCTGGTCGAGCAGCTTGCGCTTCATATGGGTGCGGGTCAGGCCGTTATGTTCCTGCTCGATCTGCCCCTTGAGCAGTTCCTTGAGCTTGTCGAGGCCTTCCAGACCCAGCGACTTGGCGAACTCGTCGTCCAGCTTGGGCTTGTCGCCGTTCAGGATCGCCTGGACGGTGATGTCGAAGGTCGCGGCCTTGCCGGCCAGATGCTCTGCGCCATAATCTTCCGGGAAGGTGACCTCGATGGTCTTTTCTTCGCCCTTCTTGACGCCGGTGAGCTGCTCTTCGAAGCCGGGGATGAACTGGCCCGCGCCGATCTTGAGATTGACGCCCTCGGCCGAACCGCCTTCGAACGCTTCGCCGTCGACCTTGCCGACGAAATCGATCTTGAGCGTGTCGCCGTCCTTCGCCTTGTGGCTGGCGGCATGTTCTTCGAGCGCACCCTGCTGGGTCGCGATGCGGCCGGCGGCCTCATCGATCTGCGCATCGGCGACTTCGACGGTCAGGCGCTCCAGCTTCAGACCTTCGACGCTGGGCGCCGCGATATCGGGCAGCACTTCCAGCGCGACTTTGATCTCGGCATCCTTGCCGAATTCGAAGCCTTCGTCGAGTTCGACCGACGGCTGCATGGCAGGACGCAGCTTCTGATCGGCGATCAGCTTCTGAATGCTTTCCTGGATCGAATTGTTGAGGGCGTCACGCTGCAGCGATTCACCATGCATCTTCTTGACGAGGTTCGCAGGCACCTTGCCGGCGCGGAAACCGGGCATCCGCACCTGCGGTGCGATCGCCTTCACTTCCTTGTCGACACGGGCGTCGATATCCTTCGACGTGATGGTTACGGTGTAGGCGCGCTTAAGGCCCTCGTTCAACGTCTCGACAGTCTGCATCTCTTCTCTCAAACGCTTTCTTCAGCTGAATTTCGGTGGCGCTGCCGCGGTCGGCATCCTGGTGCGGGCGAAGGGACTCGAACCCCCACATCTTGCGATACCAGAACCTAAATCTGGCGCGTCTACCAGTTTCGCCACGCCCGCATCGGTCGCCGGTCGGCGCGGCATAGAGAAAAGCGCGAGAAGAGGCAAGCTATAGTGGAACGCCTGCGCGGAACCGCCGATGCTGCCCGAACGTAGGGGTCATGCGTTACACAGGAGAGACAGCGATGGCCACCCGCCCCGATACCGGACCCGATGGCGTTCCGCCACCCGACCGCATCGACCCCCAGTCGCCAGACGAGATGCCGGCCCCCGTCACGCCGGAGGAAACGCCGATGACCGAGCCGGATGAGATCACCCCGGTCGGCCCCGACTATGACCAGCCGGACAGCGCGCCGACGGAGCTGCCGCCACCGCCCGATTGAGCGGCGGCGTTGCCGGCAAGGCGCCGCGGGACATAAGTGTGCGCTCGCGGCCACATATCCACAATTAATTTGCCATGGCCGGAACTTTTTTGGTCGATCGTCCGGATTATGACGATCCGGCGTCTGGACAGTCCCCTGCATCCATGATTGAAATATGACATAGAAAAGAAAAGCGGAGAGGCCCGGCTGAAAAAACAGGGGGTCGTCGTGCAACGGGTTCGCGCTAAACTGGAATGGTTCAAGACGGTGATCCTGCCTCAGGAAGCCGCCCTTCGTGGCCGCCTCCGCAGGATCCTGCCGTCCACCCATGAACTGGAAGACATGGTCGCCGAGGTCATGACCCGCGCCTATGCCACGGAAAATTGGGAGAATGTGACGACAGGGCGGGCGTATCTGTTCACCATCGCCCGCAATCTCGTCATCGACACCGCCCGGCGCAACAAGGTCGTCAGCTTCGAGACCATCGCCGACCTCGAACTGCTGGGCGGCGAGAATAATATCGAAGCGCAGCTCCACGCCCGCGAAGCGCTGCGCCAGGTCGAGGCGATCGTCGAGTCGCTGCCTACCCAATGCCGCCGCGTCTTCATTCTTCGCCGCATCCACGAAAAATCGATGCTGGAAATAGCGGAGGAGATGTCCCTGTCCGTTTCTACTGTTGAAAAACATCTGGCCAAAGCCATCGCGATAGTTATGCGGGCCTGGGCGGAACGTGAGGAAACGGACTTCGAGCGTGCAGGCGTCGGAACCAGGTTCGAGCAACGGCGGCAGGGACGCGATGGAGGCGCAAGCCGCGCGCCTGCTGGCCAGGCTTAATAACGCCCCCACATCGGAGGACGAAGCCGAGATTTGCGCCTGGATCGAAAGCGATCCGCGCCACGCCGTTGCCTTCGCCCGCGCCGAAGCGGCATGGGAGGCCGCCGAGCGGCTGAAGAGCGCCGCTGCCGACATCACCCTGCCCCCGCTCGCCGCGATCGTCAGCGAGGAACAGCAGCGCCGCCTGTCGCGCAACATCATGATCGCCGCCGCCGTCGCGGTCCTGTTCTTCCTGGTCGCCGCCATCGTCACGGTCCGGACCTTCAGCGGCATGGATCGCTATCAGACCGGCATCGGCGAATATCGCGACATTGCGCTGGACGATGGGTCCACCCTTCACCTCAACAGCGACAGCGAAGCCGAGGTCCGCTTCACATCGAACGGACGCAAGGTGCGTATCATCAAGGGCGAGGCGTCGTTCGACGTCGCCCATGACCGCAAACGCCCGTTCGATGTCGAAGCCCGGTCCGCGGTGATTCGCGCGGTCGGCACCGCCTTCAACGTGCGGATGCGTCCGTCCATCGTCGAACTGACGGTGACGCAGGGTACGGTGACGGTGCATTCGGGCGGCGGCACGGCGCAGAAGGTGCCGGCCGGGAGCGGCGCGGTGATCCAGCCGCGCACGATCGCGCTGACGCATCTCGGCCCCAAGCTGATCGATCAGCGCACCGCCTGGCGCGAACAGATGGTCGAACTGGACGGCGAGACGATCGAGCAGGCGACGGGCGAGTTCAACCGCTATCGCGCCGCGCCCATATTGATCGGCGATACGCGCGTGTCATCACTGCGGATCGGCGGACGGTTCCGCACCAGCGACAGCCGGGAGTTCCTGTCGGCGCTGCAACTGAGCCTGCCGATCCGCGCCGTCCATGGCGAGGACGGATCGGTGATGCTGCTCTATCGCGATGAAGACCCGGCGCCGGCGGACAATAGCGCGGCGCTGTAGGCCTTACATCGCGTTGTCGGCGGCGTTCAGGGCGTCTTCGAATGTTTCGGGGAGCGGCGGCTGGACCGGGCGATCGCAGCCTTCCTCCTTCATATGCGCGCGCAGCGCATCCATCCGGCCGAGGTTCCAGCGGGCGAGCGGAACGCCCAGGGGGCGAAATTCGGCGCGGTCGAACAGTTCGACGACATAGGATTGGCACAACATGTCCACCTGCTCCAGCGTGAGCATGCCCAGGTTCATCACCATCGGCTTGCCCGGCACGCCGTTGCGCCCCCGCACCAGATCCGTGACGTAAAGGCCGCCGCGGGGATCGACCAGAACGACATCGGCCTCGCTCGAATCGATCAGCCGGTGGCTGGCCGCATAGGGTTCGACGAAGACATGGGTGCGCCATACGAGAAAGCTGCTGGCAAGGCCGGTGATGACGAGACCGATCAGCAGCGGCCGTAACGCCCCCTGCGGCCGGAAGCGCGCCCAGCCGAGACCGGCGAGCAGGCAGAAGGGGCCGATGAAGCCATGGGCATAGCGAAAGCCCCATCCATAGCCCTGCGCCAGCGCCAGCAGGCTGCCGGCGAGGCAGCCCAGCGCCAGCGGCAGCGCGATTTCCTGCCCGCGGATCATCGTGCGCCAGCGCATGGCGGCGATGCCGAGCATGGCCAGGGGGACCATCAATATGTTGTTCCAGGCGACGTAGCGGGTCAGGTTGACGAGTGGTTGCCAGCGATCGCCCAGCCGCTGGAACAGGCTGCCGACCTTATCCGCGACCCCGGCGGAGGGGCGGACGTCGGCAGGGGCGCCCAAAGCGTGCATCAGGAAGCCGGGCCAGAGTTTCGCCCAGATGACGACGATCGCCACCAAGGTCAGCGCGTGGAAGGCCGCGACCGTCCAGCGGCGGGCGAGCAGCATCCACAGGATGAAGGGCGCGATGAAGATCGGCGGGAAATGCCATTGGTGCAGCCCGGCCGCGATCAGCGCGACGAGGCCCGCGGTGATGTGGCCGACCACGCCGCCGCGCAGCACAAGCGCCAGCCAGACCATGTTGAGCGCGAAATGCCCTGTCATGGCATAAGGGGTCATCGCCGTGACCCAGAGCTGGCTGGACGAGAAACCGAGCAGCACCGTGACCCAGACCGCGTCCGGGCGATCGGGCATCAGGTGCAGCGCCACCCGCCACAGCGCGAACAGGCCCGCCATCAGCAGCGCCGGACCGGCCAGGTTGGGATCGCCCAACTGCCAGAACAGCGCCTGGATCGCGCTGTTCACCGGCAGATAGGCCGCCGTCCAATAATCCGCCGCGCCGAAGGGGGAGAAGAATTCGGGCATGATCGCCCGGCGATAGGGTTCCCATTCGACCGGGATCGGCCGAGCGAACAGTCCTTCGCGCATATAGGCGGCGGCGAAGCGGGCGACTTCCTCGTCCCGGCTGATCGCATAATCCTGAAACAGCGCATAATGGCCGCCCCACGCCGCCATGCCGAGCAGCACGATCAGCGGCACGACGATCCGGGCGGTGGGCCGGGGGAGCGCGATCCCCTTCCCCTCCGCCCAGGGCGCGGCCAGAGCCAGCAACAGCAGCGATCCGAGCAGCGCGGGAAAATCCTGATCCAGCAGCAGGATGACGGCCAGGCTGATTCCCTGCCGATAGGTGACGTGCCACAGGAAGGTCGCGCCCAGCCAGAGCGCCAGCCCGATCGCGCCCGCCAGAAACAGGCGGCGCGCGCTGACGATGCGGCTCCCCTGCCCCATGATCAGGCCTGAACCAGGGTCCGGTTGACGAAAATGCCGTCCATTTCGACCAGCCGGGGGAAATGGCCCTTATTATTGGCGAAGAAGGCGGAAGGGACGAAGCCGCGCGCCTCCAGCCAGTCGATCATCGCGCGATAGCCGGCGCCGCCTTCATAGATGGGCCGCACGCCCAGTTCGGTCTGAACGCCCAGCATCGTGGTCAGGGCATCGCCCGCGCCTTCGCAGACAGAGAGGTCGTGGCCCTGCGTATCCATTTTCAGGAAGGGGCGCGCAAAGCCGTGCTGCGCGATCAGTTCGGGTAGCAGCGTGTCGAGGCGGCGGCACTGCATCTCCACCGTCTTGGTCACCCTGTTGCGCTCGGCGAAGATCGCGTCCTGCCCGTCCGAGGGTTTTTTGAGCGAGCTGAACTGGTCGGCGGCCATGATGTTGAAGCTGGCCGTGCCGTCGAAATCGGACAGCGCCATATTGAAGACATGCCAGTTACGGTCGGACGCAGCCTGTTTTTGCAGTTCGGCGAAGACGTCCGGGTTCGGTTCGAACGACAGGATCAGGCCCTTATAGCTCGCATCCTTGCGCGCCATGGTTGCATATTGGCCGCGATTGGCGCCGACGTCGAACAGGCAATCGACTGCGAAAGCCGACAGGAAACGCTTCAAGGCCTGGATTTCGGGATATTGATGGACCCGCCCGGCCGCGGCGAGGCGCAGGGCCAGGGCGCGATCGCCCAGTTCGCGCAGATAGCGGTTCATGCGCGCGCGACCAGCCCTGAGCGCGCAGCCAAAATGGTGCGATAGATGCCGATCGTCGCAACGGCCATGTCTTTCCAGCTTCCCATCTCATTCCCGTAGTCGCGCGCCCATGCGCCATGGCTTTGCCTGATGGCCGCGCTTTCGATCAGCGGCAAGAGGGCTTGGGCCAGCGCCGGCGCATTTCCCGCTTCGGATCGGACGGCGACGCCTTCGGGCAACTGGCCGAACATGCCGGCGTCCGACGTCACCATCGCCTTGCCATGGTGGAGCGCGGAGAGGAAGGCGCCGCTCGAATCGATATGACGATAGGGGAAGGCAATCATGTCGGCGCGGACCATATGGGCATCGAGCCGGGATTCGGTAAGGAAGCCGAAATCGGTGACGAGGCGGTCGGCGAATCCCTCCTGTGTCACCGCATCGAGCAAGGGGGCGACGTCCATGAAGGGCTTGCCCGCCAGCGCCAGTTCGAAGACATGGCCGGCGCGCCAGAGCATAAGGCAGGCGTCGATCAGGACATCGACGCCCTTATAGGGACGAATCGTACCGAAGAAGAGCAGGCGCGGGACCGAGGGCGCGGGGATGGCGGCGAGGTCGGCGGAGGTGGCGGGAGCGAGGCGCATCGGCGGGTGCGGGGTGACATGGATGCGGGCGGGATCGATGCCCTGCCCCAACAGCGCGGCGCGGGTGGTGTCGCCATGCACGATGAGCGCGTCGAACCGGTCGAGCAGCGTGCGATAGCCGCGTCCCTGCACGCCGGCATCGGCATGATAGGCATCGGCGTTGTGGACGGTATGAACCAGTGCCGTGCGGCCCTTGAGGCGGTTGAGCAGCAGCGCGTCGGCAGGGGCGAGCGGGAGCCACTGGACATGGACGATGGCGGCGTGGATCAGGGGACCGATGTCGCCCAGCGCGCAGGCGAGGCCATATTCGGCAGCCTTGGCGATGCGGAAGGCGCGGCCTTCACCCTGCCGCGCGCGCAAGGCTTCGCTGCGGCGGAAGAAATGCGGCTTGTACACATAGCCCTGCGGCATGATCGCGTCGGTGGAACGCATCGGGCGGCCGAGCAGGGTGACGTCGGCGCCATCCCCCGCCAGCGCCGCGCACAGGCTGTCGTCATAGCGCCCGGTGAAGAGCGAGGGATCGAGCATCGCGATCTTCATGCGCGCGCCAGCCTGCGCAACGAGACGAGGTGCAGCCCGGCCGCGGCCAGCAGGGTGAGCGCATAGAGGCCGAGGAAGGCGAGATCGAAGCGGTCCGGCCAGAGCAGCAGCGCCAGCGGCGCGCTGGCCAGCGATCCGGCAAGAAACGGGAGCGAGCGGGCGAGCAAGGCGCCGAACCGCCCGAGCGCCGCCTGCACATAGACCGAGACGCAGAGCAGGGTCAGCGCGAACAACGCGAGGATGATGAGGGTGATGTCCGCCCGGTCGATCGTTGCGCGGCCGTCGAACAGGATCGCGAACAGGCGATCGCCCGCGAGCAGCAGCACGGCGGACAGGCCGAACGCGAAGACCATCGCCGCGCCGAGCGCACGGCCGAGCAACTGGCGCAGGCGGACGCGGTCGCCGGCATGATAGGCGCGGGTGATGCGCGGCAGCGCGGCCTCCACCGTCGCGCGGACCAGCATGGACAGCGACCGCGACATCTTGAAGAAGAAGTCGAAGACGAGCATCGGCCGGGGGTCGCTGGTAGCCAGCGCGATGGTGAAATAGGGCGCGTTGTAGGCGACGATGTCGGACACGGTAAAGGCGGCCGATGCGCCGATGTCACGCAGATAATGGGCACGGACATGGCCGCCGCCGACGCGGAAGGCGAGCCAGTGCCGGCGGTTCATGTCCAGGCGTCGATGGACATGGCCGATGGCGTAGGCGATCACGAGGATGCTGACGACCAGTTGCAGCGCTACTGACAGGCGCGGGTCCATGCCCGCCAGCATCGCCAGCAACAGCCCGATCGTCACCATGCGCCGTGCGCAATCCAGCCCTTCCCACAAAAAATTGCCGTCCACCGCCGCCAACGCCCGCTTGGCGAGCAGGGCTGGCAGGTTAAGGCAGGCCGAGAGGAAGAAGAGGAAGAAGAGCAGCGGCAGGCCCGTCGCCAGCCATCCCCCCGTCAACGCCGCAAGCAGGATCAGGCTGGCGCCCGCGACCAGCAGGCCGAGGAAGAGGAAAAGAACGCCCATCTCCTCCAGCCGGAAGCCGCCATCATCGTCATTGCCCGCGCCGCTGCCGAGCCAATGGCGGCGGAGACGCGCATAGATGATGCTGGTGAGGCCGAATTCGGCCGAAATGGTGAAATTGCCGAAGGCGACGAGCAGCAGGAACGCCTGGAACTCCGCGATCGGCAGGACGCGCACGAAGACGAAGGTGACGGCGAAGCCCCAGATCAGCACCAGCCCGACATTGGCGAGCTTCACCAGCGCCAGGAAGCGGGCTGACCCTTCCAGCCGCGCGAGGCGGCTCACCGTGCGGACTCTCCGCCCGGCTTGCGCGCGCGGAACAGACGGTCGTCCAGGCCGTGGAAATGGCGCGTGGCGACGTCGATCGTCGCGGCGTCGATTTCTTCCAGATCGAAATCGGCGGCGCGGATGCGGTCGGCGAAATCGGGGCCGTACTGGCGGACATGATCCCATTGGCCAAAGCGCCGTTCGCGTTCGCGCGGCGGGATGTCGAAGCTGCCGTCCTCGGTCGGCTTGTCCCATAATGGCACGATCAGCCAGGCTTCGCCGCCGGGCTTCAACGCCCGGTGGATGTTACGCAGCACAGCCATGTCATCAGGCACATGCTCCATCACATGGCTGGCGTAGAACAGATCGTAGCGATCCCTGTCGGCAAGATTCATCAGGTCGACGCGGGTCATGTTGGCGACGCCATAGCGCGACGGGTCGAGATCGGCGGGGGTGTAATCGGCAGCAGCCGAGAAGCGCCGCACCAGACTGGCTTCATTGGGCGCCATGTGCAGGATCGCGCCGTCCGTCGGCACCTTGAGCGCGCCTTGCTGGATCAGCCAGTTCATCAGCCGCTCGCGGGGGGATGCGCCGCATTCCGGGCATCCCCACTGCCCATTGTCGCCATACCGGAAGAAGCCGACCACGGCCGCGCCGCAGGCCGGGCAACTGCGCGTCGCGCGCGCCCCCAGCGCCTTGCGCAGTTGCAGCGCCGTCTTCGTCAGATGCTTGCCGGCGGCTTTGGCCACCCGCTGGACAGTAATCACCGATCGCTCCGCGCCGTCATGGGGAAAGGCCGCGCTATACTATAAGCGCCGGGCAATGCGAGGGGGTTTCGGGTTCCGGCCCGATCAGGCCAGCAGTTCGCGCACCAGATCGGGCACCAACATGCTGGCCGGCCCCAGCCGGGTTTCGTGGAAATAGACGCTGCCGGCCGACGGATCGAGATTGAGTTCCAGCGTGCGCGCGCCGACATGGCGGGCGGTCTGGACGAAACCCGCCGCCGGATAGACCGCGCCCGATGTGCCGATCGACACGAACAGGTCCGCATCGCGCACGGCGGCGTCGATGCGGTCCATATCGTAGGGCATTTCGCCGAAGAAGACGATGTCGGGGCGCAGGGCTGGCTTGCGGCAACCGTCACAGGCCGTGCCCGGTGGCAGCGGATCGGACCAGCGGACCGCCTTGCCGCAGGCGGCACAGAGCGCCGATTGCAGTTCGCCATGCATGTGGATGAGGCGCCTGGCCCCTGCCCGTTCGTGCAGGTCATCGACATTCTGGGTGACGATCAGCAGGTCGCCTGGCCACTCCGCGTCCAGCGCGGCCAGCGCCCGATGCGCGGCATTGGGGCGCACCTCGGCCAGTTTGGCGCGGCGTTCGTCATAAAAGCGGTGTACGAGCGCTTCGTCACGGGCCAGCGCTTCGGGGGTGCAAACGTCTTCTACGCGATGACCTTCCCACAGGCCGTCCGGGCCGCGGAAGGTGGCGAGGCCGCTCTCGGCGGAAATGCCCGCGCCGGTGAGGATGACGATGTTGTGGATGTCGGCGTTCATGGCCCGACTTCTAGTGATATGACCCATCCGCGCCAAGGCCGAGGGATGACAAAGTCGCGCTGCTCTGGCATCGGCGGGCCGACTATGGATAATGGAACGGACCATCATGACGACGATCGGGATTTTCGGGGCGGCGGGACGCATGGGCCGGGCGATTGCGCAGGCGGCGGCCGATGCAGGCCTGGGTATTGCCGGCGGCACCGATCGCGAACCGGCCGGCGAAATCGCGCCGGGCATCGCCATGACCGCCGACCCGCTGGCGCTGGCGGAGGCGAGCGAGGTGCTGATCGATTTTTCGGTGCCGGGTGCCCTCAGCGCGCATCTGGACGCCTGCATTGCGGCGCGCAAGCCGCTGCTGATCGGCACCACTGGACTGGAGGCGGTGCATCACGCCCTGATCGATGAAGCCGCGGCGCATATCGCGGTGCTGCAGACGGGCAATACGTCGCTGGGCGTCAACCTGATCGCCGCGCTGGTCGAGCAGGCGGCGGCGGGGCTGGGCGACGATTGGGATATTGAGATCGTCGAGATGCATCATCGGCACAAGGTCGACGCGCCATCCGGCACGGCGCTGCTGCTGGGCGAGGCGGCGGCGCGCGGGCGCGGGATCGCACTGGCCGAGCATAGCGAGCGCGGGCGCGACGGGATTACCGGCGCCCGAGCGCAGGGCGCGATCGGCTTTGCCGCGCTGCGTGGCGGGTCGGTCGCGGGCGATCATCAGGTGATCTTCGCAGCCGAGGGCGAGCGGATCGAGATCGGTCATCGCGCGGAGAACCGCACCATCTTCGCACGCGGTGCAGTGAAGGCGGCGCGCTGGCTGGTGGGGCAGCCGGCGGGGCGTTATGATATGAAGGGCGTATTGGGACTCTGAGGTCGTGAACAAGGCGCAGATCTTCGATTTCTTCAGCCGGCTGGCAGAGGCCAATCCCGCGCCGGTGACGGAGCTGGAATATGGCAATCCCTATCAGCTGCTGGTGGCGGTGACGCTGTCGGCGCAGGCGACCGATGTTGGCGTCAACAAGGCGACCCGCGCGCTGTTTCGCGCGGTCCAGACGCCCCAGCAGATGGTCGAGCTGGGCGAGGAGGGATTGAAGGCGCATATCAAGACCATCGGCCTGTTCAATACCAAGGCGAAAAATGTCATCGGCCTGTCGGAGATACTGGTGCGCGATTTCGGCGGCGAGGTGCCGGAGGATCGCGACACGCTGACCACCCTGCCCGGCGTCGGGCGCAAGACCGCCAATGTCGTGGTCAACACCGCCTTCGGGCAGGAGACGTTCGCGGTCGACACCCATATTTTCCGCGTCGGCAATCGCACGGGGCTGGCGCCGGGGAAGACCGTGCTGGCGGTCGAGCAGCAACTGGACAAGAAAGTCCGCGGCCCGTTTCGCCGGGATGCGCACCACTGGCTGATCCTGCATGGCCGCTATGTCTGCAAGGCGCGCAAGCCCGAATGCTGGCGCTGCATCGTCGCCGACCTGTGCCGGTTCAAGCCCAAGACGCCCGCACCCAAGACAGCGGCGGCCAAGGCGGCCTGAGCGCACATCCATTCTCCTCCTGTTCAGCCATGGCGCGCTAGGATCATGACGGAAATGCGCGCGCCGCGCCGTCGATTCGGCATGATATGAGGAGAGAAGCGATGTCCATTGTTGCCCCTGCCCGGCTCGCGCTGGGCCTGGCGCTCGCCTGCGCCGCCCTGCCCGCCATCGCCAAGGACAAGCCCGACCCCTATGTGGCCAAGGGCGAGCCGATCGATTGCGTCCAGATCCAGTCGATCCGGTCGACCGATGTGCGCGATGACAGCACGATCGACTTCATCATGAACGGCAACAAGGTGTATCGTAACAGCCTGCCCAATAGCTGCCCCAGCCTGGGCTTCGAAAAGCGCTTCCTCTACAAGACGAGCCTGTCGCAGCTTTGCTCGGTCGACATCATCACCGTGCTCTACAATGCCGGCCCCGGATTGCAGCAGGGGCCGAGTTGCGGCCTGGGCAAGTTCCAGCCGATGGAGAAGGCGCCGAAATAAGATCGGTTGAGGCGATTTTGACGCTGGCGCAGCGCGGTGGACTTTGCTACCCGCCCCTCCTGACCAGCGTCATGCACCCATAGCTCAGCTGGATAGAGCGTTGCCCTCCGAAGGCAAAGGCCACTGGTTCGAATCCAGTTGGGTGCACCATTATTCCGGATTTTCTAAAGCCTTGCGCTCGAAATCGAGCAGCCAGCGCTTGGTTTCGACGCCGCCGGCAAAGCCGGTCAGCGCGCCGTTCGCGCCGACCACCCGGTGGCAGGGGGCAATGATCGAGATGGGATTGCGGCCGTTGGCGGCGCCCACGGCACGCGATGCGGTGGGGCGGCCGACGGCGTGGGCGATGTCGCCATAGCTGCGCGTCTCCCCGAAGGGGATCGCAAGCAGCGCCGCCCAGATCGTCCGCTGAAACGCCGTGCCGCGAAAGTCCAGCGGCACCGTGAACGTCTGCAACCGGCCAGCGAAATAGTCCGTCAGCTGCGCCCTCGCCGCTTCCAGTATCGGATGATCGCTGCTGGCCGTGCGCGCGCCCAACCGGACGCGCGCAGGATCATCATCCTCCCACAATATCGCGACCAGGCCGGCGTAGCTCGCCACCAGTGTCAGTTCGCCGACCGGCGAGGGGAAAATTATGTGGGCCAGGGTCATCGATCGTCTCCGCTATGCTGCCAAGTAGATAGCGGAGATCGATCGGCGATGCTTCCCGCCGCCTGCTGCCAAAGCCTATTTGAGGCCGCCACCCATGGAACGATAGAGTTCGACCATGTTGCTGGCGCGGGTCAGGCGGGTGGCGAGCAGGCTCTGTTCCGCATTGTAAAGCGAGCGTTGCGAATCCAGTGTGGTGAGGAAACTGTCTACCCCGGCCCGGAAGCGCGCGTCCGACAGGGTGTAGGCAATCTTGGCCGAATCGCGCAGCGACGTTTGCGCCTCGAGTTGCTGGCTCATCGTGCCGCGCCGGGCGAGCGCGTCGGCGACTTCGCGGAAGCTCGTCTGCACGCTCTTTTCATAAGTGGCGAGCATCGCGTCATAGGTCGCCCGGGCATAGCGCAGATTGGCCTTGTTCTTGCCGAAGTCGAAAATCGGCAGGCTGGCTGTCGGCGCCACCGACCAGGTTTCGCTGCCTGCGGCGAACAGACCCGACAGGCCGGTGCTGACGGTCCCAAGCGCGGCGGTCAAGGAAATGCGGGGGAAGAAGGCCGCCCGCGCCGCGCCGATATCCGCGTTGGCGCTGCGCAATTGATGTTCCGCCGACGCGATGTCGGGACGGCGCAGCAGGATGTCCGATCCCACGCCGGACGGCAGATTGTCCAATGTCGCGTCGGATTGCGGCAGGGCGTCGGGCAGGTCCGTCGCCGGGACGGTGGTGCCGGCCAGCAGGTTCAGCGCATTCTGGTCCTGCGCCACCAGCGTCGTCGCCTGCGCGATGTCCGACCGCGCGCTGTCATAGCTGGTCTGCGCCTGGCGCACTTCCAGTTCCGACGCGACGCCCTTGGCGAAGCGGGCTTTATTCAACTCAAGCGTCTTGCCGAATGCGCTTTCCAGATCGCGGGCGATGCGCAGTCGTTCCTGATCCGCCGCCATCGTCAGCCAGGCGTTGGCGGTTTCGGCGATCAGCATGACCTGCGCGGCGTTGCGATTTTCGACGCTGGCGAAATATTGTTCCTGCGCCGATTTGGTCAGGTTGCGCACCCGTCCGAACAGGTCGATTTCCCAGGCCGAAATGCCGACCTGCGCCTGATAGACGTCCTGCCGCAACCGATCGCTCTGGCCGAACTGGACGAGCGGCTGTGACGAGAAGGTGGCCGTCCCCGTCCCCGCCACCGTCGGCAGCAGGTCCGCCCGCTGCACCCTATATTGCGCGCGCGCCTGTTCGACATTGGCCACGGCCAGCCGCAAGTCGCGGTTATTGGCGAGCGCGGTTTCGATCACGCGCGCCAGACGAGCATCGGTAAAGAAATCGCGCCAGCCGGTGTCCGCGGTTACCGCCATGCCCTGCCCGCCATCGACGGCATAGGCCGACCCTTGCGGACTCGTGGCGGGCACCGGCAGTTCCGGCCGCACATATTTGGGCGCCATGTCGCAGGCGGCCAGCGCCAGCGAGAGAGTGACGGCGCCCAGCGCTTTCATGTTGCGCATGGTCTTCAAGCCTCCTGCGGGGCATCGGGGGTCGCCCGGTCGCCGTCCGCCTCGTGATTATGATGTTCGCGGAACAGCCGCTTCACGACAGTGAAGAAGACCGGGACGAAGAAGATCGCCAGCACGGTGGCCGACAACATACCGCCGACCACGGCCCAGCCGATCGCATTCTGACCGCCTGCCCCCGCGCCCTTGGACAGGGCAAGAGGCAACACGCCGAAGATGAAGGCGAAGCTGGTCATCAGGATCGGCCGCAGGCGCAGCTTGCCGGCTTCCAGCGCCGCCTTGGCCGGCGACAACCCTTCGCGCATCTTCTCTTCGGCGAACTCCACGATCAGGATCGCGTTCTTCGCCGACACGCCGATGGTGGTGATGAGGCCGACCTGAAGATAGATGTCGTTGTTGAGCCCCGCCAGGGTGGCGCCGATCACCGCGCCCAGCACGCCCAGCGGCACCACCAGCATCACTGCGATCGGGACCGACCAGCTTTCATACAGCGCCGCAAGGCAGAGGAAGACGATCAGCATCGAGAGCGCATAGACATAGGGCGCCTGGCCACCGGAGGTCCGCTCCTCATAGGAAATGCCGTTCCAGCTATAGCCGACGCCCGCCGGCAGCTTGGCGGCGAATTCCTCCATCGCCTGCATTGCCGTGCCGCTCGACACGCCCGGGGCCGGCGCGCCCTGGATGTTCATCGACGGGACGCCGTTGAACCGTTCCAGACGGGCCGGACCCTGCACCCACTCGGTCGTGGCGAAGGCCGACAGTGGGGCCATCGTGCCGCTGCTGCCGCGAACGTGGAAGGCGTTGATGGCGTCTGGCGACGTGCGGAAGGGCGCGTCGGCCTGGACAAAGACGCGCTTCACGCGATCGCGGTCGATGAAGTCGTTGACGTAGGAGCCGCCCAGATTGGTGCTGATCGTGTCATTGACGTCAGCCTGGGCCACCCCCAACGCGCCCGCGGCCGCCTGATCGACGTTCAGCTTGAGCTGTGGCGTATCTTCCAGACCGTTGGGACGGACCTGCGCCAGGCGCTTGTCGCCCATCGCCATGCCGAGCAACTGGTTGCGCGCGGCGAGCAGCTTTTCATGGCCCAGATTGCCCTGATCGAGCAATTGGAAGTCGAAGCCGGACGCATTGCCCAGTTCCTGCACCGCCGGCGGGACGAAGGCGAAGGCCATCCCCGCCGAAATCTTACGGAACGCCTTGTTGGCACGCAATGCGATGGCAGGCACCTGATTGTCGGCGCCCTTCCGCTCCTTCCAGTCCTTCATACGTGCAAACACGATGCCCACATTCTGCCCCTGTCCCACGAAGCCGAAGCCGCCGATGGTGAAGACGGCGGAGACATTCTTCTTTTCGTCCACCAGATAATGGTTGCGCATCCGGGTCAGAGCCCGTTCGGTCTCCTCCAGCGTGGTGCCGGCGGGAAGCGAAACCTGGTTGATGATGATGCCCTGGTCTTCTTCGGGCAGGAAGCCGCTCGGCAGGCGCAGGAAGATGAAGGCCATGCCGATCACGATGAGGCCATAGGCCAGCATCGTGCGAACCCAACGACGCTCCACCTTCTCCACGCCCCGGCCATAGCGGACCACGCCCTTGTCGAAGGTGCGATTGAACCAGTCGAAGAAGCGGCCGAAGATCGAGCCGATCGGTCCGTTCCAGCTATGACCATGCGAAGCGGGTTTCAGGATGGTGGCGCACAGCGCCGGCGTCAGGATCAAAGCGACCATGACCGACAGGATCATCGAAGAGACGATCGTGATGGAGAATTGCCGGAAGATAACGCCCGTGGACCCGCCGAAGAAAGCCATGGGCAGGAACACCGCCGACAGGACCAGGCCGATGCCGATCAGCGCGCCGCTGATTTCGTCCATCGACTTCTTGGCCGCTTCCTTGGGACTGAGGCCCTCATCCTGAATCAGGCGCTCGACATTTTCGACCACGACGATCGCATCGTCGACCAGCAGGCCGATCGCCAGCACCATGCCGAACAGGGTCAGCGTGTTGATGGTGAAACCGGCCGCGCTGAGGATCGCCAACGCGCCCAGCAGCACCACTGGCACCGCAATGGTCGGAATCAGGGTCGCGCGCCAGTTCTGCAGGAACAGGAACATGACGACGAAGACCAGCAGGACCGCTTCAAACAGGGTATGGATGACCTGTTCGACCGACAGCTTGACGAAGGTCGAGTTATCGACCGGGAAGTCATATTTCACCCAGCTTGGGAAGTTCTTCGACAATTGATCGACGCGGCTCTTGACCGCCTCCACCGTGTCGAGCGCGTTCGCGCCCGGCGCCAGCTTGACGCCGAAGCCCGAGGCCGGATAGCCGTTGAACTTGACGCCGAACCCATAGGTTTCCGCACCCAGTTCGATCCGGGCGACATCCGACATCAGCACGACCGAACCGTCGCCGTTGCTGCGCAGGCGGATATTGCCGAACTCTTCGGGGGTGCGCAGGCGCGACTGGGCCGTGACCGTCGCGTTGAGCGCCTGCCCCTTGGGCGACGGCGATCCGCCGATCTGCCCGGCGGACACCTGCGCGTTCTGCGCGACGATCGCCGATTTGACGTCCCCGGTGGTGACGCCGAGATTGGCCATCTTGTAGGGATCGAGCCAGATCCGCATCGCATATTGCGAACCGAACAACTGCGTATCGCCCACGCCGGTCACGCGGCTGATCGGATCCTGCAGGCTCGACGCGATAAAGTCGGCGGCATCCTCCTGGTCATGAATGCCGTCGTCCGAATAGGCGGCCATGATGAGCAGGAAGCTGGAGGTCGACTTGCCAACGCGCAGGCCCTGCTGCTGCACTTCCTGCGGCAGCAGCGGCGTCGCCTGCGACAGCTTGTTCTGCACCTGGACCTGCGCGATGTCGGGATCGGTGCCCTGTTCGAAGGTCAGGGTGATATTGAGATTGCCCGACCCGTCGCTGGTCGAGGAGAAATAGCGCAGATTGTCGATGCCCTTGAGCTGCTGTTCGATGATCTGCGTGGTCGTGCTTTCCAGCGTCTGGGCATTGGCGCCAGGATAGCTGGTCTGGATCGTCACCGCAGGCGGCGCGATCTCAGGAAACTGCGCGACCGGCAGAGAACGGATCGCCAGCAGGCCGGCCAGCATGATGACGATGGCGATGACCCATGCGAAGATGGGCCGGTCGATAAAATAGCGGGCCATGATTTAGTGCGCCCCGCCCTGAACCGTTGACGCAGCATTTTGCGCGCCATTTTTCTGGCCAGGCTGAGCAGCGGTCACCTGCTGCGGCGCACCGGGCTTGACGACCGTGCCGGGGCGCAGATTCACCAGCCCTTCGACGATCAGCCTGTCGCCGGGCTTGAGCCCATCGGTGACGATCCACTTGTCGCCGACGGCGCGGTCGACCGTGACTTGGCGCACCTCGACCTTGTTGTCCTTGCCCACCACCATGGCGGTCGCACGACCACGCGGATCGCGGCTGATGCCTTGCTGCGGCGCCAGGATCGCCTGGGCGCGCTGTCCTTCGACCAGCTTGGCACGGACATACATGCCGGGCAGCAACAGGCCGTCGGGATTGGGGAAGGTGGCGCGCAAGGTCACGGCACCCGATGTAGGATCGACCGTGACTTCGGAAAATTGCAGGCGCCCCTCGATCGGATAGACGCTGCCATTGGGCAGAAGCAACTGGATGCGCGCGCCATCGGCTTCGCTGACACCCCCGCTCTTCATCGCCTGTTTGAGATCGATGATCTGCGCCGCCGACTGCGAGACATCGACATAGACAGTATCGGTACGCTGGATCGTGGTGAGCGCGTCCGCCTGCCCCGCCTGCACCAGTGCGCCGGGGGTGAAGAGCGAGCGGCTGATCCGGCCGGAGATGGGCGCGCGGATGCGCGTGAAATTCTGATTCACCTGCGCCGCCTGCATGGCGCCACGCTGCGCCGCAACATCGGCACGCGCCTGCTGCGCGGCGGCGTCGGCATCGTCATATTCCTGGCGGCTGACGGCATTGATCCCGACCAGATCCTTGTAGCGCTGGGCCTGCAGCCCGGTCGAGCGGATCGCGGCATTGGCGCGGGCGAGCGAACCCTGCGCCTGCGCCAGGGCGGCGCGATACGGCGCGTCGTCAATTTCGTAGAGAAGCTGGCCGGCGCGGACATTGCCGCCCTCCTGGAACAGGCGGCGACGGATCACGCCGCTGATCTGGGGACGCACTTCCGCAGTTTCAAAGGCCACGATCCGGCCGGGCAGCTCGTTCACCAGCGTCGCCGATTCGCGCTTGAGCGTGATTACGCCGACGGCGGGCGGCGGCGACGCAGGCGGGGGGCTTTCGCCGCATCCACTTAACGCCAGTGCCGACGCACACGCCAGCAGCCCGATGATTGTCCCCTTTTGCATCGTTTGAATATCCGTCTTTGAAATAGGGATCGAAGAGATGGAATGAACGTTCATTCCGCTTGCCGAGCAGGTACGATCATGGCAGTGCGATTTCAAGAGGCAAAAAAGGCCTAAGGGGTGGACATGGTTGCAGTGCAGCAAGAAAAAAATGGTCGGGTTCGCATTTTGGCGGCAGCAAGGACATTGTTCGACAGCCATGGATTTCATCAGACCGCGATGGCCGAACTGGCGGTCGCCGCCCAAGTCTCGGTCGGACAGATATATCGCCTTTTCAAGAGCAAGGAAGATATTATTGAGGCGCTGGTCCATGACGACGCCGATCAATGGTGCGGCGAAATGGCAGAAATCCAGATGCGGATGGATGCAGGCGAACTGACGATAGTCGAAACATTCGAGCAATTGCTGCTGCATACGATCGACGAGAAGGACGAGGCTCTTTCGTTCGACATATTGGCCGAAAGCTTCCGTAACGCCGCAGTCGCCGACACGATCGGTACCATGTGCCAGCGGTTCCGTACCTATATCCGCTATTTTGCCTGCGCAGCCAATGACAAGCTGTCCGGTGAAGCGCTGGACGCGGCGGAGGAAATGATCCTGGCCTGCCTGTTCGGCCTGGGACATCGTAGCCTCTCACGCCCCCGCCTGTCGGCAAGCAGCGCCGCCCGCCTCACTGCGGAGATGATCGTCACCGCGCTGGGCGGCGTTCGTTAATTTCGCGACCGACGCGCCCGATAATCGGGAGAGCCGGTCGCCGCATCTGCTCCACGTTTTGCCGCATCGGCGCACTATGCATGTCGCATCGCGGCAACTTACTGATGCCCCACGCCTTTACCTTTCGAACTTTTCGGGAGGCATTCCATGCATATGACGTCCGCTTTCGACCGCGCCTATTTTACCGCGCGACTGGAAAGGAACCGCCAACTGGCGGCCAAGTCGCATAATCCGGTCATTCGCGAACTGCATCTGGAATATGTCCGCCTCTACGAACAATTGATGGAGCAGCCCCAGCCGGCGTGACGCGCAGGCGCCGGATGCCGGGCGGCGCGATCAGCGCGCCGCCACCCCTTCGGGCAGGACGACCGTCGACCAGCTCTTCCCCGGCACCAGATATTTGGCCGCAAGCGCCTGCAACTGCGCCGGTGTGACCGAGAGCATGTCCTGCGACATATTCTTCATCGCCTCGACATAGCGGGCGTCATGGGTCGCACCCTCCATCTGGTTCATCCAGAAAGCATTGCCGGTGCTGGCCCGCATCAGCAACTGCCGCATCGGTGCAACCGCGCGCTGCAACTCGTCATCGCTGACGGGGGTCTTGGCGAGGTCTGCGGCCGTGTCCTTCACCACGCTGTAGAAATAGGCGATCTTGTCGGGCCGGACCTGGCTGGTGACCAGGATATAGCCGCCGCTTTCGTAGGAGAAGGGCCAGTTATTCTGGACGCTGGGCGAATAGGCAGCGCCCTCCGTCGAGCGCAGCTTGTCGAACAGGCGGTCGTTGAAGATCTGGGTCAATATCTCCAGCTGGCGCGCCTCCTTCTGCAGCTCGAAGCCGCCGGCGGTCGGCCAGGCCATGACCGCCGCCGCCTGTTCCTTGTCGCCCTTGTGTCGCAAGATGACCGGCGTATCGACATGGGCCGGGAAGCGCATCGCCCGGTTGATCGCGGGCACCGGCACATCCGGGCGGGCCGGCAGTGCGCCGAAGGTCGCGGCGACCGCCTGGATCGCCTCATCCGCCTTGACCTGACCGAAAATCTGCACCTCGATCGGGCCGGAGGCGAGGATCGGCTCCCAGGTGGCGCGGAATGCCTGCGGCGTCAGCGCCTCGATCTCGGCACGGGACGGGGTGCGGAAGCGGACGTCCTTGTCATGCAATAGCCAGTTGAGATCGCGGCCCAGCACCGAGTCCGGCGCACGCGACATGGCGTCATAGGCGACGATCGCGCCTGTCTTCACCCGCGCGATCGGCGCGGGATCCCAGCCGGGTTGCGCCAGCTTGGTCGCGAACAGGCGCAACTGGTCCCGATAATCGGCGGGACGGGTCACGACCTGCATTTCGAAAGCATCATCGTCGGTCGAGAAATCCATGCCCATGCGGCGGCCGTTGGTCAGGTCGTCCAGTTCGCGCTGGCCGAGCTTGCCAATACCGCTCGCCACCAGCGCATAGTCGGCGGCCCAGCTTGCGACCGGCCTGGTCGGCGAAAAGGCCTGCTGGCCATGGCCGAAGCGGACGTTGATCCGCACCTTTTCGGTTTCCGCGTCATTGGCGAAAAGGGTCAGCTTGACGCCGTTGGAGAAAGCGATGCTTTCCATGCCCTGGAGGCCGACCGGGGTGCGCGACACCACCGTTCCGGGCGGCCCGAGCTTGGGCAGGTCGTCCATGGTCACCGCCTTGTCGGCGAGGCGGGCGTTGGTCGCCGCCTTCACTGGCGCGGCGAGCGCAGCGGCGAGTTTCGCGTCAAGGCCGGGTTGCACCTTACCCGTCATCATCAGCGCGCGGAACACGCCGGCGGAGAAGAGGCGCCGCGTGGAATCGAGGATTTTTTCCGGCGTCATTGCGGACTTGCCGGCGCGAAAGATGTCGACGGCGGCCTGCGGACTGACGGTGGTCTCCCGGATGTCGACGGCGCTGACGAGATCGCTGGCCTGCTTGGCGCCCGGTTCCGTATCCGCATTCTCGACCTGGATGTTGAGCGCGGTATCCATCTGCGCATATTCGCGCTCGATCTCGGCCTGGCTGGGTGGCGCGGCCTTCGCATCCTCCACCACGGCGCGCACGTCGGCCAGCGCCTTCTCCCAATTCTCGCCCGTCGGAATGATGGTCATGAAGGTGCCGTCGACCGAGCGGCTGACATCCTGTTGCTCCACGCCCGCTTGCAGGAAGCTGCCGCCAGCGCGCGCCGCCTGCTCCAGCCGGCGGCTGATTATCTGCAGCGCGAGCATGTCGGTCAGCTTGTCCTGGTTGTAGACGATGGTGTCGGCATGGGGTGTCCAGGGACGCAGCCAGGCCAAAGTCAGGCCGAGCGGCACGCCCGGCTCCACCACCACTCGGGTCGCAGGCCGCTTGGCGTCCGGCGCGCCGAAATCGGGCAAGGGTGCGCCCTTGCCGGGCACCGTCCAACTGGCGAAATTATCCTTGATGAGTTGTTCGGCCTGCGCCGGATCGATATCGCCTGCGATCGCGATGACGGCGTTTTCGGGGCGATACCAGCGCTGGTGGAAGGCCTCCACCTTGGCCGCGGTCGCGGCGGTCAGCGTCGCCACGGTGCCGATCGGCGCATGGTCGGCAAGCGGCTGGCCGGCGAAGAAATGCAGCCGGCTGGCGTCGGACATGCGCATCTGCGGTCCGTCGCTCTCGCGCCGTTCGGCGAGCACCACGGCGCGTTCGGCGTCGACCGCGCTGTCCACGATATTGGGATCGGTCATCATCCCGGCGAGAATCTTCATGCTCTCGGTCAGGCTGGCCGGGGTCGCCTGCGGCAGGTCGAGCGCATAGGTGGTGCCGGTCGGCGTCGTTTGCGCGTTGCTGTCGCTGCCGAAAGTGACGCCCAGACGCTGCCAGATGCGCTTGGATTCGCCATCGGGAACATGGCGCGAGCCTCGCATCGAGAGATGTTCGATGAAATGGGCGTACCCCAGTTCCTCGGGCCGCTCCATCAGCGAGCCGGCATCGATCCGCAGGCGGACGGACACCTGCCCCGGCGGAACGCCATTGCGCCGGATGGCATAGCGCAGGCCGTTGGACAGCGTGCCGAATCGCCAGGCCGGATCGATCGGCACATCGCTGTTTTCATAGAGCCATGGCCGCACCTGCGCCTGCCCGCTGATCGGCCCCTGCCCGGCGGATGCCGGAACGGTGTCGGTCCGGGCCGCCAGGGGCGATCCCGACAGAAGCAGGGCGAGGACGGAGAGCGAAGCGGCCGAACGGCGGGGGGAAAAGCGCATAGGCATGGGAGCCTAGCGCCATTTTCCTGAATGACCACTGACAAAGCGGTCATGCATGGGGCTTAAGCCCGATATGCGCACCGTTCGCTTCGAGCGGGTGGAGAAGCGTTTCCCGACCTCGCCCGAAACGAATGGCGTCTATGGATTTAGCGCGGTGCACCGGTGCGCTGGACGGCGCCCTTGTGCGTGCCGACGCCGCCGCGACCGCGACCGCGACCACGGAAGGGCTTCTTCTCGCCGCCCTCGGCATCGGTGCGATGCGCGCGATCGGGGGCGCCGCGCTGCTGACGCTGACCATCCTGATATTTCCGCTGGCCGTCGGCGCGGCGCGCCTGCTGCTGCGGGGTCTGGCTCGGCCCCTTCTTGGGTGCCGCCGGCTTGGGCAAAGCCCGCACCGCGTCCATGAAATTCTCCGGCAGCGCGACGACTTCCAGCTTCACGCGGGTCGCCTTCTCGATCGCCTTCAGATAGGGGCGCTCGTCATCCGCCACGAAGCTGATCGCGATGCCGTCGGCTCCCGCGCGCGCCGTCCGTCCGATGCGGTGGACATATTGTTCGGCCACATTGGGGATTTCGAAGTTGATGACGTGGCTGACGCCCGACACGTCGATGCCGCGCGCGGCGATGTCGGTCGCGACCAGCAGCTTCACCTTGCCCTGACGGAACGCCTGCAGCGCGGTGGTGCGCTGGCCCTGGCTCTTGTTGCCATGGATGGCGAAGGCGTCGATGCCCGCGCCTTCCAGGAAGCGCACGACGCGATCGGCGCCATGTTTGGTGCGGGTGAAGATCAGCGCGCGGTCAATCTCTTCGCTCTTGAGCACCAGATGGAGGAGCGCCTGCTTCTCACCCTGGTTCACGAAATACATCTGCTGGCGGACGCGTTCGGCCGTGGTCGATTGCGGGGCGACGCTGACCTTGACCGGATTGTTGAGGAACTGTGCGGCGAGCGCCTCGATTTCCTTGGGCATGGTGGCCGAGAAGAAGAGGTTCTGACGGTCGGCGGGCAGCATCTTGGCGACGCGCTTCAACGGGTGTATGAAGCCCATGTCCATCATCTGGTCGGCTTCGTCGAGAACGAAGATTTCCGTGTCCTTGATGGTGAAGGCGCGCTGGTCGATCAGGTCGAGCAGGCGGCCGGGGGTCGCGACGACGACATCGACGCCGACGCTGAGCGCACGGATCTGCTTGCCGATCGGCACGCCGCCAAAGACGGTTTCGACCGACAGCTTGAGGAAACGGCCATAATCGCGAAAGCTCTGCGCGATCTGCGCGGCGAGTTCGCGGGTCGGCGCCAGCACGAGCATCCGGCAGCCCTTGACCGGCGTCGGCCTGGGGTTGCGGGCGAAATAATCGAGACTGGGCAGCGCGAAGGCCGCGGTCTTGCCGGTGCCGGTCTGGGCGATGCCGCACAGATCCTTGCCTTCCAGCAGGACGGGGATCGCCTTTTGCTGGATCGGGGTCGGGGTGACGTAGTTTTTGGAGGCGAGCGCCTTCATGATGGGCTCGGCGAGACCAAGGTCGTTGAATTGCATTAAAGAAAACTCACAAGTGGCCAGGACGCCAACTTGCTCTGCGGACGCAGGAAGGGCGCGAGGCGGGTTACGAAACGACCCGCGTGAAAAGGGAAGCCTCAAGCTTGGCGCAGACTCTCATTGGCCGGTCCGTGGTCCTCACCTGACCCCTGGAGGTCAATTGGGATTGCGGACGATCACGCTGCCAATCGCTGGGGGACCGGAAACGGCCCGTCTGCTGCGCTGCAACGCATATGGCGAAGTTGCAGGCAAATAGCAAGCGGCCGCGGATTTGCACCGCGGCCACCGATTTTCCGGTGAAGGAAAGGACGTCAGAGCGCCACTTCGGCGTGCTTGCCCTTCATTTCGTCGCGCACGTCGCCGCCGAACAGCATCTTGAAGACGCCCTTGATCGACATGTCCGACCGCCAGATTTCCGCGTTCCCCAGATCGAAGCGCAGCATCAGTAGATTGGGATCGTTGCGACCGCCCGGATACCAGGCCTCGACCTCTTTCGACCAATAGCGATCGATAATCGCCGCATCGGTTTCGGGCGTCAGCGTTCCTTCGATACAAGCGAAGAGATTATGGTCCTTGGCCGCATATTGCGCCATCGCCGGGCCGCCCGGCGCAAGCCGATTGTCGCGCGATGTGTAGAACCAGAAGCAGTGATTGGCATTCGGATCGAGTTGCGCGGTCATCGGCGCGCTATGCTCCGTGCTGTTTTGCAAGCCCAGCATCAGGAAGGGGCTGCTCGACAGTTCCGTCCAGAAACGATCTCGAATATCGGTGGTGTCGCCCATGATCCTGTCTCCTTGTTGCGTCGCCTCCTTCAATGGCCGGGATGCAGCGAAGTTCCCGAAACGCTTGATCTTGACCGCGGCAATCGCCACATGAGCATCATGCTGATCGAGACCGAACTGACGCCCAACCCGGCGACCATCAAATTCCTGCCCGGACGCGAAGTCATGGGCGTCGGCACGCGCGATTTCGCGACGCCGGAGGAAGCGGAAGCGTCGCCGCTGGCCGATGCGCTGTTCCGCCTGGGCGATGTGACGGGCGTGTTTTTCGGCGGGCATTTCATCTCGGTCACGATTGCGCCGGGATCGGAATGGTCCGACGTGAAGCCGGATGTTCTGGCAACGCTGCTAGAGCATTTCTCAGCGAACATGCCGCTCTTCACGCCCGGCTCCGCTGCGGGGATCAGCGTGCCGGCCGACGAGGAGAGCTTTGCCGACGCCCCGGAAGACGCCGAGATCGTCGAGCAGATCCGCGACCTGATCGATACGCGGGTGCGCCCGGCGGTGGCCAATGATGGCGGCGACATCATCTATCGCGGCTTCGACAAGGGCACCGTCTATTTGAAGATGCAGGGCGCCTGTTCGGGTTGCCCGTCCTCCACCGCCACGCTCAAGAACGGCATCGAGCAGTTGCTGAAACATTATGTGCCCGAAGTCACCGAGGTCCGCGCGGTCTGAGGCCTGTTCGCGACATTTGGCAAATCCCGAAGGATCGACTAACCGCAAGACGAATCCGCAAAGCATCAATGCTTGGGGCGGATGCTTGAGGGGGTTTGCTTGCGTCTTCTGGTGATCGACACCGCCACCCAGGCCCTGTCCGTCGCACTGCTGGAGGACGGGACGCCGATCGGCCGTTTCCACGAAGTCGTCGGGCGCGGCCATGCCGAGGCGCTGTTGCCCGCCATCGCCGCCTTACCCGATGGCGGGCGCGCCGACGCGATCGTGGTGGATGTGGGACCGGGCAGCTTCACCGGCGTTCGGATCGGCATTGCCGCCGCCCGCGCACTGGCTCTGGCCTGGAATATCCCGCTGCATGGCTATAGCGCGCCGTCGCTGATCGCGGCGAAGGCGGCGCAGGATCATGCCGGTGGCCCGATCGCCGTCACCATCACCGGCGGCCATGGCGAGTTGTTCTGGCAATGCTTTACCGCCGACGGCATACGCGCGACGAGCGCGATCGCCTCCACGCCGATCGCGCAACTGGCAGGACTGCTCGACGCGCCGATCCTCTATGGCACGGGCGCCGAAGCGCTGGTGACGGCGCGCGGTGATGGCGCAGCGACCACCCTCTATCCCGATGCCACCGACTATCCGCTGATCGCCGGGCTTGCGCCGCTGCCCCCTAGTCCGATCTATGGCCGTGGCGCGGATGCGATGACCATGGCGGAGCGCGCCGCATCATGATCCCCGACCTGCATCTGAGCGTTTATGACGAGGGCGAGCGCAATGCGCTGGCGGACGCGATGGAGGTCATGGCGCGCGCCTTCGACCCCGTGTTCGGCGAGGCCTGGACGATGCCGCAACTGGCGGGCGTGCTGATGATGCCGGGCACCTGGCTGACCATAGCGCGCGTGGACGCCGCGCCGCTGGGCTTTGCGCTGGTGCGGTCGGTGCTGGACGAATGCGAATTGCTGCTGCTGGCGGTCGATCCGATCTGGCGCGGACGCGGCATCGGCGAGACATTGCTGCGCCACAGCCTCCGCACCGCGCGCCAGCGCGGCATCACATCCATGAACCTGGAAGTGCGTTCGACAAATAAGGCCGTCAAACTATACGAGAAAAGCGGCTTCGAATATGTGCATCGTCGCCCCGGTTACTATCGCGGCAATGATGGTCAACTTCACGATGCACTCAGCTTTCGCATCGACATGCTGGCCTGACTTAATAGGGTCTTGCGAAATCCTACGCCAAGGTCTAGCGACCATATACCGCTCCTGAAATGCATTCCTTGGGCGGGTCGCACAACAATATAGCCTTGTAGGAAACAGGAAAATGGAAACCGAATCGGCCCAGAGCGAACTGCTCATTACTTTGACGTCGGACATCGTGGCTGCCCATGTCTCGAACAACAGTGTCGCCGTCTCCGACGTATCTACGCTGATTCAGAATGTTCACGCTGCGCTGTCGGGCCTGAGCCAGCCTGCGCCGGTGCCTGAAGTCAAGCCTGAGCCGGCCGTTTCGGTCCGTTCGTCGATCAAGCCCGACTATATTATCTGCCTGGAAGACGGCAAGAAGCTGAAGATGCTCAAGCGCCACCTGATGACCCATTATCAGATGACGCCGGACGATTATCGCGCCAAGTGGGGCCTGCCCGCCGATTATCCGATGGTAGCCCCCAATTATGCCGAACAGCGCCGCAACCTGGCGAAGAAGATCGGCCTGGGCACCAAGCGCCGCCGGACCCCCGCCACACGCGGCAAATAATTCGCGCGATCGATCTGCCAGATCGATCGAGACGCCGTCAAAGAAAGGGGCGCATCGCCGATGCGCCCCTTTCCTGTATTCATAAAAGTCGCTAGGTTCGATCCAACCTGTCGCACCAAGCCATTAAGCGAGCCTGCATGAACCGCAAAATCGACGTCGAAGCCCTGTGCCATGAAAAGGGACTGCGGATCACCGAGCAGCGCCGGGTGATCGCCCAGGTGCTGAGCGACGCCACCGACCACCCCGATGTCGAGGAACTGCATCGCCGGTCCGCGGCGATCGATCCGGGCATTTCCATCGCCACGGTGTACCGCACGGTGCGCCTGTTCGAGGAAGCGGGCATATTGGACCGGCATGATTTCGGCGATGGCCGCGCCCGGTACGAAGCCGCGCCGGAATCCCATCACGACCATCTGATCGACGTCGAAACCGGCAATGTCATCGAGTTCGTCGACCCGGAACTGGAACAGTTGCAGAAGCTGATCGCCGAGAAGCTGGGTTTCCGCCTGGTCGACCATCGCATGGAATTGTACGGCGTCGCCCTCGACCGGAAGAACTGACCGGTTGAGCGCGCTGCGCCGGACGATCCGCATCGCGGCATTGATCGCCAGCCTGCTCGTCTGCCTGATCCCGCACCTGCTCTGGCGCGTGGCGCGCCGCCCTTCGCCGTGGCCGCGACGCTTCCTGGCGATGGCCGCGCGATCGGTCGGCGCGCGCGTGCGGAAGGACGGGCACCCCCATGACGGCGACATCTTCCTGCTCGCCAATCATGTTAGCTGGCTCGACATATTGGCGCTGGCCGGCGCGACCGGCGCAGCCTTCGTCGCGCATGACGGTATCGCCCGCTGGCCGGTGATCGGCTGGCTGGCGGCGCAGAACAACACGCTGTTTGTCGCGCGCGAGCGGCGCGGCGCGCTGTCGGGCCAGATCGACGCCCTGCGCGCGGCGCTGATGGGGCATCAGCCGGTGGCGCTCTTTCCCGAAGGCACGACGAGCGACGGCAGCGGGCTGCTGCCGTTCAAACCGTCCTTGCTGGCAGTGTTACTGCCCCCGCCGCGCGCGGTGATGATCCAGCCGGTGCATATCGATTATGGACCGGCGACGGCGGAGATCGCCTGGCACGGCGAGGAGCCGGCAGGAACCAACGCCATGCGCATATTGGGACGCAAGGGAACGCTGCCGGTCACGCTGCGCTTCCTGGAGCCGTTCGACCCGGCGCAATGCGCCGATCGCAAGGTCATCGCCGCCAAGGCGCGCGAGCGTATCGCACTTAGTATAGAGCAACGTTCCAAGGCGCATCAGCGCCCTTCCGCTTCGCCCCTGCCGCCTGTATAGCTGGTGCGATGAATCGTAACGACGCCCCCAAAACCCTCGCCAAGACTGCCCCAGCGACTTTCCACGTCAAATCCTTCGGCTGCCAGATGAACGTCTATGATGGCGAGCGCATGGCAGAAATGCTGGGCACGCGCGGCATGACTGCCGCGGCGGAGGGGGCCGATGCCGACCTCGTCATCCTCAACACCTGCCATATTCGGGAAAAGGCGGTGGACAAGGTCTATTCCGATATCGGCCGGATGGTGCGCGAGGATGGCAGCCGCCCTATGATCGCGGTCGCCGGCTGTGTCGCGCAGGCCGAAGGCGGCGAAATCCAGCGCCGCGCGCGCAATGTCGATATCGTCGTCGGCCCGCAGGCCTATCACCGCCTGCCCGACCTGATCGACAAGGTCGGTCGCGGCGAGGAGGCTGTCGACACAGACATGCCGCTGGCGTCCAAATTCGGCGCCCTTCCCGCCCGCACCAAGCAGGCCCGGCCGACCGCCTTCCTGACGATCATGGAAGGGTGCGACAAATTCTGCACCTATTGCGTGGTGCCCTATACGCGCGGCGCGGAAATCAGCCGGTCATGGGACGCGATACTGGACGAGGCGAAGGCGCTGGTCGATGGCGGCGTGCGCGAGATCACGCTGCTGGGCCAGAATGTGAACGCCTGGACCGGCGAGGACGACAAGGGTCGGACGCAGGGCATGGACGGGCTGGTCCGCGCTCTGGCGAAGATCGCCGACCTCAAGCGCATCCGCTATACCACCAGCCATCCCAACGACATGAGCGACGGCCTGATCGCCGCGCATGGCGAGGTGGAGAAGCTTATGCCTTTCCTCCATCTGCCGGTGCAGTCGGGCAATGACCGCATCCTAAAGGCCATGAACCGCAGCCATAGCGTCGACAGCTATCTGCGCATCATCGATCGCGTGCGCGCGGTGCGCCCCGATATCGCCGTGTCGGGCGACTTCATTGTCGGCTTCCCCGGCGAAACCGACGCCGAGTTCGAAGATACGCTCAGGATCGTGGATCAGGTGGGTTACGCCCAATGCTACAGCTTCAAATATAGCCCCCGTCCCGGCACCCCCGCCGCCGACATGGATCATCAGATCTCCGCGGCGGTCATGGATGAGCGGCTTGCGCGGTTGCAGGCGGCGATCAACCGGCATCAGGTGGATTTCAACGCCGCTACGATCGGCCGCAGCACCGACATTCTTCTGGAGCGCAAGGGGCGTTATCCCGGCCAGCTGATCGGGAAGACGCCCTGGCTCCAGTCCGTCCATGTCACCGTGCCCGACCTTTCCATCGGCGACATGGTCGAAGTCGACATCATCAGCGCCGGCCCGAATAGTCTGGCCGGCGAACCCAGCAGGAGGCAGGCCGCTTGAACCAAAAAACCGTCGTTCCGGCATATGCAGGAACCCCTCTCCGACCGTGTCCACCAGGATCGAACGGCGGAAGATGGATACTCGCCTTTGCGAGCATGACGGATGGGAAAAGGGGCTGAGCATGGGCAAGAAACCGAACCAACATCATCGCGAGCCCGTCGCCGAAAAGGCGCGACTGGAAGTCACCTTCGAAAAGCCGCATCTGCTGGGCACCTTGTTCGGCCAATACGACCGCAATCTGGTGGCGATCGAAAATCGGCTGGGCGTCTATATCGCCGCGCGCGGGAACAAGTTGCAGATCGAGGGCGAGGCGCAGGCCGCCGCCCGCGCCCGCGACGTGATGACCGGCCTCTACAACCGCATCGTCGCGGGACAGGAAATCGACGCCGGCGCGGTCGAGGCGGTGATCGCCATGTCGTCCGAACCCACGCTGGACGGCATCATCCGCACCGATGTCGCCGAACCGCCCAAGGTGATGATCCGCACGCGCAAGAAGACGATCGTGCCGCGCTCCGCGACGCAGGTCACCTATATGGAGGCGCTCAATCGCAACGACATCATTTTCGCGCTGGGGCCGGCAGGCACCGGCAAGACCTATCTGGCCGTGGCGCAGGCGGTCAGCCAGCTCATCACCGGCAGCGTCGACCGGCTGATCCTGTCGCGTCCCGCAGTGGAAGCAGGCGAGAAGCTGGGATTCCTGCCCGGCGACATGAAGGAGAAGGTCGATCCCTATCTCCGCCCGATCTACGATGCGCTGCACGACACGCTGCCGGCCGAACAGGTCGAACGGCGGATCGCGAGCGGCGAGATCGAGATCGCGCCGCTGGCCTTCATGCGCGGACGGACGCTGGCCAATGCCTTCATCGTACTGGACGAGGCGCAGAACACGACCATCGCCCAGATGAAGATGTTCCTGACCCGCTTCGGCGAAGGCAGCCGGATGGTCATTTGCGGCGACCCCAAGCAGGTCGATCTGCCGCAGCCGGGCATATCCGGGCTGGCCGATGCGGTCGCGCGATTGCAGGGCGTGGAAGGCATCGCGATGGTGCCGTTCGGCATCGCCGACGTCGTCCGGCATCCCGTGGTCGGCCGGATCGTGGAGGCCTATGAGGGGCCGGATGCCTGACGCAAACATCCGTTCGCTTCGCGTTTGTGGCGAAGCGTCGCGTGCAACCGGTTCTCGACCAGCGCGAACCGAACGGAAAGAATGTTAAATGATTGAAGTCGCTGTTCTTCATGACGAAGGCTGGCCGGGTGTCGATTGGGACTTTGTGGCCCAGCGCGCCGTGGCGGCGGCCATTGCGCATAGCCCCTATGCCGCCTTCGCGACCGACGAGGCGCTGTATGAAATCGCGGTCAAGCTGACCAGCGACGCGGAGGTGCATCAGCTCAACCGCGCCTATCGCGACAAGGACAAGCCGACCAACGTCCTGTCCTTTCCGATGGTGCAGGACGACCTGCTGGAAGTGACCGCCAATACCGACGACGGCGAAGTGCTGCTGGGCGATATCGTGCTGGCGGAAGGCGTCTGCGTCGCCGAAGCGGCGGAAAAAGGCATATCGGTGGCCGATCATGCCACGCATCTGATCGTCCACGGGACTTTTCATTTGCTTGGATATGACCATATGGACGACAATGAGGCCGAAGCGATGGAAGCGCTGGAGATTGCAGCGCTGCTGAGCATGGGTCTTTCCGATCCCTATGGGGATCGCGCAACTGGGGAATAAGAACGATCATGGCTGACGGCAGTCCGAAGGACGGCACCGCTTCGAAAGAAGGGGACAGTAGCAACGAGGGCGGATTATGGAGCGGCATCAAGTCGCTCCTGTTCGGCGAGGGGGAAGAGACCAGCCTGCGCAAGGAGCTGGAAGAAGCGCTCGACGAATATGACGAGGACGAGCAGGACGAGAATGGCGGGCCGCCGGCCAAGGGCGACCTGTCGGCGATCGAACGCCAGATGGTGCGCAACCTGCTCCATTTTTCCGAACATACTGTGGACGATGTCGCCGTGCCGCGCGCGGACATCATCGCGATCGAGGAGAAAGCCAGCTTTGCCGACCTCGCCGCGCTGTTCGCCGAGGCGGGGCATAGCCGCGTGCCGGTCTATCGCGGCACGCTCGATACGATCGTCGGCATGATCCATATCCGCGACGCTTTCGCGATCCTGGCAGGCAAGTCGCCTGTGCCCGAGACGCTGGAGCCGCTGATCCGACAGCCGCTCTACGTGCCCGAAAGCATGGGCGCGCTCGACCTGCTCGCGGAAATGCGGGCCAAGCGGACCCATCTGGCCATCGTGCTGGACGAATATTCTGGGACCGAAGGGCTGCTGACCTTCGAGGATCTGGTCGAGGAAATCGTCGGCGATGTCGAGGACGAGCATGACGATGCGCCCGAGGCGATGCTGGTCCCGCTCGACGGCGGCCTGTGGGAAGCCGATGCGCGCGCCGAACTGGACGATGTCGCCGAGGAAATCGACGAGAAGCTGGGCGAGGTCGAGGAAGATGTCGACACGCTGGGCGGCCTGGCCTTCGTCCTTGCCGGACGCGTGCCGGAACCAGGTGAGATACTGGATCACGGCCCCAGCGGCTGGAAGCTGGAGATCGTCGCGAGCGACGGTCGCCGCGTGACCCGCCTGCGACTGCATCCGCCGGTCGAGCGGGAAGAAGCGGAGGCGTAAAAGCCTTTCGCTCCAACGCCATCTTGCCAGCAATAAAGGATTACGGTCGCGAAATGTTAAGCCGCGCCGGATAGGGTGCGGCCATGCGGAACGAGCGGAGCAGATTTACCGGCGCGGCCAATGGCGACATGCTGTTTGCTGGGCCATGGACCCCAATCGAGAGGCTGCTGCTCGCGGCCGTCTGTGTCGCCACGCTCTTCTTCGCCATCGTCACCCCGCCCTTTCAGGCGCCGGACGAAAACCAGCATTATATGAAGGCGCTGGCGCTGGCGCAGGGGCATGTGCTGACCGAACAGCGCGGCGAAGCGATCGGCGTGGAACTGCCGCGAGCGGCACTGGCTATCCATGGCGTGGATTTCCCGACCGATGTGCCGCCCATATTGCGCAGCTTCGATCGCGCGCAGATCGCCCGCAGCGCGGCCGTCGACGCCGGCCGTCCGGGCACGGCCTTTGCCGATTTTCCCAATGTCGCCAGCTATGCGCCCAGCCTTTATGCGCCAGGCGCGGTGGGGCTGACCTTGGGGCGGATGCTGGGCCTGCCGTGGATCGACGCCTTCTATGTCGGGCGGCTCGTCAACGCGCTGATCGGACTGGCGCTGCTGATCGCGGCGCTGCGCCTGTTGCCCTTCGGCCGCAATGCGCTGCTGGCGACCGCCCTGCTGCCGACCTTCGCCTATCAGACCGGATCGCTGTCGCCCGATGCCGTCATCAACGGGCTTGGCTTTCTGGGCCTGGCGCTGGCGCTGCGTACCGGGTTCATGGGGGCGACGCCGGCACGATCGATGGCCTTGCTGGTGACGGGGCCGCTGCTGGCGCTATGCAAGGGCGTCTATCTGCCGATCATGGCCGCGGGACTGCGCTGGCCGCAGGATCGCCGCAACCTGCGGACAGGACTGATCCTGGGGGCGATGGGCCTGGGCGCAATCGCCTTCATCGGCTGGATGCACTATTCGGGCGGAAGTCAGGCGCTCTATCATATCCAGTCGCGCAAGACGGGCGAGACGATGATGACCGCACCGCTGCGCGACCAGCTTGCCATCCTGCTGCATGATCCAATGGGTTATGTCCGCATTCTCGTCGGCAGCGTAGTCGAACGTGCGCCGGTCTATGCGTTGCAGATTGTCGGGCGTTTCGGCTGGAACGCGATCCTGTTGCCGCTGGTCGCCTATCCACTGGCGCTGCTGATGCTGGGTGCGGGCGTCGCCAACGGCAGCGGTGCGCGCTTCGGCATCGGCCAGCGGCTCTGGTGGCTGGCGGTCGCAGCGGGCGTTGCACTGCTGATCGAAACGGCCATGTACCTGACGGGAACGCCGCTGGGCGCCGACTATATCCAGGGGACGCAGGGGCGCTATTTCCTGCCGCTGCTACCGCTGGTGCTGATCGCCCTGTCGCCCGATAGCGCCGTGCGCGGTGCGCAACGGATATTCGCCGTCACGGCGATCATGCTATTGCTGATCGCCGCGGCGACGGTGTTCGACAGTTTCTGGGTCCATGGCTTCATCACCAGCGACGGGATGCCGCCGCACAGCAGCATGGGCCGCGCCCTGCTGCTCCCCTCCCCGCGCTGGTAGCCAGACGCGGCATAAAGCGAGCCAGCCCAGCCCTTCGATCCAGCCCGCGGTAACATCGCTGGGCCAATGGACGCCGAGCCAGACCCGGCTGACGCCGATCAAGGCGATCATAGCCGCCGCCGCATGATAGCCGCCGCGCCGACCGGCGAGCAGCGCCAGCGCGCCGAAGAAGATCATGTTTCCCGCCGCATGGCCGCTGGGGAAGCTGTAACTGTGGACGATGTCGAGATGGGGCAGCAGATCCGGGCGCGGCGCGGCAAAAACCTGTTTCAAGCCAAGGTTGAGCAAGGTGCCGCCCGCCATCGTCAGCGCCAGCCACAAGGCGCCCTGCCGCCGTCCGTGCAGGAGCAGCCAGCCGAAAGCCATGGCGAGCAGGAGCAGCCGCCCCGCGGTACCGCCGACCGCGGAAGCCGATCGCATCAACAGCGTCACATCGCGGCCGATGGCGCTGTCGCGTGCCTGTCCTGCCCCTTCCATCAGCCGGACATTCAGGCCGTCGAGCCACCCGGCCCGTTGCATCAATGCGATCGCCAATACGCAAAAAAGCGCGAGAGCCAAAGCTCCCGCGCCTTTCACCGGCGATATGCGCCAATCAGATATGGAGCGCACGGCCATATGCCGCGAGTACGCTTTCATGCATCGATTCCGAAATCGTCGGATGCGGGAAGACGGTGTGCATCAGTTCCGCCTCGGTCGTTTCCAGCGTTTTGCCGATGGTATAGCCCTGGATCATTTCCGTGACTTCCGCGCCGATCATGTGCGCGCCCAGCAGTTCGCCGGTCTTGGCATCGAATATGGTCTTGGTGAAGCCTTCCGCCTCGCCCAGCGCGATCGCCTTGCCATTGCCGATGAAGGGGAACATGCCGACCTTCACCTCGTAACCGGCTTCCTTCGCCTTGGCTTCGGTCAGGCCGACGCTGGCGATCTGCGGGTGGCAGTAGGTACAGCCCGGAATGTTGCGGACGTCCATGGCGTGGGGATGCTTCCCCGCAATCGCTTCGGCCACGATCACGCCTTCATGGCTCGCCTTGTGCGCCAGCCATGGCGGCGCGGTGACGTCACCGATGGCCCAGATGCCATCGACATTGGTCTTGCAGGTCGGGTCGGTGACGATATGGCCGCGTTCGGACTTGATGCCGAGTTCTTCCAGACCGATATTTTCGGTGTTGGGGACGATGCCGACAGCGACGATGACATGGCTGAAGTCGCCATTCACCACCTTGCCGTCCTTGCCCTTGATCGCGGCCTTCACCCCGTTCGCGCCGACTTCCAGCTTTTCGACGCCCGCGCCGGTCATGATCGTCATGCCCTGCTTCTTGAGCGCCTTTTCGAGGAAGGCGGACACATCGGCATCCTCGACCGGGACGACGCGGTCCATCATTTCGACCACGGTCACGTCCGCGCCCATATCGTTATAGAAGCTGGCGAACTCGATGCCGATCGCGCCCGATCCGATGACCAGCAGCTTGGTCGGCATTTCCGAAGGCGTCATGGCGTGGCGATAGGTCCACACGCGCTTGCCGTCTGCCTTGGCGAAGGGCAGGTCGCGGGCGCGCGCGCCGGTCGCGACGATGATGTTCCTGGCCGTCAGCTCTTCGCTCTTGCCGTCCTTGGTGACGCTGAGCTTGCCTTTTCCGGTCAGCTTGCCGTCGCCCATATGGACGGTGATCTTGTTCTTCTTCATCAGGTGCGTGACGCCCTGATTAAGCTGCTTGGCGACGCCGCGCGACCGCTTTACGACGGCTTCGATGTCCGCGCTGATCTTCTCTGCAGCCAGGCCATAATCCTTGGCATGCTGCATATAATGGAAAATTTCGGCAGAGCGCAGCAGCGCCTTGGTCGGGATACAGCCCCAATTGAGACAGATGCCGCCCAGATTTTCGCGCTCGACGATCGCGGTCTTGAGGCCCAGCTGGGCGGAACGGATCGCGGCGACATAGCCGCCGGGGCCGGAGCCCAGAACGATGACATCGTAATTCTCAGCCATGGTCAGTCTCGCTTATTGTCTTGATCATTTCACTCGCCCGGCAGGGGCGGCACGGAACGGGGCTGGCGATCCTCACCGATCGCCACGAAGCTGAAGGTCGCGTGGGTCACGCGGTAGGACCGGTCGTCATGCCGGGCACGCCGCCAGGCTTCGACATAGATTTTCATCGACGTACGCCCGACGGATTTGAGCGTGGCGAATACCGACACCTCATCCCCAACCACGACGGGGCGCAGGAAGGTCATCCCTTCCACCGCGATCGTCACGGCGCGACCATGGCTGTGCCGGGCGGCGACGGAACCCGCCGCCGAATCCATCAGACTCATCAACCAGCCGCCGAAGATATCCCCATAGGGATTGGTATCGGTCGGCATGGCGATGACCCGCACCGCCGGACTGATATCCGGCGGGGTTTCGTCGACATAGGCCATCAGGCCAGCATACCGATCGGGTTTTCGACCAATTCCTTGAACGCCTTCATCAGGCGGGCGCCATCGGCTCCATCGATGGCGCGATGGTCGAAGCTGCCGGTCGCCGACATGACGGTCGCGATCTGGACCGAGTCATCGACGATATAGGGCCGCTTCTCGCCCGCGCCGATCGCCATGATCATGGCCTGGGGAGGGTTGATGACCGCTTCGAACTGCTTGATGCCGAACATGCCCATGTTGGACAGCGAGGCGGTGCCGCCCTGATATTCCTCGGGCTTGAGCTTGCCGTCCTTGGCACGGGCAGCCAGATCCTTCATCGCTTCGGAAATGGCGGCGACGCCCTTGCTGCCCGCATCGCTGACGATCGGCGTGATGAGACCGCCGGGGATCGACACGGCGACGCTGATGTCGGCGCGCTTGAACTGCAGCATCTGGTCGCCGGCAAACTGCACGTTGCATTCGGGCACCTGGATCAGCGCGACGCCCAGCGCCTTGATGAGCAGGTCGTTGACCGACAGCTTGACCTTGCGGCTGGCGAGACCGGCATTGAGTTCGCCGCGCAGCTTGAGCAGCTTGTCGAGCTGAATGTCGACGGTCAGGTAGATGTGCGGCACCTGCTGCTTGGATTCGGTCAGGCGGCGCGCGATCGTCTTGCGCATACCGCTGAGCTTGATGACGTCGTGCGGGATGCCGAAATCCTGCGCGGCGGCAGCGACCGGCGCGGGCGTCGCAGCGACCGGCGCACTGGCGGGGGCAGCGGTCGGCGCGGCGGCGCCGGGCTGTGCGCCTTCGATATCAGCCTTGACGATGCGGCCGTTGGTGCCCGTGCCGGTGATGCTGGCCAGATCGACCCCCTTGGCCTCCGCCAAGCGGCGCGCCAGCGGGCTGGCCTTCACACGGTCGTCCGACGCCACCGCAGGCTTGGCCGCAGCGGCCTCAGCCTTGGGCGCGGCGTCCGCTTTCGGGGCGGGTGTTTCGGCCTTGGCGGGGACGGGATCGGCCTTTGGCGCGGGAGCGGCGTCCGCTTTGGCACCGCCAGCGGCGACGGTCGCGGCATCTTCCCCCTCTTCGGCGATGATGGCGATGACGGTGCCGACCTTCACGCCCTCCGCGCCTTCGGCGATCAGTATCTTGGCGATCACGCCTTCATCGACCGCTTCGAATTCCATCGTCGCCTTGTCGGTCTCGATCTCTGCCAGCAGATCGCCGGACGATACCGTGTCGCCCTCCTTGACCAGCCATTTGGCCAGCGTCCCTTCCTCCATCGTCGGGGACAAAGCGGGCATCTGGATCGTCTTGCTCATGCTTTCGGGCCTCTTCTTGGCTTCACGGCTTTGACCGTTGGCTGCCCGTTTTCACCCATTCGCCGGATCGGTCAAGGGACGGCTTGCCAGACGCGCCTTTATGCCGCACATTTCACCTCTATGGTTCGTTGAGGCGTTTTGCCAACGTCCGACGCCATTAATTGAACGCGGGGGCGATAAGAAGTGCGGACATATCTGGTTGTCGTGGACGAATCGCCGGAAGCGGAAACCGCTTTGCGGTTCGCCGCGCGGCGCGCAGCCAAAACCGGCGGCGCGGTCCGCATCCTGGCGCTGATCCCGCCGGCCGAGTTCGTACAATGGGGCGGCGTCCAGGCCACCATGGAGGACGAAGCGCTGCAACGCGCAGAGGCGCTGGTGACCAGCGCAGCGGGGACGCTGACCGATGAATCGGGCATCCGTCCCAGCATTACCGTGAGACAGGGTGAGGCGGTCGCTGTCGTGCGCGGCACACTGGAGGAAATGGACGATGTCGCGGCGCTCGTTCTGGGCGCTGCGGCAAGCGGCAATCCGGGCAAGCTCGTTACGCATTTCGCGGGCGCTGACGCGGGCAAGCTGCCCTGCCCGCTCATGATCATTCCGGGCGGGCTGGATAGCGAGGCGATCGACCGGCTGAGTTGATCTGCGACTTTACCGCTTATGCTTGCCGCGCTTCGCCCCCATATGCCGGATATTGGTCGGTCGGCCGCGCTTGATGCCGGGACGGGTGCGATCGCGCTTCAACAGGCCGCCGCGGGGCGCGGGATTGTCGGGCAGTTCAAAGCGTAGCGAGCCGTTGATCGGATCGGCTTCCGCCAATCGCAGTTCCAGCCGCTGGCCGACCGTGTAGCGATCGCCGCTTTCGACGCCCTGCAAGGCCTTGCCCGCTTCGTCATAAAAAAAATGTTCGGCGCCCATGGTGGACACCGGCACCAGTCCGTCGCCGCCCAGCCCGTCGACCGTGGCGAAGAAGCCGAAATTCTGGACCCCGGTGATGCGCGCCTTGACGATTTCGCCGACATGGGCGGACAGGAAGGCCGCGACATAGCGATCGACGGTCTCGCGCTCCGCCTCCATCGCGCGGCGTTCATGGCCGGAGATGAGTTCGCCGACCCGCCCCATATTCTCATAATCGTCCTGGCTGAGCGACGAGCGGCTCGGGATCGCGTCGCCCTTGGGCGCGGGCAGTTCCAGGCTGTAGGCGCCGACCAGCGCGCGATGCACCAGCAGGTCCGCATAGCGGCGGATGGGCGAGGTAAAATGGGCGTAGCTGCCCAGCGCGAGGCCGAAATGGCCCATATTTTGCGGGCTGTAATAGGCCTGGGTCTGGCTGCGCAGGATCTGGACCATGATCTGCTCCTTCTCCTCCGACTCTGCGATTTTGCGGATCAGCGCGTTGAAGGTCGATGGGCGGATGACCTGACCAAGCGCGAAATTCATGTCGAAGGTGGCGAGATAGTCCTTGAGCGCGACCAGTTTTTCGCGGCCCGGCGCTTCATGCACGCGGTACATGACGGGGGCCTTCTTCGCCTCCAGCGCCTTGGCCGCCGCGACGTTGGCCGCGATCATATAATCCTCGATCAGCATATGGGCGTCGAGCCGTTCCCGCACCGCGACGCTGACGATCTTGCCATGCTCGTCCAGCACCACGCGGCGTTCTGGCAGGTCGAGCGCCAGCGGATCGCGCGCGTCCCGCGCCTTGCGCAGCAGCGCCCAGCAGGTCCAGAGCGGTTTGAGGGCGACGTCGAGCAATTCGTCCGCCTGCTTGCGCGATGCTGTCGGCGCAGCGTCGGCTTCCGCTCCGTCGATCGCGGCCTGCGCATCTTCATAAGCCAGCACCGCCGCGACGCGGATCACGGCGCGGGTGAAGCGCCAGCCCGTGACCTTGCCCTGGGCGTTGATGGTGAGGTGGCAGGCCATCGCCGCCCGGTCCTGCCCGGCGCGGAGCGAACACATGTCGGACGAGAGGTCGTGGGGCAGCATCGGCACGACCTGGTCGGGGAAATAGACGCTGTTGCCGCGCTTGCGCGCTTCCTTGTCCAGCGCGCTACCGGGCCGGACATAGTAGCTGACGTCGGCGATGGCGACGATAGCCTTATAGCCGCCGGCATTGCCCTCATCCTCGTCCGGGGTCGCCCAGACGGCATCGTCATGGTCGCGGGCGTCGGACGGATCGATCGCGACGATCGGCAGGTGGCGCAGATCTTCGCGCTTGTCCGCATGCAATGGCAGGGCGGAGGCGGTGATCGCCTCCTCCTCCACCCGCTCCGGGAAGACATGGGGGATGCCATGCTTGTGGATCGCGATCAGGCTGAAGCTGCGCGGGGCGAAGGGGTCGCCGAGAATGTCGGTGACGCGGGCGGCAATGCGCGGCGGGCGGCCATGGGGTTCGGCCAGCACCAGGTCACCGGGCTTGGCGTTGCCGACGTCGCTGATCGGCGTATCCTTGCGGATGCGCTTGTCGACCGGGCGCAGCCATAGCTTGCCGTCGGCCATCACCTCCACCACGCCCAGCAATTCCTCGCTGGCCTTGGCGAGCTTCTTCATGACGTGCGCGACATAGCCGCGCCCGGCTTCCTCGGTGCGGGCGAGGATGCGGTCGCCGATGGTCAAGGCGCCGCGTTTGCCGCGTTCCAGCACGCGCAGGCGGGGCGCAGGCTGGCCTTCGGCTTCCCACCGTTCGGGGGTGGCGATCAGGGTCGTGTCGTCGACATCGACGATGCGCAGCACCGTGACCTTGGGCACGCCACCCATCTTGTGGAAGGCGCGGGCGGGGCCGAGATCGATCAGCCCCTCGTCCGCCATATCCTTGAGCAACGCCTTGAGCGCGATCTTTTCCTGCCCCTTGAGGCCGAACGCCTTGGCGATCTCGCGCTTGCCGGCGGGCTGGTCGGAACTGGTGATGAAGTCCATCACCGCGTCGCGGGTCGGAAAGCCGGCGGGCCGGACTTTGGTGCGCGCGGGGGCGGATGCTTTGTTCTTGGGGGTCGATGCCATGGACCAGCTATAGGCAGGCGTACCGTCCGATGCCAGCGATATGGCGGCGGCTTCGGCGCCCGGGAACGCCGCAGGATCGGCGGGCGGATGACGGACCGGAACTTCCCGAACTTCATGCATGTGCCGCATGGTGAATTTTTTATCCCAAAGTGGGGCGCACCCTCCGGAGACTGGCGGATAAGCGGGGCTGACGATGCGAAGGAACCGGACGCGGATATAGCGGAATCCGGCGCTGTAGGACAGCGAGGACGGCTTTGTGCCTGTGGGGGAATTGGGTCGCGGGGATGGAGGGCCGGGATAGGCGGGAAGCAGACGGGCTTTCCCACCATCATGCCATCGAAAGGCGCGTGACCCTCGGAAGCATCTCTCTTTTCCTTCAAGCGTTTCGTTGGAAGAAGGGAGATTCCAGACTAGGCTGGGATGACGAAGATGAGAGACCAAATATAGTTACTTTTGGACATTGCACTCACCCTGCCGCGGAAACGCGCTCCGCTCCCATCTCCCGCCGACCTATGCCGCCAGTTTGCGTGCCCTCTCCCGCCAGGCTTCGGCCAGGAGCGGCATGTCCGCCAGCGCGCAAACAGCGTCGGGATCGCGTTTGTGGCCACCGCCGATCAGCAACTGGAAAATCCGGGCGATGCTCCAGTCGGGCAAGGGACGGTCCAGCAGGTCCATGCGCGTGCCGGATTCCGCCTCGCCCTGCCGGATGACGCGGAAATAGAGGCCGCTACGCGCGGTCTTGATGATCGTCGTCATGACGTCGCGTGCGCCGAAGCGATGGTCGAGCTTCCAGCAGGGCTGGCGGCCGTGGCTGACCTCCACCACCGCGCTGCCCAGCGAGAAGCGATCGCCCAGGCAGATGTCCGCCTCCGTCATCCCGCGCGAGGCGATATTCTCGCCAAAGGCGCCGGGCGCGTCGAGCAAGGGCTGGTCGGGCTTGCGGCCCCGCCACCAGCCATAATGATCCTGCGGGTAGAGATGGATCGCCTTGTCCCAGCCACCATGATGGATGGGGTCGGCTACCGCATCTTGTTCGAACCCGTCCCATGTGATGCGCACGACGCCATCAACGGGTCGCTTGGCGATGGCGCTATAGTCGCCGTCGCGAAAGGGTGCGGGTGTGCCGACCAGCAGCGCGTCGATGGTCATGAAGGGCGTCGTCATCGGAACGATATGCCATGATCGCACGCGCGGCGCGATGGCCGGTTGACGAACAGAGGCTTCAGCCGCTGCTGAGTTCGGACCGCAGCTTGAGCACCTCACCGCCGCTATCTGCCTGAATGAGATAGGCGGGGTCGCGCGGCGAGCCGTTGCGGCGGATCAGCGATCCTTCGATGGTGCGCTCGACATGGCGATCGAACCGTTCCGCGATACGTCCTCGGCCGACGCCCTGCCCCCAATTCCATTTGACCCGCGTTCCTTTACGGAAAGTCTCGGTCATGGGCATTCTCTCCAATTCGGGCGCAAGCTGCGCCGGCCGTTCCAAGCCCCTGCGAAAAGCAAAATTCCCGACGCGCCGACTGGTTCCCTTGGGTTTTTTCGCCGGTTGCGTTAAGGGGCGGCGATGGATGCTACCGGCCTGCGCGTCGCCCTGTTCAGCGGCAATTATAATTATGTGCGCGATGGCGCGAACCAGGCGCTCAACCGCTTCGTGACCTATTTGCTGCGGCAGGGGGCGGCCGTGCGCGTCTATTCGCCCACCACCCCCACCCCGGCCTTCGATCCGGCCGGGGATCTGGTCAGCACGCCGTCCTTCCCGGTGCCGGGGCGCAAGGAATATCGAGTCCCCTATCGCATGTCGGCGCAGGTTCGCCGCGATCTCAAGGCGTTCGCGCCCAATGTCGTGCATCTGTCGAGCCCCGATCCGCTGGGGCACCGGGCATTGAGCTGGGCGCGCGCGCGCGGGCTGCCGACCGTGGCGTCGGTGCATACGCGGTTCGAAACCTATCCGCGCTATTATGGGCTGGCCTTTCTGGAGCCGCTGATCGAATCCATCCTGCGCCGCTTCTATCGCCGCTGCGACGCGATCGTCGCGCCATCCGAATCGATGGCGCAACTGCTGCGCGATCAGCGGATGAACTATGATGTCGGCATCTGGACACGCGGCATCGACCGGGAGATTTTCCATCCCGGCCGCCGCGACCTGGGCTGGCGGCGGTCGCTGGGCATCGCCGACGACGCGCCCGCCATCGGCTTCATCGGCCGGCTGGTGATGGAAAAGGGGCTGGACGTCTTTTCCGACGCAATCGACCAGCTCGCCGCCCGGCAGGTGCAGCACAAGGTGCTGGTGGTGGGCGAAGGCCCGGCGCGCGAATGGTTCCAGAACCGGCTGCCAGATGCAGTTTTTACCGGCTTCCAGAAGGGGGCGGAGCTGGGCCGTGCAGTCGCCAGCATGGACGTGCTGTTCAACCCGTCGGTGACCGAGACGTTCGGCAATGTCACGCTGGAGGCGATGGCGTGCGGCCTCCCCACCGTCGCGGCGCGGGCCACCGGCAGCGAGAGCCTGGTCACGGACGGCGTCACCGGGCGGCTGATCCGCCCCGGCGCGATCGGCGCCTTCGCCGACGCATTGCAGGCCTATTGCATCGATGACGGCGCGCGGCAGGTGGCGGGCGCGGCGGCGCAGCAACGGGCGGAGCGCAATGGATGGGACCAGGTCAACCAGGCGCTGGTCGACACCTATCTGCGCGTCATCCGCCAGCGCGCCCAGGGGCTGGCGCCGCGATCCAGCCCGGTTCCATAATGCGCGACGCACCCTATACACGGTAGCGATGGCCGACCTTTTCGCTTCCGATGATCTTCCTGCCGACGGACCGGCGGACACCGCCCCCCTCGCCGATCGGCTGCGCCCGCGCACGCTGGCCGATGTGGTGGGACAGGAACATCTGACCGGGCCGGACGGCGCGATCGGCCGGATGGTGGCGGCCGGGCGGCTGTCATCGATCATATTATGGGGGCCGCCCGGCACCGGCAAGACGACCACGGCGCGGCTGCTGGCCGATGCGGTGGGGATGCGCTTTGCCCCGATATCGGCGGTATTTTCGGGCGTGGCCGACCTCAAGAAACTTTTCGCGAACGCCAGGGACCATGCCCGGCGCGGCGAGAAGACATTATTGTTCGTGGACGAGATCCACCGCTTCAACCGGGCGCAACAGGACGGTTTCCTGCCCTTCGTCGAGGACGGTACGGTGACTTTGGTCGGGGCGACGACCGAAAATCCGAGTTTCGAGCTGAACGCGGCCCTGCTGTCGCGGGCGCAGGTGCTGATCCTGCGGCGGCTGGACGCGGCCGCGCTGGAGCAGTTGCTCGACCGGGCCGAGGCGCTGACGGGGCGGCCGGTGCCGATCGACGCCGCCGCGCGCGAGGCGCTGGTGGCGAGCGCGGATGGCGACGGGCGCTTCCTGCTCAACCAGGTCGAGACGCTCTATGCGATCGATTTGCCGCAGCCGCTCGATCCGGCCGGCCTGTCCGCCCTGCTCCACCGCCGGGTCGCGGTGTATGACAAGGACCGGGAGGGGCATTATAATCTCATCTCCGCGCTGCATAAGTCGCTGCGCGGGTCGGACCCGCAGGCGGCGCTCTATTATCTGGCGCGGATGCTGACGGCGGGGGAAGAGCCGCTTTATGTACTGCGCCGGCTGGTGCGCTTCGCGACGGAGGATATCGGCCTCGCCGATCCGCAGGCGGTGGTGCAGTGCCTGGCCGCCAAGGACGCCTATGATTTCCTGGGATCGCCCGAGGGCGAGCTGGCGATCGTACAGGCGTGCCTCTATTGCGCGACCGCGCCCAAGTCGAACGCAGCCTATGCGGCGATGAAGGCGTCGTTCAAATCGGCGCGCGACACCGGGTCGCTGATGCCGCCGATGAACATCGTCAACGCCCCCACCAAGCTGATGAAGCAGGTCGGTTACGGCAAGGGCTATCAATATGACCATGACGCGGCGGAGGGCTTTTCCGGGGCCAATTACTGGCCGGACGAGATGACGCCGCAGATTTTCTATGCGCCGACCGATCGCGGGTTCGAGGCGCGGATCGCCGAGCGCATCGCCCATTGGGACCGGTTGCGGGCGGAACGCGGGGGCGGGTGACGCGGTTCGGGCGGTTCGCCGCGATCGACTGGTCGGGCGCCAAGGGCGCGCGGCACAAGGGGATTGCAGTGGCGTTGTGCGAGGCGGGCGATGCCGTGCCGCGGCTGGTGGCGGCGCCGGGTGGTATCTGGTCGCGGCAGGCGGTGGCCGACTGGCTGGTCGGGGTCGGGCGGCAGGCCCCTACCCTGTTCGGCTTCGATTTCAGCTTCGCGCCGCCCTTCGTCGCGCGGGGCGGCTATCTGCCGGGCGATCGGGTGCCGGAAGACGGCCCCGGTTTCTGGGCCTATGTCGATGCGATCTGCGAGGATGCGGACCTGGGCGCGGCGAGCCTGCTGGAAGTCGCGCATCGCCGCCATTTCTATTTCGGCAAGGCGGACGGGGTGAAGGCCGCTTTCATGCATAATCGTGTCTGCGAGGCGCGGTATAAGGCGGGCGGCGGGGGCAAGCCATCGACCGTCTATGACGCGATCGGCGCGGCGCAGGTGGCCAAGGCCAGCTTTGCCGGGATGCGGATGCTGCATCACCTGCGCGGCAGGCTGCCGGTCTGGCCATTCGATCCATTGCCCGATACCGGGTCGGTAGTGGTGGAAATCTATACCAGCATCGCCGCGCGCGCGGCGGGGCGGCCCAAGGGGCGCAGCAAGATGCGCGATGCGGCCGCGCTGAACGTGGCCCTGGCGGCGTTGGGATCGGCCGCGCATGACGGCCCGATGCCCGACGACCATGGCGCGGACGCGATCGTCACCGCCGCCTGGATGCGCCGGGCCGCGGCTGAACCGGCCATGTGGAAGCCCGCGATGCTGACGGCGCAGATTGCGCATACTGAGGGCTGGACGTTCGGCGTCATCTGATAGTAAGGGCGTGCGTCCGAAAGGCACGCCGGCTTAGCTCAGTTGGTAGAGCACCTGATTTGTAATCAGGGGGCCACGGGTTCGAATCCTGTAGCCGGCACCATTTTAAAATCGTTCCGGACCATCAAGACGCTGCCGCCGCCCAAACGCAAAATGGGGGCCGGCATTGCTGCCGGTCCCCACTTCCGTCGGGTCATGCGATCCGCGTCCCTCGCAGGATGCGATCATCGGCCCGGCGTATCCTGAACGTCATCTTCGGGCGAAGATGGCCATACAGGCTGTGCTTCGGATTCTAGGCCAAGGGCCGCCTTTCCGATGCTGGCTGCTTGCTTCCGATGCCCGACGTTCACTTTCGCGCGTACCCGGCAATGGTCCCAAACATCCCGTCCGTCTGCCCGGCGCCGTCCTTGCGGACATTGCCTGCTAGCGAACTATCTCCACAGCATAATCCCAGATTTCTCGGGGATTTTGGATCTGGATCACTCCGTTTCCGCTGTCTCGATAACTGGATGGTCTCACCATCGGTGAGTCGCTCCAAGCGAAATCGGACGAATTTGTGACGGACCGGTTCGCAAAGCTGTGGATAACTGTGGATAAGTTTCAGCCGGGCGGCGACCAGTCCGGCGGCGCCAGGGAAAAGCCAGCAAAATCAAAGCCCGGCGTGACGGTGCAACTGACCAACACCCATCCTCCTTGCGGTGTCGATGCCTGCCAATGATGCGCCGGCACCCAGCCTTGCGGCCTCTGACCGCCCAGAATGTCCGGCCCCAGCAGTAGATCGCGGGCCGGCGCGCCCGGCGGCGCGATCGACAGGACCAGCGGCGCGCCAGCGTGCCAGAACCAATGTTCGTCGGCATCGACACGATGCCAGTGGGAACGCTGATGCGCCTCCAGCAGGAACAGGATCGCCGTGCCGGCAGCACGCTCGCCGGGCGATTCCGCCGCACGCCACGTCTCCAAATACCAGCCGCCTTCGGGATGCGGGGCGAGGCCGAGCCGGTCGATCAGCGCCCGTCCATCCCGTTCGTCGTCCGCCCGCATCCATTCACCTCAAAATTTATTGCATTGGAAACAGTTACTTAGATTGTTGCCTGACGTTCATGCAACCTCGATCAAGGTAAGCGGGTTGAAGCGACAAATCACGCTATCGGAGGAGATACTCATGCGTAAAGCTCTACTCGCCCTGGCCGCCGTTTCGCTGGCCATTCCCATGTCCATGGCGGTGCCGACCGACGGCGCGCAGGCGCGCAAACATTATCGCTATAAGGAATGGCGTGGCCGCGACGGCCGGACCTATTGCCGCAAGTCGAACGGCACCACCGGCCTGATCGTCGGCGGCGTGGGTGGCGCGCTGGTCGGCCGGGCGATCGATACCCGCGGTGACCGTGCGACCGGCACGATTCTCGGCGCTGCCGGCGGCGCCCTGCTGGGCAAGTCGATCGACAGCAAGCGCACCTGTCGCTGAGGTGTCGGAGCCGGCTGGAAACAGCCGTCTCTTTCCAACAGCTTTGTAGCGCGACAAAAAAGGGACGGCATCCCGTCGGATGCCGTCCCTAACTTTTTGCCAGCCTGAAGGCTTATTCCGCGGCGGCGCCGCGCGCGTCTTCAACCTTGAAGGCGACCGGCTGACCACCCGATACGCCCGAAACCTTGCCATTCTTGACGGCCAGGTTGAACGCGACGGCATCGGGGAAGCGACGGCCGGAAATGACCTTGCCGGTCTTGGTGTCCTTCACCTGATACACGTAGGTATAGCCTTCGTGAGTAAAACGCTGCTTGCCGGCTTCTTCAGCCTGGGCGGGAGAGGCAATGGCGACGATGGCGCTCAGGGCGCCGGTGACAATGAACTTGGACAGCATTCGCATGGGTAAACTCCTTGTGAATGCCGATCAAACACCTCTTGTTTTTTCTTATTCTGTTGCGGGCGCTTCTATGTTGCAGCGCGGCAGAGCCACAATCGCAAAAAACGGCGCGCCAGTTGCATCCTGTGCAACCGCGCGACACGCCGTGGATCAAGCCTTTGACATTGCGACGATATGGTCGAATTGCTCTTTGGTCAGAGGGGCGACGGAAAGGCGCGATTGGCGCAGCATCACCATGTCGGACAGGGCTGAATCCGCCTTCATCGCCTTGAGCGACACTGGCCGCGCGAGTTTTTCATGCGGCGCGACATGGACGGCGATCCACTTCCCGCTGTCGTCGGTGCTGTCGGGCGCGGCTTCTTCGACGATCGTCATGATACCGACCGCCTCAAGTCCGATATTGCTATGGTAGAAGAAGGCCAGATCGCCCTTGCGCATCGCCTTCATATGACCCTGTGCGGCATGGTTGCGCACCCCGTCCCATTCGGCCTTCCCTTTCCTGACGAGATCGTCATAGGAAAAGACATCGGGTTCCGATTTCATCAGCCAGTAGTTCATTTTGCCTCCTTGCAACAGCGTCCCGGCGCGATCAAGGATGGCGTCATGCACGGGCCGCCCCATATGCAGGGCATGACCCCGACAAATGATATTTGGAGATAAGACGTGTCGCAAGCGGTACTGGATCAGGTGCCTGTCCTGTCCATGGAGGCAATGAGCAAGGCGGATTTCGCCGCGGCGTTCGGCCGATCCTTCCAGCAGTTCGGCTTCGCCATGGTGAAGGACCCTGGCATGGACCAGGCGCTGGTCGATGACGGCTGGGCGCTGGCCCGGCGCTTCTTCGCGCTGCCGGAGGATGTGAAGCAGCGCTACAACGCCAGGGTCAATGGCGGACAGCGGGGCTATACCGCGTTCGGCACCGAGATCGCCAAAGGCGCGAGCGAGAACGACCTGAAGGAATTCTGGCATGTCGGCCGCGACCTGCCCGAGGGCGATCCGCTGGCCGCTACGATGCCGCCCAATATATGGCCGGAGGAAATGCCGGAGTTCGAGCCGGTCTTCGCCAAGCTCTATCGCGAGTTCGATCGGGTCGGCGCGGAATTGCTGTCGGCGATCGCGCTCTATCTCGGCCTGCCCGAACGCTGGTTCGACGGACCGATCGACAATGGCAATTCGATCCTGCGGCTGCTCCATTATCCGCCAGTGTCGCCGCAGGCGCCGGGCATTCGCGCGGGCGCGCATGAAGACATCAACCTCATCACCCTGCTGCTGGGCGCGGAAGAAGGCGGGCTGGAGCTAAAGGATCGCGGCGGCAACTGGCTGCCGGTGGTGCCGCCGCCCGGCGCGCTGGCGATCAATGTCGGCGACATGCTGCAACGGCTGACCAACCATCTGCTGCCGTCGACCAGCCACCGCGTGGTCAACCCGCCGCCGGAGCGGCGCGGCCATTCGCGCTATTCCATGCCCTTCTTCCTGCACCTGCGCCCCGATTTCATGATCGACGCGCTGCCGCAATGCGTGAACGAGGAGAATCCACGCCGCGATCCGCCGATCAGCGCGCATGATTATCTGACCGAGCGGCTGATCGAGATCGGGCTGATCAAGAAAGGCTGACGTCGTTGGCTTCGAACCCAGTCGAGAAGCAGGTAACGGAGCGCTTCCCGTTTCTCGACACGCTCGAAACAAACGAAGGTTGGTGCGTTACTTCCGGCCGCGGCCCAGGGTGATGCCGATTTCCTCGCCGCGTTCGGACAAAGCGAGCTTCACGATCTTCACCTCGACATGGCTGACCTTGTCGTCCTGCAGAAAGATGGTGTCGATGATATGGTCTGCCACCGCTTCGATCAGGGTGAAGTGCACGCCCTGGGGCAGCGCGGTCGAGGCGGCGTGCTTGAGGTCCATATAGTTTTTGGATTGGCCAAGCGCCGTGTCCGGCTCGTAATGATCGGCGATTCGCAGGCGGGCGCGGATGGAGATGCGCAGCGGCTGGGGGAGATGCGTCTCCTCCGAATAAATGCCGGTCAGCACGTCGACATGGAGGTTGTTGACCTCCAGCGTCAGAAAATCGTCAAATCCAGTCTGCATAACTCGCCAACTCAGACCCATGCCGTGCCGTGCGGGCGGGCCAATTTAATCTTTCATTTTGCAAAGCGGGCGCTAAAGCCCCGCTTCCGGCGCTGCCCCATGCGCCATTGATGGCGGATCGGCAAGACGTGTCTCACATTGTTCCCCTGGACAGCCAGCCCGAAGCGGCAATCGAGCAACTGCTCGACGCGGCGTTCGGCGCCGACCGGCACGGACGCACGGCCTATCGCATCCGCGACGGTATGCCCTGGTTGCCCGCCCTCTCCTTCGCCACCGTCGACGCCCAAGGCGCGCTGATCGGGTCGCTGCAAAGCTGGCCGGTGGCGCTGACGGGTGAGGATGGCGCGCAAATCCCGCTGATCATGGTGGGGCCGGTGGCGGTCGATCCGGCGCATCAGTTTGGCGGCCATGGCCGGGCGATGATGGACGCGGTGGTCGCCGCCGCGCGCGCGCAGGGCAGCGAGCCGCTGATGATGATCGGCGATCCCGAATATTATGGCCGTTTCTGGGGCTTTGTCGCGGAGGGCACGGCAGGCTGGGACGCGCCCGGCCCGTTCGAGCCGCGCCGGTTGCTGGCATTGTCGGTCGATGGTCGTCCGGTCGGCGGAAGCGGGATGCTCGGTCCCAGAATCGCCGTCGCGGCCTGATTTACCCTTTGCCTTCGGGCGAGAGGCTCCTATCTCCGCCCCATGCCGATGGAGCCCCTGCCCGACCTGTCCACCCTCTCGCTCGCCGATATCGCGCGGCTGGCTGCCGAAAAGCGCCTGCCGCCGGTCGAGAAGTGGAATCCCGATCATTGCGGCGACAGCGAGATGCGGATCGCGCGCGACGGCACCTGGTTTCACCAGGGATCGCCGATCGGCCGGGAAACGATGGTGCGGCTCTTCTCCTCCATATTGCGGCGCGAGCCGGACGGCAGCCATGTGCTGGTGACGCCGTTCGAGAAGCTTGACATCGCGGTGGAGGATGCGCCCTTCGTCGCCGTCGAACTGAAGAGCGAAGGTGAAGGCCGCGGCCGCACCCTCGCCTTCCAGATCAAGAATGGCGACATCGTGACCGCCGGGCCGGACCACAAGCTGTGCCTGCGCGAGACGCCGGATGGGCCGCATCCCTATCTGCATGTGCGCGGCGGAATGGAGGCGCTGGTGGCGCGCAGCGTCTATTATGAGTTGATGAACCTGGCGCTGGAAGAAGACGCCGAGCGCATCGGCCTGTGGAGCGACGGCGCCTTCTTCCCGCTGGACGGGGCGGCATGACGCTGGCGCAGCGGTTGCGCGCCGCGCTGGAAGAAGGGCACAGGCGCGAAGATCTGGCGCCCGACGATATGCGCGATCCGCGGATCGACGGAGAGATTGCGCTGGCGCCCGCGGCCGTGCTGGTGGCGATCACCGACCGAGCGGAACCCGGCCTGATCCTGACCGAGCGATCGTCGCGCCTGCGCAAACATGCGGGCCAGATCGCCTTTCCGGGTGGCCGGGTGGATGCGGGCGACGCCGACGAGATCGCCGGGGCCCTGCGCGAGGCGCAGGAGGAAATCGCGTTGCCGCCCGACCGGGTGCAGGTGATCGGGACGTCCGATCACTACCACACCTTTACCGGCTTCGACATTATCCCGGTGCTGGGCGTCATTCCGCCCGACCTGCCGCTGCGCGCGCAGGAAAGCGAGGTCGCCGACTGGTTCGAACTGCCGCTCGCTTACGCGCTCGATCCCGCGCGCAGGGTGCGCCATGCGGTGGAATATGAGGGCAGGCAGCGTCATTATTACGAGATATATTGGGAAGGCCGCCGCATCTGGGGGATCACCGCCGCCATTCTCGCCAACCTCTCGCGCAGGCTGGGCCATGACCATATACCTGCCTGATGCCGAATGGCGCCATCGCCCCGGCCTGGACGGCCTGTTCGCCGCGCTGGAGGCGGCGGAGAGCAAGGCGCATTTCGTCGGCGGCGCCGTGCGCGACGGGCTGCTGGGCCTGCCGGTCAATGATCTGGACATCGCCACGACGCTGGGCCCGCAGGACGTAGTCGATCGGCTGAAGCGCGCGGGGATCAAGGCGGTGCCGACCGGGATCGACCATGGCACCATCACCGCCGTCCTGCCCGACGGGCCGGTCGAAATCACCACGCTGCGCCGCGACGTCAGCACGGATGGGCGGCGCGCCACCATCGCCTATACGGACGACTGGCGCGAGGATGCGGCGCGGCGGGACTTTACGATCAACGCCCTTTATGCCGATCCGCTGACCGGCGCGATCAGCGATTATTTCGGCGGGATCGCGGATCTTGAGGCGCGTCGGCTGCGCTTCATCGGCGATGCCTCGGCGCGGATCGCCGAGGATCATCTGCGCATCCTGCGCTATTTCCGTTTCCTGGCGCGCTATGGCGACAATGAGTTGGACAGTATCGCCTATGATGCGTGCGTCGCCGCGGCCAACAGCCTGATGGCGCTGTCGCGCGAGCGGATCGCCGACGAACTGCTGAAATTGCTGGGCGTTGCGGCGCCGGTCCATGCGCTGCGGCTGATGGTCGAGGGCGGCATATTGCGGCCGGTGCTGCCGGAAGTGGATGCGGCCGGGATCGGGCGGGTCCATCAGTTGATCGCGCGCGAGGCGGAGGCCGGGATCGCATCATCGGCGCTGCGGCGGCTGGCTGCCCTGCTGCCGCCCGATGCGACATTGGCGGATGGGGTTGGCGCGCGGCTGAAGCTGTCGAACAAGGCGCGCAAGCGGCTGGTCGTCGCGTTGAAGCCGGCGGCGGCGGTGGAAAGTCCGCGCGCGCTGGCCTATCGGGTCGGGCTGGAAGGCGCGATCGACAGGCTGCTGCTCGATTTGGACAGGCCGCTGGCGGTGTTGACCCCGTTGCGGGACTGGACCCCGCCTGCCCTGCCGATCGGCGGCGGGGCGTTGATCGCACGCGGTCTGACGCCCGGCCCGGATGTGGCCAAGGCGTTGCGTGCGGTGCAGGATGAATGGGTGGCGGAAGATTTCCCCGACGCGACACGCGTCGCGGTAATCGCGGATCAGATCGTCTCGAAATTCCAGCGCGCGCGCCAATAGTCGAACGCTTCCGCTTCGGGCATCGGCTTGGCGAAATGATAGCCCTGCCCCTGCCAGCAGCCCATCTGCTGGAGCGCGAGGGCCAGCGCCTGCGTCTCGATTCCTTCGGCGGTGACCCGCAAGTTCAGCGATTCGGCGAGTGACAGGATGGTGCGGACGATGACCGCCTTGTCATGATCCTCCAGCATCGTGGACACGAAGCTGCGATCGATCTTCAATATGTCGATCGGCAGGCTGTGCAGGCTGGCGAGGTTGGAGAATCCGGTGCCGAAATCGTCCATCGCGATCGGCATCTGCAACCCCTTGAGCGCGACGAGCAGTTTCCGCGCCTTGTCGGGATCGGCGATGATCGCGCTTTCCGTCAATTCCGCCGTCAGCCGATGCCCGCCAATGCCCGAATAGCGCAAGGCTTCCTCGAACATCGAGGCGACATCGTCGCGCGCCATCTGGATCGGCGAGAGGTTGACGTTGACGCCCACGGGCAGAGGCTGGCCGAATTTCGCATCCCAGCGCGACAGCGCCTGCGCGGCCTCATAGGCGGCCCACCGGCCCAGCGGCGTGATAAGGCCACTTTCTTCGGCGACGGCGATGAACTCGACCGGGGGCACATGGCCCAGTTCCTCGTCATTCCAGCGAGCCAAGGCCTCGAACCCGGTGATCTCACCGGTCTGGAGATGGATCAGCGGCTGGTAGGCGAGCGTCAGGCCGCCCTGGGCCAGCGCGTCGCGCAGGCGGCTTTCGATCGAGAAGCGCCGCTGCGCTTCCTTGAGCACGCCATTGCGATAGATTTCGACCTTGCCGCTGCGCTTGGCGATCTTCACCGCGGCCTGCGCCTTGCGCACGACGTCGTCGGGATCATCGTCCAGGTTGAGCGAAAGCGCGCAGCCGATGGCGCAGTCGACGCGGATTTGCAGGTCGCTCAAGCGGATCGGCGAACTGAGCGCCTCCTTGATCCGCTGCACGATATGAAGAGCGTCTGACAAGCCGTTGTTCAAACGTGCAAAAATAGCAAAATCATTGCCGCCGATGCGGGCCAGCACATCGCCCTGGCGCAGACTGGACTTCAGGCGCTTGGCGACGGTGATGAGCAGTTCGTCGCCCGCCATGGGACCGAGCGATTCATTGACCCGGCTAAAGCGGCTGAGGTCGATCGCGATGATGCCGAACTGCGCCTTGTCGGGCCAGGCCGAATTGGCGAGACGGTCGTCAATCTCTTCGCCGAATCCCGTGCGATTGGGCAGCGCGGTCAGGCCGTCCGACAGCAATTCCCGGCGGAGATTCTTTTCGATCGTCCGCTCGCCGGTGCGGTCGGTGGCGGTGAAGAGATATTGTTCCGGGCGTCCTTGGGCTGCGGGCAGGCGGCCGATGGTGCACATGAAATATTCCGGCCCCAGCTTGCCGTCGCGACGCAATTCGAAACTGTCCGAATCGCGTCCGGATCGGATGAAGCCCATGACCCGGTCACGCCATGCCGCCGCCATCTTCGCCGCGGCGTCGGCCCGTTCGGACTGCGCCTGAAATGCGGCGGCGAAGCGCGCATTGCCGTGAACCAACGTTATTTCGTTGTTTTCGCAGGAAAATATGGCCGCAAGCTGTGGCAGGGCCGATAGCCAGTCAGGCACGCTGATGCCCGGCACAGGATGCGCGTCATCGCCCCCCGGCAAGGGGGTGCCGCTGGCCTGTTTGACCGGCAAATTGCGCACCGACGTCGATTCCATACGCCCGCTGTATCGAGAAGGAGTAAATTTTCGGGAAACGCTAACCGCCGAATGGGAGGAACTTAGACCAAAGGCGAAATGCTTGAAATCAGAAGCGATTGTCGCGCGGGAACCCCGTCGGCGGCATACGCCCGGCGGCGCCGCGCGCGACCTTCCACGGCATCATGTCGCTTTCCGTCCGGGTACGCCCCGACTCGCCGCCCATCGTCCAGCTCAGGCCATCGGACAGGCGGAAAGCGATTGCGTCGGACAGGCCGCCGTCGCGATAGCGTTGCATCTGCACGCCCTGCCCACGCGTCATTTTCGGCATTTCGGTGATCGGGAACACCAGCAGCTTACGGTTTTCGCCGATCACGGCGATGCTGTCCGCCTCGGCCGGGATCGGTCGGATGACGCTGAGCTTCGCGCCGGCCCGGACGTTGACCACCTGCTTGCCCTTGCGCGTTTCCGCCATCAGGTCCGCCGTTGCCGCCACGAAACCACGGCCATCCGACGAAGCGAGCAGCAATTCGGTCCCGCTGCGCGCCGGCATGAAGGCGACGATCGCGCCTTCATTGTCCATATCGACCAGAGAACGCACCGGGTCGCCAAAGCCGCGACCACCCGGCAGCTTGTCCGACGCCAGCGTGTAGATGCGGCCGGTCGAGGTCGCCAGCAGCAGCTTGTCCGTGGTGTAGGCGTGGAACGCATAATGCGGGCCGTCGCCTTCTTTGAATTTGAGCGTGTCGGCGGCGGCAAGGTCACGATGGCCGCTCATCGCCCTGATCCAGCCGCGTTCGGACAGGATCACGGTGATGGGTTCGCGCTCGATCATCGCCTCCAGCGGAATTTCGCGCGCCGGGGCGGCTTCCTCGACCAGGGTGCGGCGGCGGCCGAGATCGGTTTCGGGGCCGTAGCGCTTGCGCAGTGCGGCCAGATCGCGCTTCAGGCGGGTGCGCTGGCGCGCCGGGCTTTCGACCAGCTTCTCCAGTTCCTCCTTCTCCTTGACCAGTTCCGCATGTTCGCGCCGCAACTCCATCTCTTCCAGCTTGCGCAGCGAGCGCAGCCGCATGTTGAGGATGGCTTCCACCTGGCGGTCGTTGAGGGCGAATTCGTCCATCATCACCGCCTTCGGCTCATCCTCGGTGCGGATGATCTCGATCACCCGGTCGAGGTTGAGATAGGCGATGATATAGCCGTCGAGCAGTTCCAGCCGGCCGGCGATCTTTTCCAGCCGATGCTGGGCGCGGCGGACCAAAACGTCGATCTGGTGCTTGAGCCATTCTATCAGCAGCGGGCGCAAGCCCAGCACGCGCGGAGTCCGGGTAGCGTCGAGAACGTTGAGGTTCAGCGGGAAACGATTTTCCAGATCGGTCAGCCGGAACAGGCTGTCCATCAACATCTGCGGATCGACGGTACGCGCGCGCGGTTCGATGACGATGCGGATTTCCGCGTCGCTCTCGTCCCGAACGTCCGCCAGGATCGGCAGCTTGCGATCGTTGATAAGCGCCGCAATCTGTTCGATCAGCTTGGATTTCTGCACCTGATAGGGAATTTCGGTGACGACCGCGATCCACGTGCCGCGTCCTCCCTCTTCCTTATGCCAGCGCGCCCGCGTGCGGAAAGCGCCGCGCCCGGTGACATAGGCTTCGGAGATGATCGACGGGCTGTCCACCAGGACACCGCCGGTCGGAAAATCCGGCCCCTTCACCACCGCCATCAAGGCGGCATGATCGGTGTCGGGATCGTCGATCAGCAGGCCGGCCGCGTCGATCAGTTCGGTGACATTATGCGGCGGGATGCTCGTCGCCATGCCGACCGCGATGCCGGTCGCGCCATTGGCGAGCAGATTGGGGAACAGGCCGGGAAAGACCTCCGGCTCCTCATCCTCGCCATTATAGGTGGGTCGATAATCGACCGTGCCTTCGTCCAGTCCCGCCATCAGATCGGCGGCGGCCTGGGTCAGGCGCGCTTCGGTGTAGCGCATCGCCGCAGCGTTATCGCCGTCGATGTTGCCGAAATTGCCCTGCCCGTCGACCAGCGGCGTGCGCAGCGAGAATTCCTGCGCCAGCCGCACCATGGCGTCATAGACCGACTGGTCGCCATGGGGGTGATATTTGCCGATGACGTCGCCGACGACGCGGGCGCATTTCTTGTAACTTGTGGTGTTCCGCGCCGGGTTGGCGACCAGCACGTCCGGGGACGCGCCGCCCGGCTCCATCTTTAGCAGGCGCATCGCCCAGAGCAGGCGGCGATGCACCGGTTTCAGGCCATCGCGCAGGTCCGGCAACGACCGGGCGGTGATGGTCGACAACGCATAGACGAGATAGCGCTGCGAAAGCGCATCGTCGAACGGGTGATCCTTGATGGCGTCGAACGGGTCGCGAAAATCAGTCATCGCAGGTCGGATAGCAGGACGGGCACGAAACGGAAACGGATTTGGTCAGAAGCCGGCGATCAGCATATCGAGGGCCTTGGATATCTCATAATCCTGATCCCGCAGCGACAGCACGACTTTCCCCAGCGACCGCGCAGGCACCGCGCCGGAAAATTGCGTCATCATAACCAGTCGATGCCCATCGACATTAAATTGCGGATTGAGGCGCGCCATCGGCGTTCCGACATCGTCGAGCGGGACCAACGGCACTACGAAGCGGGTCGTCAGATGGTCCAGCAGGTCGGTTTGGCAGTCCAGAACATAGGCACCATCAGGCAGGCGATGGACACAAAAACGCGCCATTAGAACCGCCGATATTTTTCGAGCGGCAATCCATGTTGTTCGACATAGGCGTTGGAGGCGGCAATGCCGGCCGCGTTGTCTTCTTTCCATTGCCGTCGGCGCGCCGACGCAATCTCGCTGCGCAAAGCATCTTCGCACGTGCGGGACAGGTTGATGCCCAGTGCTTTCGCATCGGCTACCAGATCAACGTCCAGTGACAGGTTCGTCGCCTTTCGCGTGGCGATCCGCTCATGTTTGGTCACGACCGACTCCTGTATCTGATATGCGCATGAATATACGCATGACGCGTCAATGCGGCAAGTATCGCCCTTCGGGATCGGCGGCGATCTCGGCCGCAAATTCCGCCACGATCCAGTCGCGGAAGGCCTTCACCTTGGGCGTGTTGCGGGCGTGAGGCGGATAGACCACCCAATAGCTGGCGATTTCCCGGACATAGGAGGGCACGGCTTCGACCAGCAGGCCCGACTCGATCTCCATCTTCCACAGGAAATGATTGAGGATGGCGACGCCCTGCCCGCCGATCGCCGCGCGACCCTCCATCACCTGGCTGTCGAGGGCGATGCCGGGCGGGCCGGCCGCCGGATCGGCCTCCACCGCCATCGCCGCGAACCATTCATGCCACCACATGTCATCGGGTGACAGGCGGGGCAAAGCATGGAGCGCTTGCGCATCGGCGATCGGGCCGTGCCGGTCCAGCCAGGCCGGGCTGCACATCGGCACCAGCCGGTTGTGGGTCAGCAATGTCGCCTCCAGCCCCGGCCATTGCCCCTTCCCGCCCCGGATCGCCAGGTCCACGCCGTCGCGGGCGAGATCGACGACACTGTCATCCGCCTGGATGCGCACGGCGAGCTGCGGATGGCGCATCTGGAAGGCGCCGATCTTGGGCGCGAGCCACAGATGCGCGAAGCTGTTGGTGCAACTGATCGTCAGCACGGCCGAATGATCCTGCGTCAGCGCGGCGAAGCCCTGGCGCATCTGGTCGAAGGCGCGGGTCAGGATCGGCGCGATGTCCCGCCCCTTGTCGGTCAAGACGACCTTGCGTCCGATGCGCTGGAACAGGCTGAGCCCCATTCGTTCCTCCAACAACTTCACCTGATAGCTGACCGCAGCCTGGGTCATGCCCAGTTCCAGCGCCGCGGCGGTGAAATTTTCGAGGCGAGCGGCTGCTTCGAACACGCGGATGGCGGACAGGGGCGGCAATGTCGACATGCCGCCATCAATAAGCTGAGCTTATCTAAAGCGTCCAGCCTTTTGTTGGCGGGCGTAGCGGCAATCGGGCAGAAGCAACGGCGCGGATGGCTTTTCCGATCCGCCTCCCGCTTCACGAAAAGGACGGCATCATGCGTGACGAATATGACGACCGGCTGCGGCATGACGGTCGCGAGCAGATCAACGACGGCATCGACAGGCTTCTGGCGAAGATCATGCAGGCGTTTCGCGTCCTGCATGCGATCCATTGGTCTTCACCCTGGGCGGCCAGTGAACGGCGATGCCGCAACTGAGCCGGCCGGCGGAGAAATCGACGGCCGACACCAAATCGGGGGTTGCGGTTTCGGGCGGGGACGCCACCTTGCGCCCGTGTCCGAATCCGCTTTTGCCCCCCTTCCCGCCCTTCCCCCTCCTCCGACCGCTTTGCTGAACGGCGCGGCGCTGTTCGTCGATTTCGATGGAACGCTGGCGCCGCTGGCCGACACGCCGGATGCGGTGGACGTGGGCGACGACCTGTTGTCGCTGCTGGCTCGGCTGCGCGATCGACTGGACGGACGGTTGGCGATCGTCAGCGGCCGATCGATCGCGACCCTGCGTGACCTCGGCTTTGGCGATTTCCTGCTGTCCGGCACCCACGGGCTGGAATTCGCCCGGCCCGGCGCGGCGGTGGACGCCCCGCCCCGCCTGCCTGCGATCGATGCGGTGGAGGCCGCCTTCAACGCCTTTGTCGAGGGCAAGCCCGGCCTGCTGGTCGAACGCAAGTCCATCAGCGTAGGGCTGCATTTCCGCGGCGCCCCGCAGTGGGGCGACGAAGCGGGCCGGCTGGCGAAGGCTCTGGCGGATGCACATGGCCTGGCGCTACAACATGGCAAGATGCTGTATGAACTGCGCCCCGGCGGCGCGGACAAGGGCAGCGCGCTCCTGACCCTGATGCAAAGCGCGCCGATGGCCGGCGGCGTGCCGGTCTTCATCGGCGACGACGTGACCGACGAGGAAGGCTTTGCAGCCGCCGCCGAATTGGGTGGCGCGGGCATATTGGTCGGAATGCCGCGCGCGACATTGGCCGCATTCTCTTTGGAACAGGTTGCCGCCGTCAGGCATTATCTGGCGGAGGGGGTCGCCGGATAGCATATTCGGGCGTCCCTTGTCGTGAGCAACGAAAGGGGCAGACCGATCCAAGCACCAATTGACTCCATCCTGGCCGGTAGCGAGCGCACGCTCGACCTTTGGCCCATCGGCAATTGCCAGGCTTCCGCGCTGATCGATCGCATGGGCCGCATGGTGTGGGCCTGCGTTCCGCGCGTGGACGGCGACCCGGTCTTTTCCGCCCTGTTGGACGCCAAAGCATGGGACGACCCGCAGGCGCGGGGCTTCTGGGCGATCGAACTGGAAAATTGCGTCGCGGTCGAGCAGCATTATATCCGCAACACCCCGATTTTGGTGACCCGCCAGAGCGATGCGCAGGGCAATGCGATCGAGATCCTCGATTTCTGCCCGCGGCACAAGCATAAGGGCCGCATCTACCGCCCGGTCGCCTTCATCCGGATCGTGCGTCCGGTCGCCGGCTCCCCCCGTATCCGCGTCAAGCTGCGTCCCACCACCGCCTGGAACGCTGAAAAAGTGCCGGTCAGCTATGGGTCCAACCATATTCGCATCGTGTTGTCCTATATGGCGATGCGCATATCGACCAATGCGCCGATCGGCCTGATCGCGCAGGAAAGCTGGTTCCGGCTGGAGCAGGACGCCCATTTCTTCATGGGGCCGGACGAAGGCTTTTCCGATGCGCTGCGTCCCGCGATCGAACGGATGCTGGACGACACCATCCATGAATGGCAACTCTGGGTCCGCGGCCTCGCCATCCCGGCCGAATGGCAAGAAGCGGTAATCCGGTCCGCCATCACGCTCAAGCTCTGCCAGCATGAGGAAACCGGCGCGATCGTCGCCGCGCTCACTACCTCCATACCCGAACATGCCGACAGCGGGCGGAACTGGGACTATCGCTACTGCTGGGTTCGCGACGCCTATTATACGGTCGAGGCATTGAACCGGCTGGGCGCGCTCGACGTGCTGGAATCCTATCTCGTCTATCTGCGCAACATCGTCGATGGCGCCAAGGGCGGGCATATCCAGCCGCTCTACGACGTGCGCGGCAACGCGACGTTGACCGAATGGGAGGCCGAGCAACTGCCGGGCTATCGCGGCATGGGACCAGTGCGCGTGGGCAACGCCGCCTATGAACAGATACAGCATGACGCCTATGGGCAGATCGTGCTGTCGTCGGTGCAGGGCTTCATCGACCAGCGCCTGCTGCGCATGGCGGGCCATGCCGATTTCGAGGCGCTGGAGGCAGTCGGCGAACGCGCCTGGGCGGTGTACGACCAGCCCGACGCCGGCCTGTGGGAACTCCGCACCCGCGCCCATGTCCACAGCTATAGCGCGGTCATGTGCTGGGCGGCGTGCGATCGGCTGGCCCATGCCGCCACCGCGCTCGACCTGCCGGTGCGCGCCGGTCATTGGCAGAACCGCGCCGACACGATGAAGGCGCGCATCCTGGAGGCCGCCTGGCGCACCGACAGCAAGGCGATCTCCGCCAATTTCGAGGATGATTCGCGCGATGCGTCGCTGCTGCAACTGCTCGACCTGCGCTTCCTGACTGCCGACGATCCGATGTTCATCGGCACGCTGGCGGCGCTGGAAACCGACCTGCGGCGCGGCAACGACATGCTGCGTTACAGCGCGCCCGACGATTTCGGCGAACCGGTGACGGCATTCAACGTCTGCACATTCTGGCTGATCGAGGCGCTGCATCGCACCGGCCGGACCGACGAGGCCCGCGCCCTGTTCGAGGAGATGCTGTCCCGCCGCACCGCCGCAGGGCTGCTGTCCGAAGATATCGACCCCATTAGCGGGGAATTATGGGGCAATTATCCCCAGACCTACTCATTGGTCGGCATCATCAATTGCGCCGTCTTGCTGAGCAAACCGTGGAGCGCGATGCGATGAGCCGCCTTATCGTCATATCGAACCGGGTCAGTCGGCCCAGCAAGTCGGGCAACCAGGGCGGGCTGGCCGTCGCCCTGTCGCAAGCCTTGCGGGAAAGCCGGGGCATCTGGGTCGGCTGGTCGGGCGACGTCACCGACAATTTCACCGGCCATATCGGCTTTGCCGAGGATGAGGGGGTCAAGACCGCGACGATCGACCTGGAAGAACAGGATGTCGACGAATATTATAATGGCTACGCCAACAAGACGCTGTGGCCGCTGTTCCATTTCCGCATCGACCTGGCCGAATATGCCCGCGATTTCGAGGGTGGCTATAATCGCGTCAACAAGCGCTTCGCGGAGACGGCCAGCCCGCTGATCGAACCCGAAGACGTCATCTGGGTCCATGACTATCATATGATCCCGCTGGGCCAGATGCTGCGCGACAAGGGGCTGAAGAACCGCATGGGCTTCTTCCTCCACATTCCCTGGCCCCCGACCCGGCTGCTGGTGTCGCTGCCCCATCACAGCAAGCTGGTCAGCACGCTGTTCGCCTATGACGTCATCGGTTTCCATACCGAGGAATGGCTCGAATCCTTCCGCCATTATGTCGAGCGCGAGATGGGCGGCAGCGTCAATGGCGACTTCGTCACCGTCGGCGATCGCACAATCCAGGCGGTCGCCTGTCCGATCGGCATCAACGCGAAGGAATTTGCCGAGGCCGCCGAGAGCGACGAGGCGCAGGATATGTTGAGCCTGGTTCGCGCGTCGTTGCAGGACCGGTCGATGATCGTCGGGGTCGATCGGCTGGATTACAGCAAGGGGCTGGAGGAGCGGTTCAACGGCTATGCCCGTTTCCTGAAGGATCATCCCGAACACCACCGCAAGCTGCTGCTGACCCAGATCGCCCCGCCCTCGCGCGGGGAAGTGGAAAGCTACCAGCAGATCCGTGCGACGCTCGATTCCCTCGCAGGACGGATCAACGGCGAATATAGCGACGTCGACTGGACCCCGATCCGCTACGTCAACCAGGGTTATCCGCGCGACAAGCTGGCCGGCATCTATCGCGCCGCAAAGATCGGGCTGGTGACACCGCTGCGCGACGGCATGAACCTGGTCGCGAAGGAATATGTCGCGGCCCAGGACCCCGAAGATCCGGGCGTGCTGATCCTGTCCCGCTTCGCCGGGGCGGCGATGCAGCTCAAGGATGCATTGTTGATAAATCCCTACAGCCCGGAAGAGATGTCCGACGCGATCCTGCGGGCGCTGGCCATGCCGCTGGACGAGCGCAAGCGGCGCTGGCGCGCGATGATGGACAGCGTGGAGCAACAGGATATCAGCTGGTGGCGGCAATGTTTCACCGGCCGGCTGATGGCGGTTGAACGCGCCGAAGCGCCGCCGCTGACGGAAGACATGGCGGGATGACGGCACAGGTCCGCCACCTGAGCATGGGCATCGCCGTGCCTCTGGCGCGGGCCTATGCCTTCGCACGGCGGCCGGAAAATTTTCCGCGCTGGGCCGCCGGCCTGTCCGCGACCCTGCATGAAAGCGATGATGGCTGGGTCGCGGATACGCCCGCGGGCGAAGCGCTGGTGCTGTTCACACCGGCCAATGATTTCGGCATCCTCGACCATCGCGTGCGGCTGGCGGGCAGGCCGGACATCTATATCCCGCTGCGGATGATCGAACATGGCGCCGGGACCGAGGTAATCTTCACTTTGCTGCGCCAGCCGGACGTGGACGATGCGGCGTTCGAGGCCGATGCGCAGGCCGTGACGGCGGACCTGCGCACGCTCAAAGCCTTGCTGGAAGCGGCGCCTGCCGGTTGAGCGGAGCGGCTTCCCTCGCTAAGGCCCGTGTCATGCACAGCGACGATGAAGACGAACCCCGCGGCTTCTGGCCCGCCATTCGAGCCCGATCCGGCCTGATCCTGGGCGTAATCGGCCTGGTCGGCTGGTGCGCGATGATCTGGTTCATGTTCGGGGATGTGCTGTAACGGGCGCACCAATTGCACGCCCATCCACTTTGCTCTATGGGCCGGCCTAGCAGCCCCGGCACCCGCTGATCCTTTCCGATTCGCGTTTGCCGGGGCGCAATCTTTTCTAGATCGGTTTTCGATCCGATGGCATCGGATCGGCCGATCTGGGGTGTTGGTTTTACGCGATTTCCGAGCCATCAGATGAGTCCATCTGATTAGAAATCGCTCTAAGATAAGTCAGGAACGCGCATGGCCCGTCGCCGCCAGATTTACGAAGGCAAGGCAAAGATCCTTTACGAAGGCCCCGAGCCCGGCACGATCATTCAATATTTCAAGGATGACGCCACTGCCTTCAATGCCCAGAAAAAGGGCACGATTTCGGGCAAGGGCGTGCTGAACAACCGGATTTCCGAGCATATCTTCACCCTGCTCGGCCAGATCGGCGTGCCGACCCACTTCATCCGCCGCCTCAACATGCGCGAACAACTGGTTCGCCAGGTCGAGATCGTGCCGATCGAGGTCGTGGTGCGCAACGTCGCCGCCGGGTCGCTCAGCAAGAAGCTGGGCATCGAGGAAGGCACGCAACTCCCCCGCACGCTGATCGAATATTGCTACAAGGACGATGCGCTGGGCGACCCGCTGATCTCCGAAGAGCATATCGCCTGCTTCGGCTGGGCGACGCAGGACGAGATGCACGACATCGCCGACATGGCGATCCGTATCAACGACTTCATGTGCGGCCTGTTCGCGGGCATCGGCATCCGCCTGGTCGATTTCAAACTGGAATTCGGTCGCCTCTATGACGGCGAATATAGCCGCGTCATCCTGGCCGACGAGATCAGCCCGGACGGCTGCCGCCTGTGGGACATGGCGACCAACGAGAAGCTGGACAAGGATCGCTTCCGCCGCGACCTGGGCGGCGAAGTCGAGGCTTATCAGGAGGTTGCGCGCCGTCTTGGCCTGCTGCCCGAAGGGCTGGACACAACCGTCCTCGACCTCGACACCCATCGCAAGAAGCGCGAAAAGGACTGAAAATAGAAAGGCCGGCCACTAGCGCCGGCCTTTTTTTCGGCTCAATCCCCGCTCCTATGCCCGTTCGCCCTGCGTAGGGACTGACCTTGTCGAAGGCCCGTATCGAAGGGGCTTGCGTGCCCACTCCCTCGATACGCCGCTTCCACTTCGCTCGGCGCTACTCAGGACGAACGGCAGGGGGATAGGACTAGCTGCTGAACGCTACGCCATCAGCGCGTCGGCGATCAGTTTGATGCCCAGCAGCACCATCAGCACGTAGATGAGCGTATAGAAGCGGGCGGGATCGACCCGCCGCACCAGCGCCACCCCGGCGAAGGTCGACAGGATCGCCACCGGCGCCAGCATCGCCGTCGCCATCAGATTGGCGTGGGTGAACTGTCCGAGCGCGGCATAGGCGGGCAGCTTCATCCAGTTCATCGCGGCAAAGGCGAGCGCGGTCGTCCCCACCAGCATGTCGCGGGGCAACCGCTTGGGCAGCACCCACATCTGGAAGGGCGGCGACCCGGCATGGGCGATATGGCTGGTGAAGCCGCTGCCGATGCCGAACAGGAAGCCGATCCAGCCGGGCGAATCCGACGGCAGCACCACGGCCGTGCCGCGTTCGATCCACAGGCGCTGCAACCCGAACAGCACGGAGATCGCGCCGAGCACACCCAGCACGGCGGTTTCCGGCACCCGCGCCGCGAAGGCATAGCCAAGGCCGATGCCGACCGCGGCGCCGGGCAGCATGACCTTGAGGATGCCGCCATCCCAACTGTGGCGATAGACCCAGACACTGACGGCATCCTGCAGGATCAGGATCGGCAGCAGGATGGCAGCGCCGCGGACCGGATCGACGGCGAGCGCCATCACCGGCATGGCCAGTGCGCCGATGCCGGCAAAACCGCCCTTGGCGAGGCCCGCAAGGGTGACGGCGATGATGGCGCATATATAATAGAGCGTATCGGGGTTCATGCCCGTCGCTTAGGGGATAGATGGACGGGTGGGAATGGCTTGTATGGGTGGGAAGTGGACGGGCAGCTTTCCAAAGAAATGCACATGTCGACTGGCCGTTAGATCGTGCTATGTCGGTGTGTCAGCGTGGGAGAATGGAGAATCCCGTTGCCTTCGGGTGGCGCTCGTTACGCGGGGTTGTAGGTTCGAATCCTACCTCTGGCTATGTCTACAAATGGTCGCTTCCAGACCATCGTCACCAACGATATTTGATCCTTCCAATGTTGGATTTTCTCTGATTTATCCTTATGGATGACATGTTTTCCGACAACCCGCTCGGCCAACCGCTCACTCCCAACAGATAAGCCGATGTCCCTGACGCGCTGGCGGCGCGCAGGCGTGACCTTGATGACGCGCCCCGGTCAGGCGGGTGGCGCATGCGTGACGCGTCGCGGGCGCGTCGCGAGCGCTTTGGAGGCGCAATGCTCGAAAAAGGCGGACGATGGTGTGAACTTCGGGGGTGTGAACTTCGGGCCGTCGCGTCGGCATGACCGCGACCATGGCCAATAGCAGCCCTCGCGCCTCACCGATTGGCGCGATAGCCGATCAGCAGGCCGAAGCTGAAGGTCGCCAGCAGGGCGAGTTGGACCTTGCCGTGCGGATCGTCATATCCCACGATCTGCTGTCCCCATGCGAACAACCCGACAAACATCGCCAGCGCCAGTCCGGACATCGCCCCGCACGTCCCCCAAAATCCCATAGTCACACTAGCGCAATGGTCGCTAACAAAGTCATAATGGCTTGCCTCCGCGCGCCGCCGCGCCTAGGGGGTGCGGCAAAGTTCGGCCGTGCGGAATCGCGCGGCGTCAGTCGATTCCAAGGAGTCCGCGTCCCATGAAAGCCCGCATCTTCGTCACTCTCAAGGGCGGCGTCCTCGATCCCCAGGGGCGGGCCATCCATCATGCGCTCGACGGGCTGGGCTTTGGCGGCGTCAACGACGTGCGCGCGGGCAAGCTGATCGAACTGGACCTGGCCGACGACACCAGCGACGAGGATATCGACGCCATGTGCCGCAAGCTGCTGGCCAATACGGTGATCGAAAACTATCGCATCGAAAAGGTGGCCTGAAGTATGAAAAGCGCCGTCATCGTCTTTCCGGGCAGCAATTGCGACCGCGACCTGGCGGTGGCGTTCGAGGCTGCGACCGGTAGCAAGCCCGCCATGGTGTGGCACCGCGACACGGAGCTGCCCGACGACATCGACCTGATCGGCGTGCCGGGCGGCTTTTCCTATGGCGATTATCTACGGTCCGGCGCGATGGCGGCCCGTTCGCCGGTGATGCAGGCGGTGGCGAAGGCGGCGACACGCGGCGCTTTCGTGCTGGGCATCTGCAACGGCTTCCAGGTGCTGACCGAAAGCGGCCTGCTGCCCGGCGCGCTGCTGCGCAACGCCGGCGGCCATTTCGTGTGCCGCGATGTCGCCCTGACGGTCGAGAATGCACAGAGCGCCTTCACCAGCCGCTATGCGGCGGGCGAAGCGATCCGCTATCCGGTGGCGCATCATGACGGCAATTATTTCGCCGACGATGCGACGCTCGACCGGCTGGAAGGCGAAGGGCGCGTGGCGCTGCGCTATGCGGAGAGCGTGAACGGATCGGCCCGCAACATCGCCGGTATCCTGAACGATGCCGGCAATGTGCTGGGCATGATGCCGCATCCCGAGCGGGTGATCGAACCGGCCCATGGCGCGACCGACGGCAAGCGCCTGTTCCAGGGGCTGGTCGAAGGGCTGATGGCGCGGGCCTGAGCGCTTCCTCCCTGTTGACGATATGAAACAGCGCCTTCCTCGGGGATGGCGCTGTTTTTGAGAGCCTTCGACAGGCTCAGCCCGAACGGATGTCAAGAATGGCCTTCACCCGCCGCGGTGATAGTCGTAATCCATCGCCCGGCCCTGCTGCTTTGTCAGGATGGCGCCGATGATCGCGCCGCCGCTGCGCCGCAAACGCTCCACCGCTGCGCGCAAGCCGCCATGATGGTTGCGGCCCCATTCGACCACCAGCAGGCTGGCCTGCGCCTTGGCCGCCAGCAAGGGAGCATCGCCGATACCGAGGATCGGCGGGGCATCGATCAACACCGTATCATAACGGTCGCGCACCGCCGTGAGCAGGCCGTCCAGCGCCGGGGTCGACAGCAGTTCCGACGGATTGGGCGGCAGGGTGCCGCAAGGCAGCAGCGCCACGCCCGCGACGCCGGTGTCCACGATCACATCCTGCGCCATGGCCTGACCGGTCAGCACTTCGCTGATGCCGCGCGCGGGGGACAGGCAGAACAGGCGATGCTGCACCGGACGGCGCATGTCGCCGTCGATTACCAGCACCGACTTACCGAGGCCCGCCAGCGCCAGCGCCAGCGCATGGAGGGTCAGCGACTTGCCCTCCCCCTCCTGCGCGCTGGTGACGAGGATCGATCGCGGCAGGCCATCGGCCGACGCGAGCAGCAAAGACGCCGCGATCGGGGTGAATATCTCCGCCGGCTGGGGATTGTCGCCGGTCACCGGCACCGCGCCCAGCAAGGGCAGGCCGACCCGTTCCGCCAGCGTGTCGGCGGAGGTCACGGCGTCGTCGAACATGTGGCGCGCCGCCACCAGCAGCAGCCCGAGCGCCAGCCCGCCGAGCGATGCCAACAGGAGGATCACGCCAATGCGCGGCGAAAAGGGCCGCGCCGGCACCGCCGCGCGATCGAGCGGCTGGATGCGACCAGCCTGGAAGCCTGCCTGGGACGCCATGTCGCGATAGCGCTGGAGCAGGCTGTCGTGCAGCATACGATAGGTATCGACCGAGCGTTCCATGATGCCCATCTGGACATCGCGGCCCTGCTCAACCTGCGCCTGTTGTTCGAGCTGCGCGATTTCCCTGGCGATCTGATCCTCGCCGCGCACCGCCACGTCATATTGTTCGCGCAGCGACGCGCGGATGGTGTTGGCCATGGAATCGGCCTGCTCGTCCAGCGCCGCCAGCTTCGCCCGCGCTTCCCGCATTTCGGGGTGCGCGTCCTTGCGGAACTGCCGTTCTTCGGCGACCGCCGCGCGGGCCTGGGCGCGATCGGCCATGATCTGCTGCATCGCCCCGTTGCCCAACACTTCAGGCAGCGTATCGGCGCTGGCGCGCCGCGCGCTTTCCCAGCGTTTCTGCGCCGCGATGCGATCGGCCGCGGCCTGAGCACGAAAGGCGTTAAGTTGGGCCAGGCGCGTCGCGACCGATCCGTCGGGCGCGGCAGGTTTGACCGGCTTGCTCTCTTCGCCCGGCTGGACCGGCGTGCCCGTGCGCGCGGCATAGACAGCCATGTCGCGCTCCGCCCGCGCCAGATCGTTGCGCGCGCCATCCAGTTCTCCCAGCAGGAAGCGGCGCGCCTGCACGCCGGATTCGAAGCCGCGCTTCAGATCGGCGCGGATCAGGCTGTCGGCATAGCTGTTGGCCACGCGCGCCGACAGCACCGGATCGGCGCTGACGAAGCTGATCCGCAGCACCCGCGACTTGCCGGGCAGTTCGACCTCCAGATTGTCGCGCAGCAGCCGCACGACCATGTCCTGTTCCACCTGGCGCTGCGACAACGTCCCGACGCCCTCGGCCGGCCGGACCTCGTCCATGCCCTTGAAGAAGGTCGGCGTGCCGACCAGCGCCAGATCGCGCGCAACTTCCTCCGCCAGCGCCCGGCTGCGCAAGACCTCCAATTCGGTCTGCATCAGCGTTTCGGTGTCGTTGGCCGTGCCGGCGCGCTGGGCGGCGGCGGAACCGGCCGCGCCGGCCGGCACATCCTCCACCTCGACCGAGGCGGTCGCGCGATAATCGGGCGTCGATGTCAGGATGAAGATCGCGCCGGCCAGCAGGCAGAGCGCCATGGTGACGAACAGGATGATGCGGTGCCGGCGCAAGACCAGCCAGCAGCGCGCGGCGGCGACCGACAGGCGGGCATTGAAACCCTCGCCGCGGCCATCCGCATCGTCACGCGTCGGGAAAGCAGGAAGACCCATCAGCGATTTCCGTCCAGCGCAATGAAGCCGGTGGCGAGCGCGGGCACGGCCAGCAGTGCGCCGCCCACTATCGCCTTGGCGCGCGACAGGCCGACGATGACCATGTCGCCCGGCAGGATTTCAGGATCGGGCGCACGCCCCTTGCGAATGGCGGCCAGATCGAACAGAGCGGCCTGCCGCTGGCCGTCCAGCTGGCGCACGACGACGACCTGGTTGAGCCCCGCCAGCCGGGTCGGCCCCTTCGCCAGGGCGATGGCCTGCAACAGGGTCAGCCGCCCTTCGACCGGATAGAGGCCGGGTTCGCGCACTTCGCCGTCCAATGTGACGCGGCGGCCCACCGCCTGCTTCACGAACAAAGTCACTTGCGGCGAGACCAGATAGCGTTCGCCCAGCCGCCCGGCGATGACGTCGCCCGCTTCGCCGGCGGTCAGTCCCGCGACCGACACGTCGCCGATCAGCGGCATGCGGATCATGCCCGCCGCCGTAACCTGCGCATCTTCCAATGACAGACCCGGCTCGTGATAGACCTGAATGCGCAGCACATCGTCCGGCGCAATGCGATAATCCATACCGATCGCCGGCGGCGGCGGAATTGCGGCATAGGCGGCCTCCCCGCGCGGCGCATCCTCTACGGTCGCGCACGCACCCAGCAACCCGCACGCGATCAGCGCTGCAATCGATCGGTTGATGCTGTTTCCGCGCTTCATCCGCGCTCCCGCCCCGTCTTAACCCAGATGAGGCCGGGGGTTAACGGCGCGGCACCGCGATGGCAACCACGGACGGGACGGGTCGAACGAACCCGATGACCGTCAGACGGCGAGACGGTCGGGCGCCGGTTCCGCCAGGCGACGCGGCTGATCGGGCCAGATTCCTCTGGTGTCATAAACAGCCTTGCCGGCGCGTTCATCGACGGGGACAGATTTGAACATGTCATGATCGACAAGAATGACGAAAACGCCACATTGTTCCAGTGCCGTATCGAGATCGATCAGTTCGGCCCCCGTCCCGGCAAATTCCATCGGCAGCGCCTGCGCATAGGGTTCGACCAGCTTGACGCGGCGACCATAGCGACGCGCCAGCCGCGCCGCGACCTTCACCGCGGGGCTTTCGCGGAAATCGTCGATATTCGCCTTGAAGGCGAGGCCGAGGCAGGCGACGTCTTCGCCGGCGAAGACGTCGATCATGTCGGACGCCTTCGCCACGACATAGTCGGTCTTGCCGTCATTCACTTCGCGCGCAGTACGGATGATGCGGGCATTTTCCGGGTCGCCATGGACGATGAACCAGGGATCGACGGCGATGCAATGACCGCCGACGCCAGGACCGGGCGAGAGGATATTGACGCGCGGATGGCGGTTGGCGAGGCGGATCACTTCCCACACGTCGATGTCCATATTCTCCGCGATCACCGACAATTCATTGGCGAAGGCGATATTGACGTCGCGGAAGCTGTTTTCGACCAGTTTGACCATTTCGGCCGCGCGGGCGGTGGTGGTGATGCAGGCGCCGCGGACGAACTGGCGATAGAAGCCCAGCGCTTTGCGCGCGCAACGCGGCGTGATGCCGCCGATGCAGCGGTCGTTGTCGATCAGTTCGACCAGGATGCGGCCAGGCAGCACGCGTTCCGGGCAATAGGCGATGGCGATGTCGCCGGCCACGCCGGTGCCGGGCATCTTGAGGTCGGGACGGATGGTGCCGATCACGTCGCGCATCGATTCGGTCGTGCCGACGGGAGATGTGGATTCGAGGATCACGGTGTCGCCGGCCTTGAGTACCGGAGCGATCGTGCGCGCGGCGTTCAGGACATAGGAGATGTCCGGCGCCCGATCTTCCGACACCGGGGTCGGCACGGCGATGATGAAGACGTCGCTTTCTTCCACCTCCAGGCTCGCACGGAGCTTGCCGCGTGCGACGACCCCCTGCACCAGGCCGTCCAAGTCGACTTCTTCGATATGGACGCGACCGCTATTGACCGTTTCGACCACGTGGGCGCTGACGTCGACACCCACCACCTGCGCGCCGCCACGCGCGATCAACGCGGCGGTCGGCAGGCCGATATAGCCAAGGCCAATGACGGAAACCTTCTGCTTTGCGTCGACGGGCATGAGGCGGACAATCCTTCAAACGGTGAATTTGCCCGCTTTTCTGCCCGAAAATGCTAAAGATTTCGGTAACGCTGGCGATTCGCAAGCTAACGTACTGGTCAGCTTTCAGCGATAACGCGGCAGAGGCTGGCGCGCCATATGCATGGGCGAGCGAACGACCGGCGTGGTGATGATCTTGGTCTTCATCAGCGTGCGGATACGATCCGCGCCGTCGGGATTGAGCAGGACCACGCGCGTGCCGCCCGACGTCAGCGGCTCGATGGTCGAGATGGCGATGGCATGGCGAGCGCACAGCGCCGTGACATCGTCCAGCGGCGCGTTGAGATTGATGGCGCGGCTCATGCGGACATATCCATCGTACCGACGGTCGGGTTGAGATGAATCGATAAGGTCATGAGGCAGGCTCCTTGCGTGGCAAGCGGGAGCGCGATCTGTCTCTCGGTCGTGGCGAATGCTTGCGGGCAGGTTTCGCGGCGATGCCGTCCGGTAGCAGATAGCGCCCGCAGCGTCGCCGCTTTTATTCCGGCGCTGGGGCATCCGCGCCGATCAGCGCGGCGATTCGCGCCGCCGCCCGACCGTCGCCGAAGGGATTGTGCGCCCGCGCCATCGCCTGATAGGCGCCCTCATCATCCAGCAGCGCCAGCACCTCGCGCACGATGCGGTCGCGATCCGCGCCGACCAGCCTGGCCGTCCCTGCATCGACGCCTTCGGGCCGCTCGGTCGTCTCGCGCATCACCAGCACCGGCTTGCCGAGCGACGGCGCCTCCTCCTGCACGCCGCCGCTGTCCGTCAGCACGAGATGGCACAGGTCGAGCAATCGCACGAAATGCGGATAGTCGAGCGGCTCGATCATCGCGACATTGGGCAGGCCACCCAGCACCGCATCCATCACCGGCCGGACATTGGGATTGGGGTGGACAGGAAAGATCACCGCCACATCGGGTCGCGCAGCGATGTCCGCGATCGAGCGAGCGATCGCTTCCATGCCGCCGCCGAAATTCTCGCGCCGATGGCTGGTGACGGCAACGATCCGCTTGCCCGCGAAGCGTGCCGCCAGACCATCCAGGCCACTGGCCAGCGCCGGCTCCTCCAAGAGGCGATCGCGGGTCGCGAGCAGCGCGTCGATCACGGTGTTGCCGGTAATGTGGATGCTGGCAGCGTCGCGGCTTTCACGCAGCAGCGCATCGGCCGCCGCTTGGGTCGGCGCGAAATTCATGTCGGCGATACAGGCCACGACCCGGCGATTCACTTCTTCCGGCCAAGGATGGTGGATGTCGCCACTGCGCAGCCCGGCCTCCACATGGGCGACCGGAATCTTGCGATAATAGGCGGCCAGACTTGCGACCATCGTAGTGAGCGTGTCGCCATGGACGACGACGCGGTCGGGCTTTTCCGCATCGAAGGCCCTGCCTAGTTCGACGATCAGCTTTGCGGTCAGGCCGTCCAGCGTCTGGTTTGGCACCATGACGTCCAGATCGATATCGGGTACGATCCCGGCAATCTCCAGCACCTGGTCCAGCAGGCCGCGATGCTGCGCGGTCACGATAACGCGTGTCGTCACGCCCGGCTGCGCGCGCAGCGCATGGATCACCGGGAACATCTTGATCGCTTCGGGTCGCGTCCCGAACACCAGCGCTACCTTCACATCAACTCCTTTGCCTGCCGCTCCGTTCAGCCTGTCGCAGAAATTGGTAACCAGCGGCTGAACGCCATCGCCAAATTCACCGCTGCAACGCAGCGAATTGAAATATACGCGGACTATGATAGAGCCGCGCCTAGTCACCACGTCATACGGAGCTGAATAGTCCATGAAAATCACGATGATCGGCACGGGTTATGTTGGACTTGTGTCAGGAGCCTGTTTTGCGGATTTCGGTCATGACGTGGTGTGCGTGGACAAGGACGCGGGAAAGATCGCGGCGATCGAGTCCGGCCGGATGCCGATTTTCGAACCGGGGCTGGACAAGCTCGTGGGGGACAACGCCGCATCGGGCCGGCTGACCTTCACCACCGACCTGGCCGCCGGCGTCAAGGGCGCGGACGCGATCTTCATCGCGGTGGGCACGCCGTCGCGCCGGGGCGATGGCCATGCGGATCTCAGCTATGTCTATGCTGCGGCGCGGGAAATCGTGGCGGCGCTCGATGCGCCCGCGGTGATCGTGACCAAGTCAACCGTACCGGTCGGCACCGGCGATGAAGTCGAGCGGATCGCCCGCGAACTCAAGCCCGACCTTGATATTCAGGTCGTGTCCAACCCCGAATTCCTGCGCGAAGGCGCGGCTATCGGCGACTTCAAGCGGCCCGACCGCGTCGTCGTGGGCACCACCGGATCGGAGCGTGCAATCGCGGTGATGAGCCAGGTCTATCGCCCGCTCAACCTCAACCAGGCGCCTTTGATGTTCACCGGTCGCCGCACCGCCGAACTCATCAAATATGCCGCCAACGCCTTCCTGGCGACCAAGATCACCTTCATCAACGAGATGGCCGATCTGTGCGAAGCGGTCGGCGCCGAGGTGCAGGACGTGTCGCGCGGCATCGGGCTGGACAACCGTATCGGCTCCAAATTCCTGCACGCCGGGCCGGGCTATGGCGGCTCCTGCTTCCCCAAGGACACGCTGGCGCTGGTCAAGACGGGGCAGGATCATGACGCCCCGATCCGCATCGTCGAAACGGTGGTGCAGGTCAACGACCTGCGCAAGCGGGCGATGGGCCGCAAGATCGTCAAGGCGATGGGCGGCGACGCCCGCGGCAAGACGGTCGCGCTGCTGGGCCTGACCTTCAAGCCCAATACCGACGACATGCGCGACGCGCCCAGCCTCGCCATCGTCCAGGCTCTGGAGGATGCCGGTGCGAAGATCGTCGCCTATGATCCCGAAGGCATGGATGTCGCCGCGCCGATGATGCCCACCGTGACCATGGCCAAGGACGCCTATGAAGCAGCCGATGGCGCCGACGCCGTCGTGCTCGTCACCGAATGGGACATTTTCCGCGCACTCGATTTGAAGCGCCTCGCCGACACCATGACCGGCAAAGCGCTCATCGACCTGCGCAACATCTATCCCGCCAATGAGATCGCTGCTGCGGGACTCGCGCTCTCCCGCGTCGGTGGATAAGCAGAAGGCGGGGCGTCCCGGTGACGCCCCGCCTTCTCTGCACCCATGGCCCCGCCTGCATCACTGGCTGATCGCGGCGGCGATGCTGTTCGCGATGGGCATCGCCGTACCACTCTTCGCCGCCTTCATCTGAAGCGGCGCTGGTGGGTCAGGCCTTGATCTTCCAGCCGCGCTTGAGCAGCGCGTAGCATAGTCCGCCCAGCACCAGATTGAGCGCCAGCAACACGCTGCTGCCGACCACGACATTGGTGTCCGCCGCCGCTACGAAGCCGTAGCGGAAGCCGGAAATGATATAGAAGAAGGGATTGGCGTGGCTGATCGCCTGGAAGACCGGCGGCAACCGGTCGATTGAATAGAAGGTGCCCGACAACAGGGCGAGCGGGCCGATCACGAAATTGGTGATCGCCGCGCCATGATCGAATTTTTCCGCCCAGATCGATGTCAGTACGCCCAGAAAGGCAATGAAGCTGGTGCCGAGCAGGCCAAACCAGGCGACCGCCCACAGATGCGCGGGCGTGACATGGACGCCGGGCCACAAGGCCATGGCCAGCCACAGGGCGAAGCCGACGAACATCGCGCGCGTCACCGAGGATGCGACCAGCGCGAACAGCAATTCACCCACCGCGATCGGCGGCATCAGATAATCGACCAGCGTGCCCTGCACCTTGCCCACCATCAGCGCGAAGCTGGCATTGGCGAAACAGGCGTTGATCATACCCATGATGATGAGGCCCGGCGCGATGAAATCGGCGAAGGGCACCGCTTCGCCGCGCAGCAGCACGGTTCGCCCGCTGCCGCCCAGGGCCACGATGAAGATCACCAGGAACATCAGCGTCGTGATCGCCGGCGCCCAGACGGTCTGGAGTTGCACCTTCAGGAAGCGGCGTACTTCCTTGGCGTAGAGCGCCCAGGTGCCCGCCCAGTTGATGTTGCGGATCTGCGGGACGCCAGGCTCGGGGAAAGGCGGCTGGGCCGCAGGCGCGGCGTGAATTTTGGGCTGGTCGTTCATGGTGGGATCGACTATCGGCTGGTCCGTTATGCCGCAAGGGGGAAGGTCCAAGGATTTGAACCTGCGGCGTGGCTTCCCATATAGGGTGCCATAGAAGATTTGTGAGGAGTTTTTTCATTGTCCTGGACCGACGAGCGTATCGACCAGCTCAAGGGGATGTGGGAGCGCGGCCTGACCGCCAGCCAGATCGCCGATGAACTCGGCGGGGTCAGCCGCAATGCGGTGATCGGCAAGGCGCATCGCTTGGGCCTGCAATCCCGTCCTTCGCCGGTGAAGGCGAACGAGACGCCCAAGAAAGCGGCCGCCCCTGCCCAGCGCAAGCCCGCCGCCGCCCCGGACGTGGAAGCGCCCCGCGCCGCGGCGCCGGTCACCTCGCCCCCGGCTCCCGTGCGTGCGCCGGTCGCCCCGCCGCCAGCGCCTGCGATACCGGCCCCCGCGGCGGCGGCCGCCACGGACGCGCCGCCCCCGCCGCCGCAGCCCCGCATCATTTCGGTCGGGCCCGGCGGCTTCCTGCGCCAGGGTCCGGGCGACCAGCAGGCGCCGATTCCGCCCGCGCCGCCGCGCCGCCTGGTGCCGGCCAAGCCGAGCGCCGAGATTGCGGACAAGACGACGCTGCTCGACCTGACCGAACGGATCTGCAAATGGCCGATGGGGCATCCGGGTGAACCCGATTTCCATTTCTGCGGTGAGCAGGTGAATCCCGGATTTCCCTATTGCGTCGAACATTGCGGCCGCGCCTATCAGGCGCAACTGCCGCGCGGCACGCGCCGCCCGCCTCCACCCCTGCCCTTCGGCGGTCCGCGGGTGCGCTGATCCTTCACGCCAGACACAAGAAAGGCCCGGCTTCCATCTGGAAACCGGGCCTTTCTTTATTGAATATATTCAGAAGCGGAAGCTGGTGGTCACCATCACGCTCTGCGTGTCGAACTTGTCGCCACGATTGATGCTGGCGCCGCCCGACGGGGTGATGCGGAACGGATTGGTAGCCGGGGCCGTGCCCGCGCCGACATCTACGCGATAGTCGCCGACATTGTAGCGGGTCCACAGATAACGCGCGCCGATGGAGAAGTTGTTCGACACCTTGGCCTCGATACCACCACCCATGGTGTAGCCCCAGCCATCTTCCTTCCGATCAACTTCGGTGAAGCTGTTGGCGCCGTTGCTGGTGCTGAAGCTGTTCTTCACCTTCGCATAGGCAAGACCGCCGGTGATATAGGGCATGATGCCGCCGGGAGTCGTGTAACCCAGACGGGCACGCAGATTGGCGTTATAATCGATCCGGCGGGTCATGGTGTAGAAGGCCGGCGTGGTCGAATATTCGGTCACGCTGTCGCTGATATAAGCCTTGCCGGCTTCGGCAACGACGCCCGCAACGATGCTGCCGAACTGTCGGTCATAACCGACATGGCCCATCCAGCCGATTGCGTCCTTGTCGCTGGAGCAACCGCTGGCCGGAGTCGACCCCCGCGCCGCGCCGCCGCATGTGCCGGGCGAGAAGGCGTTGGCGCCCGTGCCGGTTCTTATAACGTCGTCATAATCGCCGTCAGCATCGGAATCGAAGCGCAGATGTTCGGCGCCATCCTTCTTCTGCCAGTTATAACCGAAAGAGCCACCGACATACGGTCCCGTCCAGTCCACCGGTGCGCTGTCCTGGGCAACCGCAGGCATCGCCAGGACGAGCGCCAGGGTGGCGCCAAGCGGCGCAATAAAGTTGGTCTTCATTTATTAGTCTCCTCGCCGGACCGGCCGTTTTCTGCCCGTCTTCTCCCCGCTAACGAGCCCGCCATGCTTTTTGTTTCAATTCCCTTTGTGACATATCGTTTCTGCCCGACATGGCTCGACGCTTGCGCCCGCCGCGCGCCCGCTTATAGCTTGTCGCATGTCCGAAGACCTGTTCGCCGCCAACACTCCCGCCACGCCGCAATATGACGCTTCCACCATCGAGGTGCTGGAGGGACTGGAGCCGGTGCGTCGCCGCCCCGGCATGTATATCGGCGGCACCGACGAGCGTGCGCTGCACCATCTGGCGTCCGAAGTGCTGGACAACAGCATGGACGAAGCGGTGGCCGGTCACGCCACCCGGATCGAGGTGACGCTGGAGGCCGGCAACAAGCTGACCATCACCGACAATGGCCGCGGCATCCCGGTGGACGCACATCCCAAATTTCCCGGCAAATCGGCGCTGGAGGTGATCCTGACCACGCTCCATTCGGGCGGCAAATTCGAGGGCAAGGCCTATGCCACCTCAGGCGGCCTGCATGGCGTGGGCATTTCCGTGGTCAATGCGCTGTCGACCGATACGGTGGTCGAAGTGGCGCGCAACAAGGAATTGTTCCGCCAGAAATTTGCGCGAGGCTTGCCCGTCACGACGCTGGAAAAGGTCGGCGCGGCGCCCAACCGGCGCGGCACGCTGGTCAGTTTCGTGCCGGACACCGAGATTTTCGGCGAACAGAAGTTCAAGCCGGCCCGGCTGCATCGGCTTGCCCGGTCCAAGGCCTATCTGTTTGCGGGCGTCGAAATCCGCTGGAAATGCGATCCGTCGCTGATCAGCGACGATACGCCGGCCGAAGCCGTGTTCCAGTTTCCCGGCGGCCTGGCCGACCATCTGAAGGAACAGGTGGGCGACCGCGATTGCGCGACCAGTGTCTTCTTTTCGGGCAATCAGGATTTCCCCGGCACCGCGGGCCGGGTCGAATGGGCGGTCGCCTGGCCGCTCTGGTCGGACGGCAGCTATAGCTGGTATTGCAACACCATTCCGACACCCGACGGCGGCACCCACGAAGCGGGACTGCGCGCCGCGCTGGTCAAGGGCATCCGCGCCTTTGCCGAACTGATCGGACAGAAGAAGGGCAAGGACATCACCGCCGATGACATCATGACGTCATCGGAAATCATGCTGTCCGTCTTCATCCGCGATCCGCAGTTTCAGAGTCAGACCAAGGATCGGCTGACCAGCCCCGACGCCGCGCGACTGGTAGAAAATGCGGTGCGCGACCATTTCGACCATTATCTGACCGACCATATGGATCGGGGCAAGGCGCTGCTCGCCTATGTGCTCGACCGCATGGACGAGCGCCTCAAGCGCAAGCAGGAGAAAGAGGTCAAGCGCAAGACCGCGACCAATAGCCGCAAGCTCCGCCTACCCGGCAAGCTGACGGATTGTTCGAACGATGACCCGGAAGGCGCTGAAATCTTTTTGGTCGAAGGCGATAGCGCCGGCGGTTCCGCCAAGCAGGCGCGCGATCGCAAGACCCAGGCGATCCTGCCCCTGCGCGGCAAGATATTGAACGTCGCGTCCGCCAATAACGCCAAGATCCTGGCCAATCAGGAAATCGCCGACATGATCCTGGCGCTGGGCTGCGGCACGCGCAAGGACTGCAACCCGGACAATCTGCGCTACGAGCGCATCGTCATCATGACCGACGCCGACGTGGACGGCGCGCATATCGCGACGCTCCTGATGACCTTCTTCTTCCAGGAAATGCCTGAACTGGTACGGCGCGGCCATCTCTATCTCGCCCAGCCGCCGCTCTATCGGCTGGTGGCGGGCGGCAAGAGCCTCTACGCCAAGGACGACGCCCATCGCGAACAGCTCATGGCCAAGGAGTTCAAGGGCAAGAAGGTGGAGGTCAGCCGCTTCAAGGGGCTGGGCGAAATGAACCCGATGCAGTTGCGCGAAACCACCATGGACCCCAAGACCCGAATGCTGATCCGCATCACCCTGCCCGACGATATCGAGGATCGGCAGCAGGTGCGCGATCTGGTCGACCGGCTGATGGGCACCAACCCCGCGCATCGCTTCGCCTTCATCCAGGAAAATGCCGCCGCGGTGGACGAGGAAGCGATCGACGCTTGAAGGACGGGCGCACCTCTGCCCTGAAGTCGGTGCGCCTGGCCATGCTGCCTCGCCTTATCGCTGGCTTATGGATGCTGATCGCCATGTTCGTGTCCCCTGCACAGGCAGCCCCCTCCCCGGCCTATCAGGCTCGCGCGGAACAGTTGCTCGCCATCCTCGGCGCTACGGGCGGCGAGGAGGCCTATTTCTCCACGCTCTTTCTGGAAGCCGTGCCGGTCGACCGCTGGCGCGCCATCGCCGCCGACCTGCGCGCCCAGCATGGCAAACCGCTGGCGCTGGGCGCGGTGCGGACCGACAGCGCCACCGCGGGTCAGGTCGAAATTCGCTATGAGCGCGCGACCGTGGGCTTCACCCTGGTCGTCGCGCCGCAAGCGCCCAATCTGGTCGTCGGCCTGCATATCGTCGGTGCCCGTACCGCCAATGACAGCCTGGACAAGGTGATGGCGGAGATCGCCGCCCTGCCCGGCACCACCGCCTTCGCGATCGCGCAACTGACCGATATGGGTCCGCAGTCGCTGCGCACCCATCGCGCCGACGCGCAGATGGCGACAGGCTCCAGCTTCAAACTCTATATTCTCGCCGAACTGGCGCGCGCGGCGGCGGGCGAGCGGCGCTGGAGCGACGTCATTCCGCTCGGCCCGAAAAGCTTCTCCGGGCGGCTGCTGAACTGGCCCGACCGCGCGCCGATGACGCTGCACAGCCTCGCCACAGCGATGATCGCCGAAAGCGACAATAGCGCGAGCGATACGCTGCTGCGCGCGCTGGGGCGGGATCGGGTAGACGCCATGCTGGCCACGACCGGCCATGCCGATGCGGCCAAGGTGCTGCCGATCCTGAGCACCGCCGAAGCCTTCGCGCTCAAAATGCCGGCCAATGCCGATCTGCGCCGCCGCTACGAAGCGGGATCGCTCGCTGACCGTCGCGGGCTGCTGCACGATGCGGCTCCCCGTCTGACTGCCGACAAGGTGGACGTAGGCAGCGTGGCTGAAATTCCCACAGCGATCGACAGCATCGAATGGTTCGCATCATCAAGGGACATGATCGGCCTGCTCGACTGGCTGCGCCTGCATGGCGGCGACGCGCTGTCGGTCCTGGCCGTCAACCCCGGCATCGCGCCCGCCGATGCGAAACGCTGGCGCTATCTGGGCTATAAGGGCGGCAGCGAACCCGGCGTGATGGCGATGAACGTGCTGGCGCAGGCGCGCAACGGCCGCTGGTATGCGGCCAGCGCCAGTTGGAACAACCCCGCCGCGCGGCTGGACGAACCAAAGCTGGTAGCGCTGATGACGAGGGCGCTTAACCTGCTGGCGGAATAGGGCCTACCTGCTCCGCCGACGCGAGATCGGCTTCTTCCGCCACCCAGGCCTGCGCCTCCTCCATGGTCAGGAAGACACGCACCCTGGGATGGACCAGGGTGCGTTCCGCTTGCGCTCTGTTCAACTGGCTGCCGACGACCACCGCCGTGCGTCCGCTGGTAAGCGTCATGCCCCCGCGCATGATGCCGGCGAGCAGATCGGCGACGTCGTTCGCCTGCACCGGGAATTCGAAGGATTCGACGATGACGTTGAAATCGTCACGGATCGCCTTGGCCTGATTGGCCTTCGCTCCCACTTCCTTGGCGAGGGCCACCACATTGTCCGCATTCCAGAAGCCTTCGACCTTCATCATCAGGCAATTGGCGCGGGGGTCATATTCTACATGAAACATCGGCGCCTCGGTCTGTGGCCAGGCACGACCTTAAAAGCCGTAACATATTGGTCCATGGCCGCTTTTCACGGACATTGCCAATCATCATCGCCCAATGGAGCGACTTAGCTCGTCAGCGCCTCGACCAGCGCCTTGACCTTCTTCTGCCGCCACTGCGGCAGCGGCGCGATCAGCCAGTAAGCGAGCAAGGTCGGCGTCGTATCGCCCACCTGCCGCACCCGGCCGGCCACCAGGTCCGCCTGCGCCAGCAACAGCGGCACCCGCGCCCGGCCAAAGCCGCTGACCGCCGCCTCGATCGCCAGGCCGCCGTCGGCGACGCGGATGATCGCGGGCTTGTCGCCCGCCGGGCAACCGGGCCAGTCGATGCGATGGTCGGGGCCACCGGCCGCCGCCTCGACCGTGACATAGGCAGCTTCGCCGATCTTGACGCCTTCATGCTCGCCTGCACCGTCGGCCAGACGTATGGCGATGTCGAGATTGGCTTCGGTAAAGTCGAGCGCCTCGTCTGCGGCGATCAATTGGAAAGTCAGGTCGGACTGGCCGGCGGCATAGGCGGCCAGTCGCGGCTGGAGCCATTTTCCGGTGATGTCGCGCGGCGCGGCGATGGTCAGCGCATGGCTGGACTGGCCCGCCTGCATCGCCCGCACCGCTTCCTCAAACTCCAGGAAACCGGCGCGCAGCGCGTCGAGCCCCGCCTCCGTCTCCGGCGTCAGTTCCAGCCCCTTGGGCGTGCGGCGAAACAGGACGACGCCCAGCATGTCCTCCAGTGCGCGAATCTGCTGCCCCACGGCGGCCGGCGTTACCGCCAGTTCGTCCGCGGCGCGGGTGAAGGACAGGTGCCGCGCGGCGGCATCCAGCACGCGCAGGCCGTTGAGCGGCAAATGGGTCCGCTTCATTCGGCCACCGCCGGCGCGATGAGCGCGAAATGCGGGATCGCCACGTCGAACGTCTCGCCGCCGACGCCTATCATGCGATAGCTGCCCTTCATCGACCCGGTCGGCGTATTGAGAGGGCAAACCGATACATAGTCATAACTTTTCCCCGGCTGCACCACCGGCTGTTCACCGACCACACCATCGCCATCGACCATATGCTGCGCGCCGCGCCCGTCGGTGATGATCCAGTGGCGGGTCAGGAGCTGTACCGGCTGGTCACCCTGATTTTCGATACGGATATGATAGGCCCAGAACCAGCGGCCCCGGTCCGGCTCCGACTGTTCGGGCAGGAAGGTGACCGCGACATGGACGATGATGTCCCGCGTGGTGGCGTGGAAGGGGAAGAGCGCGTTCACGTCTCAGAAATGCGCCCTAACCCCCTCATTCGTCAACGCCCTATCGACCGCAGCGCCTGATCGAGGTCGGCGATGACGTCGTCTGCATCCTCCAGCCCGACATTAAGGCGCAGCATGTCTTCGGTGATGCCGACTTCCAGCCGCGCCGCTTCGGCCATGCCGAAATGGGTGGTCGATGCCGGATGAGTCATCAGCGAACGCGAATCGCCGATATTGTTGCTGATATCGACCAGTTCCAGGCCATTGAGCAGGCCATGCGCCTCCGCCCGGCCACCGCCGACATAAAGCGAGAAGATCGGGCCGGCCATGGCCATCTGACTCATGGCGAGCGCGTGCTGGGGATGGCTTTCGAGGCCGGGATACAGAACCTTGGCGACGCGCCCTTCCAGAAAGGCGGCGACCTTGAGCGCGTTTTCGCTCTGGCGGCGGATGCGCAGGTCGAGCGTTTCCAGCCCCTTGAGCACCACCCACGCGTTGAACGCGGCCAGCGTCGGCCCGGTATTGCGATGGAAGGGCAGCAGGACATTGTCGATCCAGTCGCGCGAGCCGCAAATGGCGCCGGCGAGGACGCGGCCCTGCCCGTCCATCATCTTGGTCGCGCTATAGGCGACGACATCCGCACCGAAGTCCATCGGCCGTTGCAGCGCGGGCGTCGCGAAAGCGTTGTCGACGACGCTGGTGATGCCATGCGCCTTGGCGATGGCGCAGACCGCCGCCAGATCGACCACGTCCATCGTCGGATTGGCCGGGGTTTCGAAGAAGAAGACCTTGGTATTGGGCCGGATCGCCGCTTCCCAGGCCGCGGTGTCGCTGCCATCGATCGTCGTCGTTTCGATGCCGAACTTGGGCAGCAGCGTATCGGTCAGCCAGCGGCACGAGCCGAAGGCCGCCTTGGCGCCGACGACATGGTCGCCCGCGGACAATTGGCACAGCAAAGCCGCGGTCATCGCTGCCATGCCGGTGGCGGTGGCGCGGCAGGCTTCTGCCCCTTCGAGCAGGGCGATCCGCTGTTCCAGCATCTCCACGGTCGGGTTCTGGAGGCGGCTATAGGTCATGCCGACCTGTTCGCCGGCGAACCGCGCGGCGGCGTCTTCCGCCCGGTCGTAGCTGTAGCCGCTGGTCAGGAACAGGGCTTCGGACGTCTCGCCATATTCGCTGCGCGCCGTGCCGCCGCGGATCGCCAGCGTCGCGGGCTTCCAGTTCCTGGTGATGTCGGGATTTTGTCCGCTCTTGCGCTTCATATCGCTTTCCGCATGTCCTGATTCACTTGCGGCGTGGCGCCGCCCAATATCTCGGCCATCTGGCTCATGTCGCCATTACCGCCCGAGAGGATAACCGCAACCTTCTTGCCGCGCATTCGGTCCTTTTCCTGCAAGAGCGCGGCCAGAGCGACGGCGCCCGCCCCTTCGGCGAGGTTATGCGTATCCTGCCAGTAGATACGGATCGCCTGCGCCACCTCATCGTCGGTGACGTCCACGAAACGGTCGGCGCGCGACCCGAAATAGTCAAGCGCCGCCTGGACGGGGGTGCAGACCGCGACGCCGTCGGCAAAGGTATAGGCGGTTGGGCTGGAGATCAGCCGTCCGGCTTCGAAGCTACGCTTTGCCGCATCGACATGGGCGGACACCACGCCGACGACCCTAGTCTTGAGGCCCAATGCGTCGCGCGCAGCGATCGTGCCGCACAGGCCCGATCCGCAACCGACCGGGACATAGACGGTGTCGAGGTCGGGCACCGCGTCGAACAGTTCCAGCCCGTAGCTGGCGACGCCGCGCACCAGTTCGTCATGATAGGCCGGGACCATGAACAGGCCCTGCTGCGCCGACAGACGGATCGCTTCGGCTTTGGCGCTGTCGAAATCATGTCCATGTTCGATCAATGTCGCGCCGAATGCGCGCATCGCCGCGTTCTTTTCAAGCGCATTGCCGTGCGGCACGACGATGGTGGCGGAGATGCCGGCGGCGGTGGCGGCGCGCACCTGCGCCTGTCCGTGATTGCCGCGGGTCGCGGTGATGATGCCCTTCACTTCCGGATGGGTACGCCGCAGCCAGTCGATATAGGTGATCGCGCCCCGCGCCTTGAACGCGCCGGTAGGGGTGTGATTCTCATGCTTGACCCAAAGGTCGCAGCCGGACCGCTGGCCCAGCAGCGGCCAGGCGTATTGCGGGGTGGGCGGCACTTGCGCATGTACCATCTGGGCGGCGGCGCGGAGGCTGGACAGGGGAAAATCGGTCATCGCAACGCCCTATCGATCGCGCAGGCGCGACGACAGGACCGATGCTGCGCAATTGGCCCTGTAACTGGCCCTTCCCGACCAGTCCTGTTAAGCGGCCCGGCGCGGCGCCTCGGCCATCAGCGGGTGCAGATGCCGCTCTTCCCACGCCATGCGGTCGAGCAGGCCCTGCTGCAATTCCAGCACGGAGTCACGATAGCCCGACCAGTCCCGTTCGATCCGGGCGGGTGTCCAGCTCTTGATATGGTCGCTGTAGCGCAGGAACAGCGCGACCATGGCGCGGCTATGGTCGCGCGCGACCGGATCGGACTGCACCGCCGTCCGCCCGGTGCGCAAGGCGACGACCAAGGCGTCCTCGCGGCCCATATGATCGCGGAACAGCTGGGAAAAGGCGATGCGTCTGCGGGTGATGTCCGGCAGCGCCTCGGGCCCCTGCGTGCGCATGACATGCGCAAATTCCCGCATCATGCCCCGCAAGGCATCATGATCCTGTCTCAATTCCGTCGGCATTATGCGTCCCCATTTTCCGATTAGATCGGACCGGGGACGCAAAGATTAAGTCCATCCGAGACTTATGCGACGAACCGAGCGGTCAGAGCACAGCCAGAACCGCGTCGCCCATCTCCACGGTCGACATGGTCCCGCCCAGATCGGGCGAGCGCGCGCCGTCGGCCAGCGCCTTGGCCACAGCGGTTTCGATCCGGTCGGCCTGTTCGGGCAGGTTCAGCGAATAGCGCAGCATCATCGCCGCCGACAGGATCGTCGCGAGCGGATTGGCCTTGCCGGTGCCGGCGATATCGGGGGCGGAGCCATGGATCGGCTCGTAAAGGCCCTGGCCGCCGCCGTTCAGCGTGGCCGAGGCCAGCATCCCGATGGAGCCGACGCACATGCTGGCCTGGTCGGAGAGGATATCGCCGAACAGATTGCCGGTGACGATGACGTCGAACTGGCCGGGGTTGCGGACCAGCTGCATCGCGGCATTGTCCACATACATGTGGCTCAGCGCCACGTCGGGATAGTCGGCCGACACGGCGATCACCACGTCGCGCCAGAGCTGGCTGGTTTCCAGTACATTGGCCTTGTCCACCGAGCAGAGCTTGCCGCGACGGGCGCGGGCCGCTTCGAAGCCCGCAATGGCGATGCGGCGCACTTCGGCTTCGTTGTACGACATCACGTCATAGCCTTCGCGCAGGCCGTCGGCGGTGGTGCGGAAGCCCTTTTCGCCGAAATAGACGTCGCCATTGGTTTCGCGGACGATCAGCAGGTCAATGGCGCTGGCGACTTCGGGGCGCAGCGCGGATTCGTCGGCCAGTTCGGGGAAGACCTTGGCCGGGCGCAGGTTGGAGAAGAGGCCCAATTCCTTGCGCAAGCCCAATATCGCCTGTTCGGGGCGCAGGTGGCGGTCCAGCGAATCGCAGTCGGGATCGCCGACCGCGCCGAACAATATGGCGTCTGCGCGCCTGGCGATCTCCAGCGTTTCGGGCGGCAGCGGATGACCGACCGCCTTATAGGCCGCGCCGCCGACCAGTCCGTCCTCATAGGTCAGGCCATCGATCGCCAGCGCATCGAGCACGCGGGTTGCCTGTGCGACGATTTCGGGACCGATGCCGTCTCCGGGGAACAGGGCGATCAACATGGCGAGACTCCTTATATTGCGTGGCTGCCCCTTATGGAGACAGGAGGTTTCACGCAACCGCCCTTTTCAGCCGGTCGACCAGTCTTTCGCGCGCAGCGAGGATGTCGGCGCGCCGATCGATCAGGATGGAGCGTTCGAGGAAGAAGCCGGTGAGGCGCAGCCCGTCCAATATCTGCGTCCAGTCGCCCATGCCGCCTTTGATCAGGAAGGGGGGCAGCGGCAGCAACCGGGCTTCATAGCCGACCGCCGCCGCGCGGCTGACCGCTGCGGCGCTGCGCGGGCTGACATAGGCCAGGTCGTGCACGTCGCCCCCGACAGCGCAGCGCGTCAGGTCGAGTCCGAAGCCCAGTTCGGCAAGCAGCAGCAATTCGTAGCGCACCAGCGCCACCGCCCAGCCGCGCGCCGCCGGGGCCGCCTCCACCGCGCCCAGCACGCCGTCGAGCGCCTGATGCAAGGCGGGATAGGGCGTACCTTCCGGCAGCGCCGCGGCAGTCAGGGCGCAGCTCCAGTCGATCGCCACCGCCGGCAGCGGTTCAGCCAGCAGCGGCGCGCGGCTCTGCGCCAGTTCGACAGTCAGGCCAGCCAGTTGATCCTCGGTGCGGGCGCGGAAATCGGCCTTCACGATATTGCCGGGAAGCAGCACCGGGCGCAAAGCCCGCGACCGACCGCCACGGACATAGCCCGGCAGCAGGCCATGATCGGGCGTCAGCAACCGCACGATCGCACCATGTTCGCCATGATGGCGCACGGCGCAAACGATCGCGGTGGTGCTGAGGCTGGGCATGGCGCCTGTCTGTACGTTCTAGCATCCCGATAGGAAAGCGGTTCGCCGATCATCCGCTCCGATAGACGCTCTTCAAATTCATGAATTCGTGCAGCCCGAACGGGCCGAGTTCGCGGCCATGGCCCGAGCGTTTGACGCCGCCGAAAGGGGCTTCGGGGGCGGAGGCCAGCATCTGGTTCACCGCCGTCATACCGGCCTGGATGTCGCGGATGAAGCGCGCCTCTTCCGTCGCGTCCGTGGTCCAGACCGACGAACCGAGGCCGAAGGGGATGCCATTGGCGATGGCAATCGCGTCGTCGATGTCCGCGGCCCGGAACAGCATGGCGATGGGGCCGAAAATCTCTTCCCCCATCAAGGCGGGGTCGGTGGGCACATCGGTCAATATGCCGGCGGTCATGTAGGCGCCGGGACCGGGCAGCGTTTCACCACCGATCAGGGTCGCGCCGGCGGCCTGCATCTTCCGGACCTGTTCCTGCACGGTGCGGCGCTGTTCTTCGCTGGACAGTGGACCCATGTCGCTGTCCGGGTCGAAAGGATCGCCGGCCTTTACCGCTGCCATCGCGGCCGAGAAGCGGTCCAGAAAGGCGTCATAGATATCGGTATGGACGATCATCCGCTTGCCGCAGATGCAGGACTGGCCGCTATTCTGGACCCGCGCCGTTACCGCCTGCTTGACCGCCGCGTCGAGATCGGCCGAGGGCATGACGATGAACGGGTCCGCGCCGCCCAGTTCCAGCACCACCTTCTTGAGCGCCCTGCCCGCCTGTTCCGCCACGGCGCGGCCCGCGCCCTCGCTGCCGGTCAGGGTGACGGCGGCGACGCGATCGTCGGCGATGATCGCCGCCACCGCGTCCGAGCGGATCGGCAGGTTCTGGAACAGGCCATCGGGCGCGCCAGCCACGCCCATCATCTCCTGCATCAGCGCGGCGACGCCCTGTACATTGCTGGCATGTTTGAGCAGGCCGACATTGCCGGCGAGGATGCAAGGGGCAAGGAAGCGGGCGACCTGCCAATAGGGGAAATTCCACGGCATCACCGCCAGCACGGGGCCGATCGGCAGCCAGACATAATCGGCCTTGCCGCCAGCGGCCAGCGGGATGCTGCCGCCATCCAGCATGGCGGTGCCGGCTTGCGCATAATGGCGGAAGGCGGCGACGCATTTGTCGACCTCCGCCAGCGCGGATTTCAGCGTCTTGCCCATTTCCAGAGTCGCCATGCGGGCGAGGCGGTCACGGTTATCGTGATAGGAGTCGGCCAATGCGGTGAGAAGCGCGACGCGATCCGCGATGGGGGTGGTCCGCCATGTCGCGAAGGTCGCGGTCGCTTGGTCGAGCGCGGCGTCGATCTGCGCTTCGGTGAATTGTTCGTGAGTGGCGATCTCTTCTCCGGTGGCGGGGTTGATGCTTTTCATGATCGGCTCCGGGGTGATTCGGGTGGGGGAAGGCGATGCGGGCCGCCTTTGCAGGGTCACAACGCGGTCATGGTGCCGAAGTTCACACCGTTCTGGATATGGAAAACGCGAGAAAATGGGGCGAATTGTAACGGCGACGCGATCGCCGCGCGACTGGCGCGCGCCGCCTACGCGCCGGTCAGGTCATAGGCACGCGCCCATGACGCGCCGGGTGGGTCATTGTGACGCGCCAATTGGGTCACAAATTTTTCGGTGTAGGCGAGTGGGGCCAAGGGGCGCGCGCGGATCATCCGACAGGTTAGATCAGAGAAAATCCTACATTGTTAGCCCGTGTAGCCGGTTGTCTGCGGGGGGAATGTAACGGGATGCCGGGTCAAGCCCGGCATCACGGGAGCGGCGTTACTGCAAACGACCAGAGGCAAATATATAAGCATCGTCACCCAGAACTTGTTTAAGGGTCCATTCCTCCGGATGGAGCAATGGTTTATTCGGCCTGATGGATGCTGAAACAAGTTCAGCATGACGCCGTGGAAATCTCGCCACCCCCAAAGCTGCCTTAACCACTCCGCCCGCCCCATCATCCATGAAAATAATCATAGACCTGTTGCGCCACCGCTTTTGACACGCCCGGCACGCGCGCAAGGTCGTCCAGCGCGGCGTCGCGGACGGCGCGGGCGGTGCCGAAATGCATCAGCAGGGCCTTCTTGCGCGCGGGACCGATGCCGGGCACTTCGTCCAGCGACGACACGGTGATCGCCTTGCTGCGCTTGGCGCGATGGGCGCCGATGGCGAAGCGGTGCGCCTCGTCGCGCAGGCGCTGGAGGTAGAAGAGGACGGGATGGTTGACGGGGAAATTGATTTCGCGCCCGTCGAGCATGTGGAAGATTTCGCGCCCGTCGCGGCCATGATGCGGCCCCTTGGCGACGCCGATCATGCAGACATCCTCGATGCCCATTTCCTCCAGCATCGTGCGGGCCGCCGATAGCTGACCCTTGCCGCCGTCGATCAGCACCAGGTCGGGCCATTCGCCGCTGTCGCGATCCGGGTCTTCCTTTTGCGCGCGCCCAAAGCGCCGCTCGAACATCTCGCGCATCATCGCGAAATCATCGTTGCTGGTTTCGGGGTTCTTCATGTTGAACTTGCGATAGGCGTTCTTGCGGAACCCCTCTGGCCCCGCGACGACCATCGCGCCCAGGGCATGCGCGCCCTGAATATGGCTGTTATCGTAGATTTCGATGCGGTCGGGCACGCCCTCCAGCCCGAACGCCTCGACCAGTTCGTCCAGGATCTTGCCCTGGCTGGTCGTTTCGGCAAGGCGGCGGTCGAGCGCCTCCACGGCGTTGCGCTGCGCCTGTTTGATGAGGCGGGTGCGGTCGCCGCGCTGGGGCACTTCGATGCGGACCTTGCCCCCCGCCCGTTCGCTGAGCGCCAGCGCCATCAGTTCGCATTCGGCGGGCTGACGATCGGCCAGTATCAGGCGCGGTGGCGGCACTTCCTCGTAAAATTGCGCCATGAAGCTTTCCAGCACCTCATCCTCCGCCACGTCCGCGGTGTGGACGGGGAAGAAGCTGCGATGGCCCCAATTCTGGCCGCCTCGGATGAAGAAAGCCTGGATGCACATCGCCCCGCCCTTTGCCGCCAGCGCGAAGATGTCGGCATCGCCCAGCCCTTCGGCATTGATCGCCTGCGACCCCTGAATGAAGGTCAGCGCCTTCAGCCGGTCACGGATGACCGCCGCCTGCTCGAAATCGAGCGATTCCGCCGCCTGCTCCATCGCAACGCCGAGCTTCTTTTGCACCGCGGTCGATTTGCCGCCGAGGAAATCCTGTGCATCATTGACCAGTTCGGCATAGCCATCGGCATCGATCCGGTCGACGCAGGGGGCCGAGCAGCGCTTGATTTGATAGAGGAGGCAGGGGCGCGAGCGGTTGGCGAAGAAGCTGTCGGTGCAGGAGCGGAGCAGGAACAGCTTTTGCAGCGCGTTGATGGTGCGCGTGACCGATCCGGCGCTGGCGAAGGGGCCATAATAGCAGCCCTTATATTTGCGTGCGCCGCGATGCTTCTGGACGCGGGGGAAGGCGTGGTCCTCGCGCAGCAGGATGAAAGGGAAGCTTTTGTCGTCGCGCAGCAGGACATTGTAGGGCGGGCGATAGCGCTTGATCAGTTGCGCCTCCAGCAGCAGGGCCTCGGCTTCGCTGTTGGTGGTGACGATGGTCATGCTGCGCGTCTGGGCGACCATGCGCTGGAGCCGGCGCGGCAGGCGATCGACCTGGGTGTAATTGGCGACGCGATTCTTGAGCGCGCGGGCCTTTCCCACATACAGTATGTCGCCGCGCGCATCATGCATCCGATAGACGCCTGGCCGGATCGGCAGCGTCTTGAGCGTGGTGCGGATTGCCTCCACCCCCATGTCGATATCCGGCTGGCTGCCGGTGACGGTGAAGCTTGCCTTGTCTTCGTTGAAGCGGTCGGGAGATTGTGGGCCGGACATGCGGGCAGAGATAGCGCCCCCCGCGTCTTTCGCAATGGCAGGGTTGATAGGAGGCGAAGGCGTTCTATCTATACCGCACCGTACAAAAGACTGCGGCCTATCCACAGATCAACAACCACCAGCATCAGAGGGACCACCCAATGAGCGTAAAAGCCTATGGCGCTTATGCGGCCGACAAGCCGTTGGAAGCCATCGATATCGAGCGCCGCCCGGTCGGCGCGCATGACGTGCAGATCGCCATCGCCTATTGCGGCGTGTGCCATTCCGACCTGCATCAGGTTCGGTCCGAATGGGACGGCACGCTGTACCCCTGCGTTCCCGGGCATGAAATCGTCGGCCATGTAACCGCGGTCGGCGACCATGTCGCCAAGTTCAAGGTCGGCGACGCGGTCGGCGTCGGCTGCATGGTCGACAGTTGCCAGAGTTGCGCCGCCTGCGACGAAGGGCTGGAGCAATATTGCGAGACCGGCTTCACCGGCACCTATAACGGCCCGACCGCCGATGCCCCCGGCCATACGCTGGGCGGCTATTCGCAGAGCATCACGGTAAAAGACGATTTCGTCCTGGAGATCAGCCATGCGCCGGAGCAACTGGCGGCGGTCGCGCCGCTGCTGTGCGCGGGCATCACCACCTGGTCGCCGCTGCGCCACTGGAAGGTCGGGCCGGGCATGAAGGTCGGTATCGTCGGGATAGGCGGCCTGGGCCATATGGGCGTGAAGCTGGCCCATGCGCTGGGCGCGCATGTCGTCGCCTTTACGACATCAGAGAGCAAACGGCAGGACGCGTTGGCGCTGGGCGCGCACGAAGTGATCGTCTCGCGCAACGCGGACGAGATGGCAGCGCATGCAGGCAGCTTCGACTTCATCCTGAATACGGTGGCGGCCAGCCACGATCTGGATGCCTTCACCGCGCTGTTGAAGCGGGACGGCACGCTGACGCTGGTCGGCGTCCCCGAACATGCCCACCCCTCGCCCAATGTCGCGGCGCTGATCTTCAAGCGACGGGCGATCGCGGGATCGCTGATCGGCGGCATCGCCGAAACGCAGGAGATGCTCGACTTCTGCGCGGAGAAGGGCATCACGTCCGAGATCGAGATGATCGCGATCCAGGATATCGAAGCGGCTTATGCGCGGATGCAGAAGAGCGACGTCAAATATCGCTTCGTGATCGACAACGCCACGCTGGCGAGGTGACGGGCAGCAGGCGGTTCCGACTGAGCCGCCTGCTCAAGGCCTGATGACCTTAGACGGACTTTGGCAACATCCGAGGTACGGTCGCCATGTCCCAACAATCCACCCAGTCGGCGATTCACATCGCAAGACGGGATAGTTGGAAACGAAAAGGGCCGGCGCGTTACCGCACCGGCCCTTTTCGTTCAGTCCGTTCGAACCGATCAGTTGATCGTGCCGAGCCCGCCGATGGCGCTATCCACCAGCGCCTTGTCCGCCTTGGCGTCATGGCCCTGGGCGATCAGCACCGCGGCGGCGGCGGTTGCCGCGTTCACGGCCTTGGCGCGGATGGCGGTGATCGCGGCGCGTTCGGCTGCGCCGATCTTGTCTTCCGCCATCTTCTGACGACGGGCGACCAGATCCTCCGCGCTGACCTTCGCGTCGGCGATCAGCCCTTCGGCCTCATGCTCGGCCGCCTTGCGCATGGCGTCGGCTTCGCCAGCCGCGGCGGCCAGCCTAGCTTCATATTCGCCCTTGAGCGCTTCGGCTTCAGCGCGCAGGCGCGAGGCTTCCGCCAGTTGTCCCTTGATCTGGGCGATCCGACCGTCCAGCGCGCCGCCGATCAGGGCGGGCACCTTCTTGACCAGCAGGATGACGATGAAGGCCGCCATCGCCAGGCTGACCCAGGCCGTGGCATCCATGCCGACCGCCTTGGGATCGGTATGGGGTGCGACGCCTTCATGGGCGACGGTGCCGACCGGTTCCATGCCTTCGCTGTGGATCGCCTGGTTCAAGTGCGGAACCTCCGATGCGCTATGGGATGCTGCCTCAGCCATGGGCCAGTGCCGCCTTTACTGCGTTGCGGGCCGCTTCGTCCGACGCTTCCACGCCGGAAATACGCGCCACCATGTCGCGCGCCGCATCGGCCGCGACGGTTTCGATTTCTGCCATCGCGGCTTCGCTGGCGCCCTTGATCCGGGCTTCGGCGGCGGCGATCTTCGTCGCGACGTCCGCATCGGCGGCGGCGAGACGGACTTCCGAAGCCTTGGCGGCTTCGCTCTTGGCCTTGGCCAAAGTCGCCTGGGCCGCGGTGCGGTTGCCGGCGTCACGAACGCGATAGTCCGCTTCCGCTTCGTCGGCCCGCGCGAAGGCGGCCTTGGCGGCATCCAGGTCGCCACTGATCTTCGCGTCGCGCGCGTCCGCCGTGCCCTGCACCTTGGGCACCATGCCGAGGCCAATGACGAAGAAGACGAGGCCGAAGGTCAGCAGCAACCAGAAAATCTGGCTGGAGTAGGTATCGGCAATTTGCGCGATTTGAGGCATTTTACGGTCCGTCCGATCAGAGGGCGGTCAATAAGGGAAGCGGGCAGGATATGGCACGAAGCCGCCCTGCCCGCTCCTAATTTCGTGTGTTAGGCCACGAACACCAGGATCATGGCGATAACGAACGCCAGCAGACCCAGAAGTTCCGCCGCGGCGAAACCGATGAACAGGCGGCCCTGCTGGCCATCAGCAGCGCCCGGATTGCGCAGCGCGCCTTCGAGGAATGCGCTGAACACGTTGCCCACACCGAGGGCGGCGATGCCCGCACCGATTGCGGCCAGGCCAGCACCGAGCAGCTTTGCGGCTTCTGCGTCCATGTCGTAAACTCCCTTGTTAAATCACTAAAAAGTTGAGGAAAATTCCAGGTGAAACTTAGTGCAGATTCTCGGCGTCATTGAGATAGACCGAGGTCAGCAGCGCGAACACATAGGCCTGGATGACCGCGACCAGCATTTCCAGCGCGCTGATGCCGATCATCAGGATGAAGCTGGCGGTGCCGACGGTCAGGCCCAAGGCCGGCGAGGCGTTGGCGCTGTTGATGACGAAGCCTGCGAGCACCTTCAGCAGCACGTGGCCAGCGGTCATCGCGACGAACAGTCGCAGGCCAAGGCTGAACGGACGCACCATGAAGGAGACGAGTTCGATGAAGAAGAGCGGCACCACCATCGCGATCGGCGTGCCGTGCGGCACGAACAGCGAGAAGAAGTGGAAGCCATGCTTCCAGAAACCGACGATCAGCACGATCGAGAAGCTCATGATGGCGAGCACGCCGGTCGCCGTGAAGTGGCTGGTGAAGGTGAAGGGGTGCATCCCGATCAGGCCCAGCGGCAGCAGACCCAGCAGGTTCGCCAGCAGGATGAACATGAAGAGCGAGAAGACGTAGGGAATATATTTCTTGCCGCCTTCGCCTATGTTGGCGACCAGCAGGTTTTTGATGAAGCCGGTCATATATTCGACCGCCATCTGCCAGCGACCGGGGACCAGTTCACGCTTCATCCCGCCGATAACGAAGATCCACAGCACCACAGCGGCGAGCACCATATAGAGCGCGCTGTTGGTGAAGGCGATGTTGAAGCCGCCCAGCGACCAATGATCCGTACCGAACAGGGGTTCGATAGCGAATTGGTGCATCGGATCGATCTTGCCGGATTCTGCCACGTTGACCCCTGTAACGCCTAATGTCTTCGGACCAGGACGAAACTGCCTTATTCTTTGGGCGGCTTCGTCGTCGTCAATCTGATGATGTTCCTGAACGCCGCCACGATCCCGAGACCGAGGAAGATGAGCAGGAGCCAGGGTGTCGTGCCAAGCAGCCGGTCGAGAACCCAGCCGATCAACGCACCACCGACAAGACCGCCGATCAGTTCCGCTAGCACCCGGTTCCCAAGCCGCGAACCATCGTCCGCGGCCTGTTCCGTGGCGCCCTGCCTGACCTTCTCGACATGCTCGGCCTGCGCGATCCGCTCCTCCAAGGAAGCGATCCGCGAGTCCTCGCCCGCCTGGTCCTGTCCGGGTGTGTCCGCTGCCATACATCGTCTCCATCAGGCTTTACAGCCCGTGGCGTTCGGCATGGCGCTTGCGGCTGCACCCGTCAAGGCGAGGCTCCTCTAGAAAGGGTTGGCAGGAGTGTCAACCCCGCGCAAAAGCCGGGAAATCAGCCTTTCGGACTATGATGGGCGACAGACTTGCATTTAGTCATTTTCCTATTTAGCTAAATAAGAATGGACAAGATCTTCAAGGCCCTGGCGTCCGAACCGCGCCGCCGCATCCTGGAATATCTGGCGGTCGAGCCGATGACCGTGGGCGAGATCGCCGACAATTTCGAGATGGCGATGCCGTCCATTTCGCGGCATTTGGCGGTGCTGAAAGAGGCCGGCGTGGTGCGCGAACAGAAGCGCGGGCAATATGTGCTCTATACGCTGGTGGTGGAGGCGTTGACGGGGCAGTTGTATGATTTTTTGGCGCCCTTTTGCGAGCAGGCGCGCGGGATTGTCGAGGCGAGGCCGAAGCGGCGTGGGCGGGATTGAGAGGTCGCAGCGGGCCAAAATAGAAACAGCGCGGTGACCATCGCCACCGCGCCTTTTCTTCATTCTCTAACCCGCTGCAATCAACCAGCCGTCGCGCAATAGCCGGGCAGCGCGATCGCGCCTGCGCCCTTGGTCTGCCAGGCGCCGGCGCCGATGCGATAGGCCTGGCCTTGTTTCACCCGGCTGCTGAGCGTCTGGCAACCGGTGGCGGCCGCGACGTCCTGTACCGTGACGCCGCGCTGGCCCGCCAACTGGGTGTAGGCGGCACGGCGCTTGATGTTGATCGATTCGACTTCGGAGCGAACATCCGCGCCGACCGTCCCGGCGATGCCGAGATAGCCGTCCGCCTGCTCGCCCACCGTGCCGGCCGCCATGGCGGCGGCTACGGGGCCGGACTGGGCGCGCGCGGGCGCGGTCATGATGAAACCGCTGGCCAGCGCAACTGCGGCGCCGGCGGCCAAGATCAGTAGCTTGCGTGTCATTGCGGGAACAACTCCGGATTATTCTGGATAAGATCCTGCGCGTCGCGTTGCAGCTTGACGACGACCTCCTGCTGCACCTTGACGTTCAGGTTGATTTCGATCGGCTTGTCGGGCGCCTTCACCTGAATGCAGCCCCCCAGCGCGGAAGCGGTCAAAGCCGCTGTCATGATTGCCTGTATCTTCATTTCTGCTCCCCGTTTGGCACAGTTTCGCTTTCCGCAGGCTGAACCGCAAGGCCGTTGTTGCTGTTCGCCTTCATCTCCTGCTGCACCTTGTCGCCGATGCTGTTCTGAATGAGCTGCGACGGGTCGATGAAGGATTGGGCGGTGCCGAGCAAGCCGCGGAAGGGCGCCGACACGCGAACGTTGAAGATGAAGGGCAGGCCGATGAAGCTGCGGCTGATGCCCGACGGCGCATCGCCCAACTTGCCGCGATTGACGCCGTTGAATACGACGTTGGTGACCATTTCGCCGTCCAATGCGCCGTCCATCAGGATCGTCAGGCATTTATATTGGAGATCCTTGAGCGCGTCGAACGCCATCTTGCCCATGACGCCAAGCTGTTCGTTGGACACCGGGCCGACATAGGACAGCACGCCGGACTGGCGCGTGGGGTCGCAGGGGATGGTCGGCAGCACGCCTTCGGGCATGATGAGCGGCGGCATACCCTGTTGCCGCGCGACCAGCACGCCGCCGGCCACGCGCCCGCCCTGCGCGTTGAAGATCAGCGGCATGATGCCGTCGAACGTGCCGGTGGCGGAGATATTATCCAACTCCATCGCCTGGATGAAGGCGCCCGCGTCCAGCCCGACCACCCGGAAAGTCAGGTAGCGGTCGACATTGGCGCTGAAATCCATGGTGGTGGGCAGCAGCGTGAGTTCGCCGCCGGAGAAGGGCCAGCCGCCGCCCTCTATCCGCACCTTCTGCCCGGCCTCCAGCCGATAGCGCACGACGCCGTCGCGCACTTCGACGCCCGGATTGACCGACTTGATCCGCACTTCCTGCCCCGGCGCAGTGACCAGACCGATCAGGTCGGTGAAATGGATTTCGCCCGACAACCCCTCCACCGGGCCGAAGGCGGCGGCGAGATTGGCATTGTCGGTGCGGAAGGTGCCGGTCGATGTCACGGCCGACCCGGTCCAGTCGATACGCCCCTGCCCCGCCACGGTCGCGTTCACATTGGCGACGACGCCGAGTGCGAGCGGGGTCACATCCTCTGGCTGTAAACCGGGACCGAAGACAAGGTTGGAGACGATCAGGTCGGCATGGCCCTTCCCGCTCGACAGGTCGTGCGCGATATCGGTGCGGGCGACTGTCGCGCCATTGCGCGGCGCATGGAGCGTGCCGGTCGCGGCGATGCGGCCGTCCTTGAGGCTGAGCCTGAAGTCGGGAACCGAGAGCGGGGTGAAGCGCGCAGGCGCCTGCGAATCGCGCATGGTCATGGCGGCGCTGAAAGCCAGCACGCCCTTGGCAAAGTGCCAGTCGCCCGCGCCCTGTTCGAGGATCAACGGCACGCTGCCGATCTGGCCGCCCGCGCCCGTCACCTTGCCGCCGAAACCGTCTTTGGTCAGCGCGCCGTCCAGAGCCGCGGCGGACAGGCGCACCGGCGCGTCCTGCGGTCCGATCGTGAGGGCCGGATTGGCGAGCGCGAATCCGGTGCGGCCCAGCACGACCCGCGCCTGATCGGCGGTCAGGCGCATCGGGCTGTCCCCGCTGCGGCCGTTCAAGTCGAGGTTGCGGATTTCCGCGCCGCCACTGGTGCCGCCCGACCCAGTCGCGAACATCGCGCCGCCGCCGACCGGACAGAGGGTCTGGCGGGTCTGGCCCAGCGCGAAATTGCCGTAACGCGCCTCGACCAGCGAAACGGGGACGCAAGCGGAGTTGACGGTCAGCGCGCCATTAGCGGCCATGCGCCCTTCGACCGGCAGGCTGAGGCCGCGCAGGCGTCCGTCGGGCAAGGGACCGTCGAGCCGGATTGCGGTGGAAAAGCGGGTCGCGCCACTGGCGTCGGCAGTGAAGCGCACCCGGTCGAGCGCCAGGCGGGCGTCGCCGGCGGCATAGGGATCGACGAATAATTCGCCGCCGAAACCGCCGCCCGGTCGCCGCGCCAGGCGCAGTGCGCCTCTGGGCAAGCCGCCGCCGTCCGTGGTCAGCGCGCCGTCCAGCGACCAGTCGAGCCCGCCCATCTTGCCCGGCCAGGCCAAAGTGGCGAGTGCCCCCGATGCGAGGCCGACGCGCGCGCCGCTACGCGCGTCGAAACCGGCATCGGTAATGACGACGCTGCCCCTGCCCTGTTTCTGCACCAGCGCAAAACGGGTGTGGAGGCGATTGGCGACGCCGGCCTGTTCGACCGCGTCAGCCAGACGCGCAGCGAGCGGACCCAAAGGCGTTCCGACGGCAGCGGCGCGTAAACCGGCCAGGGGATCGCGCCCGGCGAGATGGATATCCTGCCCCGACAGCGCGCCCTTCAGGCTCGTCCCTTCCGCGCCGACGACCCAATCGCCGGTCAACAACGCGTCGCGCAGCAATGTCCCGCGTCCCGTGACCGCCTTCGCGCCCAGACGAACCTTGCCGCCCGTGCGTGCGGCGGTGCCGTTGAAATCGATGCGGCCATCGGGCGACGCCAGGACGAGGCCATTGCCCTTGAACGCTTCGCCCGAAAGGTCGACATGACCGCTCCAGCGGTCGAGCGCCTGCCCAAGGCTGAGGTCGATGGCCGCGACGGGCCGGGCGATCGCCGCCCCCGCGCCTCGACACGCAACGGCGTCGGCGCGCAGCGGACCGGACAGACGGGGCTGCCCCTGCCGCATCGCGACATCGAGCATGGCCGTCGCCTGCGTCAGGCCACAGCCCGCCAGCGACGCGCGGGGCATCGCCGCGGCCAGCTTGCCGCGGAAGCCCGACTGGAGATTGCCGTTGCCGTCAATCTGCATACCCACGCGCCCAGCGTCGGTATCCAGTGTCAGGCGCGCGTCGGCGAGCGCCACGATGATGTCGGGCAGACTGAAGGGCGCAGTCGAATCGGGGTCGCGGAACTTGTCGAGTTCGCCCAGACGCAGGACGCCGTCATGCAGGGAGCCGCGCATCCGCACGCCCCCTGCCCGCACCGCCGCGACCTGCGGCGTCAGGCCGACAAAGGCGATGTCGACCTCCACCCAGCGTGCCGTCAGATCCGGCCTGGCCGGATTGCCCAGCACGATATTCTCGATCCGCTGGGTGCGCAGGCCCACGTCGACCAGATCATAATTGGCCTGCACCCCGCGCCGGTTGAGTTCGCGACTGACGAAATTCTCCGCAATCGGCGCGCGCTGCGTCCACAGCGCCACCAGCACCAGCGCCAGCGACCCGGTGCCAACGCCGAGCCAGCGCAGCCATGCCCGGCGAACCGTCTCTTCGCCGTTCTGTTCTTCCATGCTTATGGCCAACCCCGGCTTGCTGCGACACTGATGGTCCGTAACGGGACCATAACGTCTTCAGCCTCTTAAATATCCTTGCTCCACGATTCCGCAACGCATAGCGTCGCAAAGCCGGTGAAGGGGATGAATGTTTGTCGGAACAGGACGAAAAAGCCCCGCATGACGGCGCCGGCCATCGCGCCCGGTTACGACAGAAGCTGGCGGACGGCGGCGGCGAGGCGCTGCACGATCACGAGCTGATCGAATATCTGCTGGCGCTCGCCATACCCCGGCGCGATACCAAGCCGCTGGCCAAGGCGCTGTTGCGCGAATTTGGCGGGATCGGCGGACTGATGAGCGCGGACTGGCAGGCGATCGCCCGCGTGCCCGGCATGGGCGACACCAGCGTCGCCGCAATCAAGATCGTGCAGGCGAGCGCGCTGCGGATGCTGCGCAACGACGTGGCGGCGCGGCCGGTACTGGCAAGCTGGCAGGCGCTGCTCGACTATCTGCGCGCCGACATGGCGCATCTGCGTGTCGAGCGGGTGCGGGTATTGCACCTCAACAGCCGCAACATGCTGATCCGCGACGATCATATGGGTGACGGATCGATCGATCAGGCGGCCATTTATGTGCGCGAGGTCATCAAGCGGGCGATGGAACTGGGGTCGGCAGCGCTGATCCTGGTGCATAACCACCCGTCGGGCGATCCGTCGCCCAGTCGGCAGGATATCGACATCACGCGGCAGATCGTGGAGGCGGGCAAGCGGCTGGGCATCAGCGTGCACGACCATATCATCATGGCGGCGAGCGGTCACGCCAGTCTACGGGCGCAAGGCTTGTTATAGAGCGCGTAATAGCCACGCGGCGCGACCAAGCAGGCGGCAGCGGAAATAGGATTTCCGCTGCTTAACTTCGCACATTTCCCGCTCATCTTGTCATTTCGTTGCGCGATCGCGATCCTATCGGAAAGCCATGCGCCCAGAGAATGACAGGCACATCATGCCATGACGCGGGAGAATAGGACAGACTTTGATGTCCGTCCCATTCCAGACGACCTCAGCCGTCGAAGCCAAAATTGAGGAATTCCGGGACCGGGCCGTTCCAGCCGTCGTCCGGGCCGTCATCGGCCTGTTCGTTGCGGCGGCGCGGCGGCGGGGCGGATGCGGCGCGATCGGGCCGCAAACCGCGCGAACGATCATCACGAGGCCTGTCTTCCCGCGGCGCTTCGTCGCGGGGGCGCTCTTCGCCGGCGCGATCTTGCCGGGGCCTCTTTTCGTTTGGCCCATCTTCGCGCTGCCTGTCTTCGCGCGGTTTGCGCTCCGAACGGGCGCCGCGGCCTTCGCTGCGCTTCTCTTCGCGCGCAGGTTCGGGGCGCTCTTCGACGGTCGGCGCGTTGATATATTCGATCTTCGTGCCGATCAGCTTCTGGATATTGTCGATCGCCTCGGCATCCTCCGTCGTGACGAACGTATAGGCGGTGCCGGTCGCGCCTGCACGGCCGGTGCGGCCGATGCGATGCACATAATCGTCCGGGTGCCAGGGGGCGTCATAGTTGAAGACGTGACTGACGCCCTTGATGTCCAGTCCGCGCGCGGCGACATCCGACGCGACGAGGATGTTCACGGTGCCGTCGCGGAACCGCTCCAGTTCAGCGATGCGCGAGCCCTGGTCGATATCGCCATGAATCTCGCCCGACTTGAAGCCCGCACGCTGCAGGCTCTTGTTCAGGTCGCGCACGGTCGTCTTGCGATTGCAGAAGATGACCGCGCTGGTCACGTCCTCGGCTTCCAGCATGTCGCGCAGCGCATCGCGCTTCTTGCGCGAATCGACCTTCACCAGCCGCTGGGTGATGTTGGTCGATGCGGTGGCTGGGCGCGCCACTTCGATCGACTTGGGGTTGGACAGGAATTTGTCGGCCAGCTTCTTGATGACCGGCGGCATGGTTGCGGAAAAGAGCAAAGTCTGGCGCTGCACGGGCAGCTTGGTGCAGATTTCCTCGATATCCGGGATGAAGCCCATGTCGAGCATCCGGTCGGCCTCGTCAATCACCAGCAGCGAACAGCCGTTGAGCATGATCTTGCCGCGACCGAACAGGTCCATCAGGCGGCCCGGCGTCGCGATCAACACGTCGACGCCCTTTTCGAGCGCGGCCAACTGGTCCCCCATCGACACGCCGCCGATCAGCAGCGCCATCGAAAGCTTGTGATATTTGCCGTATTTCTCGAAATTTTCCGCGACCTGCGCGGCAAGTTCGCGCGTCGGCTCCAGGATCAGCGAACGCGGCATCCGCGCGCGGCTGCGGCCATGGGCGAGGATGTCGATCATCGGCAGCACGAAGCTGGCGGTCTTTCCCGTCCCCGTCTGGGCGATACCGATAATGTCGCGCATCATCAGGACGGAGGGAATCGCCTGCGCCTGAATGGGGGTGGGCGTGTCGTAACCGGATTCGGTTACGGCCCTGAGCAATTCGTCGGAAAGGCCGAGATCGGCAAAAGTCATTCAATGGTCCGGGAACAGGAGGCTTATCCGTCCTGCGCGGATGCGAGACGGAAATCGGCCGCGCATTGCGGAAATATCGGCCTCTTGTCAAGAAAATCGCGCGGTTGCCGGGCTGTGGCGACCGATCAATCTTCTTCTTCGACCGGGATCAGGCGACGAAAACTGTCGATTGCGCAGCTCAGGCCGCTGCGCGCCTGCAATTCGTCGCGGCCCGAACATAGCGATCCATCCTCGTCCGGTTCGACATAGAAGCCGGAATAGAAGCCGATTGAGTCGCAGCCTTTTTCCAGCCGCGCCCGATAGCGATGATTGTCGGCGAGAATCAGGTCCACGCCATTGTCCACAACGATGTTGGCGCCCCGTATCGAACGCAAGGCGACACAGCGCGGCCCCTTCTTTTCCTGCCATGCATCGCGCGCATCGGGCGCGATCCGGGCGGGCGCGCGCCCCTTGCGCACCATCGGCACGCGAATGATGACGCGCTGCTGGATAGACAATTGCGCCCATTGGACCGGATCGCCGGTCGATGCGGAAAGCAGCAGCAAAATGGAATGAACCAAGACGGACCCCTTTATGGGATGCGGATGCTATCGAGCGATGGTTGAACCGTCGATGAATTCCGGGGCATAAGCCCGTCCCATGATTGGACAAGATAGCATCGACCGCTTCATCGCCCTGCTCGGCCCCAAGGGGGTCGTCACCGATCCCGACGACATCGCTCCCTGGGTGAGCGACTGGCGCGGCCGTTATCATGGCGCGGCCGCCGCCATCCTGTCGCCCGCCTCCACGCAGGAGGTCGCCGCGACCGTAGCGCTGGCCGCGGAACTGGGCGTGGCGCTGGTGCCGCAGGGCGGCAATACGTCGATGGTGGGCGGCGCGACGCCACCGGCGGACGGGTCGGCGCTGATCCTGTCGCTGCGGCGGATGAACCACATTCGCATCCTGTCGCCGGACGACAATCTGGCGGTATGCGAGGCGGGCGTAATCTTGAGCGTGTTGCACGACGCGGCCGAGGAACAGGGCCGGCGCTTTCCGCTGAGCCTGGGCGCCAAGGGGTCCGCGACGATAGGCGGGCTGGTGTCCACCAATGCCGGCGGCACGCAGGTCTTGCGCCACGGGACGATGCGCGCGCTGGTCGAAGGGATCGAGGCGGTGCTGCCCGACGGCAGCATATTCGACGGACTCGACGCGCTCAAGAAGGACAATCGCGGCTACGACATCAAACAGTTGCTGATCGGCGCGGAGGGGACGCTGGGCGTCGTCACCGCCGCAGCGCTGCGGCTGGCGCCCGCCATCGCCGCGCGGGCGGTGGGCTGGGTCGGGGTGCAGACGCCCGCGGACGCGCTGGCGCTGCTGCGGCTGGCCGAAACCATGCTGGGCGACAGCGTGGAGGGGTTCGAGGTGATCGCCGACGAGACGCTGGGCTTCGTGCTGGGGCATATCCCCGGCACCCGATCGCCGATCGAGACGCGCACGCCCTGGCATGTGCTGATCGAGGTCGACCATGCCGACCTGTCCGAACCGGGACCGTCAGAGCGGCTTGAGGCTGCGCTGGCCGAGGCGTTCGAGCGGGGCATTGCGATCGACGCGGCGCTCGCCACCAACGAAGCACAGGCCGACGCCTTCTGGCGCATCCGCGAGGCGCTGTCGGAATCGGAAAAGGCGCAGGGTCCGGCGCTGCAATATGACATCAGCGTGCCGGTGGCGAAGATGCCCGCCTTCATGATCGACGCGGCGGCGGCGGCCAAAGCGCGCTTCCCCGGCACCACCGCCTCTTCCTTCGGCCATCTGGGCGATGGCAACGTCCATTTCCACGTGCGCGCGCCCAAGGGGACCAGCGACGGGCCGGCCTGGATTGCCGCGCAGGGCCAGGCGATCAACGCCTTCGTCCATGATGCGGTGGTCGCCGCGGGCGGCTCCATCTCCGCCGAACATGGCATCGGCCAGATGAAGCGCGCTGAACTGGGGCGCCTCGCCAGCCCGGCGCGGATCGGCGCGTTGCGCGCGATCAAGGCGGCGTTCGATCCCCGCGGGCTTTTCAATCCGGGCAAGCTCATTCCGCTGCCCGACGAAGGTTGAGGACTTCAGGCTGAAGACCGCCCGCCGACAAACCGATTGCCTCCGACCGACAAGGCCATTATCGCCCTGCCCCAATATTCAGCCCGCGGTGCGCAGGTAAAGGCGGCCGCAAATTGACAGAATGGACCCGGACCATGGCCAGCGCGCCCGCCAACAACCTGCCGATCTTCTACAATGATCTCCTTCCGCTGAGCAGCGTGGACCATGTCGATTATCGCACCCGTCAGGTCGAATCGGCGCCGTTCCTGACGACGCAGCACGCCATTCCGCTGACGATCGACGAATTCGTCCCGGCCCAGCGCTTCGCCCCGATCATCTTTTCGGCCGGTGGCGATCCCGTGCCGCTGCTGCTGATGGGCCTCAACGAAGGCGTCAACACCTTCGTCGATGACGAAGGCAAGCTGCGCGGCCCGGCCTATGTCCCGGCCTATGTCCGCCGCTATCCCTGGATGCTGGCCAAGCTGCGCCCCGACAGCGAGGATCTGTCGCTCTGCTTCGACCCCACCAGCCCGGCGATCGGCGCGTTCGACGACGGCCAGCCGCTGTTCGAAGACGGCAAGCCCAGCGAACTGACGCAGGGGGTGATGAAGTTCTGCGAGGATTTCGAGCAGGCCGCGGCGCGCACCGGCCAGTTCGTCCGCGACCTGCAGGACATGGACCTGCTGATGGACGGTGAAGTCGCGATCCAGACCCCGGTCGCCGAACAGCCCTTCGTCTATCGCGGCTTCCGCATGATCAACGAGGAAAAGCTGCGCGACCTGCGCGGCGACCAACTGCGCAAGATCAACCAGAACGGTATGCTGCCTTTGATCCACGCGCATCTTTTCTCGCTGCAGTTGATGCGCGACATCTTCGAGGCGCAGGTCGGCCAGGGCAAAGGTCCGATAGCCCTTCCCGCCGCCGCGGCCGAGCCGGCATCGGAAGTGGCCGGCGCCTGAACGAGAAATTAACCCGAAAGGGTTTGAAAAATTGATGGAAAGGGCATCGCATCCCCCTTGTAAGGCGATGCGACCTGCCCTATCTATCAATCATGCGATGCACCTGCCCCCCTTTCGGGTGTGTCGTATGGGCGCCTCCCCCTTTGGAGGCGTCTCCTCCCTGAACCTTGGCCACCCCATGCATCGCATGGGGTGGTTTTTTATGTGGGAAACCGGCGCATGTTCTGCATGAAATGGTTTTACAGGCCCCGGCGCAGACACGCCAGTTTCGCTTGACGCAGCCGGCAGCCATGCCTAAAGGCCACCCCCTGCCGACCGCCTAACGCGGTCCATGGCCCCTTCGTCTAGCGGTTAGGACGCGGCCCTCTCACGGCTGAAACACGGGTTCGATTCCCGTAGGGGTCACCAATCAAGCGATTTGTCGCTTTGATATTCTTTGATTTTCAGAAATCGCTGCCACGGCCATTCCACATGCTGATCGGGACGTTCCGGTAGGACCGCGCGATATGAACCTGCCTATCTTACGTCCAGGATGCACAATAAAACATCCCGTATATGGCACGAACTTCATTCCACTTATCGTTGACCGAACGACCTTTTTTCGGCTCGAATAAGCGCATAGCGTCGCCGTCTAGCCAGCGCACCCCATCAGCAACGGCGAGCGCTGGCTTGGAATGAAGGCCAGGGCATAACACTCCAATCATGTCCGCGACGGCGGCAAGTCGCCTTTCCGCCTTCGGCCGACATCCGAAGCGCGGCGGCGCTTGCCACTGCCCCCCTCCCCCGCCAGCCCCGGCGCGACGCCAAAATCCAGCTCCCGATCTTCCGCCATCATCGCCGCTGAAAGGTTGGTGACAGCTTGCGTCCCTAACTGCACCGACAAAGCCGGTGCTCATCTGGCGCAGGACAATGGCCCGTCTGGACAGGCAAGAGACAGCATGAACGACATCTGGCAGCATATCGTCGCCGACTTTTCCAATATCGGATCGCCGTCCGCGCTCGCCGCCTTCGGTCAGGTGGTGCTGATCGACATCATGCTCGCGGCCGACAACGCCATCGTCGTCGGCGCGCTGGCAGCCGGCCTTCCGCCCGCATCGCGGCGCAAAGTGATCGCGATTGGCGTCATCGCTGCATTGGTGCTGCGCATCGCCTTCGCCCTGCTGGTCACCCAGTTGATGCAACTGGTCGGCCTCGTCTTCGCGGGTGGCCTGCTGCTCGTCTGGGTCGCGTGGAAGATGTGGCGCGAACTACGCTCGGGCGGCGCGGCAGAAGAAGGCGATGACGTCGCCGGCAAGGCCGCGCCCAAAGGCTTCGCGCAGGCCGCCTGGGCTGTCGCCATCGCCGACGTCTCCATGAGCCTGGACAATGTGCTGGCCGTCGCCGGCGCCGCCCGCGAGCATCCCGGCATTCTGGTGATCGGACTGGTCCTGTCGGTCGCACTGATGGGCATCGCCGCCAACTTCCTGGCCCGCGTCATCGAACGCTATCGCGCCATCGCCTATGTCGGTCTTCTCGTCATCCTCTATGTAGCCGGCAAGATGATCCATGAAGGCTTCATCGATCCCGCGACGGGATTGATGACGCTCTTGTAGGGCCGCGTCACTGCGCGGGTTGCTCCAGCGCCACCCCACGACCGCGATCGGCGATGTTCACGATCCGGCGCAGCAGGGCCGGTGCGTCGGCCTGCGTGCGGATGCCGTTGCGGTCGCCCGCGGCCACCAATGTCGGCGCGGCGATAGCGCCCGGCAGGTCATCTGTCGCCAGAATCGGAAGGCTTTCAGTCCCCGCCGCGCGACGCTGCATTCTGCCCTTGAGTGGCGGTCATAGCCACTATGCGGCCATTGCCAATGCCGGTCCCTCGCCGCCGCCCCAGAGTGAGTGGACCAGAACGATATGTCGTGAGGTAATGGGACGCAGCCGGGTGCGTCATGAGCTCAAATGAAAGTCGTGATTATGAAATTTGGCGGGCCCGGCAGCTCCCAAAAAAGTGGTGCTAAACACCTGACTTTAGTAAGAATTTCTGCTTTCTCGTTGTTGTCACCGTATGCGTTTCTGACCCATGACGAGACGCCCGGTCCGGAGATGCGGTTCGAGTTTTCCGTCGAGCAGGACGGCACGACGATCACCACCACCAGCAATCATATCAACGGCAAGAAGACGGGCTTCACCCAGTTTGTCTGGCCCGAGGCGCCGGATAGGTTCGACGGCTATGGCGGCGTCCGTTGGGAAGCGCCCGCCAATATGCGTCTCAAGATCATAATGACCACGGCTGGCGGCACGCCGGCCGAAGGGATCGCCGCCTGGGGCGCGGAACTCGTCACGCCGGAGACGGAGACCAGCTGTCACTATTTCTGGTCGTTCGCGCGCAATTTTCGCCTGGATGAACCTGGATTTGACGAAATCCTGAGCAGTGCGATCGGCGGCGTGTTCGAAAATGAAGACGGCACCATGATCGCGAAGGTACAGGCCAATATGGGATCGGAGACCGATCTGATCGCGCTTCGCCCCGTAGTGCTGCCGACCGACAATGCCGCGATCCGTGCGAGGCGGGTGATGCAGGCATTGTTGAAGAAGGAAGAGCTTGAAGGGACCGGGCCGGAGTCCTGACCGGCGCTTTCATGCAAACATGCTCGCGCCAGCGCCAGCCGGGTATGGCCGACAGACGGTGGAGTCTGCCGGCCATCGGAGCGTCTATCTTTGTTCGCCCCTGAAATCAGACCGAATAGGCTGCGGTGGTCCTGGCGGCGATGTCCTCGGCGGTGACGCCGGGGGCGAGTTCAACCAGCTTGAACGGGCTGTCATGGTCCGAACGCTGGAAGACGCACAGATCGGTAATAATCATATCCACGACATTCTTGCCGGTCAGCGGCAGGGTGCAGGCCGGGATGAACTTGGGATCGCCATTCTTGGACGTGTGCTCCATCACGACGATGATCTTCTTGACGCCTGCGACCAGATCCATCGCGCCGCCCATGCCCTTGATCATCCTGCCGGGGATCATCCAGTTGGCGATGTCGCCATTTTCGGCGATCTCCATCGCGCCCAGCACGGTCAGGTCGATATGCCCGCCGCGGATCATCGCGAAACTGTCGGCCGAACTGAAATAGGCGGTCTGAGGCAGTTCGCTGATCGTCTGCTTGCCCGCATTGATAAGGTCCGCATCCTCCTCGCCCTCAAACGGGAAGGGGCCGATGCCCAACATCCCGTTTTCCGACTGGAGCGTAACCTCGACGCCGGCGGGGATATGATTCGCAACCAGCGTCGGAATCCCGATGCCCAGGTTCACATAGAAACCATCCTTGAGTTCCTTCGCCGCACGCGCGGCCATTTCATCACGTGTCCATGCCATGATTATGCGGCCTCCCTCTGGCGAACGGTGCGGAATTCGATTTTCTTCTCATAGGGCGCGCCGAGGATCATGCGCTTCACATAGATGCCGGGCAGATGGATGCTGTCGGGATCGAGGCTCCCGACCGGTACGATCTCCTCCACTTCCGCGACGCAGATCTTGGCGGCGGTCGCCATCGGCTGATTGAAGTTGCGAGCGGTTTTGCGGAAGATGAGGTTGCCGCTCTCGTCAGCCTTCCAGCCCTTGATGATGGCGAGATCGGCGAAGATGCCGCGCTCGAGGATATAGTCCTGCCCGTCGAACGTCTTCACTTCCTTGCCCTGCGCCACCTCCGTGCCGACCCCTGTCTTGGTGTAGAATCCGGGTATGCCTGCACCGCCAGCGCGGCAGCGCTCAGCCAGCGTGCCCTGCGGACAGAATTCGACTTCCAGTTCGCCGGACAAATATTGCCGCTCAAATTCCTTGTTCTCGCCGACATAGGACGAAATCATCTTCTTCACCTGCCGCGTCCGCAGCAGCTTGCCCAGGCCTTCGCCGTCGATCCCGGCATTGTTCGATGCGATCGTCAGCTTCTGGACACCATTGTCACGGATCGCATCGATCAGCCGTTCGGGAATGCCGCACAGGCCAAAACCGCCCGCGCAGATCTGCATGCCGTCAAAAAGCAGGCCCTCCAAGGCCGTGGCCGCATCGGGGTATATCTTTTTCATCTATGGGCTACCTCGCTTGATTGAGAATGCGTTCTGCCAGCACGAGATGCGGCCGGTCGATCATCTTGCCGTCGAGCTTGAGCGCCCCTGCGCCGGGATTGGCGGCGAACGCGTCCACGACCGCACGCGCATGGTCCAGTTCGGCTTCCGTCGGTGCAAAACCGCTGTTGATCGCCGCCACCTGCGCGGGATGGATCGCCATCATGCCGGTGAACCCGTCCCCCCTGCCCCGCGCGATGTAGACGGCAAGGCCATCGGGATCGTCGATCCGGGGATAGACGGTCTCGACCGCGGAAACGCCCGCGGCGTGCGCGGCGAAGAGCGTGAGGCTGCGCACCATCTCCAGCGGCTGGGTGTAACGTCCGTCCGCCTCGCGCGAACGCGATGCGCCGATCGCGGCGGGCAGGTCTTCGGCCCCCCATGTCACGCCGCAAAGATGGTCGCTGACGGCGCGGTAGCTGCCTAGCTCGAAGATGGCGGCCGCCGTCTCCGTAGCGATCGGCAGGATAGGCGGAACCGGCGCGCCACCCGCCATGGCCAGCAGTGCTTCGATGCTGGCCGCGCCTTCCGCCTTGGGCAGCAGCAATCCATCGGGCCGGGCCGGCAACACGGCATCCAGGTCTTCACGCGTCAGACCGCCGTCCAGAGGATTGACGCGCACGAAGGCGGTGCCGGTGCGTGGTTGGCCGAGCCAGTCGCGGATCGCGTCGCGGCCGAAGCCCTTGCGTTCCGGCGCGACCGAATCCTCCAGGTCGAGGATGATCGCGTCGGCTCCGCTGGCGGCCGCCGTCTCGAAGCGTTCGGGCCTGTCCGCGGGAACGAAGAGGAGCGAGCGCAATCTCATGCCCCGGCTCCCTTCAGCAAGGCCATGCGCAGGCATTGGCAGACGATTTCGTCGCGCTGGTTGATCAGGCGATGGGTGAAGGTGACGATGCCCGCACCCGGCCGTGATTTGCTGGGCTTGAGTTCGGTGATCTCGGTTTCCGCGCGCATCGTGTCGCCGAGAAATACGGGTTTGGGATGGACGAGCTTATCATAGCCAAGGTTCGCGATGAGCGTACCCAATGTTGTGTCCCCCACCGACAGGCCGATCATCAATGCGAAGGTGAAGGTACCGTTGACGAGGATCTGGCCGAATTCCGACGCCCTCGCCGCCTCTGCGTCGATGTGCAGCGGTTGCGGGTTATGGGTCATCGTCGAGAAGAGAAGATTGTCGGTTTCGGTGACGGTGCGGCGAACCTCGTGGACGATGCGGTCGCCAACCTGCCATTCGTCGAAATGCCGTCCTGCCATGTCAGTTCTTCCTTAACTTCGCACTATTCCCGTCGATTTCGAATTTCTGATCGGGACTTGGGAATGTAATTATTTGGCCGATAGCCCACGCGTGGGCGCGCCATAGGACCATGCCATATCGGCGATGGTGTAGGACAAGATGTTTGCTAGTCGGCCTTGTCTATCTTCACCAGCAGCGTGCCCTCGCTCACCTGCCCGCCTTCGGCGGCGTTGAGTTCGGCCACGGTGCCATCGAAGGGCGCAGTCAGGCTATGTTCCATCTTCATGGCTTCGAGCGTCACCAGCTTCTGGCCTTTCGTGACGCTGTCGCCCGCCACAACGGCTACGGCGATGATGCGGCCGGGCATGGGAGAGAGGATCGCGCCGTCCGACGCGCCGCCCCCTGACACGCCTGCCACGCGCCAGGGCGCCAGGCGCCAGACCTGGCCGCCCTGCGCGACCAGCACATCGTCCTTGTCGTCTTGGGCCTCGCCCTGCCGCGGATCGAACGTGACCGTGATCGCCGCGCCGTCGAGGAGGAAGCGCGCCTCCCGCTTCAGCGGCGCATTGAGGCGGAAGCCGGAAAGCCCATCGGCCTCCACCAACGCGATCGCGGCGTCGGCCAGCGCTTCGTCGTCGGGACGAGCAGGCGGCATCAGCGCATCGCCTTCGCGGCCGATCAGTCCGGTGTCGAGCCGCGCCGCGACGAAATCAGGGTGCTCCAGCGCCTTGACGAGGAAGCCTGCATTGGTGCGGAGCGGCCAGATCGCCGTGTCGTCGAGCGCGGCTGTCAGGGTTTCGCGCGCAGCATCGCGCGTTGGACCGTGTGCAATCACCTTGGCGATCATCGGATCGTAAAAGGGCGAAATGACGGCCCCCTGTTGCACGCCCGTGTCGATGCGACAGCCTTCGCCCAGTTCGAAGGTTTCCAGCGTGCCGATGGACGGGAGGAACCCCCTGATCGGATCCTCGGCATAGAGCCGCGCTTCCATCGCCCAGCCGTTGATCGACAAATCCTCCTGGCGCCTGGGCAGTGGCTCCCCCGACGCTACGCGAAGCTGCCATTCGACCAGATCCTGGCCGGTAATCTCTTCCGTCACCGGATGTTCGACCTGGAGCCGGGTGTTCATCTCCATGAACCAGATGCGGTCGGCGCGCAGCCCTTCCGATCCATCGGCGATGAACTCGATCGTACCGGCGCCGACATAGTCGACCGCCTTGGCCGCCCGCACCGCCGCCTGGCAGATGGCAGTCCGGGTATCTTCGTCCATTCCCGGCGCGGGGGCTTCCTCGATCACCTTCTGGTGGCGGCGCTGGAGCGAGCAGTCGCGTTCGAACAGGTGAACGACATTGCCGTGGCTGTCGCCGAACACCTGCACCTCGATATGGCGCGGATTGGTGACCCATTTTTCGAGCAGCACCTGATCGTTGCCGAAGCTGGACGCCGCCTCGCGCTGGCAGGAGAGAAGCGCGTCGGCGAAGTCGGCCGCGGCGTCTACCTTGCGCATCCCCTTGCCGCCGCCGCCGGCGACCGCCTTGATGAGGACGGGATAGCCGATCGCGTCAGCCTCCGCCTTCAGCCGTTCGGACGCCTGGTCATCGCCCAGATAGCCGGGCGTGGTGGGAACGCCCGCCGCCTGCATCAGCGTCTTGGCGGCGTCCTTGAGGCCCATGGCGGTGATCGAGGACGGGTTGGGTCCGACCCAGATCAGCCCGGCGTCGATCACCGCCTGCGCGAATTGCGCATTTTCGGAAAGGAAGCCGTAGCCGGGATGGATCGCCTGCGCGCCCGTCGATTTCGCGGCAGCGATGATCCGGTCGCCCAGCAGATAGGATTCGCGCACGGGCGACGGGCCGATATGCACGGCTTCGTCGGCCGAGCGGACATGCAGCGCGTCAGCGTCCGCGTCCGAATAGACGGCCACGGTACGGATACCCAGACGGCGGGCGGTCCGGATGATCCGGCAAGCGATTTCGCCGCGATTGGCGATGAGAAGGGATTGCAGCATCGACATCACATCCTGAAGATGCCGAACTGCGCGCGGTCGGGGACCGGGGCGTTCAGCGTTGCGGCGAAGGCGAGGCCCAGAACATCGCGGGTCTGGGCGGGATCGATGATGCCATCATCCCATAGCCGTGCGGTGGCGTAATAGGGATTGCCTTCGTCTTCATATTTCTGGCGCACGGGGGCCTTGAAGGCTTCGGCTTCCGCCGGCGACCATTTGGCGGCGTCGCGATGGACGGTCGCCAGCACGCTGGCCGCCTGTTCGCCGCCCATCACGCTGATGCGGGCGTTGGGCCAGGTGAAAAGAAAGCGAGGATCATAGGCCCGGCCGCACATGCCGTAATTGCCCGCGCCAAAGCTGCCGCCGATCAGGACGGTGATCTTGGGCACCTGGGCGGTGGCGACCGCCGTGACCAGCTTGGCGCCGTTCTTGGCGATCCCCTCCGCCTCATATTTGCCGCCGACCATGAAGCCGGAGATGTTCTGGAGAAACAGCAAGGGTATGCGGCGCTGGCAGGCGAGTTCGATGAAATGCGCGCCCTTGACCGCACTTTCGCTGAAGAGGACGCCATTGTTGGCCAGGATCGCGACCGGCATGCCCCAGATATGGGCGAAACCGCACACCAGCGTCGTGCCATAGAGCGGCTTGAACTCGTGAAACTCGCTGCCGTCGACGATCCGGGCAATGACTTCGCGCACGTCATAGGGCGCACGCACATCCTGCGGCACGATGCCGTAGAGGTCCGTCGCGTCATATTTGGGCGGGCGCGGATCGCGCAGGTTGAGGTCGGGCGTCAGGTCCGGCTGAAGCGTCGAGACGATATCGCGCACGATGGTCAGCGCATGTTCGTCATTTTCCGCCAGATGATCGACGACGCCGGACTTCCGGGCGTGGAGATCGCCGCCGCCCAGATCCTCGGCGGTGATGACTTCGCCCGTCGCCGCCTGCACTAGCGGCGGGCCGGCGAGGAAGATCGTGCCCTGGTTACGCACGATGATGGTTTCGTCCGACATGGCGGGGACATAGGCGCCGCCGGCGGTGCAACTGCCCATGACGCACGCGATCTGCGGAATGCCGCGCGCCGACAGATTGGCCTGGTTGTAGAAGATGCGGCCGAAATGCTCCTTGTCGGGAAACACCTCCGCCTGGTTGGGCAGGTTCGCGCCGCCGCTGTCGACCAGATAGATGCTGGGCAGGCGGTTTTCGAGCGCGATCTCCTGCGCACGCAGATGCTTCTTGACCGTGACGGGATAGTAGGTGCCGCCTTTCACGGTGGCGTCGTTGCAGCCGATCATCACCTGCCGCCCGGACACGCGGCCGATGCCGGCGATGAGGCCCGCGCCGGGCACTTCGTCACCGTACAGCCCATTAGCAGCGAGCTGGCCGATTTCGAGGAAGGGGCTACCGGGATCGAGCAGCCGCTCGACGCGCTCGCGGGGCAGGAGCTTGCCGCGGGATGTGTGCTTGTCGCGCGCGGATTGCGAGCCGCCCTGCGCGGCGGCCGCGACCTTCGCACGCAGCTCTGCGGCGAGGGCCAGATTATGCGCGGCGTTGGCGCGAAATCCCTCGCTATCCGCAGAGAGCTTCGTATCGAGAACAGGCGCGCTCATGCCCCGATCAACTCCCGGCCGATCAGCATGCGGCGGATTTCGTTGGTCCCGGCACCGATGTCGAGCAGCTTCGCGTCGCGCATATAGCGTTCGACCGGCCAGTCCTTGGTATAGCCCGCGCCGCCCAGAGCTTGTACCGCCTCCAGCGCGGTCGTCATCGCATTCTCGCTGGCCAGCAGGATGGCCCCGGCCGCGTCGAAACGGGTGGTGCGGCCCGCGTCGCAAGCGCGCGCGACGGCGTAGACATAGGCGCGCGCGGAGTTGAGCGCGACATACATGTCGGCGACCTTGGCCTGCATCAACTGAAAGGCGCCGATGGGCTTTCCGAACTGCTTGCGCTCGCGGATATAGGGCAGGACCACATCGAGGCAGGCCTGCATGATGCCGAGCTGGATGCCCGACAGCACGGTCCGCTCATAATCCAGGCCTGACATCAGAATGCCGACGCCGCCGTTGAGCGGCCCCATGACATTCTCCTCCGGCACCTCGCAATCGTCGAACACCAGTTCGGCGGTCGGCGATCCGCGCATGCCCATCTTGTCGATCTTCTGGCCGATCGAGAAACCCTTCATATCCTTTTCGATGATGAAGGTCGTGATGCCCTTCGACCCCTCGCCCGTCTTGGCATAGACGATCAGCGTGTCGGCATAGGCCGCATTGGTGATCCAAAATTTCGTGCCATTGAGGACATAGCGATCGCCGCGCTTCTCTGCCTTCAGCTTCATCGACACCACATCCGACCCCGCGCCCGCTTCGGACATGGCGAGGCTGCCGACATGGTCGCCCGAAACCAGCCTGGGAAGATATTTCGCCTTCTGGGCGTCATTGCCCCAACGCCGGAGCTGGTTGACGCAGAGATTGGAATGCGCGCCGTAGGACAGGCCGATCGACGCGGAGGCGCGGGCCACTTCTTCCTGTGCAACAACATGCTCCAGATAGCCGAGGCCAAGGCCGCCCCATTCCTCCTCCACAGTGATGCCGTGCAGGCCGAGTGCGCCCATTTCGGGCCACAGCTCGACAGGGAACCAGTCCTTGGCGTCGATCTCGGCGGCCAGCGGCGCGATCCGGTCGGTCGAATAGCGGGCGGCGCTCTCGCGGATCATGTCCGCATTCTCACCGAGTGCGAAATCGAAATCTGTCATGAGCCTCTCCTTTGCCGCGAGTGCTATCTTATTATCGCAACAATCGAAAATTGATATTTTTAGCTACACATCATAGACTAAATCTATGATCGACCGCTACCAGCTCCGCTATTTCCTCGCTGTCATCGACAATGGTAATTTCTCCCGCGCTGCCGCGCAATGCAACGTTTCCCAGCCGACATTGTCGGTCGGCATATCGAAGCTGGAACGGACGATCGGAACGCCGTTGTTCCTGCGGACGAACCGGCGCGTACAGTTGACCCAAGCGGGCGCCCGGTTCCTCATCCATGCCCGCAAGATCGAGAGCGAATTCAACCTCATCTCGCAGGAGATGGCGGATGCGAACGGCGCGGCGCTGGTGCGCGTCGGGATGTTGAAGAGCATTCCGGGCGATGTCCTCGCGCAGATCGTCGCCACATTGCACGTGATCGATCCCCTGAGCCAGATCGAGTTTGTCGAAGGGACCGAACGCGAACTGACAGGCCATCTGGCCCGCGGGCGCGTCGACTGTGCCCTGACATTGGTCGGGAGGGGCGCGGACCGTTTCCTGGAGGAACCGCTTCTCAACGAAGGCTACAGTCTGGCCATGGCTCTGACGCATCCCCACGCGGACCAGTCCGTCATCCGGGCTGAGGCGCTCAACAATGACGTGATGATCGTCAGGCGGCACTGCGAAGCGCTTTCCGAAACGAGCCGCCACTTTACCGAGCGCGGAGTCAGGCCGCATTTCGCCTATAAGGCTACGAATGACGAGCGCGTGATGCAGCTTGTTGCGGCGGGCCTGGGCCTCACTGTGATGCCCGACAGCTATCGCGCGGACAATGTCGCCCGGCCACGCCTTGAAGGCTTTACCCTCAGGCGCACGATCGGACTGGTCTATGAAGCCTCAGCCGAGTCCTACGCCGCGTCCCCGCCGCCAATTATCCAATCCATCCGGCGCGTTTTTCAGTCGCCGCGCTGACCGATGCCTCGGGGATCGATGCAAAGCCATTTTGCACCCTGCCCCAAGGTCAGGCCCAAAAGCCGGGATGCCAGTTTCGTGAGAAGATTGGAGGTTGATCGATCGACACAGCGCTGGAACTCGATGATATCAGCGATCTCGGTTAGCGCGGGCTGACGTCGCCCCCGCCGCGCGGGCTTCAATACGCTTTTGATCTCATCGATTTCCATGAGATGGGAAGGTCGACGAGCCGTTCCACCTTTGCCCGTTTGAAGATGCTATGGACATAGCCGCGCACCCGCTTGGCGGTCTCGATCGATCCTCTTGCCTCGATCCTTCGCAGCGCGCGCAGGATCGCCTCGCTTCCTATGTCGCCGACCGGCATGGTTCCAAATTGCGGATAAAGATCGCGTTCCAGGCGATTTCTGACGCGTTTGTAATTCGCGATTGACCAGGCCGGCTCCATGTCAGCCAGCCACTCCTCGCCGAGTTTGCGGAAGGTCGCCTCCGCCGCTGCACTGCGTTGCAACTTCACCTTCTTTTTCTCGATGGCAGGGTTTTTGCCCTGTGCGAGAAGTTCGGCGGCCTTTGTGCGAGCCTCCCGCACGGCGACCAAACCGAGCTCAGGAAACTTACCCAGGGTCAAAAGGCGCTCGCGCTCGCCGAAGCGATATTTGAAGCGCCATGACTTTCCTCCCGCTGGCGAGACGATCAGGAACAAGCCTTTCGAATCAAACAATTTATAATCCGCGATGCGGGCTTGGCGTTTGCAACTTATTGTGTGTGAGTGCCATCGGAAAAATACCCCAAAATCGGAGCTCCGATACCCCCAAATCTACCCCTCGATTCGCGAACAGTTTCAAACTGCTACGGACTATTCTGAACGCTCATGGCTGTATAATCCTTTGTTTTACAAGGGATTATTGATAGCATGGAATAGTGCTGGATGGTAGTTTTGGTGGGCCCGGCAGCAACCGAAATTGCCTATTAAGTTGTTGAAAATAAACACATTTTTTGAACACACTGCGATCGTGCCCGCAATTATGCCCGCAGCTAAAATCCGGTCCGCAAAAGGCAACTTTCTCCTTATTTAACAATATTTTACCTCTACAACCACCCTTCCTCCCCTTCTTGTCTGGCGGTATTCAGCTAGGTTGCGAAATTGGTTGGCCCGAGCCTTGACAATACCAAGTGATTATCTCTGGCTCTTTGCGGAACATCGCGCAGGTATCGGATCAGCGCAAGTGGACGTTTTCATGTCAGGATCAGCCCGATCAGCGTTCCGCTTGACCGCACTTGGCGGCTTGCAGTATCTTGATTTTTATCGGAAAATATGCTACGCGCGTTCGCTGTCCGCTGAGGACAGAGCGACTTCGCAGAAGTTCGCCGCAAAGCGGCTTCGCTCTGTCCTCAGCGGACAGCGAGGCGATTTTTTTCGATCATTATTTCAATGGTATAGATTGCTGTCACCTGCACGTTCATTGACCGGAAACCGTTACGCACGTATCTGAGGAAGCATGATCCAGATTGGCCATTATGATGTTCTGGAGCGGCAGCGCGAAAAGCAGCGCTCGCGCGACCAGGATGATCGCGACCTGCGCAGTGGCGCAGTGTCGATGGACCAACTCGCGCATCAGAACGGCTTCTTCGACGGCCTGCCGATCCGCCGCGCCCGGATAGGTCGGCGAGGTTCTGTCGCTATTTGACGGACGGCCATCTCCCGCCTCGGGCGGTACTCGACATAGCAAAAATCCTCGGCGACGATGACCGTGCATTTGTCGTAGGCGGTCAGGCGCTGAACCTTTGGGCAGAATATTATTCGGAAGGCGCAGCCGAACTTCTGGAATTCAGACCCTACACGTCGAAGGACATCGACTATTTCGGGCAGCGGGTCGTTGCGGAAAAGCTGGCGGCAGGCCTGGGCGGGAGCATAGACGTGCCCTCCCCCGATGACACCACGTTCCAGACGGCCATCGTGCATGCGACGGTACAGGGCATCGATATCGATATCGACTTCCTCTCCCACGTCAAAGGCGTCCAGCGCGGCCTTGAGGCGGGCGTCGTGGATCTCCTCCTGCCCTACGATCATGAAGGTAAGGAAGCGGAGCTGGCCATCCGGCTCATGCACCCCCTCCATTGCCTGCAAAGCCGTGTGGCTAACGTGATCGATCTTGGACGCAATGACGGCACTTCACGCCGCCAGCTTGCAGCGGCACCGATCGTACTGCGGGAGTATATCGCGCAAAGCCTCACTGACGGGGAGGAACGCGAGGCGATCGACATCCTGCGAGCATTGTTCGAATATCTTCGATCGGATATCAACGGACGCAAGGCGCATCGGATCCTCCGTTACGATCCAATCGACATATTGCGTCATTTCCTTGCCGACGAGCGGCTTGATGCACGCTGGCGGGAAAAGAGCCTTGCAGGCATGATCGCGCAGCTCGAAGGGAAGCGCACATTCCTCGGACGCATGCTGACTGCACTGGGGCGACCGGACAGCGAATTATCCACGCCTGATTAATCGGCGAGTCGCCACATCCCTTGGCTTCGGCGTCCGATCCCACTGAGACTGGCTTTAGATCCAATAGCCTCTTGCCGACGGAACAGATTGGCAACATAAACTTCCGATGCCCGGAGAGAATATAGACATCGCATCCTTAGAGGCCATGCTCGCGGCGACCGCCCCGCCCCGAACGCCGGCCCAGATCTTCGAAGCCTGCCCCGGCATCGTGCAGCGCATCGAAAGCCTTGAGCCTCTCCAGGCAATCGCGACCTTCTCAGCCCTATCCACTGAACCAGGCTTTGGATCGAACCTTGTCCGACTGGACATGGCCACACGCCTCGCGCTTGCCAGAGCACAAGGAGACAACAGTCCCAGCCGCTCCAGCCTTTTTCGTCTATTGAACAGTGACTTGGCCGATTGCGGGGTCAGCCTGCTAGAAGACCCGCCGGAACATTTCTTCATGTCGACGATCGCCACGCGCCGGGGCCCCTATCGGCTGTTTCAGGGCATATGGGAAAAGGCTGCGGCGTTCAGCGAAGACATGCTGGAAGCCTTTGGACAGTTGCCGCCGTCGCGCTGGGGGGCGGCTGCGTTCGACAGCGCCTACGCCTTGCTCACGCTTTCGGACCTCCTGGCCCATCGGGCAGGGCTGAAACACAATATCGTCGCTGAGGATAAGTCCGCGCAGAAACTCGAATTGCCCAAGGAGCGTCAACTTTCGCCCCTCGCGACCAGGGTACTCATCAGCTGGGCTGACCTCGAACGACTGGAGCTGACGGAAAACGATCTGGCGCCCTTTTTTCTTGACCCCGAGCTTAGCGATGATTTTCTCCATGCAGAGCCGGGCGACAGCGAACTGGAGCGCCAGCCACTCATCGCCTTTGCAGAAGGCATATTGGTTGTTGCCCCCCATAATCTCTCCACGGCGCTTCGCGCCCACCTTATCGAAACGGCTGTCGCAAATGGCGCGAGCGAGCAACTTCGCATGCTCCTGCTCGATGCACAAAGCGAGCGAATCGCTCTCTCGGGCTTCGCGCAGCTGTGGAAACAGCCCGTCGAAATCGTCGACGGACATCCCATCCGGCAGCTTCTATTCGAAAGCGCGGCAGGCTGCCCGCTGCACATCCTGCAGATCGTCGACGGATTCGATGGTGTACCTCCTGCGCGGTTTGGTCCGACGAGCGCATCCCAATCCATGGAAGCCATGATCGGCGACTCGGTCGCCTTCGCCCATGAGATGATGGCGAAGCGCGCCGAGTTTCGCAAAGGTCTCTCGATCGTCCTGCTGGGCGGCTGGGGGAGGTCAGGGAGCGTCGCACTCGCTTCAGTCGAGATACCAGACTGGGAGGTTATCGCCCTTGAACCTGCAGATGCGTCGGCGATCGCCTTTGCAGGGATAGGCATGCCAGTGGACATGTACCGCCTGCATGAACAGCTACGGATGGTCGAAGCCCAGGGCTTTTTTCCGCGGGCTCCCAATGGCTGGATGAACCTGTGCGCCCTATGGCAGGAAACAGATCAGAATCTGATCCCTGAGCATCTCTCGGAGATAGAGCCTCCGTTGGATTTCAACTATCCAGGCAATCTCCTGCTCTCGATCCGGACAGAAGCGGTACAGAAGGAAGGGCGCTGGGCTTTTCCGCTCCCCAACGGCCGGTACGAAATTGTCAGCCGGTTAGACCGCGAGGATTATTTCGAGACGGCCAAGCCCTCCTACATCGCGACGAGCGGCCTGCGCAGACGCGAGCTTCTCGGGGTCGTCGTCGGCAGGCGACCGGTTTGGCTGGAAGCCATCCCGGCCAAAAGGGGTGGCCGTTCGTTTGACACATATGAGACCTGGAAAGCCGCGATTCACTGGCTGGAGGTCGCCCTACCCAAATTTGACGCCCAGTATCCCGGTCTCGATCGCAAGCCCGTTTCAATCCTGCTGGAGATCGATTGGCCGCCCGACCGCCTGGGTAACTCCGTCGACGATGCCACGGTTCTCACCTCCATCACGACGACAATGGATCGAGATAAGCGCAGCGCCATTTTGCATATGGCTCCTGAGTGGCAGCATGGGCTTCACCGTGCCAATAATTTTGCCGAGATGGTGCTCGCAGCTTCGATGCTTGAAATCGTGTCGACGCTGGCGGGCGGGGTCGCCGGGCGCGAAGAACTCCTGGCGTTCATGACCGCCGTGGTCGGATCGGACGATATAAGGTGGCGCCATTCATTCGTCGCGGATCGGCCACTCTCGATGCTCAAAGCGCACGGACTGATCGATGATTTCAACGAAATACCCGATTCGGCCTCCGCGCTGGCCCGGTGCGGTTCCACTTTTCTCTCGCGTGATCGCTCGCTCGGTTTCCATATCGTCGGGGCCGACCAGTGCTTTTCGTTTCTGATGGAGCACCATGGCGCCCTGATGGATCGCCTCATCAGCAACATCCGCGGCTTCGATCGAGTCGCGCTTGTTGACGCGTCCATAAGGCGGCTGACAGCTGCTCTTGCGGAAGAACAAATGTGGCAGATTTCGGCGCGGGCCATGCGCGCCGCTTACGGCGCAAAGAAGGATTTCGATCAAAGCCTTAAGCGGCGCAGCGAGATCAACGCCGTCATACGCGGCGCCTCAATCCTCATTGAGATGGGTTCCTGCGAGGCAGCCTTGAGCGATGGCGTGCATCCTGGTGCAGCGGACATCGACGATTTGCTCGCACAGGCACTCCTCATTTTCCAAACTGCGGAGATAGTTCCGCCCTTTCGCGCCGGCTTTCTCGACGCGGAAATCAAGATCAGCCCGACCGGCAACTTGCTCTACGATCATGATTTCACGCGAACAGCCTTGGTTTCCAGTGTGCATGCGCACCATTTTGAACACCGTCAAAGTGCGGATAAGGCTTACCGATCGCTGTTCGAGACGGGAGCGACCGATACCGCTCTTACGCCGGCGTTGGAGGCAGCCGTGCAGGCCGAATATGCTCTCTCTTTCGATCAGTTTGCCTCATTCAGTGGGGCGTGTGCCAAGCTGGCGATTGATAGCGGCAACGCTGTGTTGAAGAAGAGATGGTCAGAACTGCTGTCTGCCTTGGCTGATCTGGAAGGCTATGTGGCCACCGATCTTGCGCCCGCGCTGAAGCAGCTGACGCTGGGATCGAGAAGCAGCTGGTCCTCATATCCGAAGGGAGCCGGTCCGTCCGACTTCGATGTGAGCCGGTTCGACCGGCATTTCTCCCTCATTCGCAGACCGATCGTAGCCCTGGACGCGACGGATGATCCGTATCTACTCGTCTCACCCGTCCTGATTGAGCGAGCAGCGCTTCACAATCTTGCCGGCGCATTACAAGGAGGGCTCCAGGGCAGGTTCTGGAGCAGTCCGCAAATGCGCTCCTTCGTCGGCGCGATGGCGGAACGAACCGGGCTAGATTTCAACGTCCGGGCGGCGGAGGCAGCGAGGCAATCGGGTGCCCGGGCGTTCGACTCCGTGCCGCTGAGCGACGCTCTCCAGCATAAGGGAACAGACACCGTCAAACGCCTTGGAGATATTGATATCCTCGCTTTCAGCCAGGATGGCCTTCATGCCTGGGTGATCGAGGCGAAGGACATCCGATTCTGCAGAACGCTTGGAGAAACTACCAGCCGGCTGTCTGAGTATCGCGGCCAGACTGACAGCCGGGGACGCCGTGACAACCTGCGCAAACATCTTGATCGTGTCGACTATGTGCGGGCACATGCCGCCGATCTTGCTAAGCGCTATGCCTTGCCGGCTACCCCCACAATCCATGGTCTTGTTCTCTTCGACAGCCCACAACCGATGAAGTTCATGCCGCGACATGCGTCGCCTGACGCTCAGTTCATGATGCTGGATGAACTCGCGTCATTCGAATGGTCGCCAGGCAAGGAAGGGCGATAGCGTTTCCATTACCGATCTCGGGCGTCAGCTTACCTTGTCGCTGCCGTTGATGCGCTCCATGATGGCCTTGCCCGCTTTGAAATGAAGCCGGTCTTTGGCAGGCACTTCAACGGCTCCGCCTGTCCTTGGATTGCGTCCGGTGCGGGCCTCATAGCTCCTCACCGAGAACGCACCAAAGCCCCGTAACTCAACACGCCCCCCAGCGTTAATTTGAGCTATGATGCTGTCGAAGAAGAGATTTACGATCTTGTCGACATCCGCGTCCGCCAAACCGGGAAAGTCTTCCTTCATTTTTGCGATCAGCTCGGATTTGATCATTGTCCCCCCAAGGTCCGGCAGGGTCGCTCGGTCACCTACCTTGCCATCTGCTTTGCCAGAAGGGCAGCCGCAGACAAATCAAAACCACCATCTCCATCCTTGATGATGCCGTCCTGCATCGGACGGAAGAGAGAAGTGAGAACGATTGTCTCATTGGCGGGGTCGACCGTGGTGTCTTCCTTCAGCGCCATGAAAGTTTCGGCAAAGGCACGCTTTTCGTCAGCATCGAGAGATAGGTGACGCTCGCTAAGGAAGATGCGATACTGCATCTTGGTCGCCCAAAGGATCAGCGAGGTCATCAGCAGCACGCCCGCCACGGTCAGCGGTCCCTTTGCCGAGAACACTCTTGAGCAGCTTGGGGTCTTCCCAGGCAGACAACTGACCTTGGCGAAGCTGTCAGCAATGTAGTCCCCCGCCAGCCAGGGCACACCTAGCCCCAGAATCACAGCGACGACTGCGGCAATCCAGAAGTTTCGAAGCGCCTTGCTCGCGCGCGCTCTGTGAGATTTCGCCCGTTCCTCCCAAAGAGCAACTGGTGCCCTGAGGCGCAATTGGGTGTAGAAGAGATCCTTCAGCGCTTCGAAGGCGTCGTCCCGCTTCTTCTGCTTTTCCTCCGCCAGCCGATCAAGTCTGGCGATACGTATGTCTGCCTCGGCGAAACGGCGCTCTACCTCCAGCTCGATTTCAGATCGCCAAGCTCGATAATTCCTTGTGCGCCCGCGCTCGGCACCCACGAAAATTGCTCTTAGTTTCATGGCGTGCTGGCCGATTCGATCCCGGGTCGCCCGGAGGCTGGCGCCATGCTGCGCATTAACCTGAACCGCCTCGCCTACTGTACCGTCGAGCGCCTTCAAGACCGCTGTGGCACGAACCCTGGCGGACCTGAGGCCATCGGACACAACTTTATGGCCCGGCACGACCGAAGCTGCGTGGGCAGCTGCGATCAGCAATTCACCCCGCTCCATCGGCGCTCTTAATACTTCAGGGCCGTTACGGTTCAACGGTACGCCAGCCTCAATCGCAGCGTAACGAAAATAGGCAGCGACGGCGTCCTGTGAACGACCCGTATGATACAAGCCGAGGACCAAACGTCCTTCCACGCTCTCCGACGGAGGCGGAAGGATGTTCGAACGACGGAACGACGCCCTGCTGAACGAATTGAATTTGCCGGCGTCATCGACAAGTTTGCCAAGCTGATCGAGGGACTTCGCCAAACTGGCGCCATTGTGGCTCACCTGCCCGATCTGAAACGTGAGTTGGCCCGCTAGGGAGGGGAGTTCTGCCAGAAACGACAGCCATTCCGCTGTCTCATGATCAATGTATGATCCAATCGTCTTGCGACTAGCTCGTTCGATGTTTGGAACGCTATTATACTGAATTATGTACGCTTCTTGCCCCACGCCGATGCCCCCTTTATTCGGACGAAGTGCTTAGCTTTTCCAGCTACGCCAATAAACCCTCCAGCGCCCTAATCGGTTGACCTGCTCAGGTTCACCGGTGCCGTCCCGATCCTGAAGGGAAAACTGTCCCGCCGAACCGACGCCTGAGATGGTGGGCAACGCTGATGGCATACCCCCGCTGACGGTCAGAATTGGGGCTGTGATAGACGCCCACCGCCGTCCAATAGCTGCCCGTCGATGCCAGGGCTGTAACGAAAATCCAGCGGGCCGTGTTTGTATTGAAACATGGATCATAACGCAGCCAACGGCGAACGTCCTCGGGCCGACGTTCCAACATTTCAGCGATTTTGGGCACCCACCAGCTGTTGATCTGGAGAGGTCCCAGATCGTGGCTACCATCCCGGTTCGGCACCGCAGCACCAATCCATCCTCCTTCCTGGTCGCGCAGTCCCCACAGGGTCACTTCGAGCCATTTCCGTCCACCCGCTGCTTGCCTGATGCAACTGGCGACCCTCCGTTCATCGGCCGCATCATGACCTGACGTTGCTGCAAGACCCTCCGATTGCCAGATGATCAGCGCCATCAGGGCGGCTATCCGCTTACCGATCGTGACCATGCGATCGCTCCTCAATGTTCCGGTCTGTGGCACGGTCCTCCGCCTTGGGCGCACGGGCTTGCCTATTCGCCGCAAGTGCCTGCAAATGACGATCGAGGGTCTCGAACAGCGATCGGGCATTGCCTGCAAGACGTCCGGCAATTCCGCGGTCCGGCTCTCGCTGATCGAGTTTGCGCGCGAGCGCCCTACCCTCTTCCTTCCGCCGCTCCTCAACCTGTTCGAGCCTTAGACCCTTCAGCCGTGCCTCGTTCCGTGCGGCAAAGCGCCTGCTGTGATCGCGCTCCAGACGGCCCAATCCTTCGAGCGCCGATGTCTTCTCGCCGGACCGCTCTTCGAGTTTTGCGACGAGCTTCCTGGTGTCTTCCGTCCAGAGTTTGACACCGTACCGGGCGCGCGTGATGGCGGTATAAAAGTTCTGCCCATTGACGAGCGGGGAGGCCACAGGGGCCAGCACATAGACGCGGTCATAGGTCTTCGACTGGGCGGAATACACCGTCTCCGCATAGCCATGGTCCCAAGTGGAGTGGCGTCCAAGATCGATCTGCTGGACCCGATCCCCGCGGTCCCAGCGAACCGTCGCCATGATGCCATCGAGCCGCTCCACCGTCCCGCGTTCCGCGTTTTTGAGATCAAGCTCCTTGGTTGCCAGCCGCCACTGAATGCGATCGCCAGCGGCGAGGTTGCGATGCTCGGAAAGGAACACGTTGACCTGCGCCGCGTTGCTCGTTCGGGGATCCCAATTGTGGATGCGCCCCTGCTCATCTGCCAATCGCACAAGCTGTCGGCCCTTCGCATCGCGGACCACGGAGACGACCCTATATTCGCCGTCACGCGCGAGGCCAGCACCGACCTGATCGCGGTTGAATTTCAGAACCTGGCCGCCGGAATAGAAGCGGGCCATCTGCTTCTCTTGGTCGCTGAGGCCGGCCGGCGTCAGCACCCCAAGTCGGGTGTCCTCGGCTGCGACGACGCCTTCCCGTTGCAATGTCTCGCGGATCTGACTGTTGACGATGAGGCGTGTCGCATTCTCCAGAACGAGGATATTCGTGGTTGCCCGGCTTTGAGGCTTGAGGCGCGTCCATTCTCTCACCAGCCCCTTGGCCAGTTCCTCCGCATCGCCGCCGCTGACCACCTTATCGAGATGGCCCAGCGAACCGGCATAATCACCCGCCCGCGCCTGGGTGACGGCAAGCTTCATCGCCCTGGTTTCCTGCCGCCGCGATTCAACCAGTTCGGCAGTCGCGAGCCCAAGCTTCTGCATCAGCCAGAATGCCTTTCCCTGCTCGATCGCGCCGGTCTGCCGATTGTCACCGAGCAGGATAAGCCGCGCGCCGGTCATGCGGCTGATCTCCAGCACTCGCAGCGCCTGGCGGTTTCCAAGCTGCCCCGCTTCATCGAGGATCAGGACATCCTTGCTGCTCAGGCCATGCCCGCCGCTTGCCAACAGGCTGGCGACGGTTCGGGACGCAATCTCCGCGCGATCACCCAGTTCAGCAGCAGCAGATGACGTCGGCGCAAGCGCCGTCAGCACCATCCCCGGATGCGCGGCGTCCTTGAGGGAGCGAACCAGCATGGATTTCCCGGCCCCGGCCACACCACGCACTGCCGTTATCCGATCTCCCGACAATGCCATGTGCACGAGGGCCTGCTCCTGCGCAGGAGATAGGCCAGCACGTTCCAGAACGGGCAGCAGCCGGTCTGCGCTGGCTACCTCTCTGCCGTCTCCCAACGAGAGCGCGAGATGCTGGGTCAGCGCCTGTTCCAGCCTTACCGTCCTGCGGCTGGTTCGCCCTCGCGTGAGGATTGCGTCGCCGGTCTCCCCCCGAGTAGCGAGCAGTTTGCGGCGGCTTTCATGGTCAATCAGGAGCGGTCTCAGGTCTTCGAACCGAACCTCTCCCACATGGGAGGCAAGGCCTACGGCAATGACGCGACCAAGTGGATTGACCGCCTCGCGCCCTTCCGATTGCCTGATCCCGAACAGGGCCGCCCGCGCTGCGTCGGCGGGTTCCACCGGGACGGGGCGCTCACCAGCCTCCATGGCCTGGGCGAGGACAGCTACAAGTTTGGGCTCATAGGGGATGAGCCGTGCATCCCAGCGATCGTGCAGCTCGTCCAGCCCGACTTTCACCTTTGGGCCGCGCGTTTCGTAAAAGCTCTGCCTACGCGCGGCCTGCCCGGAAAGGCCATGCTCAGCGGCATGAGCGTTGATCTGCTCGGCACGCTGCGACATCTCTTTGATCAATGCCTTTGGGACGCCCCTGATTTCGAACAATCCTCGGCGCGGATCGAAGTCGATCTCAAATCCATATTCCCGCAAATGGTGGGCAAGGGCGTTACGGTAGATTTGGCCGCTGGCCATCTGCTCGGCATACATGGCCCGCGTTTCGAGACTGGCCATCGGGTTGCCCGGATCGCGGTTCGTCATGTTGAGGATCACGATATGGGTATGCAGATGGGGGTCGAGTTCGCGGCTGGCATGCTCAGTAAAGCGTGCCCACAGGAGCCGCCCCGTCGTCTCATGAACGATTTTCCCTTCTTCCCGGCGGCGCAGCTGGGCATGTTCTTCAAGATAGGAAAGCGCTGCGTCGACAGCCTTCTCATGCGCCGCGACCATCCTCTCATCGCGAAGGGCAAGCGCCATGATCGATACGGATTTGGGGGCGCTGATCGCAAAATCCCATCCGGGATGGTGGTCGATCCCGTCTGCCCGCCGACGCCCTAACTGCTGGTCGTCGACAGCGCCGCTGAGCAGCGCATTGAGCTGCGCGGAATCCACCTCTCCGTGCAAACCAAGCTCGCCAGCGAGCGCTCCGCCCCAGGAAGATGTCTCCGCATCTCCCTTCGTGTAATAGTCCCCGACGGTGTAATAGCGGGCGATGTTGCCCGGGGAGCCCTTGAGGCGGCGCGGATGCATCATGCCGGCCTCGCATCGTCACGCTCACCGTTGGAACGGCTATGCTTGTGGAGGTTGAAACCACTCCTTGGCCCAAGGAGCTTGGGCGGTTCGGCGTTCGAGGTGTCCCCATCCTGCTTCGGAATTTCGTTGCCCTTATGCGCAGGCGGTTCACCCGCAGTTGCTTCTTCGGGTGAGCTGCCGTCCAAGGGCAGCTGCGGTGTGGGCGGCGCTTCCTTTTCGGCGCGACGGCGCTTTTTCTGCGACACCTTTTCGGGGTGGGGTGGAGCGTTGCCCTCGTCGAACCTCCTCGCAGGTTCCGTTCGCTCGACGAACGCCGGCTCAATCGTTGGCAGCCCATTGTACCGATCCCGGAAATGAACGACGGGCAGATTTCTTCCGAACCGGAGAAACCCAGACAGGTTGGGAAGGTTCGTGACCTCAGTGTGCATGACCAGCGGGCGGGTGACCTGCATGCGGGAGAGATTGACGCCGTCCCGCATGTCGTTGACCCCATAGGACATCCCCTCATTGGCCTCGACCTGCTCGACCTGGCCCAAATTCTCCGAAACGTGCTTGGCGGTGGGGGTATCGTTCGCCCGCAGCGCCACCCAGGTCGAACAATAGCCGGTGATCGCGGCCGCGTCCTGGATGCCATAGGTTGCCTCCAGCTGCGGGTAGGACTGGAACCCCAATATGCCGCATCCGCCATATTTGCGGGCGCGCGCCAGGAAATCGCTGAGCGACGGCAGCCTTTGGAGCGTCGGCAACTCGTCGATGACGCAGTAGAGGCGGCGCTTCTGATCAGGCGGAAGGCTCATGATCGCGCTGATCGCGATGTCGAGCCAGACCGTCACGAGCGGTCGCAGGGAAGGGAGTTGATCGGCTTTCACCGTGATGAAAAGCCAGCTGTCATCCTCTTCATTGGCCACCCAGTCGCGCACCGAGAAGCCATCCAATGTGTCGTCGAGATAAGAGAAGCTGCGCATGACAGAAGCCAGCTCCGCGCGAATACCGGCGGAGGTCCGGTCCCCCTCCATCGAGATGAAGGCGGCGGCATCCGTTCCTTCGGCGAAGGCAGCCAGTGTCTTCAAAGGACTGCGCAAAAGCGTGTCGAGCAAGACCGAAATGAGCATCTGCTTGTTCTTCGCAAGCTTGCGGAAGACGGCGACCAACGTACCTCGCGCCGCCTTCGCCCAGAACGGATCGCCCCCCTTATCCGGTATCGTCGATTCCGCAATTTGATCATAATGATAGTCGCGCGGCACATCGACCCAAGGGGACCAGCTGTCGGCTCGGGCGTCGAGCGGGTTGAGCAATATGTCATGCCCGGGCCGGTAGAATTTCTCGACGAAGGTACCGGCCGTATCGAACACGATCGCCCGGCAACCTTTCCCACGCATCCCCGCCAGCATCTTGACGATGATGTTGGTCTTGCCTGTTCCTGGCGCCCCGCAGATCAAGATGTGCTCAGGCTCAAACTCTTCAGGGACCGGCACGCCGCCGATGGCGAAGCTTCCCCGCTTCGATCGCCACAGCAGGCGGCGGAGCTGCCGGGCCGTCCCGAACCGGGCGCCGCGGATGAACTGATTGGAACCAAGTCCCTTCCCCGTTCGCGTGAAATAAAACCAGGCCCACAGAAGCATAAGCGCTGCGAAGGCACCTGATAGCGCGGCGCCATAGATCAGATGCTGCTCCATCGCCTGCATGGTCTTCTTCGCGATAGGAGAGGCCAGCAGCGCGTCCGAGTTCGTCCAGTATTGGCGCCCAGCCGGGGTCCTGAACAGGATCGGCGCACCACCCGGCACGTCGCTTTTCAGCGTAGCTTCGGCGATCTTCATCGCGACGAAGCGCTGATAGTCGCTGGATTTTTCGAGCACATACCATATGATGCCACCGACCCAGATCGCGAGACCGGCAATCGAAGTCTGGAAGAAGACCTGGGTGGTCATCCTCACATTGTGGACGATGGCCTGGCCACCCCGGGTCCAGGAGCCCAAAGTGTCGTTGCGAAAGATGCTCATAGCGCACCATCCTCGGGCGCGAGCAGGCCCCTTTCGAGGAGCAGGGCGCGGGCATCGTCCATGCCCTTCTGGAGGATGTCGGGGCGCCGCGTTCCGACCGATGCGGCCAAAATGGCGAACACCTGAATGAGGGTCGCCTGCACCTCATCGAAGCGACCATGATAACCGCCGGCATCAATGCCTTCGAAGCGATCAAGGATGTCGCGGACATATTCGGGGAGGCTGAGCCGCGCCGATCGGGCGCCGGCGACGAGACGCCCGTGGAGAGCGTCCTTCAATCTGATATTGATCCTGGGCAAGCGCCGAACTCCTGTTCGTTGCCTGTCCAGATGGGGTGAAGCCCGGGCGTTATACGCCGATTTTCAGGCGATCTCAACGCCTTACGATGAGCAAACGCGGCACCGACATGGTGCCAAAGCTTATCAGTCACTTAGCCCTGAATTGCCTTCATATGGTGACCATTTGGTGCCAGCTCCCTATGAAGAAAGCGACATCGGCACCGGCTGGCACCTGGCCGAAACCCGCAGAAAACCTAGCGATTCGCGCCCGCAGCACCCGTGCGTACGGTGCATTACAAAACGCCCCGGGCGTGAGTACCCCTTTCGCAGCGCCCCGCCGCTGCGCCAGCCTCGTGCCGGAAGGCGCGGGGCTTCCCCGAAGGGGTCTCTCTCCCCGGCGGCACGCCGGCCGATTCCCCGATTGTCGCAACGAGTTGCGTTCATGGCCATGATCCTCGATATTGGAATTGGCGGGCAGACCATCCGACTTGAAAGGATGATCAATGCCAAAGTTGAATGACCGCGACCGGCTTGCCGACCTCGAAGCGCGCCAGACGAAAATTGCGGAAGAGATCCTTGATGCCCGCCGCGCTCTGCGCGGCAAATATGCCTCCATCCTGAGCGATATGGCGGTCGAGAAGCTAAGCGAAAAAGACTTTCGCGAGCTCGTCCAGCACGCGATCCGGCTGGGTGGACCAGCCTCTATTACTGCGCTGAAGGGCATTGCACCGACGGCAAAATCTCAACCGGAAAAGCGCCCGTAGGGCGTCCCTGCGACGAGCACGGCGAAGCCGCGCGCAGAAGGCCCGCGTTCCTTGAGAGCGCGGCATCGTTGCCCGACGGGACGGGCGCGCAGCGCCTGTCCTTGAGGGCAACGACATAGAGCGACAGACAAAAAAAGCGGGAGCTATCGGGCATGACCCCGACTGCTCCCGCATCCTTCGTGACTTCAGGAAGCCCAGTGCGCAGGGCCTCCATAAAGCGAGAGCAGCACCGGCGCGACACCGATGGAACGCATCACCCTTACCAGTTGAGCCTGAACGCCGCTTCCTTCCGCGACGATCGCCTCGACGGGTCGCAGCCGCGCAATCTGGTCGTTGCGCACGAACCCGGCGCGGTTGCCCCACCGTGCCTTGTCGATGCCCAGCTTCACCACCGGCGTCTTGGTCTTTGCCGCCCATGCCTCGGCAATCGCGTCGCCGCCGCTATTCTGCGCGGTGGTGAGCAGCACCATCTGGGGCCGGGTCGCCTTGGCCCTCGACAGCGCCTTCCAGATCGGCTCGGAGTCCGCCCACTGGCTACCGCCCGAGAACACGACCAGCGGACCTTCAGGATGATGCTGTCCGATACGGCGCTGGCGGCGCGCGGCCAGATAGTCTGACCCGTTGATGACGCTCGCAGTCCGCTTGGAAGACACCAGCGTCGCCCTTGGCGCAGACCAGGGTTTGCCGGTTTCGTTATGATACACCGCCGCGGCATGGTCCCGCATACAGGCCAGTGCGTCCGCAGCCTCGTCGAGAAACGCCAGTTCCTCGTGCGCGCGCTCCAGCTCTATGGAATGGATTTCGCTGCCATCAGCCTGCCGGAGAAGGTCGCGCATTTGCCTTGCTGCGCCGTCGGCTTGACCCGCCGCCTGATCGCTCACTCGGTGGAAACTGTGGACGATGCCCCATGCGATGCGTCCTGCCACTTTGTCCAGCCTGCTGTCCCGCAGAACATCGAAGAGCGTCGTGACTATCAGCTCGACCGCGAGTTGGACTTGCGTTGCGTCAGGCATTTGCTCGGTGCGTCCATCGTCGTCCCTGCTGACCCGGACGCCATCTAGGTCCGTCTCGAATGCTTCAACAAAGCTGTCGGACGTGACCGCGCTTTCGTCGGCAATGAAGGCTGCAATCTCGGTGAAGCTGCGGACGGAACGGAATGCCTTGGTCATGAGAACCTCCTTTGATTGAAAGAGGTCTTCCCCCTGCACGGGCTCCGAGTGACGGGGTCAAGGATCGGGGCGCAGCCCCGACCGCAAAGCGGCGATGGGGGTCACGATTTTTTTCGGCATGCGCCCCGGTAGGCATGAACGGACTGCCGCCCGCCTGCCGAAAAAAATGGTGGGGCCCCGTCGTCCTTGAGGCCGGCGCTGTTCCCGTGCCACGATTAAAAGACTTGAGAGAAGAAGTGTGGCAGCGCCCCAGGGGGCTCGACGCCCCCTGGGGCGCTATGATCCTCGCGCGACATGTGCCCAAGCGCCCATCTGACAGTGCCCAGGCACCTGCATCGACAAAAAAACGGACCGCTCGTCCAAATGGCTGCGGTCCCGAGGTCGATCTGGACGTCGTCGTCCGCCGTCAGATCGGCGGCCGGTAGGCGTCGTAAGGGTTGCCTTCCGCGAGATGGCCGAACGGGGTCATGAGATAGGCCCCCTCCTCCCGCCCGACTGCGCAGATCACGTAACGCGGTTCCCCTGATGCTGCGTCCTGGCATTCCATAAGGGCGAGATTTCCATCTTCCGCAGCCCGAAGAAGCGTCTGGAAGTTAGCGCTAAGATAGTCAGGTATCGCCATGCTATCCTCCCTCATTGGCCCCCGCGGGAAGCGCGCGTTGGGAACCTCACGGCGTCAGCGGCCTGGTCTGCCTTGCGCAACGCGTGGATCGGAACATTGGCCTGGCGGAGCAGCTGGTAGAGATTGGCCTGGACGCCTGAACCCTCGCAGAGCACTGCCTCGACCGGCTTCAAATCAAGGATCTTGCGATTGCGGGTAAAGGCGGTCTTCCGCCCGGTTCCATATAGGCCATAGCGCACGACGGGCACTTCAACGCCGGTGCGAGCAGCCCAGGCCGCAGCAATCTGGTCCACGCCGCGACGCTGCCCGGTCGTAACCAAAGTCATATGGGAAACCCGCGCGTGGATGGCGTCGAGACGCGACCATATCGCCTGCCAGTCGTGCCAGTCGGCAGGACCGGTGACAACCACGATCGGCCCCTGTGGCAGGTGCCGTTCTCGCTGTTCCAGCTGTCGGGCACGTAGGAAGTCGACCGCAGCGATCTGGCTGGCGCTTGATGCAGAAGAGGCTCGCGTGCCTTTAGCCGGCGACCAAGGCCAGCCTGACTGCGCCCGGTACATTTCCGCGGCATAGTCGCGCATGCATTCAATGGCCTGCCGCTGCTCGGCGACCGACTGACACTGAAGCTGCTTTTCTTCGAGCGAGCGGGCATAGATCTCGCTACCTTCAGGGTCTCGCGCCAGTTCCCCCAATTCCCTTGCATAGCTGTCCTCGCGCTTTTCGAGTTTCCCGGCGAGAAAGTGGAAGCTGTTGACGAAACCCCATGCGATATCGGGTGCCAATGGCTCCAGACGAGTACCGGTGAAGAGGTCGAAGATCGCAGCGATGATCCCGCCGCATTCGGCCTGGGCCGCGATTGGCTCCGGCATCTCATGCTCCGCGGGCGCGTCTCCGGGCTCGGCGATTGTAAGCGGCATTGGGTCGCCAAAGGCCGCCTGATACTCCGGCGTCGCGACCATTTGTGCGTAGAGGGTGGGCAAGTCAGCAAATCGATCGATGCTGTGGCGCAGGGCAGTAGCCATGATGCGCATCCTTTCCAAAATCGGCAGACAAAAAGAAAGGCCGGAGGAGGCTGTGCTCCCCCGACCCATGACGCACAAAGACCTCAGTGAGGCACTTCGTCGTCGAAATCACTTCCGCCCATGTAGCTGCCATCCATGCCGGCGGTGCTCGCACCGAACCCGCCCATGGCTTCGCCGCCCATCGCCGGACGTTCCGAACGCTGGCCGCCGCCAAAGCCACTCAGCGCATCCCGACGGCGCCATGCGACCCGATAGCCTTCAGCGTCGCTGCCGAAGAGAGCGATCGGCAGCGGTTCGGCCAGGCTAGGATCGTCGAGCGATCCCTGGAGGAAGCATTCGCCGGTTTTGTTGGCGGTCGCCTCCCACAGCGCACCGATCTGTACCCAGCGCTGCCCGACATTAAGCGCGACGATCTCGAAGACCGGCGCGCGCTCATTGGTGCTTTCGACAGGCCGGAGCCCCAGGCGCGGCAAGTCGATCGAACGGGTCGCGATATGTCCGATAAGACGACCGTTCACGGGCTTGATTTCACCGATATTCATAACCTCAACTCCTTGGAAAAGCCGCTCTCGACCATCCGAAAGCGACACTCTCCAAGATCCTTCTCCCCTCTCACACGCGGCGCGTTCGTCCAGCCCGACCGCCGTTCCCGGAGGAGCCCTCCTCGCCCCGACCGCCAGCCCGGCCGTCGCCTCAAAGAGCCAGACAGATTCCGCACGCCCCTCGCCATTCTGATTGACTGGCCAGAAAATTGCCGCCGATCTGGCGGCGATTGCAGGTGCGCAGGCACAGTGCGCCCGATATCCTCCAATCTGGAGGCATCACTGTGGATCATCCCCCAAAACGCGAATTGCCCGACGAGCTTGCAGAGGTTCGAGATACGCTGGTCAGGTGCCTCGAAGTCTCGACCGATACGATATGAGCGCCTGATCGGCGCGCCCTCAACTATGGAACAATGGTATATGATGACCGGCCGTGGCCCAGACGGCGAGAAACTTGAAGGTGCGGATCAGCATTGACCTGCGCACAGGTTTCTTCTCCAGGAGGAACACACGCCGCGCGGTGGTCAATGGGCAAATGCACCATGCTCCCAACTAACGGCTTCAAACCCGGGATCGGAGCCACTAAAGCAAACGCCTCTCAATCTATAAGGATGCGACATGAACAATAGCGATCTGGCCGAAGCCCTTGCCGGCGAACATGGCCTGACCAAGGCGGATGCCCGCAAGTACGTCGATGCCGTCTTCGCGCAGATCACCGGAGCCGCTGCCAAGGGCGAGGAAGTCTCGCTGAACGGCTTCGGCAAGTTCAAGGTCAAGGACAGCCCGGCGCGCGAAGGTCGCAATCCTTCGACTGGCGCGACCATTCAGATTGCCGCGTCGAAGAAGCTCACCTTCACGCCCGCCAAGGCGGTGAAGGATCAGCTCAACGGCTGATGTTCCTGGAGGCGTCCCGAATGCGGGACGCCTCCACTTCCTGAAGGTTCCGCAGGAAAGCTTTCCTCGCGTTGGGATTAAAAGACGGCTTCCTCGCAGAACCACAGTTTCGGGACAAAGCGACCATTCCTTACGGCCCAACTGCATGACAGATTTCGGTGCATAACCCGCCGTCGGTTAGCGGCCCATAATCGTTCGTCTCGACGTTCTCCTGATCGACCCGAAAGCAATCGCTTGAACGGCCATCGGTCAAGGCGCCCGCAATAGAGCTGCGCGACTGCTTCCACGATGCGGCTGAAGGTAGCCCTGAAGGTTTTCAGTGCGATCCTCGTGCGGGGATGATAGTCACCCGGCATGACCCTACATTCGACGGAAATCCCAGGCAAATCAATGGATGAAGGTTGGTCTGAAACTGAACGCGTAGCTTCACTCGAAAGCTACGGAATCCTGGATACCCCGCAAGAAGCCGACTTTGATGTTATCGTCAGGCTCGCGGCTGAAACCTTTACAGCGCCGATTGCCGTCGTCAATTTGGTCGCGAGTGATCGCCAGTGGTTCAAGGCCGAAGTCGGCATAGGCGTGCGCGAACTGCCTCTCGATGTATCGATCTGCGCCCACGCCATTTTGCAGAATGATTTTCTCGTCGTGCCTGACACGCTTGAGGATCCTCGCTTCGCGTGCAACCCCTTGGTGACGGCGGAGGGCGGCCTGCGCTTTTATGCGGGCGCAATCCTGCGGGACAAAATGGGGTTGCCGATCGGCACGATCTGCGTGCTGGACCGTGCGCCGCGCCCTGATGGTATCACATCCTACCAACGCCACGTGCTTGAGGTTTTGGCGCGGCAGGTCATGGCCCAACTGGAACTTCGTAAAGCCCTTCAGGCCCAAGCTTCACGGGCTGAGGAATTACGCGTCGAGGTCGAACAGCGTGCTCGCGTTGAGAAGGCATTGAGAGCCATACGGGAGCGTTATCGCCTCGTGAGCCGGGCGACGAACGATGCCATCTGGGACTGGGATTTCGCCACCAATCACGTCACATGGAACCAGGCTCTGGAAGCGACACACGGCCATAGGCTCGCCGATATCGAGCCAACGGGAGAGTGGTGGATCGAGCATATTCATCCCGACGACCGCGATCGTGTCCATCACAGCATTCATGTTGCCATCGATGGTGAGGCCGAAAGTTGGTCGGACGAGTATCGTTTCCGCCGCTTCGACGGCAGCTATGCCGCTATTCTCGACCGTGGACACATCATCCGCGATCCGGAAGGCAAAGCGGTCCGGATGATCGGTGCCATGCTCGATCTGACGGAGCAGCAGCGCACCCGCGCCGAACTGATGTTGAATGAGGAGCGGCTGCGGCTCGCCACGCAGGCTGCTGAGGTGGGTTTCTGGGACGTGGATGTCGTGCATGACATTCTCATCTGGCCGCCCATCGTCAAAGCCATGTTCGGGATTTCAGCCGATGCGCCGGTGTCCATGGCGGATTATTACGCAGGTTTGCACCCTGATGATCGAGATACGACGGTGAAGGCCTATGCCCGATCCGCTGATCCAAGCCAACGCGCGGTTTACGATGTTGAGTACCGCACCATCGGCAAGGAAGATGGGTACGAACGTTGGGTAGCAGCCAAGGGCAGAGGCATTTTCAGCGAGGATGGTCAGTGTCTGCGCGTCATCGGCACCGCTATAGACGTCACCGAGCGCAAACGGGCGGAAGTGCGGGTTCTGGAGCTGAACGAGCATCTGGAACGGCGCGTAGCGCAAGCGATTGCCGAGCGCGAGCAGGTCGAGGAAGCTCTGCGGCAATCCCAGAAGATGGAGGCGGTCGGCCAATTGACTGGCGGAATCGCGCACGACTTCAACAATATGCTTGCCGTCATCGTTGGGTCACTCGATCTCCTTTGCCGCCGCCTTGGCGACGACGACGCGCGCGCGAAGCGATATGTCGACGCAGCCCTGGAAGGTGCAGGACGCGCCGCCACTCTAACCCAGCGGCTCTTGGCTTTCTCACGCCAGCAGCCGCTCAATCCCGAGGTGTTGGATGCCAACAAGCTTCTCCCTGGTATGTCTGAACTACTCACCCATTCTTTGGGAGCAGATGTGCGCTTGGAAACCGTCCTTGCTGCTGGACTGTGGCGCACGCATGCCGACCGCAATCAGCTTGAAAATGTCGTTCTCAATCTCGCCGTGAACGCGCGCGATGCGATGCCCGAAGGGGGGCGACTGACGATCGAGACGCAGAATGCGCACTTCGACGAACGCTATTCGGCAGCGCATCTTGGTGTTCCGCCCGGGCATTATATCCTGATCGCCATTTCCGATACCGGCTGCGGTATGCCGCCGGAGATTATTGCCAAAGCCTTTGATCCCTTCTTCACGACCAAAGAGGTCGGTAAGGGCACAGGGCTCGGGCTCAGTCAGGTCTATGGGTTCGTCAAGCAGTCGGGTGGCCACGTCAAAATCTATTCGGAACTGGGTCAGGGGACGACCGTCAAAATCTACCTCCCGCGCTTCATAGGCGACGAGCTCGAGGCCGAACCGCTTTCACCCACTGACCTTCCATTGGGCGAGGAACAGGAGGTCATCCTCGTAGTCGAGGACGAAGCGGCGGTGCGCCAATTCAGCGTCGATGCGTTGACCGAACTTGGTTATCACGTGCTCGAAGCTGATGGCGCTGTGGCGGCGCTACAGCTCATCGACGCGCATCCGGAAATCACGCTGCTCTTCACAGACATTGTCATGCCGGACATCAACGGCCGTAAATTGGCAGACGAAGCCCAACGCCGGCGACCCGAACTCAAGGTTCTTTACACTTCGGGCTACACCCGCAACGCGGTTGTGCATAATGGCGTGATCGATCCGGGCGTGGAATTGATCGGCAAGCCTTTCACCATCGAACAGCTCGCCACCAAGGTCAGGAACGTTCTGGAATCCTGATTGCAGAGACATCAGCGCCGGTGCGACCGCCCAGGCCGGCAATTCGTAAGCGGCGGCGGCCCGCTGTCGGGGGCGGGCTAGCGAAATAAGATGCCCCGCTCGGCGATATCATTGCGGATAGTGACGGCGGCGACCCCGGCCTCGCCCATTGCATGGCTGATCTGATCGAGACCTTTGGCAACATCTCCCGCCGCGTAAAGGCCAGGAATGGAGGTACGCTGATGATCGTCCACGATGAGACACCCATCGCCGGTGCCTTCCGCGCCGATCGCCGTCGCCAGCTCGGACCGGATAACCGAGCCCAGCGCTGTGTAGACGCTATCGAATTCAAGCTCGCCGCGCGGCGTCGGTACAACAATCTTATCATCTTCGGTCCGCAGCGGTGCGCAGGGGCCATCGATCAGTACTACACCTGCCATAGCGAGCCGATGCTTCTCGTCATCTGAGAGGTCGTGCTCCCCATCGGTAGCGATCAGCGTCACATCGCGCGTATACATCCGCAGGAAAATTGCTTCCTTGAAGCCGTGGGTACGGGTGCCCAAAACACCAACCCGCTTATCGGTGACCTCGTACCCGTCACATATCGGGCAATAGCGAAGCAGTCCGCGGCGTACCGCTACATCGTGGATGTCCGGTGCGATCTGGGGGCGATTGTTGACTACGCCAGTGCAGAGCAGGACAGTGCGCGCAGACCATTCACGGCCCTGTGCACGAGCGACAAAACCCCCTTCGGTCCTCTCCAGTCTCTCGATCAAACCTTCGGCTACAACCGCCCCAAATTCTGCAGCCTGATCCCGCATCAACCCAAGAAGTTCGGTGCCAGCTATCCCGCCTGGGTATCCCGCATGATTGTGCGTCCGCGGGATCATGGCCGCTCTGCTATGCCCCGCATCGACGATCGCGATCGAAAAATGAAAACGCGCGAGATAAATGGCGGCCGTTAGCCCTGCGGGTCCTGCGCCGATAACAAGACAGTCAAGCGGCTCTTTCATTGGGTGCGCAGACGGCGATGCGGCATGCCGGTCCCCTGTTCAAGACAACCTTGCTGGAACTCGTGGCCCTGGCACGGGTTGCAAAAACAGGTAGCTGTGAAAAGGAAGCGCAACATGGCAGATGATAAATCTCAGCGCGGAGGCTCCGACCGCCGCACTGTCGCCGGCGGCGAGGACTATGAGGTCGACTATTTCGCCCGAAAGCATGGTCTAACTGCCGAGCAGGCCCAGGATCTCATCGACCGATTTGGCAATGACCGCGCGACGCTGGACGCTGAGGCGGCAAAGCTCACTAAGGAATGAGCCTAATGGGGTCGGCCAAGGCCGACCCCGATTTCATGGCAGGTTTCTATGGGTTCCCAAGACAAGCAGGCCGCAGCCACTTCGCCCAAAGCTGGTGACCGTCCGGCCTTGTTGATCCTGGATATGGTCAATTGCTTTGATTTTGAGGGGGCCGAGGCCCTGGAGCCCGGGGCTCTCGAAGCGGCACGGCGAATAGCTCGGCTACGTCAGGAGTTTCGCGCGCACAGTTGGCCAGTCGTATACGTCAACGATAATTTTGGCGAATGGCTTTCAGAACCTTATGAGCTGGTAGCACGCGCGCTCGAAAAGGATAATCCGGTCACGGAAATGTTGAAGCCGGGACACGGCGACTTCTTCATCATCAAGCCGCAATTTTCCGGTTTCTACGCGACCAACCTGCCTGCTGCTACCACAGCTAGGCGTCAGCAAGCTGGTGCTGAGTGGAATCGCGACCGACATCTGCGTCCTGTTCACCGCAGGTGATGCCCATATGCGTGAATACGACCTGTGGGTGCCTCAAGATGCCGTGGCTGCCGAGAGCGATGAACGGGGCCGATGGGCCCTGGAGATCATAGCCCAGAGCATGGGAGCCGAAACGGCTGCTACGTCGCAGAAATCCCTCGGCGAATGGCTTGCTGACCTGACGCAGTAGCGGAGGTTCTTTCGAACCCAATTGTTTCTCGCGCGTTTCCATTCAAAGCAAATCGGCGAGAGGCATCGGCATGCGGCTGCTTAAAGATAACGGACTTACGATCGCCCTCCTGGCGCTTTTTGCCGTTTGCATTGCCGGGCAATATATCGCGGGCTGGTATGTCGAGCTGGAGGATGCCCGGCGCCATGCCCAGCCTGGCCTGACGCTCTTCGCCTATGCGGCAAGTCCGCAATTCCTTTCTTCGGTGTTCGAGAATTGGGAGAGCGAGTTCCTGCAGATGGCAGCCTATGTCGTGCTTACGGCTTTCCTGATACAGCGCCGATCGGCGGAATCGAAGGACCCGGATGCTCCCCCTCGCGATAATGATCTGGACCGGAAAGCCCAGGAACACGGCGCACCGTCGATCCTGCGCAAAGGTCCGCTTTGGCGCGCGATATACGCTCGCTCCCTGGGCTTGGCTTTGATCCTGCTGTTTGTTGCGTCATTCACGCTTCACTGGATCAACAGCGCGCATGCCTCAGCGCAAGAGGCCCTGGAGCATGGGGAAACACCTAAGACCGTGCTTGCATATCTTGGCGATGCGCAGCTTTGGTTTGAATCGTTCCAGAACTGGCAGAGCGAATTTCTCTCGACTGCGGTGCTGGTGGTCCTTTCCATATTCCTGCGCCAGCGAGAATCTCCGGAATCAAAGCCGGTGGCAGCGCCGAACGCGCAGACTGGAGAATAAACGGCCCGAACGAGGCACGGGGTGACAACAGTTACGAACAACGGAGCCCCGACATGGATACCGGCTGACGGCGCTTCTTTCCCTTAATGAAAGGGAACGCGGTTCCCTCTCGAGATTTAGAAGCTTCTTGATCGGAGCGGATATGGCACGGGCGACGATGGCGAAGGCAACCTCTGCAGAAGAGCGGCTCGCGAGATATCGTGAAAAGCGGGATTTTACGCGTACTGCGGAGCCTTCTGGTGCCTCCGAGCCGACCTCAGGTAATGGCTTCGTTGTGCAGAAGCATGCCGCGACCCGCCTGCATTATGACTTCCGCCTCGAGCTGGACGGCACGCTGGTCAGCTGGGCAGTGACCCGAGGGCCAAGCGCCAACCCCGACGACAAGCGATTGGCTGTCCGCACCGAAGACCACCCGCTCGACTATGCCCGGTTCGAGGGGACCATTCCCAAGGGGGAGTATGGCGGCGGCACCGTGATGCTTTGGGACAACGGCACCTGGGATCCAGTCCCGGGCAAGGATCCCACCAAAACCCTGGCCGAAGGTCATCTGCATTTTACGCTGCATGGCCGCCGCATGAAGGGCGAGTGGATCATGTTTCGCCTCAAGCCGCGAGGAAAGGAGAAGGGCGAAAACTGGATCCTGCGTAAGGTCGAGGACGAGTTTGCCGGTGGCTCGGACGACCTCATTGGCATCCATCTCACGAGCGTCGACAGCGGACGCACCATGGAAGAAATCGCCGCAGGCGAGCCGATCCGGAGACAGGGCGGCAAGGCTAAAGCTCCGGCTACGACGCCGAAATCATCGACCGCTGCAGCCCGAAAGGGCAAGAACAAGGGCAAACTCCCGCCATTCCAGCCTGTCCAGCTTGCGGCTCTCGTCGATCACGTGCCACCTGGCGATCGCTGGCTGCATGAGTTGAAATATGACGGCTATCGAACGCTCATCGCCGTCGGTGGCGGGGAAGGACGGGCCTATACCCGGTCGGGTCTGGACTGGTCGGATCGGTTCGCAGATATTATCACAGAGGCTGCACAGCTTGACGTTGGAAGCGCGCTGATCGACGGTGAGGCGGTGGTGACGCTGCCTGATGGCCGGACCAGTTTTCAGGCGTTGCAAGCCGCTCTGAAGGATAACCCTGGGACCATCGACTATTTCGCGTTCGACCTGCTGGAATTGAACGGCGAGGATCTCACCAGCTTGCCGCTGATCGAGCGTAAGGAGAAGCTGGCGAGCATTCTTGAGGGCCACAAGGGTCGGCTGCGCTATTCAGATCATATCGTCGGCAACGGTGAAAAGCTGCTGACCAGCTTTTGCGAGGCGGGGCTGGAAGGGGTCATATCGAAACGCGTCGACGCTCGATATAGCGGCTCGCGGAGCGGTAGCTGGGTCAAGACCAAGTGCATCCGTCGGCAGGAGTTCGTGATTGTAGGCTGGACGCCTTCCGACAAGCAGCGAGGGTTCCGCTCGCTTCTTTTGGGCGTAAACGAGGATGGAAAGCTGCGCTACGCCGGCAAGGTCGGCACGGGATTTACCGGCGATGAGATAGAGCGTCTTCTAGAAATCATGGCACCTCTCGCGCGCAAGGAGCCGACGGTTCAGGCTCCGCGGTCTGCTGTGCGCGGTGCCCACTGGATCGAAGCGAAACTGGTTGCCGAGATTGCCTACCTAGAGTTTACCGATGAGGGGCTGCTGCGCCATCCCAGCTACCTTGGGCTTCGAGAGGACAAGAAACCCGAAGCGGTCGTGATCGAGAAGGAGGCCCCGGTGGCGGTTGCAACGGCGGCGCCCGCGAGCACGGTGAAGGTGAGCAACCGAGACCGGGTGATCTTTCCGGAGGGCAAGCTCACCAAGGGTCAGCTGGCAGACTATTACGAAGTGGTCGCACCGATCATGCTGCCCTGGGCGGGGAGCAGGCCCATCAGTCTCGTGCGTTGCCCGCAAGGCCGCGCGAAGAAGTGTTTCTTTCAGAAGCATGATGCGGGCAGCTTCGGCGATGACGTCAAGCACATCGGCATTCGCGAAAAGGACGGGCATGAAGAGGCCTATCTCTTTATCGACGCGCCGGCAGGTCTGCTGACCTGTGTGCAGATGGGTACGATCGAGTTCCATGGCTGGGGCGCGCGGATCGAGGACGTCGAAAAGGCCGACAGGCTGGTTTTCGATCTCGACCCCGATGAGGGCCTTGGCTTCAAGGAAGTGGTCTCGGCTGCCTTCAACATGCGGGACTTGCTGGGTGAGATGGGACTTACGACGTTCCCGATGGTGACGGGCGGAAAAGGGGTTCACGTGATCGCCCCGCTCACCCCGTCAGCCGAATGGCGGGTGGTGAAGGATTTTGCCCATCGGTTCGCGCAAGCCGTGGAGCAAGCGCAGCCGGATCGCTACACCGCCGCTTTGTCAAAATCCCGGCGGACCGGCCGCATTTTCATAGACTACCTGCGCAACCAGCGCGGCGCGACGGCTGTCATGCCCTATAGCGCCCGCAGTCGTGAGTTTGCGCCGATCGCCGTTCCTCTGACATGGGACGAACTGCATGATCTCGACAAGCCTTCGCACTGGCACATCGGAGACGGAGCCGAAATGCTGAAGCGCGCGTCGTCAAAGAACCTCGCGCACTGGGGACGGGCCGACCAACTGTTGCCCGATTTGTAAGAGTGCCCTCCTCACCTCGGGCTCGGTTCAGACAAGAAAAAAAGGCCAGCGGGGCCGGCCTTGAAGTTTGGAGAGGATGCCTGAAAGGCAGAGGTATACTGCATGTGCGAACATATTGTGCAAGTGCGAATTACGTTGGTGCGCAAACGGTCATGTTCCACACGATAAAGGCATGCAGCCACGGCCTAGCTTGAGCTGAAACAAATTCGGCTCAGGAAATGGGCGCTCACAACATAAAGTCAAAAAAGTCCTGCGCCATCCTGACGGTGGCTTTGCGTGGTGCTATCAGCACGACCGGGCCTCTTGGCCATGACGCGCTGATGAGGTTAATTCGTGACGCAGACCCTTCCCCGCTTTTCAACCGGGATCCCTGGCCTAGATACCGTTTTTGGCGGCGGTTTCGTCGAGGGGGCCTCCTATATCGTGCAAGGTCAGCCGGGCGCCGGCAAGACAATCCTTGGCAATCAGATCGCCTTCGCGACGGCTGCCGCCGGCAAGAAGGTACTGTATGTCACGCTCCTTGCCGAAACGCATGATCGGCTATTCCAATCGCTGTCGACATTGAGCTTCTTCGAAAAGGATCGGCTCGGTAGCAACATCGTCTATGTCAGCGTTTTCCAGACCCTCGCCAAAGAAGGGCTTGGCGCCGTTGTCGATTTGTTGCGCAAGGAAACCAAGCGCCAAAACGCCTCGCTGATCGTCTTTGATGGCCTGCTTAATGCCCGTGACCGCGCGGAGACGGACCTCGACGTGAAGACGTTCGTGGCAGAAGTGCAGAGCCAAGCGGCGTTTGTTGGTTGCACCGTCCTGTTCCTGACCAGCGCCGGGATCCATGACGATAGCCCTGAACACACAATGGTGGATGGCGTGCTCGAACTGCATGACGAGCTTGTCGGCGTCCGGACCGTACGGCGCCTGCGTGCCCGCAAATCGCGGGGCAGTTCTGCTCTAGGGGGGTATCATCAGTACGAAATAGGCAATAACGGTATTTCCGTGTTCCCGCGGATCGAGGCCGCGTTTCACACCCCGTCCGCGACCGACAATCCTGACCCGAAGCCCTTACGCTCGGGGATTGAGGGCTTCGACGAAATTACCGGTGGCGGACTTCCGCAAGGGTCGATCACGTTGCTCATCGGACCTTCAGGGTGCGGTAAGACGTCTTTTGGGCTGAATTTCCTTTCGGCCTCCTCGCGAGAGGAACCCGGCCTGCATTTCGGCTTCTACGAATCTCCCGAACGTCTGTTGCTCAAGGCGAACGCGCTAGGCCTCGACCTCAAGGGAAGTGTCGAAAGAAAAGAGGTCGATATCTTGTGGCAGCCGCTGACCGAAAATCTGATCGACAAGATGGCCTATCGCCTCCTCGACGCCGTTTCGGCGCGGGGCGTGAAGCGGCTGTTCATTGATTCTCTCGGCGGATTCGAGCGCGCAGCCGTTCATCCACCCCGCCTTGTGGAATTCTTTGCGGCTCTAACGAACGAATTGCGGGCCATGGGCGTTACCGCTGTTGGCACGTGGGAATTGCGTGACCTCTTCGCGTCCGGGGTTGCAGCGCCAGGACCGGAGATTTCCAGTCTGCTCGATAACCTCATAATGATGCGCCAAGTCGAAATCCGGTCCGAATATAAGCGCGTTCTGTCCGTGCTGAAGATCCGTGACCAGTCATTTCAGGCCGCTCCACAGGAGGTCTACATCGACGGACACGGGCTCGCTATCCGAGGCCAGTTTGAACAGGCCACCGGGATTTCGACCGGGTTAGCCAAGCCTCTTGAAGCGTGAAGGCTGTCATGGTCCAACCCCCACGGTGGAGTTCTCCATGAAAATAGTCGTGGCAGAGGACGAGTTCCTGATCGCCGACTTGCTTGTGGTCTGTTTGGAATAGGCCGGCTACGAGGTGCACGATGCCCCGCACGGTGCCGGTGCGTTGACGCTGGTTCGTAGCCTGGAGCCCGATCTGGTCATCACCGATTTCATGATGCCGTTGATGACCGGTCTTGAACTGGCCGAAGCGATGAAGGCGGACACTGCCCTGCAAGGCATCCCCATCATCTTGGTCAGCGGCGCGCAGGGTGGCATAGCGCGGTCGCGTACCGATCTCTTTGACCTGGTTTTTGACAAGCCCTATGCAATGGACCGTTTGCTCACTGCTGTCGCTGACCTGGGCAGGGAAAAAGGACAGCGGTAATGGCTTTGGAAGTCGTTACGGATATGGATGGGGAAAAGGGTACTTATCAACGAGGCGCGCTGAGCGCTGCCGAGCGTCTGGCAGCCATCATTGAATCTTCCGATGACGCCATCATCGGCAAGACGCTCGATGGCATCATCACGGACTGGAATGCCGGCGCCGAGCGGATTTTCGGCTATTCTTCCAGCGAGATTGTAGGTGCGTCGATCCTGACCCTGATCCCGGAGGATCGCAGGTCTGAAGAAGACGAGATCATCGCGCGCCTCAAAAAGGGGGAACGGGTCGAGCATTTCGAAACATTGCGGCAGCGCAAGGACGGGTCACTAATCCATATTTCCCTTACCGCGTCTCCGATCAAAGCGGCTGACGGTCAGGTAATCGGCGCTTCCAAAATTGCGCGCGACATAACTGCGCGTAAACAGACCGAGACGTTGCTCAGGCAACAATCCGAACGTCTCCAGACTCTCTACCGCGTCGCCAGCGAAATCTCGCGCGATCTTGATCTTGAGCGGATCGTGCAGTCGGTCACCGACATTGGCACCGAACTGAGCGGCGCTAAATTCGGCGCGTTCTTCTATAATGTCACGGATGCCGCCGGGGAATCCTACCAGCTTTATACGCTTTCCGGCGCTGCACGAGAGGCTTTCAATTTTGGAATGCCTCGAAATACGGCGGTTTTCGAACCGACTTTTGCAGGCGAAGGCGTAATCCGGTCTGACGATATCCGCAAAGATCCGCGCTACGGGCACAGCGCCCCGCACTACGGCATGCCGGCGGGGCACCTGCCCGTGGTCAGCTATCTCGCGGTGCCTGTGACGTCAGTGTCGGGCGAAGTGCTCGGCGGCCTGTTTTTTGCCCATGACGAGCCGGGCAAATTCACGGCTGAGGCGGAAAATCTCGTTTCAGCTATCGCTGCTCAAACTGCGGTCGCGATGGACAATGCGCGCCTGCATAAGGCGGCGCAGCAGGAAATCGAGCAAAGAAAGCGTGCGGAAGAATCCAAGGAACTGCTTCTTCATGAACTGAAGCACCGGGTCAAAAATACACTTGCAACGATCCAGGCGATGGCCATGCAAACATTTCGCCAAGCCCCTCGCGCGGAAATCGATACTTTCGACGCCCGTCTTTTTGCGCTGTCTGAAGCTCATGATCTGCTTACGCAGCGGGATTGGGATGTAGTCGATGTCATGCATATCGTTCAGCGTGCCATTGCGCCTTTTGAGGCCCAAGCTGCCAGACGCTTCGAGATCAAGGGTCCGGAGGTACAAATCTCTGGCGAGCGTGCGCTACAGCTTGCCATGGTCCTTCATGAATTAGCGACGAATGCAGTCAAATATGGTGCTCTTTCCAATCTCACCGGCACGGTGACGATTGCTTGGGAGCGTCAAAATGGCGACAATGTCGATTTTCTGAAACTTCGATGGGTCGAGACAGGCGGGCCCGAGGTTTCTTCACCAGACCGAAAAGGTTTTGGCTCCCGAATGATTTCTCGCGCGCTTCGTGGCGAGGGCTGCGGGGCCGAGTTCGATTTTCGCCCCGAAGGGTTATGCGTCCAACTTAGGTTTACTTTTCCCTGACGTGCCTGTCATATTGGCGGAATGGGTCATTGCACCGCAACGCACCCATCGTAGATACCGCAGGCTTCACCTGGATCGCTCAAGATCGGCTGTCCATATATCTTGCATATTCCTCGCTGTAGCGCGCCGTGACGAGCGCCAGCTCTTCGGAAGAAGCCGACTCTGCCAGTTTGGTGAACCAGGTGCCTTCCTCGGAATAGACGTGATGGGCAACCGCACCTTCGATGTGCTCAAGCTTATCGATATAATCCTGGCTCATGGGATCGACACGCTCGAGCAGGCCCATCTCCATTTTGGCGGCCGACTGTTCCTGATACGCCAGTTCAGCATGGCCAACCTGATGATCAGCAGCGAGAGCCGGGTACACGGCCGCTTCTTCCGCAATGGAGTGGGCGGTCAGCAATAGTCCAAGTTTTTTCTGCTCGGCACGTCGGGACGCCGGATCATTTGCCGCTTTGACCGCCGCAAACTGTGTCTCGATCTCCCGATGGTGGGTCAAAATTTGCGATAGCCAGTCGCCTGGCTGGGCGGCTTTCTCAGCTTTCGCTCGGGCCTTGGCACGCGCTTCTTCACTTTCGGGCGGTGTGATGGCCGCTATGGCCTTGTCGATGATGGACATAGTTTTCTCCGTTCAAGGGCGTGCATCCTGATCGCGACGTATCAGGCGACGGGAGCTCCAAGCTCGACCTCGACGGGACCGAGAGTCCGAGTGGTCGGTGTGGGCAGACCATCGGCTTCGAACTGGGCTTGTAGTTCGGCCTTGCGCTCAGCCATCTGAGCGCCGAGTGCATCCAGATCCACGTCAGCCGCGCGCGCCTGCGCAAACATGCCCTCTTTGGGCATCTCCTCTTCATGGACGTGATGTTTGATTTCTTCGGACAAAACCGTCACCTTGGCATCCCAGAAGTCCTCGCCAGGCTGTCCGGCCATGATCTGACTGATCAGCAGCTTGGCGCCATCGTGCTCGACATGCGCTTCGTCATACATGTCGTCTTCGATCTTGCCTTTGAGAGCCGGATAGAAGATTTCTTCCTCGATGATTGTGTGAATGATCAGCTCGGTGCAAATCTGCTTCGCAAGCGTCGCCTGCTTGGTCGGAGCTTTGGCGCTCTCGAATTTCTCGAACAGCTCCTCAACAGTACGGTGATCCGCCTTGAGCAAGGCGATCGCATCTTGCGCTTTCTTGGTCATGGTTTTTCCTTCGCTGTAATCGGTCGGCAGAGTTTGCCTGCCTTCCGCAATAACCTGCGATTTTGGCTTTCGCTCCTGTTGCGGATCACTCTCAGAATCATGACGCTACAAAAAGGCCTAATCGTTGCTGGCATCGATGTTGGCATCCATGCGGCGACCACGCGGGCGACGCGCTCGATCGCCGAGGTATTTGCCGTATCGTGGGTCATTACCTTTCTACCCTGCGATTGGCTCCGTCGTCGCGCGACAACACGGTGGCGAATGCCGTGCCAGGGCAGCCGTCGCCACGGTTAGCGTTTCTCAACAGGCGGCTTCATTCGATGAAATCGTGTAGTCTCATAGACTCATTACTTCGGTTTAGTCGATCGTAAGAGTTTCCGGTCTGACGGGACCTTTGCTGAGAGGCGCTGTTCGTGCCGGCTCTCACCTCAACCTGATGTTGATCATTCACAGCCCGGCCCGGCTAGCCGGCGATTGGAGCCATCGACCTGTTCACAGGAGCGAGCCGGTTCTGGTCGATGGGCGCGAGCACGTTCAGGCCGGGCCGTCCGAGCGGAAAGCCTAGCGTTGAGACCTGGCGCGATGCCCGGTCAACGTGTCGAAACCGGCTTGCCAGAGTCGCGCTGCCGACTCAGGCGAGAAGTCAAATGTCTTGAGGCTGACCTCGTCGCTCTGATCGGCATATGCAAGGTACAAGAGGGTGACCGAGGCGCCGTCCCCTTGCTTTGAGCGCTGCGCGAAAAGCGCTTGCCATGCCGCGATCGCCCTGCGGCACTGTGTCGCAAACATGAGGTCCTGCGCGCGGGTGAATATCTCGCCGAGGGTTTTCGGGCGCTGGGCAAGCAACGGCAGGAGGTTGATGGCAATGCACAGCAGCGGCTTGTCCTGCGGCTGCGCCATCACCGAGTCCAGCGGCAGGTTGATGGAAATTCCGGCGTCACCAAGCAGCCGTCCGCCGATCTCGACCGGCGGATAAACCGGGAGCAACGCGGCACTGGCTCGGATATGCTCGGGCGTTATCGCAGTGGCCGCGCTGTCGAACACCACATCCTCACCGGTCTCAATGTCGACCGCCGTCGCGAAAAAACGCGTGTCGCCCAGGTTGATACGATCGAAATCGACGAGCTGGCGGAGCGTCGCCTCGAGCGGAAGCGCGTCGTAGAGGCTCGATGGCTCGGGATCGCTGGAGGGGTTGAGCCACAGTCCATACAGCGCACGCGGGCTGAACAATCTTGGCTGCCGGAAGGTAAGCGATGCAACGGCCGATTGCATGCGCCGAGGTTCTTCCAGCGGCTGTAGGTCGAAGGAAGAGCTGACGCTGGCGGGACGCCACAACATCTCGAGCGCGGCTTTGGTCCTGTCCGGCTGATTGCCGGCGATGATCGCGCCATTGACCGCGCCAACCGACGCACCAGCGACCCAGTCCGGCGGCAGGCCATGATCTTTGAGCGCGCACGATGCGCCGGCTTGGAAGGCGCCGAGTGCATTACCGCCGCTCAGCACGAGCGCGAGGCAATGCTCGGAGAATGGGAAAGTCATGTTCATCTGAACGCCAACGCCCGACCGTCCCGATAGTCAAGGCGAGCACGTCAGGTCTTCCATAAAACTGACTGATCCATGTGAATGGCAGGAACGGCGGCATCCGCCCGCGGTTGACTCGGGATGGCGCCCTCCTCACTGCTCAAACCCGGCTGGCGGGAATCTCGCCGAACTGGTGATGGCGTTGACCTGCACGTTGTCGAAGCCGGACAGGACGGCGCGCCGCTCGTGGTTCTGCTCCACGGTTTTCCGGAATTCTGCTGGGCTTGGCGCAACCAGATCTCGCCGCTCGCCGACGCTGGCTACCATGTGATCGTCCCGGACCTGCGGGGCTATAATTCGAGCGACGCGCCAGATGGCGTCGAGCATTACCGGCTTGATCTCCTCGTCGCCGATGTCCTCACCTTGGCTAACGGCTACGGCGCGGAACGCTTCGAAATCGTCGGGCATGATTTGGGAGCGCTCATCACTTGGTGGGTGGCGGCATATCATTCTGAGCGTCTCGCTCATGCCGTGATGATGGATGGGCCACACGCCGATGTCTGGCGCAGGCAGATGCTGAAACATCCCACGCAAGCGCTGCGCAGCTCGTATGTCGCTGCATTTCAGATCCCCAGGGTTCCGGAGGCGATGCTGGGGCGCTCGACTTCGCGGCTCTGCGCGCGATCATGCAGGGAAGTGCGCATAGCGACACGTTCGAGCCCGGGGCTCTCGATCACTATGCCGAGGCTTGGCGACGCGGCTCGTTGGCAGCCATGCTGAACTACTATCGGGCTTTGCGTCACCGAAAGAAAAGCGAAACCCCGCGCATCCGTGTTCCAAGCCTGATCGTTTGGGGAAGCGAGGACTGCTTCCTTGAACGGCATGTCATGGAGGCCGGACTCGATCTCTGCGCCGACGGCCACTTCGTCGCAATCGACGGCGCGACGCACTGGCTTCATCTCGAGCAGCCTGACCGAGTCAATTTCGAAATTGTGAGTTTTTTCGGCCGCTAGCAGTCACCTCGTCTTTATGCCCGAGCGTTCTACATGGTCTCCAACAATGTCGCCATCCCTGGCACCTCGGGCATCGAGCTCTTGCAGAAGTTCTCACCTGCACCGATGATATGCCGCAGCCTTGCAAAGGCAGCTTCTTCGCCGCCGCGGACACCCAGACTATAACCGTGGGCGTATAGTCCGAACGCAATTGCGGCCATGTCCGGAGATGCGTCTCCGGGAATGAGGTCGAGGAAATTCTCCTCTTCGGCCTCAGCTCCAGCATGCAGGAGTGAGCATCGAGACGAGTCAACGCGACGAGCGCAGGCCAGTTGAGTTCAGCAAGATGCGCGTTGAAGCGATGTACATATGCCGCATCTGGTATCAAACTAGGCATGATCATCTCCTCCACTGGGAAGGCGGCCCACGCGATTCGCCGATGATCGCCGTGCCACAGCTTCGATCCATTCGGCGCGAGCGTCCTCGACAGTGTGGGTGAGCGCGTGATCGACGCAGAACAGGTGGAACATACTATCGAAGGCTAATTCCGGATAGGACAGCGCGTCGGCCAAGGCGGCGGTGAAGCGATCGAAGGGTGTGAGATCACCCGCCGGTACCCATCGAGCCAGATCATCGCTCTCCGCGTTGCAAAGGTCGCAGAACGTGCAGTCGTAGACGCCGGAGATCGCCCAGGCCTGCCGCTGGACGTCCCATCTTGCGCTGGCGTCGCACGCGAGCATGTCGCAACCGCAGTCCCTGCAGACAGGTTTGAGGCCGCCGGTGGGCGATGTCGGATCGGGTTCGTCGGGAAAGCTCGGAACGAAACTGAAGCTGTAGGCGAGATCCGGGATCCGCAGGTCGAAATAGGTCGAGGCCTCAGCTGCGAGATAAGCAGCGGTCCAGACGTCCGCTCCGTCCTCGATATGAAAAGAAATGGTGCCGGAGTCGAAGAGGTCGCCCCCACTGAAAAAGTCGACATCAATCCGATAGGCGCGCGTCGTGGTGGTCATGTGAGCCATGACAAATCTCCTTGAATTTTGGTCGGATGGTGCAGGCTCGCTCAGCGCGCGCGTTCGAGCAGCTTGCGGGCCTTGCCTTCGAGTTCCAGGCGTCCGTCCTGATGCGGGCGGCTGCGTGCGAGGGCGGTGATACCCTGAACGAAATCATAAACCGAAGCCGGAGGATGCCCCTCTTCAGCCAGGACCGTCGCAATCACCTTGGCAGTCTCGGCCTTGGAAAAGCCTTCCTTGCGCAGGAAGCTTTCCCGGTCCCCGTCCTTGCGCGCGACGATGGCTGAGCGCGCCGCCGATATCCCGTCGATAAACGAGCGAGGCGAACTCTCGGCGAAGTGCGCGAGCGCTGGCGCCGCCTCATGGGCGAAGCGGTTCGCCGCGAACTTGGAGTGCCGAATATTCACTTCCTGGAAGTTTTCGACGCCCCACAAATTGCGGTTCTGACAGACCGCACGGAGGTAGAAAGTGGCTATCCCCAGTGACTTGGAGCCGACCTCTGAGTTCCAGCAATAAAATCCGCGAAAATAGAGATCCGGCTCGCCATTGGGCAATCGGCCGGCCTCGATCGGGTTGAGATCGTCGACCAGGAATAGGAACACATCCCTGTCCGAAGCATAAAGGGTGGTCGTGTCGCTCGTCACATCGACACAGGGGTTGTAGGTCATCGAACCCCAATCGAGCACGCCCGGCACCTTCCACCTTGTGTCGCCCGTGCCATTGCCCGCGATTTTCATCACTGCGGCGACCAGCTCATGATCCCAGATGCGACCATAGTCCGGTCCAGTGACCGCCCGCAGCTCAGCGCGACCCTCGTGCGTCTGAAGCAGTTTCACATGCTCGGCCGGATGGCGGATGAGGCCATGCTGGAGGTTGATGCCGGCGAGCGCGCCCGGAAGTTGCCGCAGATAGGAGGCCGGGGCGCCCACCAGACTGCACAGCTGCCCGAACGACCAGTTGGTAGGCGCAACTGGCGCGCTGTCACCGGGAACAACGAGCGAAAGTCGCTCGGGCTCGTCGCTACGGGCTTCGACACGTACCGTCCGGCTCTCGATGATCCGCGTCGTCGCCCGCTCGGCGCGCGAGCGCACACTGGCATAGAGATCGTCCAGCGAGAGGTAACGCTCATCCTGGGGGCGATTAAACCATTCGGACGAGACGCGAGAAATATTGGTCCCGCGGGATATATCGACGCGATAGGGCTGCGCCTGCTGGCGCGGGGCAGGAGATAGTGCGTTCATGGAAGCCTCCGGAGGTAGGAGAGTTGGCGATCCCGCGCAGCTTCCAGCCGCGCTTCGCCGCCGCCCTTCCCCGCCCCCCCCCTTTCCTTCTGCTCGCCTGACTGGTCATCGCGCCCTCAGGCGGCCTTCGCGCCGGCAAGCCGTCTCCATTGCTCCCCCGTGCGCATGATCTGGTCGAGGATGGCCTCGGCACGGTCAGTGGGCACAAACAGCCTCGTCTTGTAATTGATGATCTCAGTGAAACAGCCGATCGACTTCAGCCAATCCCGTCGTGCGGCAGGGAAATCGCGAATTTCGAGCCGTCGCGCATCGTTCACATGGACCTGCATCAGTCGTGCAGTATCCATGCCGACGATCGGAACCCCTTGCCGCCCTCTGGCGCCAGCGATCATCTCCGCTGGGCTCAGCACAGTGGACGTGTCTACACCGAACGCACGGGCGAGTTTCTCTAGTCCGTAGGGCGAAATGATGCGTCCGAGCAGCGAGTTGCCTTCCGCGTCAGTAACCCGCCAGACCCGCATATCGTCATCAGGAAGGCGGTCCCAGACCGGAAGCAGGAGGCCGGTTGCCATACTGATCGTTTCAACGTCGAGCTTCGATCGGGTTTCTTCAACCTCTATGTCCCAGAGGCGTTCGAACTCCTCCTTTTCTACAGGAGACCAGAGGCTCTCCTGAAGGACGGTATCGCGGATGCGGTCGCGGCCTGTTGGCCGAACGAGCTGCCACATGGTGATCGGGTTGCCGTCATTGTCCATGCTGCTCCAGCTTGGCACCTGGAGTGCAACGCGCCCCGACCGGCCGTTGCGCAGCCGAATGACTTCGACACCGCCATAGTCAAGTTCCAGCTGGGCGAGGCTGAGGGCACGCTTGCGAAAATGCAGTTCAATGCGGCTGAGCCGAGTCTCGGCGCCCGTCACAGGATCACGCCGCAGGACCTGCTCGTCGAGGAGAGCCATGCGCTCTGCCTGCATGGTTTCGACGCCGACATCGAGCGTCCCGGCCTCCCGGGCCGCATCGATGCGCGCCTGGATCAGGGCCATATATTCTTCGAAGATCGCATTCTGGGTCTTTATCCGCAGAGCCAGCAGGCGATTGAGCCATCGCTGGATAGGCGGGAGATCATCGAGCAGACCGCCGCTTTCCTTGTCCAGGAGACGCAGGCCCGTCATGTCGATGAAGGCGGCAAGGGTAGTGCTTGTGAGCTTGCCACGGTAGAGAAGATGGTACCACTGGATGAGCGCATCGCGGGCATAATTGCTTTCGAGATTGTCCGAGGGGTCGAACATATTCTGTCCGCCTGTCTGTCGCTGTCCACGGGTCAGCGCCCCCAGGCTGTCGAGCCGCCGCGCAATGGTGCTGATGAAGCGACGCTCGCCCCGGCAATCCGTGGTCACTGGCCTGAAGACGGGCGCACTGGCCTGATTGGTGCGGTTGGAGCGACCAAGACCCTGGATGGCGTTTGCCGCGCGCCATCCAGGCTCCAGCAGGAAATGTATCCGCCGACGCCCGGCTGATTTGCAGTTGCGGTCGGCATGGTAGCTCCGGCCCGTGCCGCCGGCGTCGGAGAATACCAGTATCTGCTTGGCCCCGGACATGAAGGCTTCAGCCTCAACGATGTTGCTTCGACCGCCCCGGCTTTCGACACGCTGGCGGCCATTTGCGTCGACAATGAGCCGCCGGGTTCGTCCGGTCACTTCCGCCACGGCGTCGGTGCCGAAATGCCGGATGATTTCATCGAGCGCCGAGCCAATTGGCGGCAGGGCACAAAGCGCCTCGATCATCTCGTCACGCATGGCGAGCGCCGCCTGGCAGAAGACCGGGTTGCCAGCCTCGTCGACCATCAGTTCGGAGCGTTCCGCATCGTCGCTCCCCTTGATGATCTGCATCATGCGGACCGGAAAGGCCGTCCTGAGGTAATCGATCATCGCCTCCCAAGGCGATAGTTCGATATCGAGGTTGGCGCGCTCCTCGGCAGACAGGCTTGCGAGCCGTCGCCCCAGCATGGCTTCGGCCGTCGTCACGAGCTGGATAATCGCATGATTGCCCGCATCAAGCTCGCGGGTCACGGCGTCGATCAGGCTCGGCACCTTCATGGCGATCAGCAATTGCGCGAAGAAGCGCTGCTTGGCGCTCTCAAAGCGCGAGAGCGCAGAACCCTTGGCCTGGGCATTGAGCGCCTTGTCCTCCATCCGGTCGACGATGTTGGTGAGCGCGAGCACCTCATCGAGATTGCGATGGATGACGGCCCATCCATCGGCATAGGCATTATAGGTCTTGATCTGGGCGGCGGTCAGCGGATGAACGAGCGGATCATATTCAACGCCGCGAAATGTCAGTGCGCGCGCCATGTAGAGACCGAGAGCTTTCAAATCGCGCGCGACGATTTCCATTGCTGCGATCCCGCCCTTCTCGATGCCTCTCATGAAGGCCGCACGATCATCGAACGACGTGCCCGCCCCCCAAAGGCCAAGGCGGATCGCGTAGCAAAGATTGGCGGGATCGGTGGCGCCGGTCGCCGAAATGTAGAGGATGCGGGCGCGTGGGCGCAGGTTCTGAAGGCGAACGCCGGCCAAACCCTGCTCCGACCCCTTCTGGGTTCCGAACTTGGTTTCGGTGCCTGCGGCGTTGGCCATTTCGTGCGCTTCGTCAAAGCAGATGACCCCCTCGAAATCATCTTCGAGCCAGGCCAGCAGCTGCGAAAGGCGGGAGGCAGCGTCGTGGCGCTGGGACCGCAGCGTTGCATAGGTCAGGAAGATGATGCCGCTTTCCATCGTGATCGGCGCCCCAAATGGAATGGCGTCCAGCGGCTGGATGTCGATCGGCAGGCCGCCTAGCGCCGCCCAGTCCCGGCGCGCATCCTCGATCAGCGCGGCGCTCTTGGAAATCCATACCGCCTTGCGGCGACCTCGGCTCCACTGGTCCAGGATACAGGCTGCGACCTGCTGCCCTTTGCCGACGCCAGTGCCATCGCCGATGAAAAAGCCCATGCGATAGGCGCACCCCGCACTGTCGGGCATGAGCATCGTGCCAGCTTCATTGGGCGCATGGAGTCCGGGCAGATCGCGCTCGAACGCCTGTCCCGCGTAGACAAGGGTTTCAAGCTGGGCGTCCGACATAGCGGTGACGGCGCAGCGGGGCAGCATGGGGACATAGGTCGGCGCGGGAGGAAGGATCGAGGACATCGCAATCGACTCGACCAACTGGTCGGGATGCGGCTTTCCGCCCGGAATATCCATGCGGGAGAGACGCCAGGGCACATAGATGCCGATCTGCTCGTCGGCGGGCCGCGGCGTTTCGCGAACAGCGTAAGCGAGCGGTTCTACCGTCGTATCCACCGCGACGGCAGCGCGCGGTTTGAGCTTGGGGCCAATTGTTGTTGAAGGCGACGCCATCAGCGGCGCACCGGTTCTGACAGGCATTCGCACCGGAATTCGTGCTTTAGTCGTTCCTGCCGGCTCGCGCGGCGCGCTATCGTGCGATCCCAGCCTTGGCGGCGTCGAAAGAATATGCGGCAGGGCCGATTTTATGTCTGGCACGCAAATCCGTTCTGGCGCGCCGGTCCAGCCTTTATCGTAGATCATCAGGCGGACCGATACGCTGGTGCCGTGCTTTGCGAACGGCCGGCCCTGGATCGTGATTTCCACGCGCGGCGGGACGAGGTCAGCGACAGCCCGGTAGCCTTTCTGCCCGCTTCCATCATGGGCAAATGCCGGCGACATGATCGCAACGCATCGGCCGCTGGGCGCTAGGCGCGCAAGGGCGGAACGAAGATGCCGGGCACCGGCATGAGCGTCGCGTCCCCGCTGTTCGCTGCGGGCGAAAGGTGGGTTGATAAGCACGACATTGGGCCGCACGCCTGTTGGCAAAAGGTCGTCGATGAACTCGGCATCGTGACAGCTGACTTCGGCACCAAGCGCCTGCTCAAGCAGCCCGGCTCGCACGGGATCGCGTTCGTTCAGGAAAAGGCCCGCGCCCGCCAGTTGCGCGAATATGGCCAGAAGCCCGGTACCAGCAGAAGGTTCAAGGACCTGATCGTCGGCCCCGATCGCGGCAGCGCGAGCGGCGAGATAAGCCAATGGCAAGGGTGTCGAGAATTGCTGCATATCGACCTGACGCTCCGATCGGACCGACTGGGTGGGCAGGCGTTCGGTTCGAGCCAGCAGGTCATCAAGGACGGCTTCGGGCGATGCCTCGTTCAGCGGAACGCGCATAAGCGCCAAGGCCTGAGCAGCCTCCAGCGCGTCGAATGCCTCGCGCAGCGACCAGGCGCCCGTCGCGTCGCCGGCGCCGAAATAGGTGGTCATCAGACGGGTGAGGCGGTGTCGGTTGATGGGCTGGCCACTCACTATGAGTTCGCACAGGTCCTTGGCGACCGAAGCGAGGGTCCAGATTTTTTGATCGAGTGGCCCGGTTCCAGCGGTAATGGCGGCAAAGAGATCAGAGGTCATGGCAAGCTCCAGATGCCCGCAGCCAAGCAGCTGCAGGCGAGATTGTCGGGCGGCAGGGCCTGCTCGACTTCGATGTTCGGAAAATTTGGGCGAGGCGCGCATGCAGCCCCGCCCACGGTCGTTCAGGCAGCTTCGGGCAAGTCGCTCTGCTGATCAGCGGACGCGGGCTCGCCGCTGGGGGACTGCGCCTCGCCTTCCTGGGAAGCGAGATCCTCAGGTGGACCAAAGCGCATCGCGTCGGGTAGCCACTGCATCGCCCGATCCTTGATATCGGCCTCGACGATGATCTGGCCGCCGAAGAGCTTTTCGGCAGAAAGCGCGAGATCATGCTTCTTCGAACCGCTGTACCTGCTGCGCAGTTCGGCTCCGCCAACCTCGTGGAAATGGTCCAGGATCGTTGGCTTGGCTACCCGATCGAAATAGCGTCGAGCGGTCGGACGCCACCATTGCGCAACATCGATGTCGAGCTTGGTGCCGAGGTGGTCGATGAGCAAGGCCGAACGCTCACCTGCGGGCACCGCGTGGAGGGTTCTGGCGACCGCCCAGCCAAGCCAGGCCGCCCGCGCCGTATCGGCGAGGGCGCAGAAGGCGTCGTAGCGTTCGCAGATCCCGCCTGCATCAATCCAGCTGCGGTCGAGGCCCGCTTGCAATTCATCCCAGCTTTCCGCTGCGGGCGTGTCGCTCTCGAAATTGCCGACGCGCGAACTGGGCACGGTGGCGCGCAGATCGCTCGGCATGTCGTAGCGATAGGCGACCGCCGCGTCGGCCATGATGAACGCGCCGAGATCGAGGGCAAAATTGGGATCGCTCGCGACATGGACCCGAAGAATTTCCGTCTTCATGAGAGCCAGTTCTTCCGCCAGCTTCTGGCTTATCGGCGACCTTCCGGAAGCCTCATCAACGGCCTCATCGGCGCTTTCATCCTGCTCCTGGGATTGGGTATCGACATCCTCATCGACCTCGGGTTCAGGCTGCGGGATCGCATAGATTTGTTCGTGGAGACGCGGGGTGCCGTCATCGCCGATCACGAGATAGGCCAGGGAGGCGGCCTTCTGGTCGGCACCCAAAACCGGCGGGCGCTCGGTCAATCCCTGATATTCCGCTTCCAGCGCCTCGATCCGTTGGATCTCTTCGTCGGAATAGCCATCTTCATCGGCATTCTCGGCGATCGTCTCCAGCTCGACCTCGATCGCGCGCTGGCGCTCTTCCTCGTCGGGGGTCAGTTCGACCGGTTCGCCTTCGACAGGATCGAGGCCGATGGTTTCCATATAGGGGACACGGATGTGGCAGACGACCCGCAGTTCGCCGAAGCCCTCGCTTGATCTGAGCTCCGCGGCCGCCGCTTCCAGGCGTTCCTGCGCCAGCGTTTCGACTATGCCGCTGTCGATCCAGTTCTCGCTCGCATTATCGGAGAAGAGATCGCCGTCGATCCTGCCACCGGCGGCAAGGTAGGCGTCGCGCCCGATAAGCAGGGCCTTGGGATCATTACCGCGATAGAGGCCGGAGAGCAGGCGGCGACGGATTTCCGCGCAGTTCGTGGCATAGTAGCCGTCGGCAAGTTCTTCGAAGACGGCTGCCTGGCGGGCGGTGTCGGTGATGCTGCCATAGGCCTTCGCTACGTCGAGCGTGATGGTGCCATCAGCGAGGGCGTCAAAGACGGGGTCCGCAAGCCCAGCAAGCCTAAGACGCCCCAGTACGAAACGCTCGGTGAGCCCAAAACGTATGGCAACGTCCGCCGGGCTCTTCTTCTCGGTCTCGATGATCGTCTGAAATGCTCGGCATTCCTCGGCCGGCGACATGTTCAATCGATTGAAATTTTCCACGAGGCTGATTTCTGCCGCATCGTTCCGATTGCTCAGCAGCTTCACCGTCACCGGGTAATCGGCTGGCAGCTTGCCCTCTTCGATCAGCGCCTTGAGCTGCGTGAGACGGCGACCGCCGCCGGTGATCTGATATTCACCCTTCCTTCGCGCCACCGGCAGGCCGATCAGGTTCTGGATGATCCCCCGTGCAAGGATGCTGGCCTTGAGTTCGCTATCGGCCACAGGGTCAGTCCGCCTGCGGACATTGGAAGGTGCGATCGAGAGCTTGGAAGCGGGAACCTGGATGTCGGGCAGAGCCTGGGACATGAGCTTTCTCCTGTTCGCGGGCGCCCTGACCATCAGGCCGCATTCCGCTCCCATCCCAACCTCACCTTCCCTCCTGCCCGCAGCATGTCATTCCAGTCGTTGAACGGCACTGCCGGCCAAAGGACAATTATCTCGCGTTCCGGAAGCGCGTAGCTTCGCAAAGCTTTGGTTACGGCCCGCCTGCCCGCACGGTCGTTATCGGCGAGAAGAACCAGGCGCTTGATGCGGGACGGAATCTCGATCCGATCAAACCGCTCGGCGCCCAGACTCGCCCAGACCGGAATGGAGAGAAGCAAGGACGCCGAGAGGGCATTTTCCACCCCTTCTGCCAGTCCCAACGTCTCCATCGGTTCGAACAACTGCACGGCATCCCGATATAGAGGACCCAGCGCGCGCTTCGTCCGGCTGAGCAAAGCCGGCCGGCCATTGGGTTGCAGGAATATCCGTTGCACGGCTGTCATACGGCGCGGCTGCCCCACAGCGACAAGCAACGCGGGCAACCGGCGAACCGGTCGACCTTGACCCAGGGGTGTGGCCGGGTGGTAGCGCATGAGATCATGGATCGCCGGGACTGCCCGGTTACGTAGATAGCGCTCCGCCGGGGTGCCGCTGACAGGTCGTCCTTCGCGCCAGAGACGAGCGGCATATCGCCGCATGTCGGCAGCAGGCGGGAAACGCTCGGCCTTTCGGCTCTCCCCTTCAGGTACAACGAGCTTTTCACGTCTCAGCGCCGCCAGAATTTCGGTAATTGTGCAGCCGGCAAAACATTTGAACAGAAGAGCGCTCCGACCGCACCTTACGGACAGGCTCGGCGTGCGATCCTCGTGAGCCGGGCATTGGCACATGCCCCGCCCGTTGGACCAGACGCCCCCGAGTCGCCGGACAATATGTTCTCCGGCTGCTGCCATGTCAGCGCTCATGGCAAACTCCGCGCGTCAGCCGTCAGGATGTTCGCGTCACCGGGAGAACGTTGCCGAGAAATGGGCCAACCTACGGGACGTGATTGCTGTGAAGGCTCAACATGCTTTCGGCCGAGCCAATCGGCCTGCGAGAGGATGGCTTGAAGGCAGTTTGACAGGCCGGTGGCGAAAAGGCTGTTGAACATGGAGGATATCCTGAGATTAATATGAAGCCGACCTCTTCCCCCCCCTCCCCTCCTGTTCGATCCCAGGCGGTACCCCGGTGGCACTACGCCATTCGATATAAGAGCGTTGCTTTTGCGTGTCAGTTTGATGACACTCCCGGCTTACGAAACGGATCGGCCACCTCGCCTGGCTCTCCCGGCTATGGTCGCCGACGCATACAAGGGTCGGGTCGCACCGTGACAAGCAACATTTTGCCTCCCGAGTTGGAGAAATATCGCACAGCCGTCGAGTCGCTGACCCAGCGTCAGCGGCAATGCATGGCGCATGTTGCCCGAGGGCTGACATCGAAGCGCATTGGAGGAAAACTCGGTATCCGCTCCGGAACAGTCGACAAGCATATCGAGAACGCCCGGAATATCCTTGGTGAAATGGACCGGTTTGATGCGGCGCAGATTATCCTCGCGTTCGAGGAACCTGGTCTGAACATCCCCGCCGACACCCAATTTCTACTACCCTCCCAATCGTTGGGAATAGATTTCGGAGGTATGATCGCGGCAACTGTCCCTGCTGATCACGAAGCAGATGGGCATCCGCACGATGATGGGCAGCTTGTTGAGGAGCAGGGAAGCTACACGCTCGAACGCCTCACGACGTCCTTCATCGGCTGGGTCCCGCTCCGCTCAGGCTGGAGACCGAGTAATGACCTAGACCAATCAAAAGCCATCGTTACCGCAGCGGCATTGGGCGCCCTGGCGCTCCTGCTTGCCGGCGCGGCCATATCGCTTCTTACGGTCATGGACAGTCTAGCCCACCCGTAAGGCCACCATTTGACAATCAACTTCATGAACCATGCATTCCTGTGGAATGCGGGAGGAGACTTCATGCCCAGACAACGTCAGATTATCGCCCATTCGATCGCGCAGCGGCTGCATGCTGCGGAGGAAGCTATTGACCTTGCGGCGGCCCGTATCGCCGAACTCAATGCCGCACTGCCCCTTGCTCGTCTTGAGGGGCGCCTTGGAGCAGCGATCGGGCAGGACGCATTTGCATCCTCCGCCACGGCCATCATGCTGGTGGCCAAGACGCGGGCAGAGCTCGTCGCGACCCATGACCAGCTCAAGCGCGTGAGTGACGACATCGGTCTTGGCGAGCAGGCCTATGGCGATGTCTTCAAGGTCGCAACTGGCCAAAGCCAGCAGCAGCCTCTCGCGCACCATCTACGCGCCGCCTGAGCGACGAGTGTCAAGCGCTTGACTGGGAATGAGATTTCCATTTCGAAGTCGATATGACCAGACAAATGTTATTCGTCGGACTTTTGGTCCTAAGCTCGATCTATGGGTTCGCAAAGGGTGGCCGGCCCGAGCAGATCGGGGCGGCAACCTTTGTGAGCGGCGTCCTCGCCAGCATAGCGCTTGCCCATCCCGTTGCCTTCCGGTTCCAGGGTGTCGAGCACGGCATGCTCTTTGTCGACACGGCCATGTTGGGTGTTTTCCTATGGCTTTCTTTCAAAAGCACGCGATTTTGGCCGCTCTGGGTTTCGGGAATGCTGGTGGCGGAACTTTCGGTGCACGCAATGCGCGTCGCTGTGCCGGCGGTGGTGCCAAAAGCCTATATGGATGCCGTGGCGCTCTGGAGTTGGATTGCCCAGATCATCCTGATTGCCGCGACTTGGCGACACCAGCGGCGGCTCGTCCGGGCGGGTGTCGACAAATCCTGGAAGATCTGATCGGCCTGGGGACACCCGATCGTGCGCGAGAATTATCAGACCGGCTTCTCGAACGATTTGGATCGTTCCCCGAGGCCCTCAATGCCACGGAGGGCGAGCGCATCAAAGCCGTCGGCGGCGATGATCTGGAGGGCCTGTTTTCATCGGTTCGAACGGCTATCCACCACGTCCTGCGAGATCGCCTTTTGCGTGGAGCCGTGCTGGCCGATGAGCGCGCCGTCCTTGACTATCTGAGGGGCGTGATGGCGTTCGCCCCGCAAGAGCAGTTTAGGGTGCTCTATCTCAATGCAGGCAATGAGCTTTTATGCGATGAGGTGGCCAGCATCGGCTCTGTTTCTACCGTTCATATTTACCCACGCGAAGTGCTCAAGCGATGTCTTGAGCTTGGCGCGACCGCCATCATCGTCGCGCACAATCATCCATCTGGTCGTCTAGTCGCCTCCCGGAGCGACAGGGTCATGACCCGCAACCTCGTCGAGGCGGCCAAGGCGCTGGGCGTCGCAGTGCACGACCATATCCTTGTCGCCCGGGAGGGCAGCCTGAGCTTTCGTAGAAAAGGATTTTTGTAGGCAGGCGCCCGCCGCGATCGGCACGACCGATCACGCGCCGCGTCGCTTAGTGAAGGGAGAAAATTAGTGCCGCATCAAGTCGTTGCTCGCATGGACACCTGCCGCAAGCTGGTGACGATGCGCAAGGCCCTGGGTGACACGCTGGGCTATCGCTATTGCGCCAGTCCCGTCTGGGACATGCTTCTGGAACTCTATATTGCCGCCAGAGAGAAAAGGACCGTATATCTCTGGTCGCTCTGCAGTTTCGCAAATGTCCCGTACCCCACCGCATGTCGCAAGGTGTACGAAATGGAGAAGATCGACTTGGTCTTTTGCAATGCGACCAATCGGTACCGACGCGGAATTAGGGTCAGCCTGACCGAGAAGGGGCAAGGGGTCGTCGAGTCGCTTCTCGACCGGCTCGCCGAGATTTACAAAGCCAACATAGGAACGCGCGCCGACATCTCCGAGCTTGTCAGCGTGGACAAGCGCACCAAAAATGCCAATTGATTAAGTCCAGGCGACGGTTGCGTCCGTCACTTGGCATCTGGCTCGAGCAGTCCACTTCGGCCAGATCCAACGAACTCCGGGAGGCAGCAGCAAGCCCTCCGCACGATGATCTGTTCAGTGAAAATTGCGCGACTGAAGGCGCAAACGCGGCGTATCATCTGGCGCCGCCCCCTTCGGCAAGTCCTCCTTACCGTCGCTGGCATACCAGGTTGCGGCAGACGGGATGGCGTCTCCGATCGATCGGAGAAGCGGCGTGTAGTCGATCACGCGGTCTATGATGATGTGCGTAACAATCCCCTCACGCTGCAACCGCCCACGCAGCCCGACCATGGCTGATGCCAGGACCGTCCTCCGCTGCGCCTCAAACCGGTCCGGCCATAATATGCCATTGGCAATCCCGGTTTCATCTTCAATGGTGATGAACAGAACGCCTTTAGCCGACCCCGGCTTCTGCCGCACGAGGATCACCCCTGCCACCTCGACATGCCGCCCGTCCTTGACCTGGTCGAGCTCCGCGGCCGACTTGACCCCACGCCGCCGTAAATCCTCCCGTAGAAACGCAAGCGGATGCGCACGCAGCGAAAGCTGGATGGTCCGATAATCCTCGACCACCTCCCTTCCTTCGCTGAGCGGCTCCAGCGTCACCATGGGCTCATCCCCCTCCGGACCGGACCGCCCTTCCCGCGCATCTGCCGCCGCAAAGAGCGGCAGGGGTTTGTCGCCCAGCCCCTTCACCTGCCACAGCGCCTGCCTTCGATCATGGGCAAGAGCGTGGAAAGCGTCGGCATCCGCCAGCCGCTCGATGGCGGCCGGCGGCACCCCTGCCCGTCGCCAAACGCCTTCGACACTATTGAATTGCTCATCCCCGCGTGCCGAAACGATCATGGCGGCGTGCAGGTTGGAAAGCCCGCGCGCCATGCGCAGCCCTAGCCGAACGGCGAGGTATCGCCCGCGTGTCGGTTCGAGCGTGCAATCCCAACGGCTGCGGTTGATGCAGGGCGGCCGCACCTCTACGCCATGGGCTCGGGCGTCCCGCACGATCTGCGCAGGTGCATAAAAGCCCATCGGCTGCGCGTTCAGCAGAGCCGCACAGAAGATATCGGGGTGATGGCACTTCATCCAGCTCGACGCATAGGCGATCTTGGCAAAGCTCGCCGCATGGCTTTCCGGAAAGCCATAGGAACCGAAGCCTTCGATTTGCTTGAAGGTCCGTTCGGCAAAGTCGCGCGGATAGCCGCGCCCCACCATGCCCTCGACCAACTTGTCGTAAAAATGGCTGACCCCGCCGGTAAACTTGAAGGTCGCCATAGCGCGGCGCAGCTGATCGGCCTCGGCCGCCGTGAACCCGGCGCCGACGATGGCCACCTTCATCGCCTGCTCCTGGAACAGCGGCACGCCCAGCGTCTTCTGCAACACGGCGCGCAGCTCCTCGCGCGGATATTCCGGCTTCTCCTTGCCCTCGCGCCGACGTAGATAGGGATGCACCATGTCGCCCTGGATCGGCCCAGGCCGGACAATCGCCACCTCGATGACGAGATCGTAGAATTTCTCCGGCTTGATCCGCGGCAGCATCGACATTTGCGCGCGGCTCTCGATCTGGAAGACGCCGAGCGTGTCGGCCCGCTGGATCATGGCGAAGACGGCAGGGTCATCGCGCTGCAGCGTGGGCGACGCCATGGTCATGGCGATGCCGCGATGCTCCGCCAGCAGCGCAAAGGCCCGACGCATGCATCCCAGCATGCCCAGACCCAATATATCGACCTTCATGAACTTCAGCGCATCGATGTCATCCTTGTCCCATTCGATCACCTGCCGGTCCTCCATGGCTGCTGGTTCGATCGGCACCAGCTCATCGAGCCGGTCTGAAGTCAGCACGAAGCCGCCAGGATGCTGCGAGAGGTGGCGCGGCGTTCCGATCAGCTCACGCGAGAGCTCAAGCGTCAGGGCAAGGCGCGGATCGCTGGTATCGAGATTGAGCTCGCTGGCCTGATCGTCGCGCACGCCTTCCAGCGACCATCCCCAGACGAGCCCCGCGAGCGCCCCGGTCATGTCCTCGGGCAGACCCAGCGCCTTGCCGACCTCGCGCACAGCGCCGCGGGCGCGATAGCGCGTCACCACCGCCGTCAGCGCGGCGCGGGTGCGGCCATAGGTCTCATAGATCCACTGGATGATCTCCTCCCGCCGCTCATGCTCGAAATCGACGTCGATGTCCGGCGGCTCCTTGCGCTCGCCCGACACGAAGCGTTCAAACAGCAATTCATGTTTGATGGGATCGATCGAGGTGATGCCCAGCACGAAGCAGACGCAGCTGTTCGCCGCCGATCCCCGCCCCTGGCAGAGAATGCCCCGCCGCCGCGCTTCAGCGACGATGCTGTTCACAGTCAGAAAATAGGGGGCGTAGCTTAACTTCTCGATCAGCCCGAGCTCATGGGCCAGCTGATCGGCATAGGCTTTGGGCACGCCATCGGGAAACATGCGGGCCGATGCCACCCCCGTCAGCCGCTCGAGTAACTGTTGCGGCGTTTCGCCCGGGCTTGCTTCCTGCGGATATTGATAGCGAAGCTGCCCAAGGTCGAACGTGCAGGCACGGGCTATGTCGGCGCTCGCCGCCAGCGCATCGGGATAGGCAGCGAAGCGCCGCGCCATTTCAGCGCCGGACTTGAGGTGCCGATCGGCATAGCGCTCGCGCCTGAACCCCAGCGCATCGACGGTGCAATGGTGACGGATCGCGGTCACCACATCCTGCAGCAGCTCGCGATCATTGCTGTGGTAGAGGATGTCGCCCAACACCACCGATCGCACATGGTGCGCTCGGGCCTGCCCATCGAGACTATGAATCCGGATCGCATCGTCCGGCCTTCGGCGCAGCGACAGCCCAAGATAGGCGCGCTCGCCAAATATGCCGCTTAAACGGCGGAGCGCTTGTGCATTGGTGTCGTCGGGCAGATCTGGAACAAGGATAGCGATCAACCCTTCCTGCCATTGTTCGACATCGTCCCAGTGCAGATCGCAGGCCCCCTTCCCTGCCCGCGCCTTGCCAATGGACAGCAGGCGGGTCAGCCGCGACCAGGCGGCCTTGTCGGTCGGATAGACCAGCAAACTGGTTCCGCAGGCAAGATCTAGCCGACAGCCGGGGATCAGACGGACGCCGGTTTCCTTGGCCGCTTCCCAGGCGCGCACGATCCCGGCCACCGAATTGCGATCAACCACGCCCAGTGCCGGTATCTTGAGCCAGGCGGCCTGGGCGAACAGTTCATCAGGGGAGGACACGCCACGCAGGAAGGAGAAATGTGTGGTGACCTGAAGCTCGACATAAGCGTCGCCGTTCATCCGAACACACCATGGATGTGCCAGGAGAGATCGCCCGACCGCAGATTTTCGCCATCGCCGCGCCGGAACACCCAGAAACGCTCGCCCCGCTCATTTTCCACTCGGAAATAATCGCGTACGGCATAGCTCTCGCCGCGCCGACGCCACCATTCCCCCCGAATACGCTCCGGCCCGTCTGCCCGCACTACGACATGGGCGACACCCCGCCAGACGAAGCGGCGCGGCGGTTGATCGGGAAGCTCGGCCATGACATGGTCGATCCGCTCTGGCCGCAGCAGGATGCGCGCGGGCCTTGGCCATAAGGTCGGCCAGGGCATAGCATCAGCCAGTGGCGCGATGCGCCCAACGCCGCGCTCGGGCACATCACTCTCGCACATGGTCGGACGGTAAATGGCCCCCTGCCCCAGCCGCGCAACGATCTGATCGACGAGGAGCGCGATATCCGCTTCTTCGCCCATCCCCAGATCGGCATCGATCGCCGTGGGCGCCAGGGGTTCGCTGCGCAGCGCGAGCAGTCGCATGCGCTCGATACCGAAGCCTGGATCAATGGTCTCGATCTTCATGGCGAGCAGCCGCAGCATATGGCCGATGTCGCGCGTGCCCCGCGCGGTCCCGACCGTGACGATCTGTTCCTCCTTGTCCACCCGCTCGCAGACAAGGCGCAGAAGCCGCACGCCAAGCCCTCGTTCGCGCAATGTCCGCGCCAGATCATCGGCAAGGTTGGCCATGACCCGCGCGATCGTCTCGGCCGAGCCAATGGGTTCGGCAAAGACACGCAGCACCTGCGGCAATTCGAATGGCACGATGCCGACGAGCGGCTCGCCAACCCGGCCGATCGCTTGGTCGAGCCGGTGAAGCAGGCTGGCCCCAAAGCGGCGGCCGAGCGGCGCGCGCGGCATGGCGATGAGATCGGCAATGCGCTCGATCCCAAGGCGCTGGGCGGCGCTGCGCTGGCGGTCATCGAGCCGCAGCGCCGCTACCGGCAATCTGTTGATCGCTTCCAGTTCCCCCTGCACGCTGCAGATCGCAATGCGCTCTTTGCCATAGCGGGCGAGCGCATGGGCAGCACCCGCCGTGCCCGCTATAGCGACGCGCGCGTCCAGTCCGATCCGGTGGCAAAAACCGATAAGGCGCCGCGCCATCGCCTTCTCGCCGCCAAAAAGATGGGCCACGCCGGTCAGGTCCATGAGCAGCCCGTCAGGCGCGTCCACTTGTGCGGTCGGCGTCCAGCGCCGCACGGCGAACAGCGCGAGCCGTTCCAACTCCCGCCCATCTCCCACCGGGTCAGCGTCGCGCGCATCGAGGCCGGCCACCATGGCTTTGGCCTGGGTGAGCGGCATGCCGGGAAAGAGACCAAGGCTTGCCGCATGCGCGTCGACCGCGGCGATCACCCTGCGCTGCTTTTGAAGGGTGCTGGTGACGAGCGGCGGCATTTCCAGCTGCGTATCCGCAACAGGCTTCAGATTTGGCGCTGCCGCTTGCTTGTCTGATTTGAACAGATTGTCGGCCGCCTCCGAGCGGCGGCCGAGTTCACGCGGCGAGGGACGCTGATGCACAGGCAGGCTGTCGATCTGTTCCTCGCGGCTGGCCATGGCAGCACCTGCCCCTGTGTTCTGCGCCCAGCGCGCGCCAGGACGCCACCCGCCGCCACGTGGGCAGGAGCAGGACGAGCCGTCATCCTCTTCGAGCGGGACGAGGGGCAGTTGGGGCGCAGATGTCCGTTCAGGCGGCCTGCCGGTCCTCGCCTCGTTTCGGCGTAGCCGATCGACGGCGAGGCTCGGCAGGAACAGCGAGGCGACCCGTCGCATCGCAGCCCTCCAGCAGCCAGTTATCAGGATGCCCGCCGCGCTGGCGCACCAGTGACACCTGCCAGCGCGACCGACCGACGCCGGGCACCGGCAAGGGATCGGACGGCGCACAGCCGATGCGCCAGCGCGTCAGCGCGGAAGACGGTTGGCCCAGCGGATCTTGCGCGGACCGTCGCCAGCGCCGTAGCAGCAAGGCCATGGTGTTTCCTTCCTCGGCCGCAAGCTGCAGGCGGCGCGTGGCTGTCATGCCGATGCGGGTGACCTCGCACACCACGGCGGCAAGCGCGCCATGGCGCAGCGCCTCCTCCATAATCGCAAGGGCGTCATCGTCCTTTCCCGCTTCTACCTGGATCAACCGGGTCGCCGGCACACCGGCGCAGGCAAGGCCGGGCGCGAATAGATCGGGCTGCGCCATGATCCAGAAAATGTCCCCTTCCGACGCTCTGGCCGCGATACCCGCAGTGAAGAGGGTGGCGGCGGCGTCATCGCCAAGCGCGACGGTTTGGCCGGCAATTTCGTGCAGCGCCGCGCGCGCCAGCCCGCCTGCTGCCAGGCGGTCATCGACGATGGGAATACCAAACGGCAGGCATGGGACATCGGCCCGCGAAACCGGCGCAATGGCCTGGATTTCGGCAATGAGGGCTTGCAGCCTGTGCGGGCGCGGGGCAGTCGACATGACGGTTGAGACTCACTTGTTCCCTATATGTTCCTTTGATCCTGTCACAGAGTCAATTGATCGAGATCGCACTGGCGCATGTGCCCTGAGCGGGTCACAAAAATCAGGCCCGCCGAAAAGCGGCCCGCCGTCCTCAACCGCACGGGCATTCTCGCCCTCGTCGTCTGAACCGCGCCATCTAACGATAAATCTCCGCTCGATAGCAGCGGCAATGCGCTCGACGATATCGAGGCGCGCGCCGCGGGACCGGGCAAAATTCCGATCCGACAAAGCCCGGCGTACCCAGAGCGGTGCCATCGAAAGTGCGATGGAAATATCGACGCGCAGCTGATGCGCGCGCCCCAGCCGCTCACGGCCTTCGGGCACGAGAAGGTCATCGGCTAAAGAGTGATCTGGCTCATCTGATTCCATGATCGAAGCCTAGAACATATCAAGAACGCACTTTGCAAGAGGCGCTGCGAGTTATCCACAGATAACTGGAGCGATGCCATGTCACAGCCCTGCTATTGCGCCAATGCACATTGACGCTCATAGGCGACGGCCATGGACGACCATTTAAAAGCGATCATCGAACGGACGGTCGAACGCGCGCCCCAATGGCTTCGCAATGATCTTGGCGGTAAGGATGGTAATGCCCGCCGCAGCGCTGAGGAGACGCTTGCAGCCATGATCGCTAACGCACTGCACGAAGGGGCCGGCGAAAAACCGAGGGCGTGATTTCTGACAGTGACCGAAAAGACCGATCTCAATCTGACCCTCGGCTTGAATCTCCAAGCCAAGCCTCTAGATTGAAATGGTCCCCCTTCCCCCCTTTGGATGGCACCTCCCTGAATCTTGGCCTCGTCGTTGAGCTTGCTCCGGCGGGGTTTTCTTTCGCCTGCGAGATCGAACATCGCGTCATCCGTCGCATGCCGACCACCCATGCCCCCTAACCTCTATGCTGATGCACGCCTCGCCGCCATTCGCGCTCGTCGGGGAGGGGATATGTGATGCGCGGCGGCTCGTTCGTCGTCTCCATCCGGAGCGGCCGGATCTTTCGGCCAAGGCGCTCGGTGCAGTCCTTGCAGTAGAGGTGGCGAATGCCGTCGCGAAAATCATCGCTCCAGCCTTTCCGCCGAAATCGCCACCACAGGCCAATTGGTTCAAAGGTGACGCTTTTGTGACAGCGGCAGGTGACCTTGATCGAGTAACGCCATAAAGCGGCCTCGAAGATCGAGGTGGCCGACCTTTGCTCGTCCCCATGGCCGATAGCATCAACCGGGCGCATCGACCTTCGTCCGCATGATGGCTGTAGCCCAGGCGGTTGCGCCGACCATGAACGGGCCATCGTCACGAAGCCCTGCGCGAATCTCCTCGATGAAAGAGCGATTGCCAAGCCCGCGCGCTTCCAGCGCCGTAGCGACAGCATCTCGAATTTCAGCGAGTTTTAGACCGTTCAACCCGCAAGTTTGCCCTTCGAAATCATGTTCGATGAGCCGCTGATTAGTCATGAATTTGATCCTTCCGATTCGAGCTGTAGTAGAACATAATAGGAACAATATGGAGTCTCGCCCTTGGCTTTGTTCTCTTCACGTTCTATTTTCGTCGATCCGAGCAGCAGAGTCGCAGCGAGCGCAGAATGGAGAGAAGCGATGCAGGAGCGCAGAAAGCTAAGCCTGAAACACGAACCCAGACCTGTTGAGCCGGCCACAAGCGGGCCGGATCGATTGGAGACGGAGCACCATCAAGGTGTCCCGCGCTATCACCCCGCGCATGATCCGCAGTTGGTCAGTGACGACGAGGTCCCCTGGTGAGCTGAATCCCCTGTCTCGTCTTCATTGCATGGCGGCTGGCTTGTCGGAGGTCGCCCACTATTTCGGCGCTGAAATGCCGGTGCCGGTCGACTTGCCGTCCGAGACGACAGAGGGCGCTTGTGGCCTGGTGGTCTTCGAGAACAAAGGACGGCGCGTCATACGCGGTGTGAGCTGGGGCTTTCCCCGGCTTACCCGAGAGATGCGCGAGCGAGGCGAAGAGCCAGGGATCATCGGGTTGGTAGCGGATCTCACCAATCCGATGTGGGATCAGATGGCGCTCGATCCGCGTTATCGATGCCTGATCGTCATGAGCCATTTTGCAAACCCTGACGGCGTGCCCGGCGCGCGAACACGCACCTGGTTTTCGCTCAATCATATGCCGCTGATGGCCTGGGCCGGTTTCTGTCGGAACATCCCCGACCAAGGGCCGCGCTTTGCCGGCGTGTCGATGGACGCCAACGCTGCGGTCGCGCCGACCAATGATCGCATGCCCGTCCTGCTCGATCCGCACGAATATGACCGCTGGTTGCACAGCCCAATCCAGGATGTGATTGGCTTTCAGTTTCGTGCCCCCTTCTCCGCCGAGCGGTTCAAGGTCGAGAGGACGCAGGATCTGTGGAATAGCGGCAAGCGGCCGCCATCCGCCGACAAACAGCTGGCGCTGCTGTGATGTCGGCAAACGGGCAGATCGACCTTTTTGCCCCGCCTCTCCTGCCGGGTCTTGGCTACGGACCTGATCTGGTAAGCGCAGAGGAAGAGGCCAGGCTTATTGACCGCATCAATCGCGCGCCGCTCACGCCCTTTCGCTTTCAGCAGTGGACCGGCAAGCGGCTCACCTGCAGCTATGGCTGGAGCTATGATTTTGAACATGGCCGGTTCGGGCCGACCGATCCCCTGCCCGACTGGCTGGTTCCGCTACGCGACCGCGCCGCGCGCTTCGCAGGTCTTGGCGCGGACAGTCTCGCCCAGGCATTGCTCATCCGCTACGATCCCGGCGCCGGCATTGGCTGGCACAAGGATCGGCCGGTATTCGAGCATGTCGTGGGCATCTCGCTTGGGGCACACACATCCATGCGTTTCCGTCGACGAACAGCGAAGGGATTTGAACGACGCGCAGTCCGGCTCGCGCCGCGATCCATCTATGTGATGAGCGACGAGGCGAGAGACGACTGGGAGCACAGCATCGCCGGAATGGATGAGCCGCGCTGGTCCATCACCTTCCGCAGCCTGAAGCCAGACTTTCAAAGACAAGTTGCCCCTTTGAGCGATGGCTGAACGCCCTTTTCAGCCTGTGACGCCCGATGGCCGATATTTCGTGGTTCGCGGGCGTCTTTGGCGCATGAGCAATCCGGCGCTGTCCCAGGCAAAGCGCGAAGCGCTCGTGCACGATCTCATGGATGCTCGCAGAGCCGTAGCCCGCGCGAACAGAGAGGCGGATAAACAGACTGAAGTGGCGGCCCGCAAAGCCGTCGATCAGGCCAAGCAAGCACTGGGCGAACGTGGTCCGGTCTGGTGGGATGACGGCGCGCCGGATTACAACCGGCATATGGTGCGCAATACGCCTTATCGCCCCTGGTTCGACGCTCTATCCGGCAAGCCCGGCCCAGCTTGATCGTTGCGTGGGATGCAATCAGGTTGCACGCCTTCGCATTTGTCGAGCGCCGCCGCTGGTGCGAAAGGGGTTCTGCCTTTCAGGCATCCTCTCCTAAAAACTCATCGGGCTGGTCGTCACGCGATCAGCCTTTTTTTTGGTGACTGTGGTTTTGGCGCGCGGTCAAAGGCCTGCCTGCCGCTCAGGATTAAGCAGTTCGGCCACAGCATCGTAGCTGTCGCTGATCTCCAGCTCCCGCCCATCTGCGAAATGGATGCGCGTACCGACTTCGCATGGCTCGAAATAATCAAGCTGATCAAGGTTGATGGTGACTGGCCTACCGTCCGGCAAGGTGAATTCAGCAATCATGGCCGCCTCGCCTCACTGATATCCGCCTTCATCCTCGCGCTTTTCAGCAGCGTTCTTCTGCGCCTCCTCAAGTTCGTCCTGCTTGTCATCCGACGTGCTGTTTTCGGGGTTTTCCTTGGGATCCGGGATCATCATGCTCTCCTGTGCTGGACGATGAGGAAGCGATCCCATCGCCGCTTGGTTCCGAAATCAGGGTCTAGGGCCCCGGCTATCGGACCATTGCGCGTGTTCGAGTGCCACGTTGACGGGGGTCTTCAAGGCCGCCCAGCCGCTCGCCAGCACATCATTGCTCTCTTTGGCATGCCGCCCTTCAGCCAGGGACCCGGTGATATGATAATGGCTGCCGTCTCCGCGATGGGTGTGCCCATCAATCTCGACGATCAGCGCCTGGCCCCCTTCATCATCGTCGGCAATCCCGACGATCTTTCCGGCCTTCGCCTGCGGGTGCGGCGTCTGCTCATCAGTGCCGAGGCGCAGCGTCACAGAGCCTGCCATTGACCCCATTCACATTATAGGTGGCGATTTTCAAAGGTTGGGCACGATTGATCGGCGCGGCCCCAGCCGGACAGAGCCTTTGAAGTCGCTCGCTTCGCCAGCGCTTTGCCATCAGCGATGGTGAAGTGGGAGGGCTTGTCGATCGTCTCCATTTCCTTCCAGCTAAGCGGCGCCGCGACCGGGGCGCCGGGACGGGCGCGGGCGCTGTAAGGCATGACCGCCGTCGCGCCGCGCTGGTTACGCAGATAATCGACGAAGATGCGGCCATTGCGCTGGGCCTTGGGGAGCGCTGCGGTGAAATGCTCCGGATCATTTTGCGCCACGGCTTTCGCCAGACGGTGGGCGAAGTCCTTGATCTCGGCCCAGTCGGCCCGCGGCGTCAGCGGCGCTGTCACATGCACGCCCTTTCCACCGGTCAGCATCGGAAAGGTCGCAAGGCCGATCGAGGCCAATATGTCGCGAAACTGGAAGGCAGCCGATCGCACGGCTTCGAAGTCCAGCCCCTCATCGGGATCAACGTCGAAGACCAGGCGATCGGCCTTCTCGACATCTTCGATCCGCACGCCCCAGCCATGAAATTCGATCGTACCCATCTGGACGCAGGTCAGAAGGCCCTCAGGCGTATCTATATAAAGATAGGCTTCCTCATGACAGACCTTCTCCGTGATGCCGATGTGGCGCACCGCATCGCCAAAGGACTCGGCATCATGCTTCTGGAAGAAGCATTTCTTCGCCCGCCCCTGCGTACAGCGCACGAGGCTGATCGGTCGCGACCCAGCCCAGGGAAGCATCAGGGGCGCGATCTGCGCAAAATAGTCTGCAAGCGCGCCCTTGGTGATGCTGCTTTCGGGAAAGATGACCCGCTCTCGGTTTCTGATGGCGACCGGCGACGAGAGCTGCGCCGCCGGCTTTTCCAGAACCACCGCCTCAGGCTTCTTGTCTTCGCGTAGGCTGTTGATTGCCACTGAGATGTGACCCGGGGTTTCCATTGAGAAGTGGCTCTGAATCACTTTTGCTGCTGGTGATGGTATCCTTCCCCCGCTTTACTGGGAGGATCTGTCATGCACGGGCGATTTCAACGAGCGCGTCTTGCCCCTGAAGGCTTTGCGGTGGTGTCGCTGCAGGGTGTCGGAGATGATTTCCATATTCAACTGCGTTCTCGCTGCCTTTCAGGCGTTTGTCCGGATTGTGGCCGCCCAAGCCAGCGAGTTCAGAGCCGGTATGTGCGGAGACCTTCGGATTTACAGTTGGCGGGCCGCCGTGTCGTTCTAACGATCCAGGCGCGCCGCTTCTGGTGTGACGCGGTCGTGTGCGGTCGACGCATCTTCTGCGAACGGTTCGATGTAGGTGTCCTGGCGCGATATGGCCGGCGTACTCAACGTCTTGAGACAATTGTCCACCATCTGGGCCTCGCATTGGGCGGGAGACCTGGAGCCGCATTTGCCAACCGTCTAATGGTGCCGGTGAGCAAGGACACTTTGCTGCGGGTGGTGCGGCGGCACGCTGTTGATCGATGTGACGACCTCCATGTTGTCGGTATTGATGATTTTGCCTTCCGCCGAGGTCAGACTTACGGAACGATTGTCTGCGATCTGGAGCGCCGCAAGCCGGTCACCCTTCTGCCTGATCGAGCACTGGAAACGTCACGGGCCTGGCTTGCCAAACGCCCGTCCATATCCATCGTCGCTCGAGACCGCGGCGGCGGTTATGGTGAGGCGATCGCACGAGGGCTCCCTCATGCCGAGCAGGTTGCCGATCGTTGGCATCTCATGGAAAATTCGAGCCGAGCCTTTCTCGACGCCGTCAGCAAATCCATGCGGCAGATCAGGCAAGCGGTCGGCAGCAATGTCGTCGACCCCAAGCTTCTCACCTATGCTGAGAAGCTGCAGTACGAAGGTTACCTTCGTCGTCAGGAAACCAATGAGGCAATCCAGGAACTGGCCAAAAGCGGCACTTCCATCCGGCAGATTGTCCGGCAGACTGGTCACAGCCGCAAACTCGTTCGGGACGTCCTACGCGGACAGCGCCTAGACGTCTTTCGTACTCGGCCAAGCGCTCTGGACAGTTGGTTGCCGTGGCTGAACGAGCGCTGGGATACCGGATCCCGCAACGCCTTGGCGCTCTGGCGTGAGATGCGTGCAGAAGGTTTTGTTGGACAGCGAGGGATCGTCTCGCAGTGGGCTCAACGGCGCCGCCTCGCTGAAAAGGCCGGCCAAAGCGGCCTTATGCGCACACCCTCGGCGCGGGTTCTGGCTCGCCTGATGACCTCCGCTCAGGATGGATTGGGCAAATCAGATGCCATCCTCGTTGCCGTCATCGAGAACTGTGTCCCTGAGTTGGTGACGGCACGCAAAGCAATCGGCGATTTCCAATCGATGATCAGATCAAAGTCAGCCGCGAAACTTGATGGGTGGATCGAGCTGGCCAAGGACAGCCTTGTCGCTTCCTTTGTCAACGGTGTAGAAAAGGACCTGATTGCGGTACGCAACGCGATCATTTCACCGTGGTCAAATGGGCAGACCGAGGGCCAAATCACTCGCCTCAAGCTGATAAAACGACAGATGTATGGTCGAGCGAAGCTGGACCTGCTGCGCGCTCGCGTGGTCGGCGTATGACCATCACCAGCAGCAAAAGTGATTCAGAGCCACTTCTCAGTGGAAACTTATAGCGCCCCCGGGTCACATCTCAGTGGCAATCAACACATGAGCCTGATTGAAATTACGCACACCCTGTCCCGCGCCATTGCGGCGTAAGGACAGACTTGACCGCAATTATCCTTCCCACCGCGTCATGGCCGCACGATAGGCCTTCTCCTCGCGGTCGCGCCGATCCTCAAGCCGGGAGCGCGCGCGATCGCGTTCCTCCCGAACCTGCTCCCGCTCTTTCCTGAGAGCATCAATGCGCGCGTCGATATCGGACAATCTGCGCGCGAAAATGTCATCTATCTTCGCAATGCCTTCCTCTATCTTGCTAAGCTTCGCGCGGCTGGCCTTGGGCTTGTGGTCTGGCGGCGGCGTTGCTTCCTTTAGGTTCCGGGCGGGTGGTCGCTTGCCTCTGGCGCTGGGCGCGATTTTTACTTTGCCTGCCGCGGCGAGATGCTCGGCCGATGTACCGCGCGGCGTGCGGATGACCCTACCCGGCTGGGCCAGCGCCGCCCTCGTCAATACAGGATCGGTGACCTGCTCGGCGATGCCGCTGGCGAAGAGATCGGAGCGGGCGCCCCAGGCCTCCAGCGCGGCCTTCCTGCTGGTCACTGCTACAAAGGCATCTTGAAAGCCCGCTGAAGTGCGGAAAACCTTGAGAGGACGCTTTGCCATGCCGCCCATAACGCATCGCAGGCTATGGCGGTTCGACACACAGTCGCAACTCTTTGGGCGCGGCACCATATAAGAACCATGCAACAGGCCGATCTTTTCGACACAGCCTCTGGATTGCCCACCGGGCCGGAAGGTCTGACCTATCGATCCGACGTCATCGATACCGCCACCGAAGCGCACCTCATTGCCGCGGTCGATGCATTGCCGCTCGCCCCATTTCGGTTTCAGGGTTGGCTCGGCAAGCGCCTGACCTGTTCGTTCGGCTGGTCCTATGATTTCGACACCGCGCAGGTCGCGGCAGCCCCGCCGATTCCCGACTGGCTGATGCCGATAAGGCGCAAAGCGGCGGAACTGCTCGCGATCGGCGAGGCTGAGCTCGTTCAGGCGCTGCTGATCCGCTACGATCCGGGCGCGGGTATCGGATGGCATCGAGATCGGCCGATCTTCGGCCATGTCGCCGGTCTGTCGCTGGGTGCGCCGGCCACGCTGCGGTTGCGGCGGCGCAGGGAGAACGGATTCGATCGCCACCCTGTCTCATTGGCGCGCCGATCCCTTTATGGGCTGTCCGGCCCCGTACGCACTCTATGGGAGCACAGCATCGCGCCTATGGAGGATACCCGCTGGTCAATCACCTTCCGCAGCCTGACGGATAAGGGACGCAGGCTGCTCGGCTGAATTGCGTAACCTGCCTTCGCCGCCAGCGCTCTCATTAATCGAACTGGATGCGCCGGTCGTTTGCCTCGGCGACTTCAACGTCATGCCGACCGACCTCGACGTCTATGCGCCCGATCGGTGGCGGGAGGACGCGCTGTTCGCGCCGGAAATAAGGGCGGCCTATGCGCGGCTGATCGACCAGGGATGGCAGAATGCCCTGCGGCATCGGCATTCGCATGAGACGATCTACACCTTCTGGAAATATCTGCGGCAATCATTCGCGCGCAATGCGGGTTACGGATTGACCATATCCTGCTGAACCCCGTCGCTGCGGCGCGGCTGACGTCGGCGCAGGTAGATATTGCGCCGCGCAGCTGGGAGAAGACCAGCGATCATGCGCCGGTCTGGATCGATCTTTCGGATCAGGGTTGACCCATCCCTTTCTCCAGTTCGTCCAGCCACAGGGTGGCGTTGCCGTCGGACGGCGCGCGCCAGTCGCCGCGCGGCGATAGCGCGCCGCCGGACGAGACCTTGGGTCCGTTGGGGATGGCGGACCGCTTATATTGGCTCATGCCGAAAAAACGGCGCAGGAAGTTTTCGAGCCAGTGCCGGATGGTCGGGAGATCATAAGCAGTTTTCGCGTCGTCGGGATAGCCCGCCGGCCATTCACCTGAGACCGGATCACACCAGGCGTGCCAGGCGAGGAACGCGACCTTGGAAGGCGGCAGGCCCTGCCGGACGATATGGTGGAGGAAGAAGTCGTTCAGCGCATAGGGGCCGACCTTCGATTCCGTGCTTTGCAGCGCGCCGCCGGCATCGACCGGCACCAATTCGGGCGAAATTTCGGTGTTGAGGATCGCGTCCAGCACCGTTTTCGCCGCCTCATCGAACTGGTCGGTCGCGATGCACCAGCGGATCAGATATTGGATGAGCGTCTTGGGCACGCCGCTGTTGACGGCATAATGGCTCATCTGGTCGCCCACGCCATAGGTGCACCAGCCAAGCGCCAGCTCGCTCAGGTCGCCCGTCCCGACGACGAAGCCCCCATGCCGGTTGGCGAGGCGGAACAGATAATCGGTGCGCAGGCCCGCCTGTACATTTTCGAACGTCACGTCATAGACCCGCTCGCCGCGCGCGAACGGATGGCCCATGTCGGCCAGCATCTGCCGCGCCGCTGGGCGGATGTCGATCTCTTCGCCCGCGACGCCCAGGGCGTTCATCAGCGCCCAGGCATTGCCCTTTGTCGCCTCCCCCGTGGCAAAGCCAGGCATCGTATAGCCCAGGATCGCCGAGCGCGGCAGGTCGAGCCGGTCGCACGCCTTGGCGGCGACGATGAGCGCATGGGTGGAATCGAGGCCGCCCGACACGCCGATGACGAAATGCCTGCCCGCCGTCGCGCGGAAGCGGGTGACGAGCGCCTCCACCTGGATGTTGAACGCCTCATAGCAGTCGGCATCAAGTTGCAGCGGGTCGGAAGGCGCGAACGGAAAGCGTCGCACCGGCCTGCGCAAGCCGGTGTCGTCGGTTCGAGCCGTGAAGGGAAAGCCTATGGTGCGAAAGCGATTCTCGGGATCACCGGCGGCGACCGCGCTGTCATTGAAGGTCCCATTGCGCATCCGCTCCAAGCGCAGCCGCTGAAGGTCTACATCGGAATAGAGCAGCTCGGCTTCGTCACCAAAGCGCGTGGATTCTCCTAGCAGATCGCCCATTTCATGCATCATCGCCTGTCCATCCCAGGCGAGATCAGTGGTACTTTCACCTGGGCCGGCCGCCGAATAGACATAGGCCGCAATGCAGCGCGCCGATTGCGATGCCGATAGTAGGTGTCGGTCGCGCGCCTTACCAATGGTGATATTGGACGCGGAAAGATTGCAGAGCAGCAGCGCGCCGGCGAGTGCGCCCATGGTCGAAGGCGGCAGCGGCGCCCAATAATCCTCGCAAATCTCGACGTGGACGGTGAAATCGGCCCAGCCTTCCGCCGCGAACAGCAGGTCCGTGCCGAATGGCGCGCGATGGCCGGCCACATCGATATCCAGTCCCGACAAGCCAGCGCCAGGCGCAAACCAGCGCTTCTCATAATATTCGCGATAATTGGGCAGGAAGCTTTTGGGCACCACACCCAGCAGCCGTCGCCGCGCGATGGCAAGTGCACAATTATAAAGGCGTCCCTTGCGGCGCAATGGCGCGCCGACCAGCAGCAACGGCAAGTCTGCGCTGGCGTCGATCAGCGCGCCGATCTCCGCCTCGACCCGGTCCAGCAACGCTTCCTGAAGGTGGAGGTCGTCGATCGCGTAGGAGGACAGGCTGAGTTCGGGGAAGAGGACAAGGTCGGCTCCTCCGACGGCGGCCTGCCGCGCCAGTGCCAGTATCGCGGCGGCATTGGCTGCGACATCGCCGACGCTCGCACGGGGCGTCGCGGCGGCGGCGCGGATCAGGCCATGGGTATGGATGGATGCGAAACGCTCAGAGTTCGTCAACGGCCTGCCTCATCATATCCAACGCCACGCGCAGCGCGTTTATGCGCACCGGTCCGCGCCCGATATCGCCGAAATGCTCGACCCGATGCACTGTCTCGCCGCCCCGCCGCGCCCAGGCGAAATGGACTAGGCCCGCTTCCTTGCCCTTGGGGGCTTCCCCGGCATAGCCGGTCACGGCGAGCGCCACATCTCCGAGGGAGTGAGTGATGGCGCCCTGCGCCATCGCGACGGCAACCTCCTTGCTGACGGCACCGCAGCTGTCGATCCGCTCGCGCCTTATGCCCAGCAATGCGCATTTTGATTCTTCGCTATAAACGACAAAGCCGCGTTCAAAGGCATGGCTCGCGCCTTCGATATCGGTCAGCAGCGAGGCGAGCAGGCCGCCGGTGCAGCTTTCGGCCGTCACCAGCTTCGCGCGGGCGGCGCAGGCGGCCTTCAGCAACGCGCCCGCCGCTTCTTCCACGTCGTCGGGAAGAACGGGTGAGAGCGTCTCCGCCTCTTGCTCGCTCAATGCGGCGAACGGCGCGATTTCGCGCCTGCCTCCTCCTGTCCGGCGCGGGTATCTTCTTCCTCGCCACGCCGGGTCATCGCCACGGGATCATAGTTGGACGGGATCGCGCCGCCGCTCATGGGATCGCGGTCCGGTTCGCGGTCCAGCGTATCGCTGGGACGACGAGCCGCGCCTTCGGGCTGGTTCTCCGTCGAGATATTGGGACTGCGGGTTGCCTGCGTCGGCACGTCGCGGGTCTTGCGGGCATCGTCGTTCATCACACTCTCCTTGAGGCACTCAAGGAAAATGCGTGGCCTTGGTTCCCAACAATCTTCCTCACTTGGATCAGTGTCGTGCGAAACCCGCCGCAAAGAATTTTACTGATCAATTGGTCGGTGTTTCTTTGCGCGGAACATCATCACGTCTGTGCGCTGCCCTGCCCCGTGCCTAACAAATCTATGACTGATGTTCCCCTTCAGCCGACGCGGGCTGAGTATCGGCCCATAGAAATAGGGCGAACTGACTTTGATTGGATCGCCGGTTGCCCTTCGATCATTGCCCTGATCCGCGTCGCGAGCGCTTCCATCGCAAACGGCTTGATTATCGGTTCCTCAAGGCCGCTTGCGTGTCGAATGGTCCTCCTTCGAGAAGCGCGGCCGCACCTGGCTGGCGATCGACTGGGTCGAAACAGGTGCACCGCCGCACGGCAGAGTGATGCGGCGCGGGTTCGGAAGTGATCTGATAGAAGGCAAGATCCCCTACGAGTTGGGCGGCACGGGAAGCATCAGCATCGAACCGGTCGGCGCACGCTGTCACCTGGAGTTTCCGCTTAAAGAGGGTGAAAGCATTCTTGAAACCGATGCGCCATCGCCGACGATTGTGTGTGGAGGAACACTGGATATGACCGGAGCGCCTGACCTGACCGGTCGCAATGTGCTCGTCGTCGAGGATGATTACTACATCGCTGGCGACACCGCCGCCGCACTGCGCGGCGCAGGCGCTAAGGTGCTTGGTCCCTGTCCGAGCGAGGATGCGACGCTCGATCTGCTGGAAACAGCGACGCCGACGCATGCAGTGCTCGATCTTAATCTGGGTGGCGGTGAGCCGCGATTTGAGATCGCGCATGCGCTGAAGGAACGCGGCGTACCGTTCAACTTTCTGACAGGATACGACCCGGACGCTGTCCCGGAAGACCTCGCCTGTGTGGTCCGGCTGCAAAAGCCGGTGACTTTCCGCAACATTGTGGAAGCCGTCGCTCAACTTTAGCTGGCCGTCTCGGCCGATCAACACTCCAATGACCATTTTCGGGTCAATCCGTAGCTTGCCCGGAGGGCCGATTATGGGTCGCTAACCGACCGGCAGGTTATAAGGCGAAAGCCGCCGTACAGCGCAGCCTCATCGAACGGCGGCTTCGTCACGCCCACTAAAGCCGGCTCCCCGCCAGCGCTGCGGGAGCCGACGATTCAGATCTCGGTGTTCTTGGCGAGCGCGAGCGCGCCTTCCACGTCGATCCCCAGATCGCGGACCCTATTTTCGATCTTGCTGTTACCGAGCAGGAGTTGAACGATACGCAGGTTGCCTGTCGCCCACTCGATGATCGACGCCTTGGTTCGGCGCAACGAGTGCGTCGCGCAGGACAGCCAATCATCACCGGCAGAGGAATTGCGCCAGTTATGCTCAAAAGTCTTCGGGCCTTAGGCACGTCATTGAGTTGTTCGGAGCGTTTTGGCCGCGACTCGCCAAATGCCCCCTGCTGCCAGGAAAGTTTAATCTCGCGGGGCTGGTACGGCGCTTGCTCGGGCAAACCGCTGCCTCCATGTGTTTTCAAGGGGGAAGCTTAGAAATCTGCTTCGGTCCGGCACCAGCAAGATCGCTTCGCGTTAACCGCTTCTGACCCTTTGATCATGGAGCTACCATAGTTGGAAGACCTCGCCGGTTGGATTGCCCCTGCCGCCACCATGATTGCGGCCATGATGACCGCAGCCAATCTGGGCGCACGCGTCACGGGCTGGGGTTTCGGGGTCTTCACCCTGGGATCGATCGCCTGGTCGATAGTCGGTTTCTCTTCGGGACAGGCAAACCTGCTTGCCACCAACGGATTTCTAACTCTGGTCAATCTCATCGGCGTCTGGCGCTGGCTTGGCAAGCAGCGCGCCTATGAAGATGGTGGCAAGTCCGCCGCTCAGGCAAGCCAGCGATCCCTCTATCCAACTCTTTTTACCGCGACGAGCGTCGCTGGCATGCCGGTCGTTGATGCTGAAGGCGAGACGATCGGAAAAGCTGTCGAAGCCCTCGTGACCTGCGAAAGCGGCACGGTAAGTTACGTCGTGGTCGCATCTGGCGATTGGGCGGGCGTGAATGAAGAACTTCGCGCTGTGGATCGGGCGGACATGAACTTTGCCAGTGATCGGCTGACGCTGCTGCGCTCACGCGCGTGGTTCGATAGCCTGGCGCCCCTTCCCGAGGGAGAATGGCCCGCGGCACCGAAGGCGTTTGAGGAGAAGCGGAGCAGATGAGGTTCTTCCCAACCTTCACGAAACCGCCCTTATCTTTGTCCAAATGTCAGCGCAGACGGCGGCTGCGACATGGAGAATGGGAGCATTGTTCCTGGAGAATATCCTTTCTCCAATTCCCAGGACGGCTTGGAACTCGGCAACACCATCTGCAAGCATATGCAGCGAAGCGTCGCCAGCGCTCTTCAGGCGGAGTCTTGCGACACGAAAGGCTGACCGCCGCTGTGGAGGATCGCGTCGGATAGCGGTCGCAAGAATCGAGCCGCCTGCATTTTCAGGCGGCGACCCATTGCGTTTCACCGGCTGATCAGGCCGCGAGCAGGTTCACAGCCGTCGGCTTCGCGGCAGGTAGCCCGCCTGCCTTTGCTTGGGGCAAGCAATACCTTCTTGCGTACGGCCATCGCATCGCGGAGTGCCACAAGATCGACATCCGCCTTCCGGTATTGAGCGAACCCTCCGATGCCTGTTCCTCCTCGTGGACATGATGCTTGATTTCTTCCGAAAGCACCTTGACCTTGGCGCCGTAGAATGCGTCGTCGGGCGACCCGGCATCTATGTCGTTGATCAGCACCTTGGCGCCATCATGTTCGACACAGGCTTCGCCGAGTGTGTCTTCCTCGATCAACCCGCGGAAGGCGAGATTGAAGATTTCTTCCTCGATGAGCGTGTGGATTTTGAGCTCGACGCAGATCTCGTGCGCCCACGCCTGCTGGCGGTCTGCGGATTTGGCACCCTCGAACTTCTCGAACAGATCCTCGACCTTGTGATGGACGGCCTTCAACAGGGCGATCGCATCGGTGAATTTCGCCTCGGCTGAGCGACAATGCCATCTGGGTGACAGAGTGACCTTGTGGGCGTCGAAATGGTTGCGCCAGTCGGACCGTCAGCAAATTGCCGGCTCCTTCAACAGTGCGGCGGTCGACATCAGGGCTTGGCATTGCGAATGGGGCGCATGCACTGGACCCGCAACGCCCGGTGATATTGCATGCGCCGATGGCGGTTTCACCAAGCTGCCCGGCGAATTCATGACATCGGTGGAGCATGTGCTTCCGGTCGGGTGCTGTCGGTCCAGGCCGGTCTAAAGATGAACGCGCGATATCATCTCGACGCGGCATTTGCTGGCAGGGTGAAAAGCCCCTTCGATCTGCCTCATGCAAGATCGAAGGGGCAGGGAGCCGGGTCATTGGCGATCACCGCCATGGCCCGTCCGTACACGCAGAGATTCTGAAAAAGGAACGTTCGCTCAGGACTTGAGGCCCTTCGCCATGTTGAGATGGGCTGTCACGATGGGAATAAGTTTGGCCGCGAACTCCTTCAATGAGGGAACCTCGCCACTGGCCGAATAGGCTTTAAGCGTGTCGAGCGTCTCCTTATGTCCCTTGGTCTGCGCTTCGATATAGGCGGCATCGAAGTCGGCCCCTTTCTTGCCCTTGAGCGCGTCGAGCGACTGTTGTTGCGCGCTGGACAGGATCGGCTTGGGCACGATGGCCGGGGACGAAGCGCTCGCCGCCTGGCCGAGCTTTGCCGTTGAATCGGTATGCGCCTTAATCATCGACTCCGCGAATTTCTTCACGGACGTCGACTGGCTGTTGGCTTGCGCCAATCTTGAGCTTTCGATTTCGAATGTATCGCTCGCCGCTGCCGCATTGGCGAACGTCTGGCCTGCGCTCTCCGCAACGGGCGCCGGTTCGATGGTGTTGACGCTGTTCATCGGCGCCGCCGCGCCGTTGTTGGACGCCGTATCGACCTTCTTGCCGCACCCGCCGAGCGTCAGCGCTGCCAATGATATCGCCACCGTCGCGAACTGCATCTTCATCGATCGTCTCCCGGATCATCGTCTGTCAGAACGTCAACCCGCCGCGTCCAAGCTCGTTCCCATGGGAGCCTTCTTTGACACACGCCGTTTGGTGATGATTGAACCACCACATGGAGGACAGGCACATGGGCATCTTCAGCAAGATTAGAGACAAGATTTTTGGTCATGACGACCAGAGGGCGAGCAGTGGCACCCCTGCACCCGCCACGAATGTCCAGACCACCAACCCGCCCCCGCCGACCACTACGCCCCCTGCGTCGCCCGCCACGGCCACCGCGTCACCTGAGGCAACGTCGCTGCCGCAGGTCGATGTCGGCGCGGTCCTTTCGGCCATGGCCGACGCCAGGGGCGGCGGGGGAAATTATCAAAGTTCGATCGTCGATCTGTTGAAGCTGCTCGATCTCGATTCCAGCCTTGCTGCGCGCAAGGAACTGGCCGACGAACTGGCTGTCCATGAAGGCGCTGACGGCAGCGCAGAGCAGAATATCGCGCTGCACAGGGCGGTGATGACGAAACTCGCTGAAAATGGCGGCGTGGTTCCCGATAGCCTGCGCGACTAAGGCCTCTGGCCGTGCCGCTCCTTCTTGAGGTGGCGGACCGGCGTTATCCTGTCAGAACCATATCTGTTGGGACGGTGGCCCCGCGGTGACGCGGGGCCATCCTTGCGTCAGGCGATCCCGGCGCCGCCGGTCACGCCATAGACTTCACCGGTGATATAGCTGCCCTCCTGCGAGGCTAGCAGCACATAGACGGGCGCGATCTCGACCGGCTGACCAGGGCGGCCGAACTGGCTCTGCTCCCCGAACTTGGTGACCTTGTCCTGCGGCTGACCGCCACTGGATTGCAGGACTGTCCAGAATGGACCGGGGGCAACCACATTTGCCCGGATGCCCTTTTCGATCAGCTGTTTGGCAAGCGCCTTAGTATAGGCTACGATGCCTGCCTTGGTCGTGGCATAATCGAGCAATATGGCCGAAGGCTCATAGGCCTGGACGGAGGCGGTTGTGATCACCGACGCGCCGGCGGGAAGATGCGGCACGGCGGCCTGTGTGATCCAGTGCATGGCGTAGAGATTGGTCTTCAGCGTGCGGTCGAAATCTTCCGAGCTCACTGCCTCCACGTCATCGCGATATTGCTGGCGGCCAGCATTGATGACAAGAATGTCGAGCCCGCCAAGGCCCTTGACGGCCTCATCGACGAGCTTGCGGCACCAGTTCTCGTCCGTAATGTCGCCAGGCAGCGCGACCGCCTTGCGGCCCTCTGCCTCGATCAGGGCGATGACCGCCTTTGCGTCCTCCTTTTCGCTTGGAAGATAGGAGATGGCGACATCGGCGCCCTCGCGCGCATAGGCGATAGCGGCAGCTCGGCCGATGCCGCTGTCACCGCCAGTGACCAGCGCCTTGCGGCCCTCGAGTTTGCCCGAGCCGGTATAGCTTTCCTCGCCATGGTCAGGCCTGGGATCCATGTCCGCAGCGATACCGGGAACCGGCTGCGGCTGCTCTGGAAATGGGGGCTTGGGATATTGCGCGCGCGGGTCCTGCATGGTGAGACGCTCTGCCATGTTCGCTCCTTGCTGATGGGGATGATGGACGACAGTCCATTTTGCCGTTCTAGGCGACACGGCAAACTACGAGCCGCAGAGCCATCCAGTTCCACACCGGGCTCAGCAGGATGGCAATCTTATTCAAAGCTCTGATCTGGATCAGGAAAACAGGCCGCCTCTCGTGCGTTCTCGCCTGAAAGCAGTTCAAGGGAATGTCGTCATCAACAGGACTCGGCTCGACAACGCTCGCCCCCGGCGCGACGCGGAAAACTATCTTCATCTCGAACATTATGCGGCCCTGGGCGATGGCCGGACCGTGGCCCTGAGCGGTAGCGATGGGTCGCTCGACTGGTGGTGTGTCCCCAATCTCGATTCTCCGCCCCTCTTCGATCGGTTGTTTGATCCGCAGGAGGGCGGCTATTTCGCCATCACGCCTCGTGAAGCTTTCGAGGTCGAGCGGGCTTATCGTCCCGAGAGTAATGTCCTCGAGACTATATTTTCGACCGCTGGCGGTAAGGCGCGAATGGTCGAATCGCTCAACAACGGTTCTGCGGGACGCTTGCCCTGGTGCGAATTGGCGCGGCGGATCGAGGGGCTGGAAGGCTCGGTGCATTTCGACATCGCGTTGAGGCTCGGTCACTGGGCGGACACCGCTTCGCCCTATATGCAGAAAGTCGGTGGCCATGATGTTTTCCATGTCGGCGGCGTGCTGGGTCTCTTTCTGCGGGGATCGGGCATAATCATCGACCATCTGGGCGATAATGGCGCGACTGCAAGTTTGACGATCAAGGAGGGCCAGACGGAGTTGCTCGCGATTGTGGCAGGCGAAGACGAGCCGCTGGTCGCGCCTTCGCTTGAGGAAATAGACGCCCGGATCGATGGCTCGGATGACGAATGGCGCACATGGGCGCAGACGGTCCAATGTGACGGACCATATCGGGAGGCATTGGTCAGAAGTGCCCTCGCCCTCAAGCTCCTGCTCTTTTCACCCAGCGGTGCGATCGCGGCGGCGGCCACCACCTCTCTTCCTGAACGGATTGGCGGGTCGAAAAATTACGATTATCGCTTCGCTTGGGTCCGCGACGCAGGCTATACCATCAACGCCTTCCTGCGCGTTGGTGCCCAGGCGGAGGCGAAGGCTGCTCTGACCTGGTTGCTCAAGCAAATCAAGGAAGTGGGGCCGCGCGTCTGCTATTCGATCTGGGGTGGCGCAGTTTCAGACGTCCGGACAGTCGACCTGCCTGGCTATCGCTGTTCAGAGCCGGTTGTTGCTGGAAACCGCGCCACGGATCAGCGGCAGCATGGGATATATGGCGATATCTTCGAGACCGCGGCATGCTTCGTAAACCATGGCAATATCCTGGACGCGCGCAGCGCAGAGATATCGGCGCATCTTGCCGATCAATGCGCGGACATCTGGCGCCAGAAGGATAGCTGCATCTGGGAGCTTGCCGAAGAACAGCATTGTACCATGTCGAAAATCAGTTGCTGGCAGGCCCTGGCCCGCGCCGTCGAACTGGCCGACGCAGGGCAATTGCCGACGACCTGCCGCGATCGCTGGTCACGCGAGCGAGACAGGATCGAGGCGTGGATAACGGAGCATTGCTGGTCCGAGAGCCTCGGCGCCTATAGTTTCTATCCGGGCTCGGATCGCCTCGATGCGTCGCTCGCCCTTGCTGTGCGCTTTGGGTTCGATGGACGGGATCGCCTGCGTCGAACGGTCGAGGCGATCGATCGAGAGCTCGGCTGTGGACCCTATCATTATCGCTATTCCGGAGCCGACAAGGAAGAAGGCTGCTTCCTCGCCTGCACCTTCTGGATGGTCGAAGCCAAAATTCTGCTTGATCAGCCTGGAGCGGCGTCCAGGGCATTTACCGAAGCGATTGAGGGGCCGGCGCCCACAGCCGGCGTATATCCTGAAATGATCGACCCTGTGTCCGGACGCTATCTGGGCAACATGCCGCAAGGACTGACCCATCGGGCTATCACTCAGGCTCTCATGTCGCTGGAGGCCAGCAGAGGCTAGGCTCCAGCGAACATGGCCAGCTTCCAGCTTCTTTGAAAGCTGTGTGGTTCAAGGCTGCTGGTTATATGACGGGCCGGTATGCTCAGTCGCGACGTTGTTGCCGGTGACCTGATCCTGCTCCAGTTCCTCGCCATGCCAGACATTTCTCGCGACGAATATGATGATGAACAGGGCAATGATCACGCCGCAAATGACTGCACCGGCCTTCGCGAGCCGGCGCGGCGAGGGCTTCTCATTCGATACCATCAGTGAGCGCCCTCCAGCAATAGCTCGCCTTCCTCTTCGCCATCCCAATAATGCGCGCGCTCGCCAATCACCTGGATCAGGACGAGGCCAGGCGTCTGCGGACCCTGCGGCCACCACCGTTCCAGGCCTTTCGTCCAATGCGCTTCAAACTGGTCCTTGTCGCGGATGAGCATGGCTGTCCCTTCCACCGCCAGAAAGAAGGGGCGTTGTCCCAACAAGCCTGATTTGCCCTGATAGCTTAGATTTACTGCCGGATCGGCCTTGATATCCGACACCATGAGCGTGGTCTCTTCCGTGAAAAACCAGGCGCTACCGTCATAATCGACCTCACGATTATTGCTCATCGGACGCGATCCGATCGCGCCGTCGCCCGTATGGGTGGCAAGCATCGCGAAATCGATCTCCTTCATCTTGCGCGACAGATCTTCAAGCGACATGGACATGGCCGTCTCCTCCTATTGTTGCGGCATTAACGCACGAGCAGGAACAACGGGCCACCCCACAGTGAAACATAGCTATAAGACCATATCCGCTTGGAGACGATTATCCTTGTGCGAGCTTTCGCGCCTGCGATGGTAGTTGTGCCTCTGCTTGGGCGTCTGGCAATGACGGCCGGCGACCGCCCCGGACCATCTCCTCGATCCAGGTAAGCAGCAATTGGTTGTAGGCGCGCCTCCCACCTTCATCCCGCAGCGAATGATCAGCGCCTTTTAGAATACGATAGCTCAGCGAATTGCTGTTGTGAAATGCCGACATATAAGAGCTGATGGTCGCATGCGGCACATAATCGTCATGTTCCGATTCAACGATCAGAACATCGCCAGCAAAGCGCTCGCAGGCGGCCAAAGCCTTGTCTTCCCGGCCCGTTCGAAAGCGCGCCCGATAGGCATTGATAAGATCGCGGTCGAGCTTCGCCTTGGGCACATCCCAATGTTCGTCCGGATAGAGGGCAGGAACGCGAAGCGCCAACCAGTTGACCGGGCGAGCCGCAGTCAGCAATGCCGCGAGATAGCCACCATAGCTGGTGCCAACGACCGCAATCGCCGATGGATCGACTTGGTCTTGTCCAACGAGATAATCATAGGCCGCCGTCACATCTGCAAGACCGTGCGACCGTGTCACGACATTGCGCTCTTCGGCATGTTTGGCATGGCCTCGCAGATCGAAGGTGAAGCAGATGCAGCCCAATTGGGCGATCTCTGCGGCTCTCACCATGTCCTGTTCGCGCGAGCCGCCCCATCCGTGAATGAAGAGAATGCTAGGGACCAGCTTGTCGGGCGACAACAAGGTTGCTTCCAGGCTCTCGCCCTCGACGTCAAAGGATAGCCGACTGCCTGTCATTCCAGCTCCATCGCATATTTTGTCATCGGTCCTGCCACGGGGTCGACACCGCTATAGTAGATAATGCTGCCGTCCGGAGCGGCATCGACCTCGCCATAAATCTCCATCGTCATGCATGTCACAGCCGAGCGGCCGGGATCACGCGCCAGGGCTTCGAACGCCGCGATCTCCGCGCCGCTTGCGCCCCCGGCACGCCAACTCTGCTCGAGCACCCCGATGCGACGTTCCCCGTAGGAGTTGACGCCTGCGGCGACATCGTAATTGCGGCGAGACGCCAGCAAATCCGGATAGAATCGTGAGACGATAGCGTCATAGGCGATCGCTTTATCGATTCCCTGCTGCAATTCCTCCGCCAGACCCAGGCTCGCAACCTGCTCCAAACCGCCCCTCACGACATGAAGGGTCGAGCCTCCATAGACAGTCGCGCCGCTGTTGTTCGTGGTGAGCCGCTGCGTGCCCCAATAGGAAATCGCCTCGCTAAAAAGGCGCGTCGTACCGACGCTGTAGGTGACAACGTCATCAAGATTCTCCTCGATCACCACGCCATGCTTCGAAATGGCAGCCTGGTCGATCTGGGCCATCGCTTCGTCCAGTTCCTTGACCGACGTCGCGACGAACTGGCCTAGTCCGGCAGTGGCCTCGACCTCCTTCAGGCGGATCGCCGTATGCCCGAGCATATCAACAGCGGCAGCGCGGACCGCATCGAGAGTGAAGGCCGACCAGCCCGCAAGAACGTGAGGAGCAAGAGCCGAGCCCAGTCCAGCGCGCCATCCGGCCGGGATTGCGGGGGCGTCCCCGAAGGCCGGATGCGTTATGACCTTGCTCCCGACAAAGGGAAGCGGCACGACGCCACCGTAGATCTGGCTCTCAGTCTGGATGCCCAGTTTTCTTGCCGTCGAGAGATCGATCGTGCCGGTCGGAATGAAAAGTGTGTCCGGCTGGCCGCTTGAAAGCTGTTGGTCACCCGACATGTCATGATCGACAAATCTCGCATCGCCGAGCCGGGCAATCCTGCGGGCAAGTTCGCTCCGTGAGGCTTTGTCATGTTCATTGTTCAGTGCACTGGACTGGGTGGGATGGATCTTCACAAAATAGGTCTGATGCGAGCGAGCCATTGGGCCTCACGGATTTTGGAGGAACTGCCGAGCGCAGTCTTCCAACAACCCCATGCTCGGACGTTATATCCCTGACCTTGGAAACTAGGCTTCCCTGATCTGCGACTCCAGATCAGGACAGGGTCAGGGCTTTTTCTGGAATGTGCGCCACCAGGGCATTTCGCCACTCAAATGCCATTGAGTGCCGGCAAAATGATCCATGATCTCACACATATGATCTGCGCAGGCTCGGATCAGGATCCAGCCTGGATCGCTTTTATCCTGCGCGGCAAGATCGCGGAGAAGCGAAATTTCCTCCGCCATAAGCGTCAGCGCTTCGACATCATCGCGCATGCGTGATTCCCGGCTAATATGTTCCTCTCATACTGGTGAACTCAACGGAGCAGAGAAATATCCTTGATCGGGCTGCATGCCCGCGCTCGCAAAGGGGATCATTTGGCCAGCCCATCCATTTCTTCGCAAAGGAGAAAAGCGGTGAAGCAGATGCATTGGCCGAGGAAACTGACGGTCGTTCGGCATGGTCAGAGCGCAGGCAACGTCGCGCGGGATGCAGCCATGCAGGCCAATGTCGATCGCATAGATTTGTCCGAGCGAGATGCTGACGTGCCCCTGAGCGACCTGGGCCGCGACCAGGCCGGAGCGCTTGGACGTTGGTATGCCGGCGAGGCACCGCATGAGCGTCCAGATGTTCTCCTTGCATCTCCCTATCGCCGCGCCTGCGAGACCGCCGATCTATTCCGTCAGGCCGGAGGTTGCGCAGGCGATGTGCCCATCTGCTTTGACGAGAGGCTGCGGGAAAAGGAATTCGGCATCCTCGATGGGCTGACATCTATGGGGATAAGCAGCATCGAGCCGCAGCAAGCAGAATTTCGCATGCTGCTAGGCAAATTCTATCATCGCCCTCCAGGGGGCGAAAGCTGGTGCGATGTCATTCTGCGACTGCGCTCCGTCATGGATACGATCGCGCTGCATCATGCGGACCGGCATGTGATGATCTTCACCCATCAGGTGGTTGTGCTGTGCTTGCGGTACATCATCGAAGGCATGACCGAGGCTGAGATATTGGAAGTCGACCGTGAAGGCGATGTCGCCAACTGCGCCATCACTGAATATGCATTCGACGCTGACAAGGCCAAGGGTGGAGGGCTAATTCTTAGTCGATATAATGTGACGGCCCCGGTCGCGCAGGACGACACGCCCGTGACCCGCGCGCCCGATGCCATAGCCGGTGCACGCGGATGAGTTGCCACCAACTCGACGAGGCGTGGCTGAAGCGACATCCGCTGCCGGCGATCGCGCAAGGCGCCGACAAGAACAGTCGCGGTCGCGTCCTGGTGGTTGGAGGTGCCGAATTTGTGCCCGGTGCGCTTCGCCTTACCGGTGAAGCCGCGCTACGCGCAGGTGCTGGAAAGCTGCAGATGGCGACCGTGCGGTCTTCGGCGCTGTCGTTGGGCGTGCTCCTCCCGGAGGCAGCCATGATTGCCCTGCCCGCCGATGAAGACGGAGAAATCGCCCCTGCGGCAGCGGAAATATTGAAGGATCGGATCACGGCCTGCGATACGCTTGTTCTGGGACCAGGCATGAGCACGGGCAAAGGTGCGCGGGCTTTTATTGCCAATCTCCTCGATAGCCTCGATTTTCCTGGCAGTCTCATTCTCGACGCTGCGGCTCTGGTTTCACTGCATGACTTCGACCCATCACGGTGGCGAGTAAGCAAGGATGTGATTTTCACGCCTCACCATGGAGAGATGGCGGCGCTGAGCGGCCTGCCAATCGAAGAGGTCGATGCGAAGCCAGCAGCGATAGCCGCCGAAATGGCAGCGCGATGGAGCGCGGTCATCCTCCTCAAGGGAGACATCAGCTATCTGGCCAAACCTGACGGCCAATGTCTCGTTTATGAGGGGGGCTGCGTCGGGCTTGGCACGGGAGGCTCCGGCGATGTGCTGGCTGGCCTCATAGGAGGTCTCGCTTCTCGAGGTGCGACTGCACTTCAGTCGGCCGCCTGGGGCGCCTGGATCCATGGAAAGGCCGGCAACATCCTTGCCCAAACAATCGGCGAGGTAGGCTTTCTGGCACGCGAGCTGTTACCGCTCATTCCGACTCTCATCGAGCAGACTTTGCGAGCTCCGGGCCCTGCTGAGGATATTCTACCCTAGCTGTCGTTCATTGTTGCCTGCGGGAGCTATCGATCAGAAGATGCTGGGTACATCGATTTCCGTCATCTTTCCGACCGCAGGCGCACAGTGCCCTATCGGCCGGATCGAATGCTGGCGAATGAACGCAATAGGATCCACATCATGCTCCAGCAGAACACCGCATTTCGCGCCGTCCGCCCAGATGATTGATGCGCAGATTACGACTTCATCGACGCCGATCGTCACCGCCGTTCCGGCTGATGAAAAGTCGAATCCTTCCCATTGCGCGCCATAGATCGATATATTCTTGATTGTGACGAACTCGTACAAGCGGACCAATTGACTGTGCAGGGGAGGTTCGCGGGCTCGCGGGGGCTTAAGCGACGTTCAGGCGTGTAGGCGAGTGCATCCGGCATCATGTTTGTCTGGCGGAGCACTTATCGAATTCCGGAGCCTCGCCAATTTCCAGCGTAAGCGCACTGCGTATAGGTGCGAACCCGAATGCCCATAGGGCAGCGTGTTCGCCTGATTGGCGTGCTCGCGCCGCAAACTTTGCCTTGAGGAGGGCAGATGGCCGCTTTCTCGGGCTTGATACTCTAATGCCGACATTCTCGAGCGTCCCAAAACGCGCGGAATTACCTGATCGCGATGGCACTATTAACACACTCCCGGATTCTGCCGGCCTCAGTCGGAGATTTCTACCCAAGCTGGCGCATGGTCACTGCTCTTTTCCCAACCGCGTACATGGGTGTCGACCTGCGCATCGACTAACCGCTCTGAAAGCACCGGGCTGAGCAGAAGATGATCGATCCGCAGGCCATCGTTGCGCTCAAATGCTCCCCGCCAATATTTCCAGAAGGTGTAGATCGTCTCGTCAGAATGGATAGTCCGCAGCGCGTCGGTCCAACCCTGATCGAGAAGCCGAAAGTAAGCCGATCGCACCTCCGGCGCGAATAATGCATCATTGAGCCAGCGCTCCGGGCGCCGCACGTCACGCTCTGTCGGCATCACGTTGAAATCGCCAACGATCATGACCGGAAGCCCGGTTTGGATCAGCCCTGCCGCATGGTCGATCAGCCGCTCAAACCACCGCATTTTATAATCGAATTTCGGCCCTGGCCGGGGATTGCCATTGGGCAGATACAGGCCACCAATCAGGATGCCATTGACCGCCGCCTCCAGATATCGGCTCTGGCTGTCGTCCGGATCGCCGGGGAGGCCACGACGGGTTTCATGGATTTCGCCAACGCGGCTCAGAATGGCGACCCCGTTCCAGCTTGTCTGCCCATGCCAGATCGCGTCATAGCCAAGCTCGCGGATGGCGCTTAGGGGGAATTTCTCATCCGGCGCCTTCAACTCCTGCAACACCGCGATGTCAGGCCGGTCCTCCGCCAACCAGCGCAACAGCACGGCCAAGCGACCGTTGATCCCGTTCACATTGTAGGTCGCGATCTTCACAGGTCAGGCAGGACCTGATCGGCCCGACCCCAATGCGCCAGATTTTTGGATCGGGCGCGCTTCACCATCTCCGCAGCGTCGCCGATGTGCCAGTGTGCAGGCGTGTCGAGGTCTTTGAGCTCGTCCCATGTAAGCGGCACAGCGATTGGCGCAAACGGCCGCGAGCGGGCGCTATACGGCATGACCGCCGTCGCGCCGCGCTGGTTGCGCAAATAATCGATGAAAATCCGGCCCGTGCGTTTGGCTTTGGCGAGTGCCGCCGTAAAGCGCTCGGGCTCTGCCTGCGCCAACGCCGTGGCAAAGCGGTGCGCGAAATCCTTCACCTGCGGCCACTCCGCTGTGGGGGTCAATGGCGCGATGACATGCACCCCCTTCCCTCCCGTCACCATCGGGAATGTCGCCAGCCCCATTTGGCCAAGTACATCCTGAAGATGGAAGGCGGCCGAGACCACATCCTTGAACTTCAGGCTTTCATCGGGATCGAGGTCGAAGACGAGGCGGTCGGCTTTCTCGACATCCTCGATCCGCGCACCCCAGCCGTGAAATTCGATGGTTCCCATCTGAACGCAGGTCAGAAGGCCAGCCGGCATATCGACGAAAAGATAGGATTCCTCATGGCCGTCCTTCTCCAGGATCGCGACCTGTTTGACGTCGTCCCCGAAGCTGCCGGCGTCATGCTTCTGGAAGAAGCATTTCTTGTCCCGGCCCTGTGGACAGCGGACCAGACTGATTGGCCGACTTCCGGTCCAGGGCAGCATGATTTCGGCGACGGCCTCATAATAATCGGCAAGTTCGCCCTTGGTCAGCTTACCCTCAGGAAATATCACCCGATCGCGGTTGCTGACCTTGATCCCGCTGCCCTTCTTCGGTGCGGCCGCCACCGCAACCGGCGCCTCAACTTCGAGCACGACGGCTTCCGGTTTCTTGTCTTCCCGGAGCCCCAGATAGCTGGAATGGCGGAGCACTCCCTCGTCTGTGAATTCCATAAAGGCGATCTCCGCGACCAGCCTGGGCTTTACCCAGTGCGCGCCGCGCACGGCTGCGCGCGGGGCCTCCACCGTTGGAGATGTCTGCTCGAGCGGCGCCATGATCTCCATCAGCCGCTCCATCTCGTCGCCCGTGAACCCCGTGCCGACCTTGCCTGCATAGCGCAGCCTGCCATGCTCGTTGACACCCAGCAGCAGCGATCGAAAGCCGCGCTGCTTGTCCGACGGAAGCCAACCGACGATCACGAATTCCTGGCGGCGGATGCACTTGGTCTTGACCCAGCTTCCCGAACGGGAGCCGGAATAGCGGGCATCGGCACGCTTGGAGATAACGCCCTCAAGCCCCGCGCCGCAGAAGCTGTCGAACAATTGCTCGCCGCGTCCGACGATATGGTCGGAGTAGCGCAGATGGCCAGCGCCCTTACCGATCAGGGCCGAAAGCAGCTCCTTGCGTTCAACCAGCGGCCGCTGGGTCAGATCCTCCCCGTTAAGCTCAAGGAGGTCGAACGCGAAATAATCGATCTTACCGGGGTCATCCTTAAGAGCCGCCTGCAACGCCTGAAAGCTGGTGCGGCCATCGGGCAGGACAATGACGGCCTCGCCATCGATCAGCGCGCTTTCCACGTCGAGTGCGACAGCGTCAGCGATCAGCCTGGAAAACCGGTCAGACCAGTCGAGGCCGGAGCGGGTATAGGCCCTGCCCTCGCCGCCGCCGATCGCCAGCAATGTGCGATATCCGTCATATTTCAGCTCATGCAGCCAAGCATTGCCGGTCGGCACATGATCGACGAGCGCCGCCAGCTGGACAGGCTGAAACGCTGGGGGTTTTCCAGCAGCAGATTTTGTCTTTCTCGCCGGCTTGCGCGTCTCGGCGGGCTGCCCCGTTGTGGTCGCTTTACGCATCGGAACAGACTTGCCAGCGGCAATCTCCTCCATCGTCCGCCCGCTGTCGACGCTGGTGAGATGCGTGCCGATCAGATCGTCAGAGCCGCCTGCAAAACCGTCGTTGACCTTGCGCAAGATCCAGTTCTCGCCCTTTTCCTTGCCACGCGGTTTCAGACGGAAGAGGATCCATTCTCCCTGCATCCGGCGTCCGTGCAGGATGAAGTGAAGGTGGCCCTCGGGTAACGTCTCGCGAGGATCCTTGCCCGGGATCGATTCCCATGTGCCATTGTCCCAGACCATGACAGTGCCGCCACCATATTGCCCTTTGGGAATGGTGCCTTCGAACCGGGCATAATCGAGCGGATGATCCTCGGTCCGCACCGCAAGGCGCTTGTCATCGGGATTGACGCTGGGTCCTCGTGTCACTGCCCAGCTGACAAGAACGCCGTCCAGCTCGATCCGAAAATCATAATGGAGCCGGCTTGCCGCATGCTTCTGGACGACAAAGCCATTGCCTGATGCAGGATGGCTTGCGCCGGACGGTTCGGCGGTCAGGGCAAAGTCCCGCTTCGCGCGATAGGTCGCGAGACTGTCTTCCTTCGCTTTGGTTTGCGCTTTGGCCATGATGCGGGATCCGGTCGCTTTCCCGTTCAATCCTCAGTGGGATGACTCGTTCCCCGTGGCAGCGACGGGATCACAGCCGGACTGCTCAGTCCGCCAAATCTATGTCGCGAGCGAAGCGATAGCTGGTCTGCTCGAACTTCAGTGCCCTAAAGAAACCATGTGCGTTGGCGATCTCGATGTCGCTCATCACTTCAAGGCGTTTGCAGCCCGCTTTGCGCAATGCTGTCGTCGCGGCCTCCAATAAGCCGGTCGCGACGCCGCGGCGGCGACGCCGTTCATCCACCAGCAGCAGAGTGATGCGACCAATGGCGCCATGCTGCACGGTGTGAAGGACAGCCCAGGCACAAAAACCGACAAGGTCGCCATATTCGGCCACCGCCATGCCGCCCTGGGCTTTGCGGGCAGCCTCAAGATGACGCGCGATGGCCAACTCGTCGATATCGATATGGGCCAGCTGTGCGAGCAAGGGCGCCAGCGCGGCAGCATCCGCAGATTTGCCAGCCCATATGCGCAACTCTGGCTCGGGTGGCGCCGGTGCCGGAGGCGCTGATCGGGAGCGACGCGCTGAAGTCACCGGCTCGTCGACCTCTAAGTTCCTGGACGCAGTGCGCGAGGCCTGCACTGCGCGCCCAGACGCGGCCTTCTCGCGTACTGGATCTTGCTTTCCAGCCCTGGTCCGCGACGTGCGCCTGGCGCGCGGCCTGATCGCTGGCGGAGCATCTTCCTCCTCCTGATCCACCGATTCAGGCTTCTTTTTCGATGCGGGGCGCTCTGGAGTGCTGTCCGCAGAAGCCTTCCACGTGCTGGTAGCGCCTGCTCGCAGATAGTCCTCAATGTCTTCCGGCGAAGCCGTGAGTTCCTTTTCGCCGATTCCCAAAAGCGGCTTTCCCGCCATGTCGGTCAGGCCGAACTTCCCATAGTCGCCGGTGCCTGGTTTGCGCCGCCTCGACTTTACCAGCTTCAGCCCACGATGATCGGCCATTGCCCGCAATTTATCGCCGAGACTGTCATCCGCCATCTTGCAACACCTTCACGACATGCCGCACGTTCACCAGGCTCGAAGCGATTGGGTTCAATGGCTGGACCGGCTCAAGCCTTGCCCAGAGCCTCGTAGACGGACATCAGATGCCGCGCCGCAACTGCCCGGGCGCGCGGCGATCGAATTGTTTCCTCATTGGTCTCGTGCAGAATCGTCAGCATGTCGAGAACCTCCTGCCGCGCCATGCCAGTTTCAAGGAGATGCGTTCCCATGAGGGCAAGGAGATTTCCCCATAGCGTGATAGCGCCTTCAGCAAAGGCGCCAGCATCGTCATCATTGCCAGCGTCATAGGTGATTGCCTCTGCCACCCGTCAAGCCCGCTTGCGCGCAGTGGTTTTCCCGGCAGCCTTCGCAGCCGCCTTTTTCGCAGGCGCCTTGGCCGTGGCTTTTGCCGGGGCCTTCTTTGCGACCGTCTTCCCGCTTCCTGATCCGCCAAGCGAGCTTTTGAGCGCGGCCATCAGGTCCACGACATTGCTGCCGCGAGGATCAGCGCCGCCTTCCTCGCTCTCGATGTTCAGCGTCTTGCCCTTCTTTTTACGCTCGATGAGTTCCTTCAGCGCATCGACATAGCGGTCGCGAAAGTCGGTCGCATCAAACTTGCCCGTTTTTTTGTCGATCAGCGTCGTGGCGAGATCGAGCAGTTCATCGTCGGGATCAGCATCACCGATCTCGCGGAAGTAGCTGGCCGCCTTGTTGACCTCGTCGGCATAGCGGAGCGTCTCCATGACGATGCCGCGGCCGCAGGCCTTGATGGACACGACATATTCCCGCCCGCGCATTGCAAGCTGGCCCAGCCCGACCTTGCGGCTACGGCGCAGGGCTTCGCGCAACACGATGAACGCTTCTTCGGCAAGGTCATCGGCCGGCACCACATAATAGGGCTTTTCAAAATAGATCATGTCGATGTCCTGGGCATCGACAAATTGGGTGAGTTCGAGCGTCTTCTTGCTCTCCAGCTTGACGCCTTCGATCTCTTCCTCATCGAGCAGGACATATTCGCCCTTGGCATATTCAAAACCTTTGACGATCTCGTCCAGGTCGACCGGCCCAATGCCGGGCACGACTTTCTCATATTTGATGCGCTTGCCCGAGGGCTCATGGATCTGGTTGAAGGCGATCGTCGCGCCACTCTTGGTGGCCGAATATATCTCGACCGGGATGGACACGAGAGCCAGCCTGATCTGGCCTTTCCAATAGGGGCGTGCAGCCATGATGATCTCCTCGAGACGCAATAACCCATAATCCACATGGCGCGCTTCTCGTTCCCAGCCTCCTCCCCGGTCGCGAGCCATACTTTTTCTGACCCAATATTTTTTTTGAAGCACCGTCGTCACTTTGCCGCCTCAAGCATTTAAGCCGGAATGAGACCCAAAGTTGCGTTTGTCGGTTCCGGCCCGACGGCCATTTACACTCTCCGCGCATTGGCGAGCGACGCGACAGAGCCGTTCGACCTCACGATCTTCGAGGAACAGGCCTATGTCGGGCGTGGCACGCCCTATCGCCCGGATGGAACGACCCGGCGATGCTGTCGAACATCGCCAGCGTCGAGATACCGCCGATCGAGGAGACGCTGATCGACTGGCTGCGCCGGCAGCCGGCAGACCGCTTGACCGATCTGGACATCGAGCCAGGCGGGATCGACGATCGCACCTTCTATTCACGCGTCGCGCGCTCGGTGAGTTTTTCTTCGACCAGTTGGCGGCGCTGATCGTGCGGCTTCGGGCGAACGATGTAACCGTCGCGGTGCGCTCCTCCTGCAAGGTTCTCGATGCTGTCAGTGCGGACGACGGCATGACGCTCACCATCCGTCCCAAGCGCGTCGCCATCTTTCAGGAGCGGTTCGACCATGTCGCTCTGGCGACCGGACACCAGTGGCCCGCCGAGCCCGAAGTCCGACCCGGCTATTTCCTGAGCCCATGGCCAGCGACGGCGCTGGCGAAGGTTCCGCCCGTGTCGATAGGCATCGGGGGTCGTCGCTCAGCGCGATCGACGCAGCCGTGGCACTGGCGGTCACCGGTGCCTTTGTCGAAGATGGCGACGAACTGACCTACGCTCCAGCCGAGGGGACAGAGGGTTTTCACATGACCATGATGTCGCGCAAGGGTCTGTTACCCGAGGCCGATTTCTATTTTTCCATTCCCTACGAGCCGCCGGTCATCTGCACGCCCGAGGCATTGGATGCCATCATCGACGCGGACGACGGCAATATGCTCGACGCGGCCTATGACCTGTTTCGGCAAGAGCTTGCTCTGGCCGACCCCGAATATGCAGCCTCGGTCGGGCTGGAGACGCTTGCGCTGGAGGATTTTTGCGACCGCTATTTTGCCGAGCGTATGGCGAGCGATCCGTTCATCTGGGCAGAACGCAACCTTGCCGAGGCGCAGCGAAATTATGAAGCCCAATATACAGTGGCCTGGCGCTACGCGATCCTGCGGACGCACGAGGTTATCGAGTTGCTGGTTCCTCATCTCGACGATCGGGATTTCAAGCGCTTCTCGCGCTATTTCAAGCCCGTTTTTGTCGATGATTATGCGACCGTCCCGCATGAATCGATCCAGCGCATGCTGGCCCTTCACCGTGCCGGCAAACTCTCGGTCATCGCCATCGGCGAGAAATATCGTATCGACAGCCACGGCCCGGAGAGCGGCGCCATTCTCCAGGTTGACGATGAAAGCACACGTTATCCCGTCTTCATTGATGCAATGGGCCAGAGGGCCTTGTCGGCGAAGGACTTCCCCTTCCCGTCCCTATGCGACCAGGGCATTGTTCAGGATATGGCAACAGCCGAAGGTGCGCCGGCGCGCGGGATCGTCATCGACGACCAATATCATCCCGTCGCGTCCGGCATTCCCGACGATCAGCTGTTCTGCCTCAGTCTGCCGTTCCTGATGGGCCGTCATCCCTTCATCCAGGGCATCACCAGTTCGCATGAGATTGGGCTGACTGTCGGTGCGGTTTTGGCTGCGGCAATTGGCCAGACTGCACATGGGGCTGACACAGTTAAGCGCGGGGTGGCAGGATGAAGCTGTTCGCAATCTATATTGGCGGCGAGATGGTCGGCGCCAATATCGAGGTGCATGACATGCGCTTCGTCGTCGCCCCATCGATCGAGCAAGCCCATGCTGAGCTGCTGCGCCAATGGTGGGGGAAAGCCGGAAGCCTGCACATCGATTGCTGGGCTGAACTCGACCATGCCGATGGATATGATGTGTCGCTGCGGCCTCAGCCCTTTTCGGGCGAGGAGCGGCTCTATTTCGTCAATCTGGGCGGATATGATCCCGCGGAATTTGCCGAGCGGCATCGCAATGTCTTCGTCGTCGCGCCTACGGAGAAACTGGCAAAGACACGGGCGATCAAACATGCCAGGCATTGGGTCGAACCGCATCGCGACGATATGTACGAGGCGGAGCAGGCCTTCAGCCTGGCAGACGCGGCCAGCGACCAGCGACCAGCGCCTCTACATTCACCTGACACCGACCGACGCCACCAGCGAGCTCGCCTTCACCTGCGACTATATTCCGATACGCGGACGCCCCGCCAAGTCCGGCTGAGGAGCGTTCTCGGCTTTGGCGCGCTTTATAAACATCCCGGTCGCAAATGATCGACGTGAATAGGAAAGCATCATGAGTATCAAGGGCGAGATCAAGGAAGCCGCTGGCTATCTCAAGGAAGAAGCCAATGAGCATGGCAAGACCCCTGAAGCGCAGAAGAAGGCCCAGGAAGGCCGTGACCTACGGAACGAGGGCCGGACAGAGGATGGCAAGGCGCCCAAGTCCTCCACGCCCGGCAACGGCGAGAAATGACAGGACTGCCCCCGCTTCGGCGGGGGTGTTCTTTGGGGTCTGACTCAAATTCCGTGCAATTTGGATCATGCAGGTGCCATGACCCTGGCCTTGAGCAAATCGATTTTGGCGCGCCAGTACATCTGTCGCACGATGGCTTTCAAGCGGTTGACCTGACCACTGGACCACGGCGTTGAGATCGCGGCAGCGACGGCTTCCTCGTCGGTCTCGACCCCGGCGGCGAATGCCGCAAGTTTGGTCTTAGCCGCCATGGCGATCCACGGATCGAGCCGTGCCTTGTCTTTCGAGCGCATCATCGCTTGGAAGCCGTCGAGAGCCTCGCGTGCGGTGATTAGCGCGGGCCCAGCCTTTCCGATAACCGCGTTGATCAGCGCGGTCTGAGCCGAGCCGGTGTCGCGCTCGGTGGTCATGCTGTGCGCTATGGTCCGTGCACTCAGCCTCGCACCGCCGGTGTGGCCGAGCTTCTCGGCGCGACGACGTCGTGTAGCCCATTCGCTGACCACGCGTATCGACCGCCAAAACCGCATGCTTTCAGCCGCCGCCACAATTCGGCGCCGATCCAGCAACCGGCGCTTCACTCCGCTTCAAGGGTCAACCACCAGGCATCGAGCGAACTCTGGCGCGTGCGGAAGGTGTGGTGACGCTGGCCGCGAAGGATCTTGCGGATGGTGTTGCGTGACACGCCGGTTGTGCGTGCCACGGCTTTGATCGGCACGCCTTGCCCGGCCCGATCAATGATTTGGAGGTTGAGTGCCTCGAGCAATTGCGCGCCATCCCACTGGATGCGCTCCGCGCGGGTCAAGGTGGCTGGATCAAGCGGCCCCGTCGGCGCCAGCGTGCACCGCAAACATGGCATTTCCGAACGTACTGCCACCAGAAATGCCGCCGAGGCATTCTCGAACAGATGCCAGCGGTCGGCCACCTGCTGCGCCTGCGGTGCCGCAGCACTGGCGACCGCGCCATAACCGGAACCACGGTCGCGACAGATGATCTCCACCTGCGGGTTCTAGCGCAGCCAAGCAATCACCGTGTCGCGCTGACGATCAGGCCGTAAATCAATGACCTCGCGGCACTCGAGATCAACCACGATGCTCCCGTAGCTGTGGCCACGGCGCCAGGCGAAGTCGTCGATGCCGATGACCCGCGCAGGTGGCGGCGGCACGGCCGCAGGGTCAACGCGTCGAAGAACGCGCAGCATTGTATCACGCGACCACGGCGCCGACAGACGCGCCATCATCCGCGAACCGGTCTGCCCCCCAAGGCGACTGCCACCGCACGCGCTAGCGCGTCGCAACACCCCACCCTGCAGCCATATCGGCGGCCAAGGGCATAGGCCGATATGCCGGGAATAAGGTTGTCAACTTATGCCGTCTGGAGAAAGCAATGTTCCTGTTGTCCTTGCCCCTTACACAGGGAGGGTCTGGCGAGCCGCATCCTGGGCATTGTGATAAACCGAGCTATGGTATCGCCATATGATGGTTGTGGATATTCCATCGCAGACCATATTGTCAAATCGCATGGGACGAACGCCTTTCGTGCGTTAAGGTAGACGCTTGTCTCAAAGATATGGGAAACAGACGAAAACGATGACAGAATTGGCCAAGCCCACTGAATGGAAATTGGATCACCTGCGTCTGGCTATCAAGGCTGCGGGAGTAGCTCTATGGGCCTGGAACGTCGACACCGACGAATTCACAATGGATGAACAGGGCTTCGCGCTATGGGGGCTTGCATGGTCCAAAACGGTTACTTTCGAACAGCTCTCAGCCCACATTCATCCCGCAGACCGCGACCGCGTCCGCGCTGCGTTCACTGCAACACGTGCGATCCTTGGACCTTATGAGACCGACTTTCGAATCCTCATCGAGGATGAGGTGCGCTGGGTAGCGGCGCGTGGACAGGGCGAGGATTCCGGTATCGTCGGACGAACCATGTTCGGCATTTTTCTTGATGTTACTGGGCGCAAGCAGGCCGAAGAAGGCAATGAGCTCCTGGCCGGTGAAATGAGCCATCGCGTCAAAAATCTCCTGTCCATAGCATCGGGACTGACGGCCATCTCTTCGCACTCAGCTACAAGCGTACAAGAGATGGCGACAGAACTGACCGAACGTCTGACAGCGTTGGGACGGGCGCATGACCTGGTGCGACCGCTGCCCGGAGGCCAGGGCGACGCTGCTCTCCTGGGTGATCTCCTGACGGTGCTGCTGGCGCCCTACGATGATCTCGGTGCCTTCAAGGGGCGGCTTCGAGTGGCCGTAGAGCGGATGGGCGTCGGACAATCGTCAGCGACGGCGGTGGCGCTTGTGATCCACGAACTGGCAACGAACTCGATGAAATATGGCGCTCTGTCGATGGCGTCCGGCACTCTGGATATATCCAGCGACGCAGATGGCGACGATGTCGTGCTGCGATGGGTGGAACGTGGCGGACCGAAAGTCGATGCTCCCAATGGTCTTGGCGGGTTTGGCAGCAAACTGCTCCAACGTAGTGTAACAAGTCAGCTTGGCGGCCGGATCGACTACGAGTGGAGCGAAGGGGGGCTTATCGTCACGCTTCGAATGCTTCGAGCCCGCCTCGCCCTTTAAGGATGCGCTAGCCATCGGGCAAACGCATCCCTGTCGCTTCTTTCTGCCGACAGATCGATCATAGCGCGCAAGCCGACCGGGTCCGCCTTGCGGCGATTTCAAGGCGCGACCGGATTGCCGCCGTGGCAGGTTTCCCGTGGAGGCTGCAACGTAGCAGACCGCCACTGCCTATCGCAGCTGGCTGTCCTTGCTTCCGCGCCGATTGATCCCGACGCTGCGCCTGTCCGTGTCGCGCGTCGATTGGCACGCGACGCAGGTCCGAGTACCAGGGAGGGCCGCTCGCCGGGCCTTTGGAATATCCTCTCCGCAATCCTCGCACTGTTCGGAGCCTTCGCCGGTCCGCATCGTCACGCGTGCGCGCAGAACAGCATCTTTCACCGTGTCGTCGATCTGATCCTGTACGGCGCCGTCCCGCGCCCATCCATTCGCCATTTCGTCCTCCGCGTGTCTACATTATTCCCCGCTATAAATAGGAACTGCCGACCAGATTCAAAGCGCGCCCACGACCCTGTCATGGGCGTGACGATGGAACCACCACCGCATTATTGTGATGAGCCGCATCTTGGTGTGATAGATTTTACCAAAGATGCGTGGCGTGATGATTTGGCGTTATCGGAACGTGCCTAAAGGAACAATTCGCGGTTTGCCAAATGCCGACGCCCAATTGAGGGAACCGCTATTTCGCCAGCTCTCGACGCTGAGCCTTTGCAGTAGAGCAAGTGAGCGACCGGATCGACCGAACCCACCGCCCGCCGCCTTGAAGCAATGAAGGCTCCGCCGATTGCCGCTCCTAACGCTGAAAAGCGCCTACGGCATACATAAGCGCGACGGTGCGCGCCGTCGATGGAGCGGTGCGGTAAACGAAACCGGTATCGAATTGCCGCTTCAAAATAGACTAATTTGCAGAAGGTGCCAGATATGTAAATGTTCTAGGCCTGAGCCCTATTCCGCCTTTGATGCTATCGTGTGAACAATAGGAAAATCTTCCATCAGCAGTCTTTTTATGTCCGCTTCGCCTTCATTTGCCATGGCTATCAGGGCGTCTGCGGTGTATCGGTCGCCAGTCGTGATCGCCAGCCGACGACAATGCTCAACCCTGCTCCACATTCTACGCAATAATTCAGTCTTTTCCATGGCTGAGACCACATGTCATTGCACGTAACGCGCTGTATATCTGCACGGCCTTCTTACTTTATCTAATGCCAATGGAGATGCGAGCAATATTTCTCCTGAGCGCCTTCCATTGAGGGGTGCACAGCGTAACTTCCAGGCAGGTCAGCCAATGAGAAGGTTTTGCAGGGGCAGCTTGCGCAACAGGACCAATCATTGGGCACACCCATCCTACATTGATGAGCTGTTCGGCGGAAGCTTCAGGTCATCGCCTCGGCCAGCATCTTCCCCGCCGTCATCTGTAACGCCATCTCCTCCAGAACGCGCCTTGTGCGGGGAACCAGCCCCCCCTCCTCCTGCGCTGTCCTCGTCATAATCTTCCTTGCCCACCGCTGTCCCACCAGCTCCGGCTCCGCTGCCGGAAACCGCACCTGAACCCTCCTGGGCTCGACGCCCCCTGTCAGGTCCATCCCCGTCATTAAGCGGCGTAATCCCGAGCTTTGCCTCGGTCGATTTCTCATCTGCATCATATGCAGGCGGAGAAAAGGGCTTGCTGTTGTCCTTGGCCATTATCACTGTTCCAGATAAATATCATCGTCGCAAAACGACGTAGCCGGTTTGCACCACAAGGCCTTCCAGGAACGGGCGTTCCTGGAAGGCCTTTAATTATAGAGATGCGGCCCGGGTCCGCGCCGCATTATGCCCACCATTTCTGTAGAGGACGTCGCGGACCAGATCGCCGTCGATGCCTGCTTCGTTCACCGTTACGAGCACACGGCCGTCTTTAAGCCCTTCATTATAATAGGTGACGTCCTCTTCCTCCACGCCGTGCTTGGTCAGAACTTCGTTCAGACTTCCGCCGATCGCGCCGAGGACAGCCCCGATCCCCACGGCTTCAGGAAGAGCCGATGCAGCGATGGCGCCAGCGGCAGCCAGCGGGCCAACACCCGGAATTGCGAGCGCGGCGATACCCAGACCAGCACCAAGCGCGCCGCCGCCCAGAATGCCGCGCAGAATATTGCGATGATGCTCATCTGTGATCTCGCCATCGCCAGATCGTGTCGTGGTGGTGCCGCCATGATGGGCGATCACCGAAAGGTCGGTGTCCGTCACACCAAGTGTCCGCAGATCGGCCACTGCGCGTTCAGCTTCATTATGGGTGTCAAAAAGCGCTGATGCTTGAACCATTTCGTCGATCCTCTTCTTATATAACCAAGTCGTCTGACACTTAACGGCGCCAGCCCGTGAGTGTTCCGCCAGACGCGATGCGCTTTGAAAGCTGCGTGATTGCGCAACCTTCACCTCGTTACGTCCAGCCGGACCACGAGAGCCGCGCGCTATAGGCGGCGCAGTCTTCCAACCGCATTGTAAAAGAATAGGTTAGAAGATTGCGCCCATATTCGAAGGTCATCTGCGAATGGCGCGCGGCCCCGAGGCCAGCAACGACCTCTAGGCATGACTGGAATGATGTATGCTGACCGCGTAGGACCAGACCTTGCTCGTCCGTTAGTGTGCGCTCATAGCCAGCGCGTCACGGGCGCGGAACGGAAATATCGTGCCAGCACCGCGAGCTTTGGAACGCATATCCTTGTCAGTCTGTCATCATGTCCGCGGCCGCGCATCAATTCCCATGGCTCATCGATACCCCGAACGACATCATACGGATTGATCCATTACGAGCGGCGTATCGCGTGACCGGCATCGCCTTCCTGTGCAACCACATTAATTGCAAGAAGGGCCCGCGTCCGGTCCCCATGATAGCTGAGCACAAGCTTTACCGGGCCGCGTGAAGCTGTCCACAAATAGTCCATCACGCCAGCTATTCGCCAGGAAGTCAGCGGGTCAATTGGCTTAGCGATGCGACGATCGCTTAAGCCACTATCTACGAAGTGCCCCACCTCCCGGGGGGAGAGGTGGGGCTATCGAAGGACGAACTATAAGGTCGCGCTCGTGAGACGAATGGACGAGAAATGGGTTCCCAATTTTTCGTGATTAACAGTTGTTAATCATCATTCTGTGACCACCCGGCGCCTGTTGAGCAGGTAAGCTTAGAACTGGGCCATGGCGCGCGCGGCGCGATCTGCATATTGGCAGGCCAGCCGCCTATGCGCGTCTCTTGCGAAATCGGTGCGCGCCGTGCACGCCAGTTCGCGATGGCGACGGCATCGCGTTGAATAGTAGAAGAACCAGCCAACTTTCACAGCTACCTCCCATAACGATCTGATTTGTGACCGCTTTGGGATTAGCTCAACCCGTAGCGGTTAAGATTTGGTTTCGCTCTGGTCACCCTTGCTGCTGTCTTGCGTGCGCAAAAAATTATCCGCTGCCTTTCTGAAAAAGGCGGCCCGGTTCCGATGACCGTCGACTAAAAATATGTCGTCCTTGCGCTGTTTGGCAGCCGCGGCCGCAGCCTCTTCCGCCACAGCGAGACTTAGCAGACGATAATATTCCGGCTTACGGTCGGTCATCAGCCTACAATCGGTCACAGCCTGATATCTGTCAATCATTCGAGGCAACGGATAAATCGCGATGGTCAAGCTGTCTGTTTGTGCGTCACTGTCTTTTTACAGAATTTCGGTAAGCTCCCCTCACGCAGACCAAATATATGTGGCTCGAAGCAAGAGAGGCGGAAATGGGTTCATATCAGGCAACTGACAGATTCACCGTTAGCCCCACCCCTGATCTGCTTATGTTGGCAAAGCACGCGCGCGCCGCGAGGCTCAAAAGTTCGGCGGACTTCCCGAGGCACGTCTTTCGCGACGCCGCATGGGATATCATGCTCGCGCTGTTTATTGCCAGCGCAGAAGGCCAGCCCTTGTGCGTTAAAGATACCATGGCAGTGTCAGGCGACAGCGCTCCTGGCACCATACGTCGCCTCGATGGCCTTGAGGCTGCCGGACTTATTGGCCGGGACTATGATCCTCATGATCATCGGCGGATTCTTGTCTTGCTGACAGTGGAGGGGCATAGCGCCATGATAGCCTTCCTGCGGCACCTTTTCGACATGGGCGAGCCGGGACGTGCCCCCTCTGTCAGTGGCCCACCTCATCCCTTCCCCTGCCCATCATCACGCGCCCTTTAAAACCCAAACCTATAACAGTAGCAGGATGAAAAGCCTTAGAGGAACGTTCGACGCCTCGGGGACTCGCAATTCCCTATTTTTACATCCTGCCCATGTTCGCCAGACTGACCCGGGCCCAGACGAAGCTCGGATATATATCTGAGCTTTGATGCTCAGCGAACCTCTTTGCATCACCACGTCGCAATTTTGACCTGAATGCCTCACGCTACTGCCCGAGCAAAGCAGTGCTCGCACAGAGCGTTTGCTCGCTGGATGGAGGTCGCGGGCGACGATCAAAGCTGTGTTGATCCATCCCAAAGCCGAGCGCGTCGAAGAATTCTCACCGGGCATCGGCCGTCTGCAACCAAATCGACCTTTTCGAGTTTCGGTCTGAAATCACATAATTTCTTCGGGGGATTAATGTCTAAGCCAAGCCGCTCGCGCGCAATGAGCGCTGACGAATGGCGTCAGATCGTCGATAGCGCGGTCGGCACGGCCGTCATTACCACTGACCTTGAAGGGCGAGTAACCAGCTGGAACGAGGGCGCATCCCGAATGCTCGGCTGGACCGCTGCCGATGTTCTGGGCGAAACACTCGAGCGCCTGTTTCCTCCAGGAGATGGCGCCGCAGCATTGCGGCAGGAGATGAGCGATGCGCTCGCGGTTGGACGCGGAGGGGGACAGGAGGGCTGGAGAATACGCCGCGATGGTTCGCGGCTATGGGCGGTAGGCGAGATGTCGCCGATCCGCGATAAGGGCGGGACCGTGATCGGCTTCACAAAAATTCTGCGGGACCGCACAGAGGATCGAGCCGCGCAGGAGGCGATTTCCGAAGAAAGGCGCGCGCTGGAGATACTCAATCGCGCCGGATCTGCCCTTGCAGCCAAAACCGATCTTCAGGAACTTGTCCAAATCGTGACCGACGCTGGGGTGGAGCTGACGGGCGCCGAATTTGGTGCCTTCTTCTACAATGTCGAAAATGAAGCCGGGGAGAGCTATACGCTATATACCGTGTCAGGCGCGCCTGCAGAAGCCTTCTCGCAATTTCCGATGCCGCGCAACACGGCGGTTTTTGGACCTACCTTCGCCGGTGAAGGCATTGTTTGCTCCCAGGACATCACCCAGGATGAGCGATACGGCAAGAACGCGCCGCGACAAGGCATGCCGGAAGGGCATCTTCCGGTTCGCAGCTACTTGGCGGTACCGGTCATCTCCCGGGCGGGAGGCGTGATCGGAGGGCTATTCTTTGGACATGGCGATGTTGGCGTCTTCGATGACCGTTCGGCGCGAGGTTTGGAAGGTCTTGCGGCTGAGGCCGCCGTAGCGATCGATAATGCTAGGCTGTTCCAGGCTCTTGAACGCGAACTTGTCCAGCGCCGAAAAGCCGAAGCTGAACTTGCCGATAGCGAGGCGCGTTTGCGGCTGGCGACCGAGGCGGCTGAGATCGGCACCTGGGATTACGACCCCGCGTCTGGCGAGCTTCGTTGGGACGCGAGATGCAGACGGCTTTTCGGCCTGGCTCCAGACGCGGTCGTCACGTACGAAGGTTCGTTTCTCGCCGGCCTTCACCCGGACGATCGCGAAGGGGCAGATGAGGCTGTTCGGCGCGCGATCGACCCCAGCGGGACAGGGCGATACGATATAGAGTATCGGACGATAGGTCTTGAGGATGGAAAGGAGCGCTGGGTTTCGGCCACCGGCCGCGCTTTCTTCGAACGAGGTCAAGGTGAACGATTTGTCGGCACTGTGATCGACATTACCGAACGCAAGGCGACCGAAGCAAGGCTTCACCAGCTAAACGAGAAGCTGGAAGAACAAGTTGAAGCTGAGATCGGCAAGCGCGCGGCGGCAGAGGAGCAGCTCCGGCAGGCGCAGAAGATGGAGGCCGTAGGGCAGCTGACCGGCGGTATCGCGCACGACTTCAATAATTTGTTAGCGGGCATCAGTGGCGGTCTTGAAATTATCGAGAGGCGCATCTCACAAGGGCGCACTGACGGCATAGAACGGTTTATCAATGGGGCGCAAACGTCCGCCCAGCGCGCCGCAGCGCTAACCCAGCGGCTGCTTGCCTTCTCTCGTCGCCAGACCCTCGATCCTAAACCTACTGACGTGAATCGGTTGGTTTTCGGGATGGACGATCTTATTGCACGCACTGTCGGCCCAGCAATCAGAGTCGAAGTTGTAGGAGCGGCAGGGCTCTGGGCCGCCAGAATCGATACCGTTCAACTGGAAAGTGCACTGCTCAATCTCGCCATTAATGCACGTGATGCCATGCCCGAGGGTGGCAAACTCACAATCGAGACGGCGAATAAGTGGCTGGACGATCGCGCCGGGCGCGAGCGGGATCTACCGCCAGGACAATATATTTCCGTGTGTGTTACGGACACGGGGACAGGCATCTCCCGAGACATCGTCGATCGGATTTTTGATCCCTTCTTTACCACCAAGCCGATCGGTCAGGGCACTGGTTTGGGCTTATCCATGATCCACGGTTTCGTCCGGCAATCCGGGGGGCAGATCCGCGTTTACAGTGAGCCCGGGCATGGGACGACGATGTGCCTGTACCTTCCCCGCTATACAGGTGAGATTGCGGATGATGCCGGTTCCCTCGAAGCAGCGATCCCCGAGATGGGCGCGGGCGAAACCGTTCTCGTAGTCGATGACGAGCCCACCGTGCGCATGCTCATCGTGGAAGTGCTCGAAGAAGCAGGCTACGTCGGGCTCGAAGCAGAAGATGGTCCCTCTGGTTTGAGAATTCTTCAGTCCGATGCCAGGATTGATCTACTTATTACCGACGTCGGGTTACCTGGTGGATTGAACGGTCGTCAGGTTGCGGATGCAGCGCGGCTCGGGCGTCCCGACCTTAAAGTGCTTTTCGTCACCGGCTTCGCAGAAAATGCCGCGGTGGGCAACGGTCATCTCGACGCGGGCATGGAGGTGATCACCAAGCCTTTTGTGATGAACGAACTGGCAAATAAGATAACCGACATGATAGAGGGTCGGCATCCTGGTGGTTGATAACTTTCTTCTACCCCCTTGTGCCGGATCATCACCACGCTGATTGTCGCAACCAACGTCGCGCTGGTCGCGATGGTGATCGCTTTCCTCGTGTTCTCCGGTCGCGAATCGCTGTTCCGGGTCGATCCCCGTACCGACTACGTCAGCTTCATTGCGGACGGCGGAATAGTCTGGGCGCGTGCCGACTACCGCTTCCGCGAAGGAGAGACCGCGCCTCGCAAGAGCGGCAAGACCGTGGTGCCGGCCGGGACCGCGATCGAAGCGCGGCTCGATATGGAAGGCACCAGCTTCGTTCTGGCGGTTCCACCGGCCGGTAAGCCGCTCACGTTGCAATGCGCCAAAGGCGGTGAGCACGATGCCCAGTACCTAGAGCAGAATCGGATCACTCTGGTTCATATCCGGTGGCGGTGAAATAGTTTGCGCATTCTTCAGGAGTGAAGCGGGGCAAAGCGTCGCGGATGGCATCCCATAGCTCCGGGATGGTTTGGGCGGCTGCTTTTGGTAGGATGGCCTTTAGTTTCGAGAAGGCGTTTTCGATCGGATTGAAGTCGGGACTATTTGGCGGAATGAAGAGCATGCGCGTGCCGACTGCTTCGATCGCCTCGCGGGCTGCCGCTGTTTTGTGAGCCGGCAGATTGTCGAGGATGACGATGTCGCCAGGGCGCAGCGTTGGGGCCAGAACCTGCTGGGCATAGGCCCCGAACCATTCGCCTGTCATGGGGCCGTCCAGGACCATGGGCGCGGTCATCCCCGTCAAGCGCACCGCGCCGGCGAAGGTGGTGGTTTTCCAATGGCCGTGCGGGATTGGCGACTGGCATCGCATGCCGCGCCTTGCCCGTCCGCGCAGACGCGCCATCTTCGTTGACGCGCCGGTTTCATCGATGAACACCAACTGCTCGGAGTTGAGATCAGGCTGGGCCTTGAACCATGCGCGCCGCCGCGCGAGAACGTCGGACCGCTCCTGCTCCCTGGCGTGCGCGGTTTTTTTGACCGTCATCGAGTGACGGTCGAGGAAGCGCCATGGTGCTCGGAGCAAATACGGCTCCATGCTCTGATCGCAGCATCTCGGCCAGTTCAACCAGCGTGATGTCCACCTGCTCCTCGATCGCACCGAGAATAACATCGCGATGGGCGTCAATCCGCCGTGACCGCATGTCGCCGCGCTGGGGCTTCGTCCGTGTCGATCCGGTCTCTCGCCATTCGCGAACCCAGCGAACCGTGCTCGCCGCCGCAACTCCAAAACGCTCGGCTGCCGCGCGCCGTGACAAACCGCCATCGACCGCCAAATCACCCGCGAACGCAAATCCTCTGAGATGAACTTCTTCATGCCAGGCTGGCCTCCTCGTCCAGCTGACATGATGAATCAGATTTTCCAGTCTAAGGAAAGACCCTCGATTCAATCAGATCGGATTATGCTCTAGGTCCGGCGTTTCGGGAAGCCTTCAGACAAATGCCACCCTTCCGTTCGCAGCAGCTGCGGTCGTCGAGCGTGGCATTCGCCTGCAGCAGAAACAGTTCACGTCGCCCAAGCCGCTCCGCTTGCAGCGGAAGCGAACCTATCGAGGGCGCAGTCATGCTCACAATGACTTTGCTTAGCTTTTACGCGCTGTGCGACCGCTACTCTCGCGGTTCAAACGACATCGTCCTAGAAAAGTTCGGTGTTTGCTATTTCTCCCCGCGACAGCATGCGATTGAACCGAGTTACGGGCTCGAGGCTAAGGCTAAAAGCAATTGTTAAGCTTTTTCGGCCATTATGCGAACATGGAGAGGCGTGCATTCATTCCCGACAAACGGTCGGCTCCACCTATTTTCAGCCGGGCGTCCGACCAGATCCTGCCGGACGCCGTTTACCGCGATCTCGTCGCGACTCTCTTCACCATGAGCGCCCCGGTTCTTGGCTTTGGCATATTATAGGTTCTGGTGGGAGCGCTCGTATTTCTGAGCTGGCGAGACGAGGTCATTCTGACATTGGTGCTGTGCGCCAGCGGGGTGACGGTCGGTCGCCTGCTGGTCATTCGCGCCTTTCATCGCACCGGAGGGATAGCTCAAACAGTTCCAGCCCTCAAAATATGGGAGCGACGATATGCGGTGCTGACCTATGTTTGCGCAGCCCTTGTAGCCGGTCTCAATGTGGCGGTTCTCCCAGCCCATCAGCCGCTCGTCCATCTCGCAACCGTCAGCCTCATTTTTACGTTCGGCGCGGGCATTGTTTCTCGCAACTCGAGCCGGCCAAAGCTGTGCCTTATTGGCCAGACCCTCTCCGTCCTGCCCGTCTCGTTGGCCCTGCTGGCTCACGCAGTGCGCGACGGACCGCATGCGCTGCATGCCCAGTTTTTCATCCTTGAGGCAGTGATTCTCTTGGTCGTCGCGGTGATGAGTATCCAATCCGTTCGGCATCTCTATCAGTCGACGGTGGAACATCTCACGACGAAGCATGACCTTGGAAAACTGGCTCGCTTCGATCCCCTAACAGGCCTTGCCAACCGCCTGTTGGTCCGTGAATCCTTTCTGATGCATGCTGCATCCTGCCGTGCCGATCAGCAAATTGCCGTTCATTATCTGGATTTGGACGGGTTCAAGGCTATCAACGATCAGTTCGGCCACCCTATCGGTGACAAGATGCTGGCCCAGGTTGCCGAACGGCTCGTAGCCACGGTGCGCGCCGAGGATGTCGTGGGGAGGCTGGGCGGCGATGAGTTTGTTGTGTTGCAGCCGAGCGTTCAACATCCTGACCAAGCTGAGTTCCTGGCGCGGCGGGTCATCCGGCAGCTTTCCGACGCCTATCGGATTGACGGGACTGAAATGCGAATCTCCGTCAGCATTGGCATCGCTCTGGCACCAGTGCACGGCTTGGACCTCGATGGCCTGATGGAATGTGCCGATGGTGCACTTTATCGCTCCAAGGCGAAAGGAAAGGCACAGGTACATTTTTGCGACGGGGGTGCCAGTGGCACAAATGGAAGAGCAGTGGCCTGACGCAACATGACGGTGTCGCACTGGTCGGAAGTCACCCTATGTGCCGTGCGGTTCATACTCAAAACCGATCACGTCGGGGGCGGAAATCAGGATCGATGCCAACAGATCCATTCGTTTGTCACTATTGCCACTAACCGTTGCCTGGAATTCCTGGCTGTCCTTGCCGACCTTCTGACTTATGGAAATAGCCATCAGCCCAGCGCTTAACAGAATAGTTTCGAGGGCCTCGCGATTAATGACAGCCGACCGATGATAGTGGACCCGCACTGTGGCGTAGCGACGCTGTGGCAGGAAACGCTCGGATGCCCGCACTGCAGCCAGAACGATGAAGGTTGCGATGGATCCTGCAATGGCGAGATCGAAAAAGCCGACGCCGAACAGGATCCCGAGGGACGCGGTCATCCATAGCGACGCGGCGGTCGTCAAGCCTCGAACACCGAAACCTTCGCGGAAGATGACCCCACCACATAGAAAGCCGATCCCCGTCAATACGCCATGCGCCATCCTAACCGGATCAATGCGCACGATCTCCGTAAGCGTGGGCTGGAGGCCGCAGATCAGGCGGCTTCGGCGATCGGTTGCTGATCTGGCTGCCAGTTCCAAGGCATGAGTTCATCCCAGCGCGCGGCAGGCCAGTCGCCAGCGATCTTGGCGATGACATCGGCGATGTAGGCCTGCGGTTCGAGGCCATTGAGCTTGGCAGTCTCGATGATGGAGTAGATGGCAGCGGCCTGATCACCGCCCGCCTTTGATCCTGCAAACAGCCAGTTTTTGCGGCCCAGGGCCACGCAGCGCATGGCGCGCTCCGCAATGTTGTTATCAATCTCCAGTCGGCCATCGTCGAGGAAGCGCGTGAGCGCGACCCAGCGCTTGCGGCCATAAGCGATCGCCTTGGCCATCTCCGACTTGGGCGAAAGACGGCGCAGCGCATCGTCGAGCGCCTCGTGCAGTTCGTCGATCAATGGCTTGGTGCGGTCCTGTCGGCTTCGTCGTCGGATATCAGGCTGATGGCCGCGAACCTCTGCTTCGATCTCATAGAGTTGGCCGATGCGTTCCAGCAGATCAGTGGTGAGCGGTGTCGGCTTGGTCGCGTGGATGTCGAATATCTTGCGGCGGAAATGCGCCCAGCAGGCGACCTCGGTGACGCGGTTGGTGTCGTAGAGCTTGTCGTATCCGGCATAGCCGTCCGCCTGAAGATAGCCGGTGAAACTGGCCAGCTGCCGTTGGGGATGTGCGCCTGTCCGGTCGGTGGTGAACTCATACCAGACCAACGGCGGTGAGGTCGCACCAGAACCGCGATCGTCGACGGCATAGGCCCAGAGCCTGCCGGTTGCCGTCTTGCCACGTCCCGGATCGAGCATAGGGACCGGCGTATCGTCGGTGTGAATCTTTGAAGCCGTCAGTCCGACCTCGCGGATGCGACTGACGATCGGGTCGAGCAGCACGGATGCTTGCCCGACCCACCCTGCCAGCGTCGAGCGGTCGATCTCGATGCCTTGGGCGGCCATTATCTCGGCCTGACGGTAAAGCGGCAGATGATGGTCGAACTTGGAGACGACGACATGGGCCAGCGTGCCGAAGGTCGCCTTGCCCCGCGCTATCGCCTTTACCGGCGCGGGCGCCTGCACGATCTTCTCGCAGGACCGGCAGCTATACTTGGGGCGGATGGTCCGAACGACGCGCCACTGCACCGGCACGGCATCGAGCATCTCGTCGCTATCCTGCCCCAGCGGCCGCAACGCGCCGCCGCAGTCGGGACAGGTGCAGTTACCCTGATCGGGCTCGATCCGCTGCTCCTCGCGCGGCAAATGAGCTGGCAGCGTCCGAACCGGTGATGGCCGATCGACGGCTACCGGATCGCCTCGACGCGCGGCGGCGACGATGGCCTCGCCTTCGAGCTCTTCAAGGGCCAGCTCAAGCTGAGCAATCTGGGTATCGAGCTTCTCAGACGACTTGCCGAACTGCATCCGCTTGAGGCGCGCGATCTGCACGCGCAGCGTGTCGATCAGGATGTCGCGGGCGGAAATATCGGCATGGGCGGCGGCCAATGCGGCTTCAAGCTCGGCGATCCGAGCGTCTTTATCAGGGGTGGAAAGGCCTGGGTCCGACACTGCATTTACATAGCAGATCAGCAGCAAAAATGCTAATAAAAGTGCCAGAAAATGGGCGCTTTACCCCGCCAATGAAGGGGTGAAAGTGCGTTCCGGTCGCCGCCAGTCGATGCCTTCCAATAGCATCGAAAGCTGGGCTGCGGTCATCACCACCGACCCCATCTTCGTCGACGGCCACACAAAGCGCCCTCGGTCCATCCGCTTGGAGAACAGGCACATGCCCTGGCCGTCATACCAGAGCAGCTTCACCAGATCGCCGCGCTTGCCGCGAAAGACGAATAGCGCGCCGGAATGCGGGCTTTGCTCCAGGACCTGCTGCGTCATCACGGCAAGGCCGTCAAAACCCTTGCGCATATCTGTCGCGCCGCAGGCCAGGAATATCCGCGTCGATGGTGGCAGCGGGATCATCGTGTCAGGACACCGATCACCCGCGACAGGGCATCGGCATCGACCGTGGCATCCACGCTCACCCTGATACCTGACGGCAGCTCGATGCCAATCACGCTGCCGCTGCGCGCCGCGAGCGTTGGGGCGGGCAAGGCTGGCTGCTCGCTGATCTGCACCTCCGCAAAAACGGGCTCGATCGGCTTGCGTACCCCGGCCAGTTCACCGGACATCGCCTGTCGCCGCCACGTGTAGATCGATCCGCTGCCGACATCATGGCGTTCACAGGCCGCGCGCACGCAGCCCTCCGGGCCAAATGCATCCCGCAGCACGGCCAGCTTCTGATCCACCGTCCAGCGCCGCCGGCCCGACACCCGGCTAACGACTTCTATCCGACTACTCATACGACCGCTCGTATGAGTAGTCGCTGCACAGCTCGCTGAATCCCCGATCTCGTCCGACACCCGCCACCCCGCTCAAAGAGCGGCAATCATCCCGGCGAATGCCCGGCATGCAAGGCGGCCGTCAGACCCCGCTTACCGATCTCCAGCGGTGTGTCACTGAGCCACCGCACTTGGTGGACGGCGGCCAGCATCAGAAGCGCGCAGGCCAGACTGACGAGAATATGTGTGCGAAAGCCCGCCGGGCTTGACCGATATTCACGTTCCGCGCCGATCAAGGCGCCAGCGACTATGGCGCCGAGGATCGGAAGGGATAAGCCAGGGTCGAGCAAATTCATTGCCGAGATACCCGGTACGCGTCGCTATGTTCCAGCAGTCGAGATAAAATGGCGTAACCAGCAGTATTTCGATGACCGACCGGCTAGAGGGTTCCCGTTATTGAAGTCTATAGTCTGGAACCGACCCATGTCGGTCACTCGCGGGCCAATTCTCGCGACCCAAGTGCAGACGGTCCTCTGTGGATGGCTCCCGCGTTGCAAGCATAAAGTGATGATCTGACGTTCCGTCGGGTGCAGTCGTCTGTCCGGCCTGTTGATGCAGTCGGTGTAGACTGCTGGCCCTGATGGGGTTCGCGAACAAGGTCCGATCGGCTTTGCAGGCTATTACGCCTAGGACCGTCCTTGGGTTGTCCTTGTTCCCGGTCCGACCGGTTTTGCCATCACATCCTTCGCTCTCACAACCTCGTGAAGCTGATCTCCTCAGCTAAGCTTTTGATCTATGCTGCCGCCAGCATAGGCGCATGCCCGCGCTCGAAGACGCCGCCGCGCGCCATAACTGCCCATGCGATCCGCGCCATCTTGTTAGCGATGGCGACCGAGGCGACACGCGCGGGCTTTCTGGCAAGCAGAGCGACAAAGCGCGGATCGACCGTGCTGGGTTTCTGCTTGGCATATCGGACCAGCGCGGTGGCGCCGACGATCAGGAGCTGCCGCAGATATCTGTCGCCCATCTTGGTTATGCGCCCCAAGCGTTCCTTGCCGCCACTCGAGCTCTGCCGAGGGGTCAGCCCCAGCCAGGCGGCGAACTGGCGCCCTGACGAGAACTGGCTTGGATCGGTCACCGACGCGGCGAGCGCGGTCGCGCCGATCGGCCCGATACCAGGGATCGTCGCCAGGCGCCGGGCCCGGTCGTCGCTCCGCTGCAAAGCGGCGAGCCGCAGATCAAGCTTGCGTAACTGGGCGTGAAGCTGGAGCAGTTGCCCTGCCAGCACTGTGACGACGTTCGCCGCTTCGGTTGGCAGATCGAGCTCAGACTCTCCGTCGACGATCTGCCGCGCCATCTGGAGTGCCTTCACGATCCCGACCGGGATGGCGATGCCGAGTTCGGCGAGCACGCTGCGCATCATGTTGACCAGCTGCGTGCGCTGCTTGATCAACAGGCTACGCACGCGGTGCAGCGACAACGCCGCCTGCTGCTCGCGCGACTTGATGGGCACGAACCGCATCGTCTGACGTGTAACTGCCTCGCAGATCGCCTCGGCATCGGCGGCGTCGTTTTTGCCCCGCTTTACGTAAGGCTTCACGTAAGCCGCCGGCATCAGCCGCACCTCATGACCCAGCTTGGTCAGTTCGCGTGCCCAGTGATGCGACGTGCCGCAGGCCTCGGCGCCTACCAAGCACGGCGGCAGCTTCTCGAAGAACGGTAGCATCTGCGATCGCCGCAGCGCCTTGCGAAGGACGACCTCACCGGTCGCGCTGATACCGTGAACCTGAAAAACGTTCTTGGCCAAATCGAGGCCGATCGTGCTAATCTCCATGGCGGGTGGCTCCTTCTCGGGTTGCATGACAGCAACCCATCTTGGCACTTAGATGCCGTGAGCGGGAGCCATCCACCGCATCCGCTATGCCGTCGGCTCTGCTCGCGTAGGACCTCAACGTCGATGAGCTTAACGACTAATAGTCTCCTAGTTCTAGCAGGCGGGACACCTCCACCCGAATGTCGGGGGAAGCACCAGGTCGTGCATAGCTGCCCGTAGCCCTAAAGCGTGGAGGTCGGCCAGGGACGGATGCGACGCACGGTAGCGGCCCGCCTTCGTGAGCGCATGCTCAAGGTCGCCGTGTGCCAACGCGCGGCACAGGTCACCCTTGAAAGCCAATGCTATCTGACGCGCGTATTCGCCGATTTCGGGCTGCCGGCAGAAGTGAGGCGAGGGCAGGATGCCGACCTCGTGGCGGTACTCGAGGGAATGGGTGATCCGCGTGTAGATGTCGCCGAAGCGCGCGCGGTCGAACGCATAGAGGTGACCAGGGCAGGTCACGAAGATCGGCTCGTCGCGAGCGATGTCGACCAGCCGGCGGGCGGTGGCAGCCAGATACTGCGGGCGGTCATTCTCGAAGCTCAGGACCGTGCCCTCCCCCGGCACGAACTTCAGGTAGGCCGGCTCGCCCACCGCCATACCCAGCAGTTGCAGGTTCACCTCGAAAAACTCGGGGCCGATGCAGCCAGCCATCAAGTCGAGGGCGAACCTGTGGAACGCGAACACGTCATCGCTCGGGCCACGCTCGATCCGCGACTGCAAAGGAGCCAGCCTGCGCGCCATGCCCATGAAGTTCGGCGTCCCGGAGAGGTCGGTGAGGCTCTTCTTCTCGTTCATGACCGGGAAGAAAGGGGCGACCGGCGTATTGAGCGCGAAATAAGCAGCGATCGAGCATACGACATCGCTACGCCAGTCATCGTCCGGAAGCCCTGCCTCGTCCAGAAAGCTGTCGCGCAGCTCGACGACGCGACGCGGGAGAATGGCGATCGGGTCGATCACAGCCCCGGGCAGACGGCCCAGACCAGCCTGGAGGTAGGCCAGTTGCGCCAGACCAGCATGCAACTCGAAGAGGATGCTTGACCCCACTGCGTATGCGAAATCGTCCTCAATGAATTCTGCCCTTCCAACGCTGACGCCGGCGAAGGACGCCTCGGCCGTGCCGTCGAAGCGGAAGCCGCCCTCCCGCAGTCGGTTGAACACGCGCGAGAAAAGTTGTGCCCCGTCGAGGAGCCGCGTTGGCCAAGCCGGGCCGTAGTCCGTCTCGAAGTGCGCCCTTTTGCGGTCACCGGCCATGGCCGCGCCGAACAGTTCCAGCGCCTCCCACACCAGCATCTCCGGCTCGCCGTCCCATGCCCGCCGCAGCGGCGGTATCGTCGGAAGCGCGGAATCTTCGAGCCTCGCCATTGCCTGCTCAAGGACGAGCTGCTGGATCTCAGCGTTGAAGATCTGGAGCAGGCCCGAGAAAGTCGAAAAGTGCTGTATCCAGTGGACACGCTCGTGAAGGTAGCGGCCGTTGAAGTCCGACACCTCCCGTGCCCCCTCCTCCGCGTCCATGGCGCGGAAGGCCTCAAGCGCGGGCTCGGGCATCTCGAGGACCAGCGACACCGGATCGAAGCTGAACCTAGCCACGCTCCTACTTATCGAGCACAGGCTCCAGCAACTCGGTGATCTCGCGCGTGGTCAGTGGCCCCTTCAGCGAGATTTTCCGCTCACCGACTGTGAGTTCGACAGACCTGTTCCGTTGCTTCAGATACTCGACGATGACATCCTTCAACGCGCGGACGGCCAAGGTGCCCGCACCGCTGCCGGCGAGCCAAGTCACCATATCCATTGCCGTCGTGGCCGAGTGCAGCGAACTGTCAAAACCGCTCGGTCGTTCGTCGTCCCGTTCGCCGGGGGTCACCTCGACCTCGACCAGTTCCCGCAGCGGACCGAGATCCGGCGCATCGTAGTCACTCGGATACCGCAGGACGAACCGAACCTCGCCACCATCACCCATGCTACTGCCACTCCTCCAGATTTCCGATTGAACATCGCATCTATCCCGCCCCGAGTCGATGCGTGCCGAGCACGATCGATATCAGAATTGCCGCATCCGCTGCCTTGAACGGCAAATCCGGCCAAGCAGCTTCACTTGAAATACCTCTATGGAACCGGGCAGGTTCACAGCCGACGGTCCGCTAGCGGCCCATCTCAATCCGCACATGAGATCAGTACGTGCGACTGCTGAACGTCGGTATTTGATAAGACCCGCTGTTCGCCACGCCGCCGATGAACGGCGGGAATGTCCCACGACGCGGCGTTCGCCCGGATGAAACCGACCCTTGTCGGTCGCTCAGAGCCGGAATTTGGCTTCCCAGGTGCAGACCTTCGGCTTTTCCGGCAGCTCGCGGTCGATTGTGTTGAAAAACTCCTGGCACGAAATTTCCGTACGCGTCGCCGCCCGATTGGAATCGGAGCCAGCGAAAATTTGAACCGATGTATCGCGCCGTAAGTAATGATCGGAACGAAATTACGCGACGTTCTGAGAGGCGGAGTTTTTCAACACTATCGGCCAACATCCGCCGTTGCCATCAGCGAGCGGGAACGACCGCTCACGCCGGAAGCGGGCACTGGCAGCACTGAATGCTCATCCGGCAGTTAGACCCCAACAGCTGCCATGACAGTGGGCAGATCCCAGGCCGTCCGCTATTTGAATCCAATCGATAACGTTTCGGTCGATCGTGACAACCGCACGTGACATATCGAATGGCAGGATATCAGGCGCCGAACTTGAACGTTCGCCCCCGCTGGCATCGTAAAAGGAGATAAGCTGTGCCGTGAACAACCGCCAACCTTCGGAATCGACAATCTGGCCCGGCTCATCGTATGCCCGTAGAAGGGGGAAAGCTAATGGCCAGAATTTACGTGTCGTACAGCCGCAAAGACGGCGACTTTATGCGAGCGCTAGTCGATCGCCTTAAGCAGGACGGTCACGAGATCACGGTTGACGATGACGTGCTGACCGCCGGTCGCGATTGGCGCTCAACATTGGACGAGGGACTGAAAAGCGCCGACGTTTTTGTGACGTTACTGTCTCATAATACACCCAGTTCAGCCTACACGATGATGGAACTGGGCGCCGCGCGAGCATTTGCTGGCGCTACCGGCAAACCACTGGTGATCCCAATCGCGATCGACCAAGTCGAAGTTCCGCTCGTACTCCAAGACATTCAGATCCTGTTTGCCCCCGATCGAGATGTCGATAATATTGCAGCTGAAATTTCGAAGAGCATATCGAGCCAGCATGGACTTTCGCTCGCGCGGGAGGTCAAAGCGGAAGTCGCGGCGACGCGTATCAAACAAAATGCCCCACAATATATTGATGAGGCCATCAAGGCGCAGGAAGCGATCAAAAACCGAAATGCGTGCGCGGCGCGCGGCTGGTACGCGGCCGGTTTCGTCGCCCTTTTATCAGGCATTGCCGTCGTATTGTGGACATTTGTCGCGCACGCATCGGTCACGGGTGACTGGCTCAGTTTGGCACGCGCTGTCGTCGTCAACGTCGTCGTAGTCGGCTTTCTCGGCGCCTGTTCACGATACGCGTTCTCCCTCGGAAAATCTTACACTACCGAAGCGCTGAAGGCATCCGACCGAATTCATGCCATCATGTTCGGTCGCTTCTATCTCAATGCTTTTCCAGATCGTGTGACTTGGACTGAACTAAAAGAGGTATTTGCAAACTGGAATATTGATCGATCATCAGCTTTTTCTAATCTAGACGTTTCCCAAATTGATCCACAATTAATCAGCATGATCACTCAGGTTGTTACTACTGCGGTTAAAAAGAAGGAGTAACTGAACAGCGCCGGATCTTCCGAAGGCGTCACTCCTGCTGCGACGGGCAGCTTACTGTGAGCGCCGGCTGCCGCTCCCTAAGTAAGCTAGACGAAATGTCATTCCAAAGTCCGGTTGGCCCGCCTTTCCATCTCAAAGAAGTAAAGCTGGCCAGTCGCGGTCGTTCGTTGATCTTGCGATCAGCCCGGCATAGTAGCGGTAATTGGTATTGCTTGAGGACACGATATAGAGTGAGGAAGCGAAATGGGCATTCATCACCGCGCTTGATGGCGAACTACTGAAGGGCGGCACTACTTTGTCGGAATGGTGCGCCTTCATCGTTCGCCATTGCGACTATGCCTTTGTCGGCGGCGCTAACCTTGCAACCGTAATAACCGCTACCGCGGCAATCGAAACCTATCTTCGCGCCGAATATGCAGGCGGGAAGCGTATTCGCCTCGCGGATTTGATCGACAGCGCGCCTATCGAGCCGGGGCTTCGAGAAGACATTCACAAACTGCGAAAATATCGCAACACATGGGTTCACGTGACAACGCCAGAAGACGATATCGCAATTCTACAAGAGCCAGAATCCTTCGAAGATCAGCTAGAAGAATGGGCAAAAATGGCGCAACGCACCCTGCGTCGGACCATCTACGAAAACCAGTGGATATAAAAATGGCTGCCGGTGTGATCAATAGCGCAAGCTTGCGGGTCAATCATCTCCCGCTTTTCAAATTTGGACTCCGAGATCACACCCAGGCTCAGAATGTATCAGCTTTTAAAAAGCGCCATCGGACAAGCAAAGATCAGGATGTTGTACGTCGTATTCAAGGCTTCGCCGATGAATTCATGCCGCTCGCCATCGAGATCCGTCAGTTGGACAATCGTTGGCTTGGTGACCTTTCCAAACGGCACCAGAGGCCAGAATGCGTGCGTTTTCGTTATATTTGCAAGCTGAGGTCGTCCAAAACGTTGTTCGAAAGCGAACGACGTCTCGGCGCGGCGGATCTCGGCGCTCCAACCATTCTGGGGGCACAAAGATGGCTTCTCCACAGCCATTGCGATGCAACTATGCCGATGAGTACGCGCGTATTCACGCAGTCCGGCATACAAGGATACGTTGAAGCCTCGCTGCATCTTCTTGACGGAGGAGAAGGCCAGGGGGAGATCGGCTGCCCGATCAGCATAGGCGCTGCCGTTGAAGATTGCATATCGCGCGAAGTTGTTTGCTTCCCGTTCAAACTTGTCGGCAATTGAAGGATCTAGCTCCTCGTTGCTATCCTCGAAGAACCGGAAAATCTTGCGCTGGTGGGGTAATTCGAAATGGCCGGTTTCGTGTAACTTCAAAAAGCGTTGCCTGGTTTCCATGACGGTATCATCAATGTGGATGACCTCTTCATGAGCATCTAGAATGCCGAGGATTTTACCCAAGGCCCGCTTGACGACATCAGCGGCCTTTTTTCCTTGAGCTATGGCATAAGCTGCAATCGCGCGCGGATCGAAGAGACTGGTCGGTGCGACCTTTAGTCTGGCGGCGCTAAGCAAGTCATCGATAGGGACAGGCACAACGCCCCAAGCATCGGCCCGCTCTAGTAGCATTCTAGCTCTTTGTTCAACAAACGCCCGCTCATCGTGGCTTAGCGAATTGTCGTCCTTGCGCACGTCTACTTTTTCTCGCTTCGCATAAACTTGAGGAAGCGAAGAAGCTCAGCTTCCTCGTCAGAAGTCAAATCGATTTCGGCAAAGGTAGCGGCTCGGCCATGGCGTTTAGGTGCCGCAGCTGATTGCTGCGGCGTCAAATATCCTGCGCGCTCCATCAGGCCGATATAGTCGATGCTATAAGATTCAGACAGCGCGTGCAGCACGTTTGGCGAAGGTTGCTTCACCTTGTCGTTCTCAAGTTGGCTCAGATAGGCGTTGGAGACCTCCTTACCAGTCATTTCCTCAACTTGCCGCAACGAATAGCCGCGATCGGATCGGACCGCCGCGAGGTAACCGCCGAGCGTCAACCCCTGATTTTTACTGTCGGGCACGGTTAATATGGAAGCTGTTCGAACATAACGCATTCTAGGCGATTATGCTTGATATGACAAGCACGCTTGATTGTCGCTTGACATATCAAGCACGCGTTGTCGATAATGCGACTACGACGTGCCGATCTACGGCGAGTCGATGAGCAAAAAGGCGAGACGACATGGCGGGAAATAAGGAAGTCACGAGCGCTAAGGCGGCATCTGCGGCGGCGAAGGTGCTCAGCAATCCGAAGTCGAGCGCTGCGGCGAAGACTGCAGCGGCGTCGGCGCTCACGCAGCGCCCCAATCGCAAGAAGTAACAACGCGGCAGCGCCGCGATCAAAAAAGAGGTTTTATATGGCTAGATGCACGGCACCGGTAAGGGGGCACATACGGGGCGGTGGAGCGGACTGTCCGGCATGTAGTGGTCGCTATGGCCGCTCGAGTGGCTACAGTAGCTATAGTGGTTACAACAGCTATGGGTCATATTCGTCCCCGACCCCATCATCGTCGCAATCATACCGCTCTTCGTCCTCCAGTGGTGGCGGCGGATCCCGTCGCACTGCAAAACCGCGTTGGTCGGGAGCTGGCTCGGCGGTGTTGTATACGCCCGAAGAAGTGCGGGTGCTCACGCCGGTCCGAGAAAATGTTGAAAAGTTAGCGGTTTCGCAGCCCGACCTGCGAGACGTGTTTCTCTGCCACGCGTGGGATGACCGGCAGGGGGCTGCGAAGGATTTGCACGATCTGCTCGAAGCGCGCGGTGTTCGTGTCTGGTTCAGCGAAAAGGACATTGGCTTGGGCGTCCCGCTTATGCGGGCCATCGATAAGGGCTTGGTGAATTCCCGTGTCGGTATCGTGTTGGTGACTCCTGCGATGTTGCGCCGTCTACCAGCGGAAGGTGTTGCAGATAAGGAGCTCTCAGCGCTCCTGCGGCGGGAGCGGCTCGTACCGGTTGTGCACGGAACAACATATGAAGAGCTTGAGCAGGTTAGTTTGCTGCTAGCGTCGCGAGCAGGGTTGAGCACTGCTGAAGAACCGATGGCGCAAGTCGCAGCGAAGATCGCGGAGTTAGTAGCGATCTAGGCGCCCGACGAGCGGTGTGGCGGCATTTTAGCCTCTATTAGCGCCAAGTCCCATGCAGCGGGGGGCTTCCAGATAGCCGCCAACAGCGGCCGCCTGCGCGTCACGATCGGCTGTGTAATAGAGTCGTTTGACTGCGTGGTGCGTCGATCCCAGTAGGCCAACCTATGCTATGATGCGGCCAGCCGACATTCTACGGTGCGTTGAGCATGTTTTTACCGCGCTCGGACGCAAGGCTCTCAGGCGATAGGGTTCGAACACCAAGCGAGAATCGGTAAAACTTATCGCCTAAAGCGAGACTGATCGATAAGGTCAGTTCATGTACGTAACAATTTCTGAAGAGTTTATAGAGAAATCCGCAGATGTGCCTACCCTGTTCCGGCAGATCGAGGAGCAGGGTTATGCAGTCCTTCCCGGCATTGCAACAGGCCGCCAGACCGAATCCGTTGCTAGCGATCTGGGCGAGCCGATGGCTCCATGGCATGACGCCGTGATGCAGGCGCTGACCCCTAGGGCAGCTTCGACGCCGAACACCTACAGCGGCATCTTTGGACTCGGTCGCTTCCCCTTTCATACCGATCTGGCGCACTGGAGCCTGCCGCCGCGGTTCCTGCTACTCCGGTGCGTTCGCGGATACGCCGACGTGCCCACGCTCCTGATGGACGGACACAAGATCGCGTCGGCCGTCGGACGCGATACAATGGCACGGGCACTGGTGAAGCCGCGCCGCCGGCAGCATGGAGAGCTGAGGATGCATCGCCTTCTACAGGCAGTCGACGGCGGCGAGGTCATCCGATGGGACGAGGTCTATCTAAAGCCGGCCAGCCCGGTGGGTAATCAGGTGTCTGTTCGGCTCCAGAGCCTCATCGACCAGTCGGCGCCGACTCCCGTCGCCATGATCGACGATGGAGATCTTCTGATAATCGATAACTGGCGCATGCTCCATGCTCGACCAGCGATAGCGCAGAACCGGCGGGATCGAAGGCTAGAGCGCGTCTATCTTCGGAGTCTAAAATGAAGCAGATCGTGAAGCCCAACCCCCTACCCGCGACTTGGCGACCTCAGGCGCTCTACGACAAGGCCCAGCGCTACATCCAGCAGGCGCAGACCATCGACAAGGACCAATGGGACTATGCGCTCTGGACCAGCTTGTCGCTGGAGCTTTTGGCTCGTGCGGCACTCGCCAACGTGCATCCGGTGCTTCTTGCGGAACCGGAGAAGTCCGGTGCCAACATCATACACGCGCTCGGCTTCGAGCCGATGGAGAAAAAGTTCACGCCGAAGTCCATCTCGGTTGCCGACGTATTCAGGCGCCTGACCGTCCTGCTGCCGGAATTCCTGACGGATCATGAGAGCTTCGGCATCCAGCGTACCGGCCAGCGCAATGCGGAGCTGCACTCAGGCGAGTTGGCCTTCGACGGCGCAAAGGGCTCATCCTGGCAACCCCGCTTCTACGCGACGTGCAAGGTTCTGCTAGAATCTATGGGGTTCACACTGGCAGATTTCGTCGGCGAGGAGGAAGCAGAGGCCGCAGAGCAGCTCATCGCCGCCGCTGCGGACGAGGGTGCGAAGGCAGTGAAGGGCGAGGTTGAAGCGCATGCGAAGGTCTGGAACGCTAAGGAGGACGGGGAGCGTATCACGCTCGTCGGCCAAGCGAAGATCTGGGCGCAACGTCAGATCGGCCATCGGGTAGACTGCCCGTCCTGCGGCTCAGTTGCGCTCGTATTGGGACGCCCCGTCGCCGCCGCAACCCGCATGCTTGAGGACGACATGATCGTTGAGAAGCAAGAGCACCTCCCGACCCATTTTGAATGCATTGCCTGCGGGCTCAAGATCAACACGCTGGCTAAGCTGACAGTGGTCGGGCTCGCTGATCGCTATATCAACAGACAGGAATACGATGCAGCTGAGGTCTATGCGCCCGAGCCGGACGAATGGGCCGACTATGAAGAGGACAACAACGAAAGATAGCTATTTGTCTTAGCTGGAGCCGGGCGAGTGTCGATTTTTGATATACGGATGAGATAAATCAGCGACTTACGATCTCTTGCACTGCACAAAAGTCTTGGATGAATATGACTTTAGTGTAATATTGATGCTCCATGGTATGATTGATGCACGAGGGTGAAAATGAAGGTTGTTGGCAAGGTATTCGAACCGCTCCCGGGCGGTGCCGACGCCAAAAATGGCCACATTGGCCGCAGCCTGCGTGAAATACGAACCTTAGCTGGGCTCACGCAAGCCCAGGTTGCTGAGCGTCTCAATATTGGCCAATCCGCCGTTACAAGGCTTGAAAATCGCAAGGACATTCGCGTGTCGACGCTGCGCGACTATCTCGGCGCGATGGGGGCGAAGCTGCGTATTCACGCCCAGTTCGAAGATGCCGCTGCGATGATCAACAGTCTGCGAGAAGCTCACTATCGCTTCGAACAGGTCGATGAGAACCAACTTCTACTGCCCATCATTGGCGAGGACCGGCTTCCGCCCCATCGGGACGTCGTCTTCAGTATCAAGCCGGAATATAGCCAAAAGATCGCCAGCGGCGAGAAGACGGTTGAATTGCGTCGCCGGTTCCCGATGTCGGTGCCGGCCGGGACGACCGCTCTGATCTATGAGACCAGCCCGACGCGTGCACTGTCAAGTATCGCTGAGATCGGCGAGGTCCACAAGCGGTCGCCGCTTGAGATCTGGGAGGCATTTGGGAATCGCGCCTGCATTGCCCGTAAAGACTATGACGCCTATTTTGATGGTGCCGATCGCGCTTTTGCCATCGAGTTGAAGCGCGGCCGGCCGCTGCCTCGTCCTCTGGGGTTGAGCGAACTTAGAGACCGATTTAGCTTCGAACCGCCGCAGTCCTTTCTCTACGCGACGCCTAAGATGCGAGAAGCCCTTCTGTATGAGTGCGCCCAGATTCCTGATTGACACAAATGTCTTCATTGGCCTGGAAGACCATGCCGAGGTGGCGCCGCACTTTGCTTCCCTGCAACAGCTTGCGGGGCGGCATGGCGTCGAGATCTTCGTCCATGAAGCGGCGATCGACGACATCAGGCGGGACAAGGATGAAACGCGTCGTCGCGTTTCACTTAGCAAGATCAAGAAATTCCCCGTAATCGGGAAGATGGCGGGGATAGACCAGACGCTGCTTGAAGCGAAATATGGTCGCATTCGTCGTCCCAACGATTTGGTCGACGCGACCCTGCTCCATGCGCTGGACATTGGCGTCGCCGACTTCCTCGTGACGGAGGATCAGGGCCTTCACGAACGCGCGGAACGGATATCCTCGACTTTTGGCGCTCGGGTCCTGTACGTCGCCGACGCCGTCTCCTTCCTGCGGACCACCTATGAAGCGGTGGCCGTGGTCTTGCCCGCGGTGGTGGAGATGGAGGCCAACACCATATCCCAGGATGACCCGATCTTCGTGAGCTTGCGCGGAGACTATCCGGGCTTCGATGACTGGTGGCGCGAGAAATGCATCAAGCCGATGCGCAAGTGCTGGGTTGTCATGGATGAAGGCAATGTGGCGGGTCTTCTGGTACGCAAGGACGAGAAGTCCGGCGACACCGATGCAACGCTGCCAGGGCAAAAGATCCTCAAGATCTGTACCTTCAAAGTGCGCACCGAAAGCCGTGGGGTAAAGCTGGGCGAACTCCTGCTAAAGCAGGTGCTCTGGCATGCGCAGTCGAACAACCACGATGTCGTCTATCTCACGACTTTCCCGGGTCAGCAGACGCTGATGGCGTTGCTGGAATATTACGGCTTCCGGCATACGCACGACAATTCGAACGGGGAGAAGGTCTATGAGAAGGCCATCGGCCGAGATCGGCTTTTGCGGCCTGATGGCATATCGCTTTTCGACCTCGCTCGGGAAAATTATCCGCGGTTCGCGACCGGAGACGGTGTCGCCGCTTATGCGATTCCGATCCAAGAGGAATTTCATGAAATTCTCTTCCCGGAACTGATGAACCGCAAACAATTCAGCCTCTTTGGCGATACGGGTTTCCAGCGTCCGGGAAATACGATCCGCAAGGTCTATCTGTGCCGGGCACCCGCGCAGCTATCCCAACCGGGTGCGCTGCTGTTCTTCTACAAAGGTAAGTCCGAATCTCAGCCGTCGCAGGCGATAACGACCGTTGGCGTGTTCGAGGAGATGAAGCTCGCCCACTCGACCGAGGAACTGCGCCGACTTGCGGGTGGCCGCTCTGTGTACAGTGATACGCAGCTAAGGAATTTGGCTGCGACGCAAAACCGCCCTGTGAAAGTGATCAACTTTCTCTTAGCCGCACATCTTGAGCCGCCCATGCAGCTCGCCGCCCTCAAAAGCAGCAGCGTATTTGCCGGGCACCCGCCACAATCGATCAAGAACCTCCTTCCGGCTCAGCAGATGTCCGTTCTCGGTCAGGGTGCTTTTGGGTTCGCGATATGAAAAAACGGATAGCGATCCTTGGCCTGTCTGGCGTCGGCAAGTCCACGCTCATTGGAAAAATTCGTGAGACCGTGCCATTGCTACATCTGCAGGCCAGCGCGTTGATCAAAGCGGAGCAAGCGCATCGAGAAAGGAGCCCGGATAGTTCGGAAGCCCTGCGGACCGGGGCCGTGATCGACAATCAGTTGCTCATGATCGCGGCCTACAGACGGGAAGCTGCGGCTACCGATCTGCCCATCGTCTTCGACGGGCACAGTATAATTGACGGCCGAGATGGCCTTATCGAGATCCCGGCTTCCGTTTTCGCTGAACTCGAACTGGATGCAATTTTCTACATGGCGGCTGATCCCCATGTGATTGCCGAACGACGTCGCGCAGATGTCGGTCGCGAACGGCCACATCGTGACGTTGCGACCTTGGAACAGCATCAGCATCTGGCCGAAGCCAAGGCCCGATGCATCGCCCAGGACCTAGGACGCCCCTTCATTTTCATCGCAGATGGCGAAGTCAGCTCCGTGCTAGATTTCGTCAGCTGATCAGAGCATCTAGCCATCCGCTCATGATGCGCTGCAGGCCGCCTGCTGAGCAGTTTGAGCTGGTGCAAGGGACAAACTCGAACCTACGCCGTTACGGCAGCTATGGTAGGGTGCCTCCTCCGAAGCGGACTGACGGCAAAGTCCCAGAGCCGGTCGCAAAACCGCCGCGCGCCCATTAGCGTCAGACCCATTCCGTATGCCAACGCGCCTGATCGCCTCAAAACGTACTAACCGATGATAGGCATGGGAACTGCGAATAACGGGTTTCGGTTGTCGTGGTCAGGAGATGATCATGAGAGTCGATTTTGGTGCATTTGGTGCTGGCACTGCGGGCAACGTTCCGCCGGCATATCTTGAAAGTTATGTTGTAAGCGAGACCGACCGGCTGACGGACGTCATCCTTTGCCCACCGCTTCACCTGACGCCCGTGCCCTGCTGCGCGGTTACCCGTGAGGCTCTGGCTGCGGGCTTTACGACCGATGCCGCTGAGGCTCTCCGTCAGCATAACATGCTGGTAGAGGCGCTAGAGCGGCATCGCGTGCGCTGTCATAGCCTCGCCCCACTGCGCGATCTGCCGGACATGTGCTTCACCCGCGACATCGGTGTCGCGACGCCATGGGGCATGACCGCCCTCAATCCAGCCATGCCGCACCGCCGAGGCGAAGTCGATGCGTTGCTGGAAACCTGTGCTGAGTGGAAGATGCCTGTGCGGCAGATCACGCGTGGCACGATCGAAGGCGGTGACGTCTGCGTTGCGCGAGAGGGTCTCCTCATAGTGGGTATGTCGGGCGAACGCAGCTGCGCGGCGGGGGTGGAAGAGTTCGCGGCGCCGTTCCGGGCTGCGGGTTGGGATGTGCTGCTATGCCCCGTTCATGCCGACCATCTGCACCTCGACACTATTTTCTGCATGGTAGAAAAGGACGAGGCGATCGGCTGCCTAGAGCTGTTGGACCCGACGTTCGTCGAGGCTCTATATGAGCGCGATATCAAAATCATCCCGATGCCCACGGCGCTCTCGTTCTCGCTGGGCTGTAACATCCTTTCGCTGGGCGGGCGCCGAGTCCTCACAAGCGCCACCGACACGGTTGTCACGACCGCGCTGCGCAAGGCGGGCTACGCCGTGGACGAGATCGACATTTCTCAATTCGCTGCGTGCGGGGGAGGCATCCACTGCCTCACTCAGCCGCTACGGCGCATCCCTGCCTGATGCCCGTCCATTTATCAAAAAGGAGTAGCAAATGAGCCAGACAATTGAGGCGCGCTTCGCCACCCGCGCCGAAGCTGAAAACGCGGTCGAACAGCTGGTGCAGACTCATGGCATCGAGCGCAGCGACATTTTTGTCGCCGCTGATGGACCGGAAAATAGTGTCGGAGAGGAGATTAGTGGCGGAGACGCAGCCGCACCGCTGGAAGAGGAACGAGACGATGCTGCTTTGCTTTCGCCCATCCTCGTTTCGATTGACGTGAACGACGAAGCGAAAGTGGAGTTGATCAAAAGCGCGTTGGCAGAGGCACGAGCCGATTAGGGCGCTATCCCGCTCACGATTGGACTGTAGGAGCGCTTGATGAACGATACGGGCGGAGGCGAGCCCTATGCCTATTTCCATGGCACCAAGGCTCTGCTTGGCGAGCTATTTCGGCCAAGGCTCCAGCCCAATGGCCGCGTTGTGCTGGTCATCCACGAAGCGGACGGAATCGGTGGTAATGTCCGGCGCCATTGCCACAAGCTGGCCGATCTTGGTTATACCGCTCTTGCAGCCGACATGCACGGAAATGGCGAGCCGTTAGAAGGCGAGGCGATGCGCCGTGCGCTGGATGAATTTCGCAAGCATCCTGATCTTGTGCGCGGACGAGTGAGGGCCGGTTTTGACGCGCTTCTGTCCGTGACCGGCGTCAATCCTGCCGCTAGCGCTGCGATCGGCTTCTGCTTCGGCGGATTTGCCGCTTTGGAATTGGCGCGTTCCGGCGCCGAGATAGCAGCGGTCGCCAGCTTTCACGGCCTGCTGACAACGGCTCGACCGGCGCAGACTGGCGGGGTGAACGCGCGCATAGCGGTGTTTACCGGCGCGCGAGATCCGCTCGTACCTCACGAAGATGTTGCGGCGTTCCAGAGGGAGATGATGCAGGCACAGGCCCAATGGCAGCTCACGACCTATGGCGACGCCCGGCATAGCTTTACCAACGAGGATGTCGATCGCCTGGGCGACGCGCGCATGGCCTATGACGCTGCCGCACACAGGCTGTCCTGGCGCGCACTGATCGATTTTCTCGACCTCAGCCTTGCCTCGCAGAGTATCATATAGGCTTCAGACGCGTCCCATTCCACAACTGCCTCAGCCATATAATTTGCATGCCCTGATGCCGCCGCTCTGCATCTCGAACGGTCAGGCCGATATGAATGTTATTGGCTGCGGCTTCTATCATCGCGACCCATTGCAACAATCGCGACGGCACGCCTGAAATGCCGGCAGACCCGCTCCTCGCTCATCCGGAAACGCCGGGCTACCTCCGAGACGCTCATTTTCTGGCTGACCACCAGGATGAGAATGCCGCGTGTGAGGGCATCCATTCGCGCCACCGCCTCGTTGATACCCGGATCTGTCTCCGCCGCTTCGCGGGACGGTTGGCCGTCTTCGAGAGCCGCCTTTGCCAGATAGCGTTCGATACGGGCGGCGCAAATGTCGTCAGAGACGCGGTCACGCATCCGCGTAACGAACCTCGCGAGACACCTGCTCACATCATGATGGTGGGCCATGGGGGAAACTCCTTTCAGGATGGCAGCCAGCCAATCTGGCTACCTCCACCCCTCACCTCCCCTCACCTCCCCTCCCCTCCCTTCCCTTCCCTTCTGCGGACCTGAGGGATGGTGATCACGGCTGTTCAAGGCCGGCATGTTCCGCACCGTCCTCCCCGCGCCCCATATGCTCTTGTTAAAACGCCCGACCTTGCGGCAGCGATCACAGCCCGAAGGGCCGGGATCGGCGCAGCCGAGCCCGGCCGGAGCGGCGGCACGCCGCTCCGGCTAGAGCGCGGTGCCCGCACAGCGGGCAGCCGCCCACTCCTTCCTTCTCCACGCCCCTTCGCAAAAACGTCACAATGTGCGTTCTTTAGGGTTGCGTTCACCCTTCATTCCGGCACATTGGGCCCGCTTCCCGTGAAAGCCGGGAAGCGGGGCGTAGTAACCCCTTCTGGATTGCTCGGTCACAGTTTTACTGGGGCCGGGTGGCATACGCGTATGTCCAGCCGGCAACGGTAAAGGCGTGTGCGCCTGTCCAGACAGGTTACTAACATCCGGCTCACGGCCGTCGCCCCGAGTGGACATAGGTGCGACGAATGAGCCAAGGCAGAAGCGAGGATCGCCTATGCGGTCCAGTCAGGCAGAATCCCGGCAGCGAGCCCTTTCGCTTCCCGGATTTCTACAACAGGGAGAAGCCCCGCCTCATGCGCTTCTTCACGCGCGAGCTCGGCAACCAGGCCGATGCCGACGAACTCGCCCAGGAGGCTTTCGCCCGCTTCGTGCGAACGGCCCCCGTCCAGGCGCTGGGGAACGCACAAGCTTATCTCACCCGCATCGCGACCAATCTGCTGCGCGATTTCGTCGTGCGCGGTTCCACGCTCCTCTCCAAGCGATCGATGCTGCTCGATGACGATCTCGACCTCATTGCCGCCTCCGACACACACCGCGAAACCCAGGCCCGCCAGGATCTCGCCCGCTGGAAACTGATCCTCGACCAGCTCAAGCCAGAGACGCTCGACATCTTCCTGCGAAACCGGGTCGAGGGCCAGACCTATGTCGAGATCGCCAGGGAACTGGACGTGCCCCTCTGGGTGGTTCAAAAACAGATGCTCAAAGCCATGAAGCATGTGCTTGCCCATCGCGAGGCCAATGATGACTGACACAGGCGCTACCCCAGCGGAGCGCGACAATCAGGAGGCGATGGAATGGGCGATGCTCATCCTCGCCGATGGCCATGCCGTTCCCGATCCCACCGCGCTCGACAGGCTCGGCGCGCATCAGGCCGCCTTCTCCGCCTGGGTGGCGGCCGATCCGTCCCGCGAGACCCGCTATCTCACCGCAGTCCGCGAGATGCTCAAAGCGGGCAGCGCCGCCACCGCGCTTGGCATGCGCTCGCGCCAGCAAAAACCACCCCATAAACAGCGCGGCTTCCGCCCCTCCTTGCCTCTCGCCGCATCGCTGGCCCTCATGCTCGTTGCCGGAGGCATCTGGTGGCAGTCACAAGGCGAGGCGCCATCCCTCATCACACAGAGCGAGGCTCGCACCCCGATAGAAACCCGGGTCGGAGAAGTCCGCACCGAGCGGCTGGCGGACGGCTCCTCCGTCATTCTCGACACCGATACGCTGCTTCTGGTGACCATGACCGCGACACAGCGCAGCGTTGAGATCAAGCGCGGGCGGGCGCGGTTCAGCGTCGTGCGGGACGCCCGGCGGCCGTTTGTCGTCCATGGCGCAGGCACCCATGTCACAAGCGCGGGCGGCAGTTTCGACATGACCGTCCGAAATGGCGTCCGCATCAGCCCTATCGAGAGCGGCGTGACCATATCTTTCACGCGCCGGGTCCCGGGCGATCAGGCCAAGCAACTTCAGCTGCACCCTGGCCAGCTTCTTGCCCTTGAGGCTGGACAAGCTGCTGAGATTAATGTCATTTCTGCGCCTCGATCCGAGCAACAGTGGGTGACCGGCGTGAAGAGTTTCGACAATGTGCCCATCAGCGATATCATCGCCGAAGCCAACAGCTATAGCGAGACCAAGATCGAACTGGCGACGCCGGCGCTCGGCCATCGCGAGATATTCGCCGACATCGACATACGCGACATCGAACGGGTTGCGCAGGCCCTCGCCAGCTTTCTTGATGTCACCATCGACCGCTCAAAACCCAACAAGCTGATTTTGGCCGAAAAGAAATAATTCAGCTAATCAGCTTTAACAAAGCCCATCCCCGTCTTCCCTATTGAGCCTCGGAAAAGAGGCGACATCAAATAGGGGCACCAAATGGGCATCGTAAAGATCGCGCTACTGACCAGCGCTGCACTTTGCATGAGCGCGGTTTCCAACCAGGCAACTGCGCAGGAAACGCCGAAGACTTACGATCTTCCCGAGCAGGATCTGGCAGCCGCGTTGCGCAGCGTTGCCCGCAGCAGCGATTACCAACTTGTCGCCGATGCCAAAAGCCTCAAGGGCGCTCGCGCCCCCTCTCTCGCCGGCGCCTACACGGTCGAAGAAGCCGTGGCCGCCCTCCTCGCGCCTTCGGGCCTCACCGCCGAGGTCAGGGATCGCACCATCACCCTGCGGGGGCGAGACACGCCGTCGCGCGAGGAGGTAACCGGCGCGACGGATATCCAGCTATCGGTTACAGGCTCGCGCATCCGCGGCGCAAAGCCCACATCCCCAGTCATCTCAGCATCCCGGGAGAAGATCACCGAACTGGGTCATAGCGATCTTGGCTCTTTCGCCCGCAGCATCCCGCAGAATTTTTCTGGCGGTCAGAACCCGGGTGTCATCTCCAGTGTCCAGACCGGTTCGGAAAATGTAAACTCCTCTTCCGCGCTCAATCTGCGCGGCCTTGGCCCTGACGCGACCCTGACGCTTTTGAACGGCCACCGGCTCGCTTATGACGCTGCCAGCCAGGGCGTAGATATGTCCGCGATCCCGCTTGCAGCCATCGACCGGATCGAAATTGTCGCAGATGGATCCTCGGCACTCTACGGCTCGGATGCCGTGGGCGGTGTCGCCAACATCATCCTGCGGCGGGAATATGAAGGTCTGCTCACCAGCGTTCGTCTCGGGGCCGCGACAGAGGGCGGCAACTTCCAGCAGCAATATAGTGCGGTGTCGGGCGCCCGCTGGTCAGGCGGCGGAATTATGCTGGCCGGCGATTTCAGCAAGGCTTCCGATATCACAGCCGCGCAGCGTGATCTGACAGCCAATATGGAACCGGGAACGACGCTGCTGCCATCACAGCGCCAGATCAGCGCGATCCTGGCCGGGCATCAACGTCTGGGAGACGGGGCAGAGTTTGAGATAGACGCCCATTATAATCATCACCAGTCACGCGCCGCGTTGCCCTTCGGTGCGACCGCGCCAGTCACGACCGGTGGAAATCTCACTCGCCCGGCCGTGGAGAGCTATTCGGTCAGCCCCTCGGTCACCTTTCATCTACCGGCAAATTGGGATGTGACGGCGAGAGCCACACGGGCCGTCAGCGATACACAGATTGAGGGATCTATCTTTTCGGGCGGAGTAAGATTTGCCGACAATCTCATTCGCTACAAGAATGATCTATGGTCCGCTGAAATCAGCGGCGACGGTCCGCTCTTCGCTCTGCCGGGCGGCGATGTCCGCCTTGCGCTTGGGGCAGGCCTTCGATCCAATGGCCTCGCCGCTTCGGTCCGCAGCGTCCGCGCCGCCGGCACCTTCAATCTGGTAAACTATCTGGATTCCCAAACGGCGATCTATGGCTTTGGCGAAGTCGCCATGCCGCTGGTGTCAGAGGGGAACGCTTCACCGCTCATCCAGAAACTTCAGCTATCCGGAGCCGTACGCTATGAGCGCTATGACCATCTGGGCGGGCTAGCCACACCAAAACTCGGCATTCTTTATCAGCCAATCGATGCGCTCACGATCAAGGGTAGCTGGGGCAGATCTTTCAAGGCGCCTACGCTTAGCCAGCGCAACACCGTTCAGCAGGGCTATACCCTCGCTTCTAGCGAATTCACGCCAAGTCCTGGGACAGCCGGCGCTGTCCTCGTTCTGGCTGGAGGCAGCCGAGACCTCGCTCCCGAGCGGGCAACGACGCTGACCCTTACTGCGGAATTTGCGCCGAAAGCAGTCGAAGGGCTCAGCCTGCAGGCAAGCTATTTCCATGTCCGCTACAAGAGTCGGGTCGTCAGCCCGATCGCCGACGACTATCAATCTTTCCGCAGCGAATATGCCGACCTCGTCCTGCTCAACCCCAGCCTGAGCGAAATTCTTGCAACGACCACCGATCTGCCACTCGGCGTCAGCAATCAGACCGAAGGCCCGTATGACCCGGCAGGCATTGTCGCAATCGTCTACAACCAGCTGCAAAATGCCGCCCGGCAGAAAATCCAGGGCGTTGACGCCAGGGTTTCCTATGGGCTCCGCAGCGGCGCCAATGCGTTCAGCCTCGAGACGAACGCCAGTTATCTCAAGAGCGACCAACGCTTGTCAGCGAGCCAGCCAAGCATCGAGAGGGCTGGCACAATTTTCAACCCACCGCATTGGCGCGCGCGAACGAGCGGAGGCTGGCAACGCGACAATTTCGGGCTGACAGCGAGCTACAATTATGTTGGCGGTACGACCGACGGAAGAACAACACAGGTCTATAAGGTCGGCAGTTTCCAATCGATCGACCTGAGCGCCAATCTCAAGTTCGACGAACCTGGGCTCCTCGGGGGCTGGTCGTTTCTTCTGTCAGCGCAGAATCTGTTCAACGAAATGCCCTCGCTCATCCGGACGTCTGGCGCAAACAGCCCCCCATATGACGCAACCAACTATTCCAGCGTCGGCCGCTTCGTCAGCCTCACGATTTCCAAGGCCTGGTAATGCTCCCGCTCCTTGCCCTAGCGCTGGCAGCAGCGGCGAGCAGTCCGACCTCTGCATTGGATTGCAAGGCCGCGCTACAAATCAAAAGCCCAGGTCCAAGCCGCTCACTTTCGGCGAGCGATCTCATTGAAACGCTGAACATGGGATCGATCCCCGATCTTGATGCAGATCCCATGTTCTCAACCTCTCCCGATGGACGGTCCATTGCCGTCAGCGTCGCGAGAGCCAACATCGCCAGCAATGATTTTTGTTCGGGCATTTATGTCATCGAGCCCGGGAGCGGTCCGCACCTCGTGGACAGCGGCGCTGGCGCAGCCTTCTGGAGTTTTGACGACTATTACGGGATGACGGGGTTCCCGAGCGGCTTTCCCAAAGTCATCACGCCGCGCTGGTCGCCCGATGGCAAACGCCTGGTGTTCCTCAAATATGTTGCGGGCCGCCTCCAACTATGGAGTTGGGATGGGAGCAGGAGCAAAATGGCTGCGACATTCGACGATGATATCGTCGATTTCAGGTTCGACGACGATGGCCTATCGGTCATCGCAAAACTGCGGGACGGCCGAAGCGCCGCCGATGCGCTCGATCAAGAGGGCTTGTCAGGATATCATTTTGATGACCGTTGGTTTCCTTATGGCAGAAGCCGGCCGTTTACGCGCGGGCCGGCTCATTACAGCTATGCAGCAATCAGTATCGCCACTGGTGGACACCGCCCTGCCACACCGACAGAGGCGCTGATCTTCTCAGCGTCCGGCGCTCCATCGCGACCACACCGAAAAGCGGCGACACTGGCAGTAGACGCCAACGGTGTCAGCCGTCTCGCCCTTACAGATGGGAGGGTGCAAATATTTTGTCCCGACAGCCGCTGCACGGATGTCGAGGGACAAGCATGGATAGCCGGCGACGCTATCCGTTTCGTCCGGCGGGAAGGGTGGGGCCGAAGCTTGACGGGAATTTATGAATGGCAACCTGACCGCAGGTCCGTCCGCAAAATCATGCAGACATCGGACCTGCTTTTGAACTGTGGTCCTCTTGGCCCGGACATTCTTTGTGCCCGAGAGAAGTCGGTAGCGCCGAGATATCTCGATCGGATTGATCCCAAAAGCGGGCGGTCGCGGGTCGCTTTCAATCCTAACCCCGAATTTAGCTCTCTCGCTCTTGGGCATGCTGAGCGGCTGCAATGGAAAAACGATCGCGATCTCGAATGCTATGGCGACCTCATTTATCCGCCCGATTACCGAACCGGGACGCGCTATCCATTGATCGTCGTCCAATATCAGAGCCGGGGATTTCTGCGCGGCGGTACTGGAGACGAATATCCTATCCAGTTGCTTGCCAAAGCTGGATATCTGGTTCTCTCGATCCAGCGGCCACCCGCGCCACTGGGCAATGAAAAGATTGACCCACATGAACGCGAGCGGCGCCAACTCGAGGGCTTCATGGAACGTCGCAGCATCCTGTCAGCCATCGAGACGAAGGTTCGACAGCTAATTAGCACCGGCCTCGTCGATCCAGCACGCATCGGCATCACGGGTCTGAGTGATGGCGTATCGACCGTGCAATTCGCTGCCCTTCACAGCACGCTTTTCAAGGCCGCGGCCATCAGCAGTTGCTGCTGGGAAGGATCGCAAACCTGGATCCTTGGGCCTGCTATCCAGACGGAATATGAAAAGCGAGGCTGGCCCGCCTCGCCTACCGACAATCCGGCTCTTTGGGAGGGCCTATCCTGGGCACGGAATGCGGATCGCATCCCCTTCCCCGTCCTTGCCCAGATGTCGGACGACGAATATCTTTCAGGACTCGAAGCCCTCACGGCCCTTCGCCGCGCCGGCAAGCCCGTGGATCTTTATGTCTTCTCGGACGAGCATCATGTGAAGCGACAACCTGCTCACAGGGCTGCGATCTATCGACGGGCTATCGACTGGTTCAACTTCTGGTTGCTCGACAAGCTGCCTGATAGCGGAGGTCAACCAGGCCAGGAGGCTGAGCGGTGGCAACAGATGCGAAAAATCTGGGTTCAGAGAGAGGCAAAACCGGGTGGATGATGACCCTGACCGTTCGGGATCGCTTGCCAATGCGTTATCCACGCCTCCATGTCGAGAAGCGCCATGAGGCGGACATAGTGACGATCTATAGCCGGACCACGTACAAGCACCTCATCCAAGGCTGATCGACTGATAAGCCGGTGCCGTACAAGTTCACCATCCATCAACCGCTCGCGTATTTCGTCGAGGCGCTGGTTGACCAGGTCTACCGCGAAGCTGCTCGGACTTCCTTTGCGCCGACGGTCGCGGATGAGTGGCGGGAGCAGGTCGGCGTAGGCCCGACGCGCTATGGCTCGATTTCTCCCGCCCTCTATCATCTTCCATGTGGGGATGGCTAAAGCCAATTCGACAATTGGTTGCGACATAAGCGGATCGACCATGGGCAGACCGAAGCCACGCAGATAGCCTTCGACATGGTTTTGAACGCGCAGGAGAAGCGCGATATGGCCCAATTTTCCAGGACGCGTAAGTGGCGCCTGCTCAATCCAATCATGCTGTGGCGGGTCTGCTCGCACCGCGTCAGCGGCGTCAACCTCCATCAAATCAATGTCGAGATGCCATTGATAGGGCCGGCGCATAGTGCGAGCGGCTTTGACGATTTGGCGACACACCTCCCATCGAGAAACCTGGGTTACCCTCCCGATATCGCCTATCGACCGAGCGGTTTCACGGTGGACACCTCTGGCTTTCCATGCGTCAAAAAATGGCCGGACAGAACTGCTGTTGTAAAAGACGTTATCCCCGCCATTTCCGGTAAAGACAGCGTCTGCGCCAGCCTCGCCAACCGCGCGTAACAAGGCCGAATGATAGGCGAGTTCGTGAACGAACCCGATCGGCTTTGGAAAATGTTCAGCCACTGATCTGGACAGATCCACATCTGCCAGCTCATATGTTGCTTCGATGAGGTTCATGCCCGACGCCTGCGCCATCACGCGGGCATAGTCCCGCTCATCGCCATCACGGCTCAGGGTCGAAATCGTTACGCTGCTTGCACGCTCGCTCATTCTGGAAAGCGCCGCCGCCACGATCGAAGAATCCAACCCTCCTGATAATGTGAGGATGGGGGCCCGCGAGGTAGATGCCCAGGATGCAACGCAATGATCGACTGTACGGCGCAGCCGCTCGGCAACTTCCTGGCTGTCCCAGAAAAGCGGCTCGGAAACAAAATCCCAAGGGTTCCAGAACTGCCGCGCCAGTGCGTCCCCCTCGCCCAGTTGTACCGCGGTACCCGGAAGCAATTCTGCCACGCCGTCAAATGCCGTCCTGGCCTGTGGCAGGTCCTTGACGGCCAGATAGCGTGGCATCTCCGCCCAATTAATCGACGGTCGGACCAGACCTGCTTCGACCAGAAGCATGATGTCTGACGAGATTGCCCACCCTCCTGGCAGCATCGTGAAATAGCACGGCAGCGCGCCCCCCGGAGAGCGCGCGACGACCATCCTATTCTCAAGCGCCAGCACGGCAACATAGCCGCCCCAATAGCGCTCACCCAAAATCGCGATTGGATCACCTTGGCTCATATCATCGGGAAAGAGCCTGTCGCTCGGCAAGATCCGCGCGGCGGGACCATGGCGCGGGAACACCGGGCCGATCACCACGCCTCGGTCGGCCGGGAGCGTGAGCGATTGCGCGGCACAGGCGGTTAAAAGCGCGCTGCTTTTTCCAAGCAGAACGCTTTGGAACCCGGTGGTCGCGAGAAATTCGGGAGAGAGACGCTCGAGCGGCGCACCGCTGTGATCAATGATTGCGAGGTAGCGTTCGAGCATCTCAGATCGCCAGGATCGGCTCAAACGCCGAAATGTTCTCGAGGCGGTCGTTCAAGACCGTATCACCTGTCTGCACCCAACAATGGGCGGAAAAGGGCGATGCGCTGACCCCCAGGACCAGCTTGGCGGGCAACCGGGCCGACAAAGCCATGTCCATGAAGGCGATCGAATTGGTCAAACAGTGGTTATTGCGCGGACGCAGCGGCGCCGAGGCCGCAAAGGCGCCCACAATTGGTCCCCATTGGGCCAAATCGGAGTAATCCCCACTGGCGGCCCCAAGTCTGTGCGAACGATCGGCAATTCCAGATATGATACTGTCAAAGCGAAGGAACCGCAGGCTCAGCATCGCCTTGAACTGGGCAAGAATGAACAACAACGTCCTGCTATTCAGGACCTGACTGCACTCAGCCAAGAACTCCCGGCCGGCTGGCTCGATCAAAGCCTGCTGGCTAAATGGCTCCCCCTCACCTGCGCTCACGAGAATATGGCCGCGCAGCAAGGGCTCGATACCGTCACCATTTTCCTTGTCTCCCAGATATCTCTGGAAAGCTGCATCCCATTCAGGGCGGAGGCCGAAATAGCGATCAGCCGCAACGTCCAGAAAGATCGTTTTTCCGCCTGTGATGCAGAAGGCCAGCCCGTCCCTCACCTTGTACCGCATGGTCAGCCCCTCCTTCGAAGACATGACTAAGGCGCGCGCCCCCGAAAGGACGCGCGCCTCATCGATCAGTCGTCAGCGATCCCCATCTGGTTCAGCTGACCACCGGTGAGGTCAAGGACGCCACGGATGGCGCCCTGGGTTTCGACGGAAGCGGCACCCAGATCGACGATATCTTCGTCATGTTCGATATTGGACATGTTCATCTCCATCACTGCGCCGCAGGAATTTGCGGCAACGCTGATGGTATGAAAGGACAGGCATATATCCGACCATATATGCTCTCATTTTGGGAGCATATATGCTTGCTCTCACGGTCGAATCAAATAACACCGCGAGCACCCGATCACAAATCTAGGATTTTGAGGCTTTTCAGGACTTACGTCATTCGTGTCGCCGCTAAAGAAATTTGGTCAGCGCGTAACAAACGTCGGCGGTGATACTGCCACATCGCGACCCGCGTTGCGTTTCTGTTTCCCGAACGGGTTACATTCCATAGCGTCGCGAGTTCCTCACCTTGCCTTCCGATAGGTCCTTCGTTCAACCGGAGGATAGCGAGTCGCTCGCCCGCCTGTACGATCGCATCTAGATGTTCGGGATTAGGCGAGCAGGACGCCATTAGCGAAAAAAATTCCGCAGTGGCATAGGCCAAGGCCAGGCCGTGCGCCGACCTATTGACGACGAAACCGGGCGGCGAACCCAATTCTTCCAATCGAACCATCACCTTCACGATCGTCCGGACAAGGTCGGCATGGTAGCTGTAGAGATGGTAAACGTTACGCTTGGTTATTTCGGGCAAAGCAAACCCACCGCCGCCCTGCGTTTCAACGAGACGCTCGCCCACCAGTCGGTTAAGCGCGTCGCGCACAGGGGATGTGCTCGTCCCAAATTCGTCGGCGAGTGACTGGACCGTCAACGGTAAGCCGGGCGTGAATTTTCCGGCCATGATCAGCTTTTTGATCTCGCGGTGGATGCGATCAGCGGTGAAAGCCTCGGGCGACATGACCTGTCCTAACCTGCCGAGCCGGCACTGCCCGGCCCTTTGTGTCCATTACCGGGCTGAAGGAATGTCTTGAGGCTGAGATTAGAGATGAAATCCACGCATAGCGTTTCCAGCTTTTGCATGTCATCGAGAAAGAAGTGGCGCGGGAAGTGCATGTTATGCTCCAGAAACAGCATTGGAATGATGAGGTGCGCTGAAGAGAGCCCAAGGGCATGAGCGCATGCGATATGATCATCGACCCGGGCCTTCGGGTTGCCCGACTCGATTTCACGAAGCCACCGCACGCCGATCCCGACATCGGCGGCGAGTTGCTTTTGCGTAATGCGATGGCGTTTTCGCCGCTCTTCAATTCGGCGACCGGAGATCGACTTGACCTCGGCCAGTATCGACGCCTCCTCTTCGAGGACGCCGCCTTGAGATGAGATCACCAGGGCCTCCCTGATCGCGTCTCAAAGCTCCCATGCACATTCCGACTCGGCCAAAGTCGTGTGAAATGTGCTGCCGGTCAAATTTTTTGACTCCCATTTTGAGAGTGCGACCGATTTATTCACCTTCCTGTTGCGTGATATAGCGGGAGATCTGCCGCGCGGCCTTTATTAGGGACCCCGGGAATGGTGTTACACCATCCACAGGAGATTGAACCAAAATGAGGTCTATGCTCGCACGGGCGGGAATTCTGCTGGGGGAGCGCGTGGTGAGCGCGGCGCGGCTTGCGGGCGGAGATTTGAGCTCGGTGTCACGCCTTACCCTTGCTGACGGTTGGTCGATGATCGCCAAGCGCGGCCGCTGGTGGAAGAGGAAGCCACCATGCTGACGGCTATCCGTGCTGCGCAGGTTGCGGTCGCGGCAGTATTGGTTGTCGAGAAGGGCCTGTTGCTTCTTGAGGATTTGCCCGTGTCGGGTCGGATACCACGCTCTTGGGGACATTTGGCCGAGGTTCTCGATCACCGTCATCGCCCCAGTCGGCAGCAAATGAGTTGGGATAAGGACTATGGTTTCGGGCCGGTCGCTATCCCCTATCGACGGCGGCCTTGTACGATGCCTGCGGCCTTGCACAGGGATGGCAGGAGCGGCAGCCGGTCTACCGGCTCTGGCCACTACTGGTCGTTTGCAGGCCGACCCCTTAATGGCTCAAAACTGGACGGGCGGCTGTCTTTCAAACCGAGTCGAAATCGGTCTGCTGAATGGCGATCAAGGGTGATCGGAGACGGTCGGCTTCAGGCGAAAATATACGGAACCTCGTCAGTGGATGGTACGCGAAACGCGAATTGCGGAGCTATCATATGAAATTTCGGCCACAAGATAGGCAGGACCGTTCACACCCTATAGACGAATATAGCGTTCCTGATGATGAGGAGATGTTCGCATATCTTGATCTTCCGGTCCAATATCCGTTCTCGCCGTTTCCAAAAATCGTAATATATTTTGAAAATGGAGATGAGCCGCAGAGCTTGATAGAGGCGCTTTACGATCTTCGGGATCGGCTGCGTAAAGATTTTCACTCCGCAAAGGAGCATCGATCAAGCGAGGCATCAACAGCGGCCGAAAATTTCATAAACATTTCGCGCATAATTCAGCTTCGTAAAATTATCGGCAGTAAAGGATCGTAATCCAGCACCGTCAGCTTCGCGGAGGTAATCGAGTGCGAGCGAACGGCAACAAATGGTCGTTTGCGGCTAGGCAGCTTACTGGCCGTGGTACGGTTCACAAGCGATCCCATCACGATCGCCATCCATATGCGCGCCATAACCGGGCTGGCCGCGATAGATCGGTGCAGCACCCACAGCGCGAGCAGCAGCGCAATTTCGATAAGACCACGTTGACGCGGTAGCAGCCATGGGAGCCTGCTTCTGAACAGGTGCAAATGCAGCGGCTGCGGGCTGTTGCCCGTCTAGTTCTGCTGCCGACATCAGGGCATCCCGCTTGATCGTATTGCGTGGCGTCCAGCCTTGCGCGGCTGTTTTAGCCTTTACTTGATCAGATGGCTCACGAAACACAAAGCCTCCCGCCAATCCAGCGGCAATGGCTCCAGCGAAGATCAAGATAGGTTGGCGCATATCGCTGACATTAATCTGGGTCAGTAAAGGAATGGCAAACAGCACAGAAGAAGCCAGCGATGAATTTCTCCGTAATTACAGATGGAGTATTCCATGACCCAATACGCAAATCCTGACCTGACCCAGCGTGAGATTGTAGAAAACAACATCCTAGCCATCGAAACCATGCCCGAGCAGGTCGATGAAACCGCAGCAGCCGCAACGGCTCATCTCGACGGCCCGGTCGATTTCCCGACCGCGCAGTTCATCGGCCAGCATGTGAGTATGCAGAACGGCGCCAAGTTCCAGCTTAACAGCGAACTGACCCGCTTGAAGAACATCATCGCGACATGGGATGGTACACCGCTGGCACCGCCGGGAACGCCAACGCTAACCCTGACCCCAATGTCATAAGAGTTAGCCGCGAATTTGGTTTCCCGGCTTTCCCATGACTTGCAGCTATATTCATGAATGAAAAAAAGGCTCCCCGCTGAAAACGGAGAGCCTAGTTGTTCGCTACGGGGTCGTGCGATTACTTTTCGCCGTTGTCTTTCACGCCAACAGTGGGGACTTCGACGGTTTCAGTCTTCGTGCCGACTACGACTTCTTTGCTGTCGAGATCGACCTTGGGCATTTCACCGCCCTTCACGCTGACATCAGGCAGCGCACCTTCCTTAACATCGGCGCTCCAAAAGCCAGTGGCGAACAAAACGCCAGCAATGACTATGGCTGCCAACGCAACCCATACCCAGACGCTCGTGCCGCTCTTCCGACCCGTCTGATCGTACCGTGTATCAACCATGACCATCCTCCCAAAATTGTACGGTCATAATTTCCAAAATGTGACTTTGTTCCGCTTGAGAAACACTCTCAAAAAGCTGAACTCGCCTGCTATCTCGTAGAGGCATTACCCAAATCAGGCACACGCCTTTTCAGGGATAGGATCCGCTACCGCGTCCGTCGCTTGCAGCGCGATCGCATAGAACTCTGCTAATCTCAGATGGGCTTCCCGAATATGTGGCATCTGGGCTTCTTTGGCCAAACGGCGATTTCTAGCCATATTTGCTTCGTAGTAGGCACGATCAAATTGGTTCTGCACAGAGCCTCACTTTTCTTCGATGCCGGGAATACGCTGCAACGCAGCAAATGGATCAGGGACAGGCAAAGCATCCGCGTTAGAGCGGGTGCCGAGCGGGTCGAATGGATCGCTTGACCCAATCAGTCGCCATTTCAAGGTCTTGCTTAAATAGTCAGTAACCAACCTGTGTGAGGTGCCTACCCCATGAAACTACTCTCTCGCGCCCTCAACGGGGCTTCTAAGCGCGCAAAGGCGCGCTCGGATATTAGAGGAGCAACGATTTAATCGGGTTTACCCGACAGGATCAACCGTGCCGAACGTAGATAATGCGCAAGTTCGATATCATTGTCCATGAGTCGATCGGCGATATCCTTCATGTCGACTGCGTCGGAATCAGGCCGAAACGGTCCCTCTGGTTGCTGCTCGATCACAGCTATGCTGAGGCACAGAGCTTTCTTCACGAGGTGAAGGTCGCGATCGATGATCTGAACCATAGCTAGGTCTCCATAACTATCCGCCCGCTACCATGCGCCGATGTGGCAATCAGGGCTACGGCGGGCGCGATTATTTTAGAGCCCGCAGCGCCGACCGCCTCCTACCGGATCTGCAACGTAAATGCCGTCTCGATCCGTCGATATGCTCGGGCAATCTCACTATCTTCCGAAGCGGACATGAGCGCGATTGCAGTCGTATAGAGACGGGTAATCGATACGGCGGATCCGCTATCGCCCGACGCTGCCAGATGTTCGATCATTCTCGCAGCGGCGTGGGCCAGATCGGGTGACGCGCCCACAAAATGCTCGATCCGCCCTGTCAGCCTGATCACGGCCGGGGCGGAAAGCTCATCGCAAAGCTCCGGACCGTCCAGCGCCTCGATCAGCAGCATGGCGACGGTCAGAGTCGCCCCATAGGGGATGAAACGCCTCGCGATGCGCGCCAGCCGGGAATGGCATTCGAGAAACGCGTCAGTTCCCTCCTCCGATAGATGCAGCCGGTAGGTCCGCGACTTGGGTGTCGCCATCGATAGCCTCCCTGATTCGCAAAATCCGCATCTCTCCTGACGACCGAATTCGCGTTTGAAGCTGTCCATGCGCATAAAAGCGGCACTGAAATGCCGATTTCGGCACTTCAGTGCCGCTTTCGGCATCTCAGTGCCCTCCCCATTGCGGCGTGTGCCGCATTGGATGCATCGCTTGGAGCACCCGATCGGAGGTCGAGACGCCGCTCGAAAGAGAGCGAGCCGCCCCGGCCCAGAACGGACCGCGAAGCCAGGCCGCTCATGCGCCTGACAACAGAGAGATTTGTCCGATGTCAGCATCACGACTGGCCATCATGGCCGGATTGCTCACACTCGCCCCCGCTCCGGGCTCTGCACCTGCAGCCCGGAAGGTAGGCCCCATTCAGCCGCCGTCGGCTCCAAAGAAACTGGCGATTGCCCAGATCGGCGCCGATTTCTTCATCGGGCAACCACGCACTGCAAAGCCCGCCGAAGAAACCGTCGGCGTCGGAAGCACGGTGAGGATCGATCAGCGCCTCCTCACAGGGAGCCCCCGTCCGAACGCAGGAAGCAATCAATGACCCGGCTTCTCAATCGAACGACCCTGACTGCCGCCTTTTTGATGCTTGGCAGCGCGGCACCTGCACTCAGCCAGGCGCCAGTCGAACCGGACCTTTCGCAGCTCGCGAGATCCGCTGAGGCCCAACTGCGCGAAAGCTTCGCCAACCTCCAGTTTGAGGGTTTCGCGCCCTCCCCCGTGCATGGCCCACTCTTCCAGGCCAGCGCCGGCGGCCGCATCCTTTATTACGCGCCGGAAAGCGACCATCTTCTGTTCGCGACCATCTACGACAAGAATGGCGTCAACCTGACGGCCCTGTCTCAGGATGCGGCGGCTCGAGCCAGGCTCAAGACCCTCGATCAGAGCCAAGCGCTCCTGATCGGACCACCCGGCGCACCGCTGGTCATCGAGTTCACCGACCCCGACTGCCCCTATTGCCGCGCGCTCGATCGCTTCTGGGCCGCCAAGGCGGCCGAAGGCAAACCGGTGCGCCGCCAGATCTACTTCGTGTCCGGCATCCATCCAGAGGCGGCTTCAAAGGCCGAGCACATATTCTGCGCGAAGGACCGCGAAGCCGCGTTTCGCGCCACCTATGCCGGTGAGCCGCCAAAGCCCCTCAACCAGTGCGCGGAAGGCGCGGCCCGTGTTCAGGCCCATGCGCAGGCGGTCAAGTCCATGGGCATATCGGGCACGCCGACCCTCATCCTAGACGGTCAGATCATATCCGGTTTCAGCCAAGCCGAGATCGAAGCCTGGCTCGCCAAACAGCGGCCGTCAGCGAAGCCCCCGACCTGATCCCTATTCTGGCGGGCCTCAGGCTGCATGGCGGCCCAAGGCCTCAAGATGCCGACGACGGCGCCCGATCCCGAGGAGCCACCCAGCCTGTCGTCGGCCGACAGCGAACACCCAGTCGGTGCCGGCAGGCATGTCTTGGGGCGGCTCCTCTTGTGTCCGGAGACTTAAGCAAATGATCAAACTTGCAAACATGCCGCTCCTGCGCCGCCCGTCTTTTCGGACGGCCGATGCCGTGGGAACGTTCGTCGCTGCCCTCGCCCTCGCATCGGCCGCCCACGCCTTCCAGGCGCCGGCTGCGGGCGATCTTGGCTACGACATTTACGATATCGTGGTGAACCAGGGCGTGAAGGGGCCGCTGGGCTTTGTGGGCGGTGTCGCCGCCTTCCTGTTCGGCGTCTCGCGGCTCTTCTCGAACATCATGATCGGCATTCCCACGATCGTGGCCGCCGTCTGCCTCATCCGGGCGGACTCCATTCTCCAGACCTTCGGCATGATCGTCTGAAGACAGGCTCAACGGACCAGCGCGGGGGCCCAATCGCCCCGCGCCGGACGGAGAGCGAACCGCGCTCTTCGTAAAACCTCACATCTGTTCAGATGTGGGTGAAGCAAGGGAGAAGGGCGTGGACGAGAGACTTCCACAATTTCTGCACAAGCCGGTCCAGATCCTCTGGTTCGACGCGCAGGAGTTCATCCTCGTGGTCTCCACCATCTTCGTCGCCGTCATCGTCGGCGGGCTGGTGGGCTGGTCGCTCCTCGGCGTCCTTCTCCTTTTCATTCCCTGGAAGCGGACGAAGCCCCGCGGCTTCGTGCCCCATCTGGCCTGGCGCTGGGGTCTGCTGCGCCTCCCCCATTATCCCGGGCCGACCCAGACCCGCTTTTGCGAGTGAGATCTCCATGTTTCGTCAGAAATCGCCCCAGGAGGCCGCCGACCCGCTGCTTGGCAAACCAGGAAGCTTTGGCATTCACCGCTATCTCCAGGGATCATCCAACCTGTTCGAGGAGAACAGGCTGCTCAAATTCTCGATTGTCGGCCTGTTCGGTATCACCGCCGTGCTGGGGATGGCGCTCTACTCGACGTCCCAGAACCAGCGCACGATCGTCATTCCCTTCGGCGCCAGCGGTGATCTCTATGTGACCGGTGGCAAGCCTTCTTCGGCCTATCTGCGCGCCATGACGCGAAACATCGTCGCGCTGTCTGGTACATATTCTGCGCTCTCTGCAGACCGGCAGTTCCAGGAGCTGCTCAGCATCGTCCACCCGACCGCCTATAATGGTCTGCGGGATAGCCTGAATGGCGTGCTCGATGAGCTCGCCAACAATTCCACGCTATCGATCGCCACCTATATCCGGCCCGATCAGCCTGTCACCTGGACCGATCGCCAGATCCTCGTGCCCGTCGAGAAGATACGCGTCATCGGCGGCGTCATCCGCAAATTCCGGGGCAATCTGCGCATCCGATACATGATCGATGCCGGGCGCTTCTGGATCCTGTCCCTCACCGAGGAGAAATTCGATGCCGAGCTTCGGTAACCGAGCGCGCGCGTCTCGCGCTGCCCTAACCCTTCTGCCTCTCATCGCCATGGCCTCGCCGGGACACGCGCAATCGATCCAGGCATTGCCCGATCAGACCAGCACGATCCGGCTCTCGAACCGGGACGTCAATCATCTCGTCTGTCAGGGCGGCGAGATCGAGGATGTCAAATTCTCCGCCGAGAAGGGTCTTGCGGTCGAGAAGGGCGGCGGCGACGCCTGGGTCAAATTCCTCGTCCGCGAAAGCGACGATGGCGGCCAGATCACCCGCAGCTATGTGACGACGCCGTCCGAGTTCTTCGTCACCTGCAACGGCGCGATCTACCCGCTCTACGCCGAGCCATCCGAAATCCCCGCGCAGACGATCACGCTGGTGCCCGGCGCCCGGCAGCGCGCCCGTGCCAATGAGGATCTGCTCGCCCCGCTCGCCGAGGAAGATCGTGCGGTCTCGATCACCCTGTCCCTTTTGCAGGATCGGGTGCCGGCGAGCTTCACCGAGGTGGCAACCGCCAGCCGGCAAATCACCCTCCCCGCCGCACCCGCGCTGCGCATCACCGAACGCCGCCGCGTCACCATTGAGGGCGCAGGCCTCAACGCATCGGAATATCGGGTCGAAGCCACAAGCGACATGGAAGTCGACGAGCGCCTCTTCCTCGATGCGGCGCTCGGCGCCCGGATCTTCAGCGCAACGCTTGATCGGCTCTCGCTTCGTACCGGGGAGACCGCCCGGCTCATCATTCTGCGCCGGGGAGACGGGCTATGAGCGATGAGCGAAGGAATATCCCCCAAGGTCCAGACGAAACCAGTTCGCCCGCGCAAAGTAGCGGCGCCAGGGGCCGTTCACGGCCGACCCGGCCATCCTCGGCAACGACCGAAAGGAACAACAGCGTCCTCCAGCTGCGCGGCCCGGCCCTTCTCGATCTGAAGGCACGTTGGGCGACGCTCAGCCCACAGCAGCAATTACGCGCACGCCAGGCCGCGATCGGCGTGCTGGTCGCCCTGTTCGGCTATGGTCTTTATTCCGCCTCGCACAGCGCGGAGGACACTTCGCCTCAGGCGCCGGCGGCATCTAAGCTCGACATGGGGGCGGGCCTTCGCGGCGACAGCCTTGAAACGAAGGTGCGCGGCGACCTCAAGAAGATCCTCGATGGGCAGAACCTGCTCGGCGACCGAGTCACGGCGATTGAGGAGGGCCGGATCGGAAGCGCCGGTCCAGCATCGAGCGAAGCAGCAGTCGGCGACCTCCCCAATGCCATGCCGGGCGATATCCCGGCCTTTCCGCCCAGCCCGACACCAAGCGAACTCGAACGTGCCGACGGCAGCCTGCCAGCACCGCCCATGCCGAGCGCGCCGGCTGCTCCGCCCGCGCCGCCGGTCGAACGCCAAGTGGGCGCGATCGGCGCCGCGACGAGCGCAGTCGTCGCGGAAGGATCGGCTGCTTCAAATGGCGCTAAAAAAAAGACCAGGACAATCTATTTGCCGCCTGGTTTCATGAAGGCGCGGCTGCTGACCGGGATCGACGCGCTCGCCAGCCGGGACGCGACGAGCAACCCGGAACCGCTGATCGCCCGCGTTCAGGCGCCCGCCGTGCTGCCCAATGATGTGAAGGCCAACCTCGCTGGTTGTTTTGTCATCGGCAACGCCACGGGGAGCCTTGCCAAGGAGCGCGTCGAGGTCCAGCTCATCTCGCTCTCCTGCGTCGATTTTGACGAGCGCTCGGTCATTGACCAGCCGATCAAGGGTTTCTTTGTCGATACTGATGGCAAGAAGGGGCTGTCGGGCAAAGTCGTTACCCGCGCCGGCGCTGCGCTCGCCCGCAGCTTTATCGCCGGCACGATCGCCGGGGTCAGCCAGAGCGTCGAGACCACCTTCGGCAACACCTCGACCTCGGCGCTCGGCACCGTCCGGTCCCTGGACGCGGGCGATGCGCTCAAGACCGGTGTCGCAGGCGGCCTCTCCAAATCCTCCGACAAGCTCACCGATTTCTACCTCGATCTGGCGCGTCAGGCTGGGCCGATCGTCGAGGTCGGCGCTGCCAAGGACGTGGTGGTCGTGATCCAGGAGGGCCTGGCTCTGGAAATCAAACCCACCACTACAACCAAATTCTGATGTCCGCCAAATTCTGATGCCCACTTGCCACCTTCAGGGAGAGTATTCCATGCCAAGCCAGCACTCTTGCGCGACCGCACGCCTCGCCTGCCCTACCCTTTTTCTCCTGCTCGGCGCCTTGTCCGGCTGCACCACGCTTGGCTCGGCCATGTCGCCCTATCCTGAGAAGTTCAGCTGCAAGAACAGCGATCACGGCCAGTGCATCCATCCCGAGAAGGCCTATGCCGACGCCGTGGCTGGCCGGGCATCAAAATCCGATCCCAAGGTCACGAACAGCAGCAAGGTATCCGGAAGTTCCGGGAACACCGACAAGCGGAGAACCGGCCGCACTTCCACTGCAGATGGCTATGTCGGCTACCGCAGCAGCATCTATCGCGAACTTCAGGGCCTGGTCGAGGCGCCGGTCACACCGATGCTCCGGCCCGGACGCACGATCCGCACGCTGATCCTGCCTTATGCCGATCGCGATCGGCCCGATCGCCTCTACATGCCGCGCTACGTCTATTCGATCCTCGACAAGCCGCAGTGGGTGGTCGGCGATTATCTCGTCAATCCGACCGAGGCAGCCGCACGCGTGCCGATCCTTGAACAGACCAAGGCCAAGCCCACGCTACCCGATAGCGATATCCCGGCGCCGCCACAGGATCAGGCCCAGGAGCAGGATCAATGAGGGGGCTTGGAACGCGCCATGGCGGCGGCATGACCATCAAGCGGCTGCGGCAAAGCGTCTCGCGCGACGCCTATTCTGACTTCCTCCCCATGGTGAGCTGGGTCGAGGAAGAGGAAGCCTTCCTCACGATCGACGATGGCTGTGGTCAGGCATGGGAGCTGGTGCCGTCGGCCTATCTCTTCGCCCATGTCCATCAGGCGCTGCTTGGCCTTCTCAACATCCAGTTCGGCATGGGCACCGTGGTCCAGCTCCACTGCTTTGCCGATCCGCTGATCGATCAGGCGCTCGACGCCTATCTCGACCTTAAATCCCGGCTCGATCCGCTCGTCCAGGCATCGGCCAGGCGCACGGCGCAATATCTGCGCGACGGCACCGAAGGACTTTCCGCCCTTAACGGCATTCCCATTCGCAATTTCCGCGTGCTGCTCGCGATCAAGTCGAGGAAACCGCTGGGCGCGGACCTGCGCCGTCAGATCGAGGAGCAGCTCTCCAAACTCGGCATTGTTCGCATGGCCCCCGAAGCGCTGGTGAGCTTCTATCGCCGGATCTTCAACGGCGCCTTCGATCCCGCGCCCGGCGTCTTCGCCAGTGGGACCGCTGACAATCCCGCGCGCCCGGTCCGCAAGCAGATCATCGATGCGGGCCCGGACCTGCTGTTCGACGGCCCGGAGCTTTACTTCGGCAACCAGGTCGCCCGCTGCCTGACGCCAAAGTCGCCCGCGCGCCGGGTGACCGCGGAGCGCTGCAATCGGCTTTTGGGTGGCATGCGCGGCGCGGCGGAGGATAGCGACCAGATTGGTGGCCCCTTCCTCTACACGCTCAACATCCTGTTCGATCATTCGGCCTTCGAAATCCACAAGCGCGCGCAGATCCTTTCCGCGCAAAAGGCCGCCGGCAGCTTTGCCGTCGAGGTCGGAAAGCAGATCGAGGAGATTGGTTGGGTGCTGGATGAAGCGGGCAACAGCCGCTTCGTCACCGTCATTCCCACCGTCTGGGTGTTCGGCCGCGACAGCGCCCAGGCCCGCGAAATGGCCGCTCGCGCCAAGCGCCTTTGGGAGAGCGAACCCCTCCCCTGGATGATGCAGGAGGAGAGCTATCTCAATCCCATCCTGCTACCGATGAGCCTTCCCTTCGGCTTTTACCCTGAGCGCCGGACGCTGCGGATGCTGGAGCGCGATCTTCCGATGCCGGCCAAGGCGGCGGCGCTGCTGGCACCGGTCCAGACGGACTTTCGTGGCGGCGGGCGCCCTGCCCTTCTCTATGTCGGGCGCAAGGGCCAGCTCATCACGCTCGATCTCTTCGACCCGCGCATCAACAATTATAATTTCATCGTGTCGGCCGAGAGCGGCGCGGGCAAGAGCTTCCTCCTCAACAATCTCTGCCTGCAATATTATGCCCAAGGCGCGCTCATCCGTATCATCGATATCGGCGGTAGCTACCGGAAACTCTGCACCCTCTGCTCAGGCCGCTATATCGACATTGGCGAGGAAGCGCTGGTCCTCAACCCCTTCGATATGGGCTTTGCGCTCGATGGCGACGACCGCCAGTCGGCCATCTCCATGGCGGTCGCGATCGTCGCGGAAATGGCCAATGCCGCGACCCGCAAGGGCGTCACGACGTCAGAATGGAACCTGCTCAAATCCGCCGTCCAATGGACGATCGACAGCGGGCGGGCGGAAGCGGGCATCGACGCGGTCCGGGACTGGCTTGGCGCCTATCCCGCCGGTGCCAGCCATGACCTAGACAAGGTCGACCATCTCGTCCCCGTTGCGCGTGAACTCGCCTTCAACCTGCGCGATTTCGGCAGTGCGGGGGCCTATGGCCATTTCTTCAATGGGCCCTCGACCTTCGACATCTCCGCCGACGAATTTGTCGTGCTCGAACTCGAACGTTTGAAGGCCATGCCGGACCTCTTCAACGTCGTCGTCATGGTGGTCGTGAATGCCGTGAGCCAGGAACTCTACCTCTCCGCCCGCGACCGACCGCGATTTGTCCTCTGCGATGAAGCCGCCCAGTTCATGACCCGGACCGATGGTCAGGATCTCTCCCGCCTCGCCGAAGTGTTCGGCCAGGGCTACAGGCGCGCGCGCAAATATCAGGGGAGTTTCGGCGTCGTCCTCCAGTCGATGAACGACCTGCTGCTGTTCGGCGGCACGGGCCAGGTGATCCTCGAAAATGCCGCGACCCGCTTCCTGCTCCAGGGCTCGACCTATGAACGCGCGGTCGAGAACAAGATCCTGGATTATTCAGGCTTCGTCCTCGATCTCCTGAAGTCGGTCCGGAACAACAAGCCGCATTATTCCGAGGTCTTCATCGACTCCCCGCTCGGGCTCGGCATTGCCCGCCTCGTCGTCGATCCCTTCTCCTACTGGATCAACACGAGCGCTCCCCAAGAGGTAGCCGCCTTCGAAGCGCGTCTGCGCGCCGGCCTCTCGCCGCTTGAAGCGGTCTGCGATCTCGCCGGCGTCGATCCTGCGGAATTGCTCAGCTCGCAAAGATCCCACCCGTCGCAGGAGCAGTCATGATGCGCAATTCTCCCGCCCAGCCGCCACACGCCAAGCCATCTGGCCCACAGCTGGACCTTGATCTTGATCCAACGATCGAAGCCCTCATCGAGGCGCGGGCCGCGAGCCTCGCCCAGCACCAGGCCCTGTTCTGGCGCTTCCGGCTCGTGACGATCGAGACACTGATGATGGGCGCGCTCATCCTCTGCGCCGGGCTCGCTTTGCACCAGCCTGCGGCGATGGTGCTGCGCGCCGCGATCATGGTGTCGGCCGGCTGCTTTGCGAGCGGCATGCTGCTCATCGGCCTTACCGGCGCTTTCGACCGCGGACTTGATCATTTCACTCGCTGGCGGCGCGGCCAATGAGCGGCATCCTCACCTCTTCCCCCGCCCATGGTCCGGTCCGCCTGCTGCTCGGCACGCATCTCCTGTTGCTGATTCAGACGATGCTCGTGCTCCAGGCATCGGATTCGCTGCCGATATCCCTTCGCCTGTTCATCTGCGTGACGGGCGTGCTCGGCCTTGCCGCGCTGATCGTCGCTGTGTGCGGGGAGCTTGATGACGAGGGCAGACCATGGTGGGCGAAGCGCCATGTCCGCTGAAATCCGCTTCCCGGACCGAGCGCGCCACGCGCTTCTCGGTGCGCTGATGCTGGGCCTCGCCAGCCAGCCGGCACAGGGCGCGACCTCGACGATTGGCCGCACCTGGCCGATCGCTGAGCCCGACGCCATGAGCGAAATCGAGGCACGGGTCGCCAATGCGCCTGACATGGCCGCGAAGTTCGGCCCGCGCGCCAACTGGTCGGCGCTCAAGGCCGCGTCGCTGGGGCCAGCTCCAGCCGATCGGACGCGGAGCATCATTCCCTTCTACACGGTCGATGAGGAGATCCGCCTGACTGACGGCCGCGTCCTCTATCCAAGGGGCTTCACCTTCAATCCGCTGGACTATGTGTCACTCCCCCAGCGCCTCGTCATTGTTCATCCGCGCGATCTTAGCTGGGCGCTCAAAGCAGCGCGCTTCACCGATTTCATCCTACTGACCGCTGGCGATGCGCTCGAACTCTCCGAACGCACCGGCCGCCCGCTCTTTATCCTGGAGGAGCGCGTGAAGGAGAGGCTCGGCCTCACCGTCGCGCCGGTCATCGTCGCGCAGGAAGGGAATAAGCTCGTCCTGCGTGAATATGCGCCGGAGCGTCCCGCGCATCGGAGCGCCTGGCCATGAACCGCAAGACCCTCATCCGCGCCGCCGCCTTATCGCTCGCGGTTGCGCTCGGCTCTGCCAGCGCGCCGGCGCAAGCGTCCAAATGCGAGGCCGGAACCATCTTCAATCCGCTCACCAAGGTGCGCTGGACCTGCATTTTCCCAATCACCATCGGCGGCGTGCGGGTCGGGAGCTTCGATAAACTGGACAAGGAGCTCGACGCTCAGTCCGCGTCCAAGCCGCTATGCGCCTGTCGCAAAGGCTCCACGTTTTGGTTCGGCGTGAAGGTGAGCTTCTGGTCACCCAACCGCATGATCGATGTGGTGACTGAGCCCGGCTGCATGATGGCGCTGGGCGCTGATCTCTTGCCGACTGGCGGCAAGCTCCAGGGGAGCCAGTCGTCCATCGCCGATGGCACCAACAGCCAGAAAATGTTCGCGCAGATACATTATTATATCTCGCCGGTCTGGAAGATGCTCGACATGTTCACCGACCTGCCGTGCATCGAGGATGACGGGTTCGACGTCGCCATGATCACCGAGTTGCTGCCGACCTGGCAGTCGGGAACGCTGGGCGCGATCATCCAGCCCGAGGGCATTCTCTTCGGCAATCCCGCCGCGGGCCTTGCCTGCATGGCGGACAGTGCAGCGGCAGCTGCCGGCAAGGTGCTCGATCCGCTCTTCTGGTGCATGGGCAGCTGGGGCGCCACCTACCCGATCGCGGGCGACATCCATTTTGGCGACAGCGTCGAGGCCTGGGCAGGACTTGCTGCGCGCGGGACCTTCATGATGGGACGCCTTGGCGCGCTCACCATCAGCTCGGCCGACGGCTGCTCGTTCAAGGCCCAGCCCGTCTGGACCAAGAGCCGCTACAAGCTCCAGATCATGGAGCCGGTCAAAGGCGGCAAGTGTGTCAATATCGGGCGTCCGGGCGCCCTCTGGTCGAGCGGCAAACATGCGCCGGGCAAGGACAATGCCCAGTTCATGTCCTTTGAAAAAGTGATCTGCTGCGCGGGAGTGTCCACCCCGTGAACCAGAGACATCCCCCATCCCCGCTGCGATCAATGAGCATTCCAAATGGTCTGCCCGCCACAGCCATACTGGCACGTTCGATCGCGGCGAGGGCGGAGCGACGCTGTCCCCCCACAGTGTCGCTCCAACCCCCATTTCCCTCGCGCGCCCGATGACCGCCAGATCGGGCCCACGCGAGGGAAAGGTCAGCACGGTCGGTGAACCCCCTGCTCGGATTGGGTGCCTACCCTCTCTAGCGCCCGATCCGATATCGGCCGTGCTGACCACCTTCGATGGCCGCGCCTGCTTCTGTGCTAAAGCCAGCGGGCATGCCTTCCGTCTGGCCGCTATCCCGGATCTCGGTCTGCCTGGAGGCTTCCAATGACGAGGACCATCCTCATCATCCTCATGGGCAGCGTAGCGCTCGCGCCGCAAGGCAGCCAAGCGCAAGATATGGAGGCACGCGCCCGCACGGCGGCGGCTGCTTCGCGAACGAAGTCGGGCGACAGTGACGCGATCATCAGCAATTACGTCAATCCGGGCCTGGCCGGCGAGACAATCAGCACCGTCGACGACAGCCGCACCTTCGCCACCAATCTGGCTTGCCAGCGGAGCGCGACGATGCTCGAGCTGCTGGTCCAACCCGGCGCGACCGGCGACATCACGCATTTGAGCATAGCGCGCGACAGCAATCTCGACGGCAGCTTCGATCAAAATCTGACCCTTCCCGTCCCGGTCTCGGGCATCTGCGCGAACGGCATCGTCTCCTGCGATGCTGGAAGTTGGAACAACTGCACCCCCTTCCAATGGGATGTAGCGTCGTCCGGCAGCCTCAAGCTCAGCCAAGTGCCGCTGCCCGACCTTGCCGCCTGCTACTGTATCAATGCGAGTTGCGGCAGCAACCTGGTGCTCGGCAACCTCAATTCGGTCCTCAAGGATCTTGGCGGCGGCATCATCGGTGCGCTCACCACGGCCGATCCCCGGATCGGGGTGGCGCAGGCAAGCATTGAAGGGCCTGTCATCCGTTATGTCGGCGCCCAGACGACGGCCTGTTCAGCGTCCCCGTCGCTATCTTCCACCAGCTATCGTGCCGATCCAACCGCGATCAGCGGGGACGCCAGTGCGAGCGCGCAGGCAAGCAGCGTGTTTCAAGCGCTGGCCGGTTCTGCGTCGGCCACCGGCAAGGCCGAGGTTACGCGCAGTTGCTCGATCGATCGGGAGATCAGCGTCAAACCCTGGGACTATGACGACATATTGGGCGTTGCCGGAGCGGTGACCTCCGTCACCGCCTGCGGCACCGGTTGCCGCCGCTATCAGATCCGCGGTTCCGGCACCTGCGGCAGCGTCCCGCCCATTCATACAGCCACCTTCGATCCGATCGCGCCGGCACGCATCGTCTCGGCCCGGATCGTGGAAATGGGCGCGGACGACTGGGTCCAGGCACGGGTCAATGGCCAGATTGTCGGCTATGCCGGAAAGCGCCCCTGGACGGGCGAGGCCCTGCCCTCTGGTGACTGCCGGATCAGCGGCGATCCCTATTATAATCGCACCGCGATCGACATCACGCCCCAGCTGCGCGCCGGTGCCATGACGGTCGGCGCCCGCGTGCGGGCCGGCGGCGATGGTAATTGGGGCTATGTCACGGTCGAGGTTCAGGTCGACACGGCCTGCGAGGTGTCGGAACGGCTGGTGGATCTCTGCGCTGGCTATGCTCAGGACGCGGCGTGCAGGCTGGACAGCGAGAGCGACGATGGCGTCACGACCTTTTCCAATGGCGTGAATACGGGCCTTAAACCCTTGGCCAAGACCCGATTGTTCGGCACGGGCAATTGCACGTTCCAGTATAGCCGGGACTTTTTCGAGCGGGATCGTCGCTATAAATGCCTGATTGATAGCGGTGAGCTCAGCGCGCCCGATCTGTCGCGCAGCGCCTATATCATCGACCATTCGACCGAGACCCTGCTCGCTGATCGCACCCTGTCGAGCGACGGGACGATTTCGACCTCCACCCGTGCCTTTACCCTGCCCGATCGCGTGACGGTCCCGGCCTGCGAGCCGATCTGCAAGACCCGCGCGCCCAAGGCCAATAGCGACGTTGCGATCTCCGGTGTGGTTGGGGCTAGCCAAAATGATCCGGCGGGCTGGAACAGCTTCTATCATAGCTGCACCGCGGACAATGTCTGTCCCATGGGTGAAGGCGAGGAACTAGTCACCGCCTGCGGCTGCCTTGATGATTTTCCTGAAGCCGCCGTCATGATGCAGACCGTGCGCCTCGCTGGCTCCGACCTTGCCTGCACTGCGGGGACGCCATGAGACAGCGGATCATATTCGGACTGCTGAGCGCCGCACTCGTGGCAGTCAGCATCCCTGGGCCTGCATGGGCAGCCCAGCTCTGCGCGGCGGATCTGAACGGCAATGGCGATGCGGCTGACGAAGGCGAGATGGCGAGCTGCGTCGCCATGGCCGGCGGTGCCACGCAATGCCTGATCCAGCAGACAGCCTGCGTGGCCGACGCCGCAGGCGCCTATAGGTGCCCGCTCGGGGACGATCATCAATGCCTCGTTCCTGCAGCAGGCGGAACGCCGACCTGCTCGCCGGTCGCCTGCATCGACACCGCGCTCAATCCGGTCGAGGATGAGCTTCTGGTCGACGACGCAGGTCCGGACAATGACGGCCCGGTCGACGCCGACGGCAACTGTCTCGGCACGATCGAGATATTCGGTGGCCGGGCGCTGCGCTGCCATCAGCCTGGCGCCAGCGTCACCTTCCAGAATTGCTGCAAGGACCGGGACAAGATCGTCAAGGACGGCATGGGCGGTTCGGTCAGCTCGATCACCACCAAGATCGCGATCGCCAAGGGCGTGTTCACCGGCGCAAAGGCCGCCTATCTCGCCTTCAAGGCAGGTGCGACGGCAGGCCAGGCGGCCAGTGCCGGCGCCAACGCCATCATTGTCGGCCTCGATCCCACATCCATCGCGATCAGCCTGGCCATCAATTTCATGATGGAAGTGCTGCTCCAGGGTTGCGACCAACAGGATATGGAAACCGGCATGCTGCGCGGTTCGGGCATGTGCCACGAGGTCGGCACCTATTGCTCCTCCTCGATCCTTGGCATCTGCATCCAGAAGGCGCGAGGCCATTGCTGCTTCAACACCAAGCTTGGCCGCATCATCCAGGAGCAGGGCCGCCCACAACTCAGCGCTTTCAACGCCATGGGCTGGGGCACACCCAAGCAGCCCTATTGCCGGGGCTTTACCGCCGAAGAATTTCAGGCGCTCGACTTCAGCCGAATGGATCTCTCGCAATATTATGAGGAGATCGAGGCGCGCGCCCAGTCCGGCATCCAGATCGACATGGAGGAGAAGATCGATGCCTATCTGCGCACCGTCAATCCCTGACAGCCATATGGCCCCGCTCATGCTTGCGCTCGCGCTTGTCAGCGCCGCGCCGGGGCAGGCACGGGAGACCCAACCGGCAGACGAAGGGACGTCCGCCATGGAGCGCCTTCGCGAAGCCAAGGCCAGCGTTACTTCAGCGGCGCACGCTGGGCCTGACAAGATCCCCATCCCCTCCCCGGCTCTCAAACGACGGGCCTTTGACGCCATGCGGAAACGGCGGGTCGATCCACGGATGGAGGCGCAGGCGCGAGCGGCGCAAATCCAGGCAGCCAATGCGCTCGCCGTAGAGCAACAGGCCATAAGTACCCGGCTTCATCAAGCGTTGGGTTTGGCGCCACCCGATGGCGCTCCGACGCCGGCACACGCAGCTTCGAATACCCCTACCAAAGCCTGGGTGCCGCTGCTGTTCGCCTCCTCGTCCATGCCGATCGAAACGTTGCGCACCTACGCCCGGCAGCTCGAACGGGTCGGCGGAGTCATCGCCTTCCGCGGAGTGCCCGGTGGTCTCACCAAGATTGGTCCCATGGCCGAGCTCACTGCACGGATGCTGCGCGTCGATCCCGGCTGCGAAGGTCCGGCCTGCGCGATGCGGAACGTCCAGGTGGTGATCGATCCGATCCTCTTCCGCCAGCATAGCATAGCCCGCGTACCCGCCCTCGCCATGGTGCCCGGCGACCCCACCCAACCCTATTGCGAGCGGGAAGACGAGACCGCGGGCCGCGCCGCCCATCTCGTCCTGGGCGATGCAGCGCTTTCGGGCTTGCTGGATGAATATGCCCGCCTCGGCGGCAAGGAGGAGGTGCGAGATGCTTCGGCTCGTCTGGCTGGCCGCTAACCGGCTTTTCCACGGATTGAAGATGCTCCCGCGCGAGGCCGCGCTGGCGCTCGGCGGCGCGGTCGGCGATCAGAGGGCGAATCCCAGGCGCTTCTGGCTGACGCTAGGCATCACTCTCCCGCTGGCCACGCTCACTTGGCACGCGATCCCTGCCGTGACCATCGTCATGAGCCCGTCGATCGACGCCTGGGCCGTGCGCTCTGCGCCTGGGGCAATCCACAAGGGCGATCTCGTCATGTTCGCACTGTCCCATCCGATCGCCGGTCCCCGCCCCGTCAGCGTCACCAAACGGGCGATGTGCATGCCAGGCGAGCGCCTGCGCGAGGTCGAGCGCCATTCAGTCTTCGATGGCAGGGTCACAAACAGCAGCTATTATTGCGGAGATCTCCTGCTGGGCATCAGCCGCCCCATGGGCCGTAATGGCCAGCGCCTCGATCATCTGCGCTGGGGCGATCGGAACATTCCTGCAGGCTTCGTCTATGTGGGCTCCGATCATCCCGAGGGCTTTGACAGCCGCTACTTTGGCCCAGTGCGGATCGAACGTCTCACTCGCATGGAGCGGGTGCTGTGAGGCGGGGCATCGCCGCTGCCGCGATCGCGCTGGCGGCCGCCACCGCATCGGCAGACGCGCAGCCCAACGGCGGCCCCAAACTCGGCTACTGGTGGTACGCCCCCAAACCCGCGGACCCCGGCGAAGCGGGCGAGGATCAATTGCCTCCGGCGCCCGTCATCCCACCGATGACCGAGCTCGCCAAATGGAGCCCGCCCCGGATCGCCAAGCTCATTACCGAGCAGCGCGACTATGCCGCCACGGTGCTGACGGTCGATGCCGTCGCTGATTTCTGGCGTCTGCAGGATTTTGCTAGGCGCAAGGCGCGCGCCTTCGCCGGCGTCACCCAACTCGCCATGCTCACCCACCCGGAACTAAGCGCCCGCTCTGCCTATCCGGTGGTAGGCGACGCGCGCGACGCCATGGGCGCGCAGAAAGATGCCACCCGCCGCGCCTATCTCCGGTCCAAGGGGGGCGAGTTCGCGCTCATCATGTTCTCAAGGTCCAGCTGTGGCTATTGCCGCGTCCAATGGCCGATCCTCCAGCGCTTCCAGGAGGAGATGGGCTGGCAGGTCAGCAGCCAGGATCTCGATCGCAAACCAGAGCTGTCCAGCCGCTTTGGGGTCAACGTGACGCCCACGACCATGGTGATCCGCCGTGGCTCATCGCAGCGCATGGTGATTGCCAATGGCGTCGAGGCCTATCCCAATCTCATCCAGACAGCCTATCAGGCCGTAAAACTGCTCTCGGGCGACATTCGCCCCGAGCAATTCCTGACCGGCGCCGGCGAAGAGAATGGCTTCTTCGACGCGCTCGCCAATGGTCCGGTTGCGGCCAGTGACCCGGCCGTCAGCCAGGGCGCTCAGCCGTGAGATCAGCAGTCATGTTCTTGGCAGCTGCGGTGCCTGCAGGCACTACCACAGCGATCGCCGTGGGGCCGCCGAGCCCAGCCGATGCCGCACGCGCTGCCGTCCATCCGGTCAGCACCGAGCAAGCAATGAAAGGCTGGCTCGACCGCGTTCCGCGCACAAGCGTCTTTCCGCCCGACTTCGAGGCCACCCTGCGAGGCCAGGGCGCCGCCTATGTGGTCGAAATGAGCACGGCGCCCGGCTGCCTCCCCTGCGGCGATCTCTGGACCAAGCTTGGCGTGATGAAGGCCCGCTATGGCTGGACCGCCCGAACCATCTCGACCCAGGAAGCGATGATCCGGTCCGGCCGCCTCAGCCTCCCCTGGGTCGGGCACCCTGTTGCCTGGGTCCGGCCGCTGGCCGACCCCAATCGCATCATACCGGTGGCCATTGGCACCGATCACTCGGTCAATATCAGCCGCAATCTCTACCTGGCGGCCAAGATGCAGACGGGCGTGCGCGTGAGTGTAGGGGTGCGCGCCATGTCCAAGTTTACCGGGATCGTCGGTGTGCCGGCGTCCTCGCCATCCACCCATCGTCGGAAAGGCTGAGCAATGGCGGGCCCAGTCAATCCCACCCCTTCACCCCATTGGAGTCCGCCATGCGCCACGCCCCCACCCCCTGCCGTTCGCGCCTGAAGATCAAGGCGTTCTTCCGCCGGTTCACCGCGTTCCTCACCCTCTGCGCTGCCACCTGCGGCATGACGCCCGCCCCCGCTGGGGCACAGAGCTGGGCGGAGCACTGGTTCGACAATGTCACCTATACCAGCCCCGGCAGCTTCGAGGATCAGACGCGGGGCTATGTGACCGCCGGCGGCATGTCAGGCCGGATCGACGTCCATAACGACTATCTCACGAGCCTGACGCTGCCTAAGGTGAAGGCAGGCTGCGGCGGCATCGACATGTTCCTTGGCGGCATGTCCTTTCTCGATCCCGACTATCTGGTCGAGAAGCTCGAAAGCATCCTGCAAGCGGCCCCCGCAGTCGCCTTCCAATATCTGCTCGAAACGCTCGATGAAAAAATGGGAAACATCATTTCCAAGATGGAGGCGGCCACCAATTACCTGAATTCCATCCAGGTGAACGACTGCCGCCTCGCCAACCGCATGGTCCAGATCGCCAGGGGTGACGACAATATGTCCGGCATCATCGAGGAGATGACCGGCTACAAGTCGGTCAAGGAAGGCTATGCCAAAAGCTATCAGCAGAGCCGCGAGAAAATCCAGTCGAATGGCAATAATCCGACCGAGGATCTGCGCGATGCGCTGGCCAACTGTCCGGCTGAGGTGACGGAGATATTCCGGACCGGATCGCTCCTCTCCCACGCCGCAAGCCGGGTCGGCGCGGCCGACTGGGCCGCCGTCATGCGCGCGCGCGTGGGCGACGTCTATATGCGCTGGGACGCGACCGACAAGGTGCCGCTCTTCTCTGCCATTCCGGCCTGCGCCGGCCAGGATAGCGAATCCTCCGACGACTTCCTGAGCGGCCGCGTCATGCGGCGTGCGCTGGGCATCCCCGCCACCAGCGCCGACTGCACGCGCGACGGAGCCAAGGGCGCCCTCACTCTCACCCGCGAACGCATGACAACGATCGCCGAGAAGATCCGCACGCGCGCAGCGCTCCAGGCAGAGGAGCGCCAGTTTGTCGCCAACGTCCGGACCCTCCCTGTCTATCGCATGCTGGAGTGGGGCGTCCGCCAGGATGTGGTAGACTCGGTCATTGCCGATACCGACGAACTGGTGGCGCTGACCCTCGCCTATCAGATGCTGAATGACCTCACCCGCACCATTGATTTCGCGCTGACCAACGCCGAGCGCGGCACCAATGCGGCAGGCGCGGCGGATAGCAGCAACGCCAATATCTGCCAGACGCGGATCCTCACCAAGGGGATCGAACAGCTTCGCGACCTACGCGAAGAGGTGCTGCGGCAGCGCTCGCAGATGCGCCAATCCTATATGGCAGCGCTCGAGGCAGCGAACCTCTCGACCAACTATGCCGGCCTCGTCCGCCAGCGCGACCGGGACGCCCGCGACGCCGCCGGCACCGCCACCAACCGCAATCGCTAAAAGGGAGACTTTCCCATGCGCCTTGTCGTTCGCCTCATTGCGATCCTGACCAGCCTTGCACTCGCTGAGCCGGCCCTTGCTCTGGAAGCCAGCTTTCATAGCTATGATGGCTTTGCCGAGACAGTCGATGCCTTTCGCCTCGTCTCGATGATCTTTGCCGATCCGCGCTACGAGACGCTGGTGCTGATCGTGGCGGTGGTCGGCATGGCGTTTGGAGCCGTGCTTGCCATGGTCCGCGGCACAGGCATGGGACTTGTTGCGTTCGGCTTCCAGATGCTGGTCGGGATCGGCATGTTCGTCGGCCTGGTCGCAACCACCGGCACAGTCCATGTCTATGACCGCGTCCGCAATGCCTATCAGCCGGTGGGAGACGTTCCCAACCTCATCGTGCTGGTGGCGGGCGTCACCAACATGATGGAACGGGCGCTGGCCGAGACGATCGACGACAATACGCTCGATCCCCATGCCAAGCTGGAGTTCGGCGCGGGAGGTCATGCCTTCGATCTGTTCCTGAACGCTGTCTCGCCGCGCGGCCCCATGACCGACAATTTCCTCGATGCGACGGTCAAGGACTATGTCCGCCAATGCTATCCGGTCGCCCGCGTGTCGCCGGCCTATGGCGTCGATGATGACCAGCTCTTCCACGCCAGCACCGACCTTCCGTCCGCGTTCGCCGCCATGGCCGGGCCATCGACGTTTAGCACTGTCTTCACAACGTCGGACAAGGGCGGCACGACGGTCAGCTGTCAGGAAGCCTGGGAGCACATCGCCGATCGCCTGTCAGACCCTGCCATCTTCGAAAGCTATTCGGCGCAGGTCTGCGCCCGCACCGGCTATGATGTCGCAAAGGCAGACCAGCTCGCGCGCTGTCGCAGCAATCTAGGCGAAATGGGCGACATGATGATGGGCACGCCCCTCACTGCCCAGGCCTTCCTCACCAATATCCTGCTCGGCAATAGCGTAGGCGATGTCCTCTTCGAGGATAGCCCGGCGACCGCCTCGCGCGTGATGGCGAACCGGGCCGTCATTTCGAGCGGTCTTGCGACCATGTCGACCGCCAACGAATGGTTTCCAACGATCCGCGCTGTTGTCTTCGGCATCATGCTCTTCATGGTCCCGGTCGCGCTCCTCTTCATCCTGACGCCCATCAACCTGCGGGTCGCGAGCTTTGCGCTTGGGCTTTTCGTCTTCGTGGCGCTGTGGGGCGTGATCGACGCCGGCATCTACCAGTTGACCCTTGGACGGGCAACCGCGACGCTGGCCGAGATGCGGGCCAATCATCTGGCCGCCAACGCCTGGATGCTGGCCCCCTCCTCCGCCATGAAAGCGCTCGCCATATTCGGCAGCTTCCGCACGGCAGGCGCCGGTCTTGCCGGCGCCTTCGTGTTCACGGTGTTCCGCTTCTCGGGCAATGTCTTCTCGTCCTTCACAGGCGGATCGCTAGGCGTCACGGCGCAGGCCTCCTCCGCTGCGGCGACGGTCTCAACATCGGAAGGCTATGCGTCAGCGCTGGAAGCCCAGGCATCTGCCGCCGGCACCAGCACTCGCCGCGGTGCCGCTTCCTCATTCGGCGACTTTGGCGCCCGCTCTAGCTTTGGAGCAACGCGCAGCTTCGGCGCCGCCGGCGCCGTCGAGGGCGCGCACGGGGGCGTTCCTGGCCAAGCCGCGCTAGGTCTGGGCGGGATCGACGCTGGCCGCGAACTGGGTGGTCTCGCACCAGCGCTCGCCGGCCGCGACCTCGCCGATCCATCGGTCAAAGGCGCGTTCCAGGCAGCGGCCGCGACGGGCGCCATCCACAATTTCGCGGAGAAGGATGCACTTCGGAAACTTGGGACAGATCACTTCGGCGCAGGTCAGGGCGGCGAGAAGGCTTTTGCCGCCTTCACCCAGAATCTTGTCCAATGGCGCGCCTTTGGCGACACGCGCGCCTATGACATGATGATGCAGAGCGCGAGCCGGCATTTCGAGCGTGCGGGTTATTCTCCACAAGATGCGGCGCTCAAAGCCAGCGGTGTGATTGCGCAGGCGCAAGCCGATCCGACCTTCGCGAAGCTCATCGCCAACAGCTTCTCTCAAGGTGAAATGCTCAAAAACGAACTCACCGCCGCGCAGACGCAGGTCGGTGCAATGGAAGGACGGCGCGACTATGCCGGCGACCGGATTGCTGCCGTCGAGCGCGACAATGTCGCGACCGAACAGGCGCGGCGTACGGGCGGCAACGAGGGACAGCGGTTCGCAGCCCGGATGCTTGGCCTGCCGGTAGATGAAATGAACCGCCGCATCTCTTTCATCAACGCCCTCTCCGGCGAAGCGCGCTCTACTGCCATCAGCCAACTCTCCCGCGCCACTGGCCGCAGCGAAGCGCAGGTCATGCATGCGCTGGAGACCTACAGGGCTTCAAGCGAGGTTGGGACTGCCGATGGGGCAACCGCGGAGGCGTCGCGGGAAGGTGCAAGCGTCTATGGGCGATCCCGCGAGGCTGCCGGCTATGACTTTGCCGAGCGGTCAGGCAAGCTCGACGCGCAGCGTGAGGTCGGTCATGACGGGACACGCAGCGCCGCCAGGATCGGAGAGCAGCGCAGGCAATCGGAGAATTTCGGCTTTGCGGAAGGTGCTGCCGCCGCCGGCATGTCGACGCGTCAGGCAGCCCGCCTCGACAGCTTCATCCGAGCGCTGTCGGATGGGGCAGGAAACCAGGTCGACATGGCCGAGGGCGGCGCTGACGGCATAGCTGACCGCGCGCGCAATTCCAGGATCACCGGCATCGTCGACAAGGAGCGCCTGTCCCGCGTGCAATCGTTGCTCAAGGACAACGGCATTGAGATGACCAAACGACAGATTGCCATGGATCAGAACGGAGATTTCAGCCTTAATCTGACGCCTGCGACGGCAGCCCAGATGTGGAAGGCTGGGCTTCTCAATGAGAGCCAACTCGGTGCTGTCGCCAATGGCGGCCATGCCCGCTTCAGCCTCGCCCACAATGACCTTCTCGTCTCAAGTAGCGCAGGGTTCGAGAAATCGGCTCGAAACGACACCAGCACGAGGTTCGAGGCCGGCAAACAGGCAGGTCCAGACACAATCGAAAATTTCATGGGCGGGGGTGACGAAGGCAAGGCGGCAATGGCCAATTGGTTGCGCGGCAGCTTCGAGATGGACCGGAAGGGCAACTGGCGCTTGAAGCCACAGGTTGCAGACACGCTGCAGCGCGACGTACAGGCTGTTGTGGCACAGACCGGGTGGGAACGTGCTATCGCGAGGACCGCGCAGGATCAGAATGCATTTCAAATATCGGTGAACGGAGAAGTGTCAGGGGGGACCGGTGCAAAAGGCCAGACCAACAAACCCAGACGAAGTGGAGCAGCGTTCGGTCAAACTGGCGGCTCGCTGGGCATTTCGACCCAGGAGGCAGGATTGACCAGCGAAATCGCAAGCGCCCAGCTCAACGTTATGAATTTCGACGTACGCCAAGCTCTGGCTAATGCCGAGCGATCAGCCGCTAGATCAGCTAATCCTACGGAAGCATTCTCCAAACGCCTGGCAGAAGAAGTCCTTGGGCCGAATGGGCTGCGGAACAAGTATCTCAGCGAGGCTGACAGCGCCCGGGGAACAGCTGACTTAACAGCTCCTATAACGTCTATCGAGCAAAGTTCATTGCTCAAAAGCGGCCGATTTTCAACCGATCTGAAGAATGGCCCCTTCGACCGAAATTCGACATTCAAGAAGAGTGACGGTGCCGAATAACATAAAATGGGTGCGACGGATTCATCGGGCTCCCAATCCAGTTAGAACCTGAGGCGGGGTCCAGCGGATCGAACTCGCGCAGCATGCCAGAAGGACTATTGCGCATTTGGCTGGACGCGGAAGCCGCCAAAATCGCGAAAGGATAGGCTTGTGGCGGTCCTTACAATGCGGATCGCCATGATCTTTTTGACCTATGGCTGAAACACCCATGGAGGGGTCGACCAAACCCGCGTCGCTGAGTCACAGGCCAGGTCTGCTCATTCTGGACATGGTCAACTGCTTCGATTTCGAAGGCGCTGAGGATCTCGAACCATCAGCCTTGGCAGCGGCGCGACACATCCACAGGTTGCGCGGCGAGTTTCATGATCGCGGTTGGCCGGTCATCTACGTGAACGACAATTTTGGCGAGTGGCATGCAGAACCTTCCAGCCTTGTCGCCCGTGCGCTGGAAAAGCTCAATGCGGTCACTGAATTGCTGAAGCCAGGACCGAGCGATTATTTCATCATCAAGCCGCAATTTACCGGCTTCTACGCGACGAACCTGTCGGTCCTTTTGCCGCAGATTGGCGTCAGCAGGCTGGTTCTGAGCGGGATCGCAACGGACATATGCGTCCTGTTCACGGCGGCGGACGCCCATATGCGCGACTATGATCCTTGGGTGCCGCGGGATGGCGTCGCTGCGGAGAATGAAAAACGCGGGCAGTGGGCTTAGGAAATCATGGCGCAAAGCATGGGCGCGCAGACCTCGGCCACCTCCGACCTTACAACCGACGAATGGCTCAATAACCTAAAGCGTAAAGCCTGTTCGTGCCCGCGTCGCTACAGGCGGGGCATTAGCCGACAACCGGAGCAAGTGGCCAATGAACAGGCGCGAGCTGGCTCTCGTCGCTAGTGGCAAGCACATGCAGCCCCGGCTGACCCGGCGGAAGCCCCGTGATCTCGAGCTGGCTCAATGCCCGATGGACTGTATCGAATCCCGCCTGCCAACGCCGCGCCACCGATCTGGGGGAAAAGTCGAACGCCTTGAGACTGACCTCATCTGTCTGGTCCGCGTAGCTCAGATGCAGCAGCGTGACTGATGCGGCATCACCATGACGCGTGCGTTCGGCGAACAGCGCCTGCCATGCAGCGATCGCGCGGCGGCTCTGGGTCGCGAACATCAAATCCTGTGCGCGGGTAGCCGTCTCCCCTAGCGTCTGCGGGCGCCGCGCTCGCAAGGGCAGCAGGTCGATCGCGATGCAGAGCAGTGGTCGGTCCTGCGGTTGGGCCAAAACCGCGTCGAGTGGCAGGTTGATCGAAATACCGGCATCGCCGAGCAAGCGCCCTCCAATCTGCACCGGCGAATAAACCGGAAGCAGCGCTGTGCTGGCTCGGATATGCTGGGCGCCTATCGAAACGCTTGAACTGTCAAAAACCACATCCTCGCCGCTCTCGATGTCGACTGCGGTCGCGAAATAGCGGGTGCCGCCCGTGTTGAGCCGCCCGAAGTCGATCAGCGTTTCTAGGGTCGTCTCTAGCGGGAGTGCATCGTAAAGGCTGGAGGGCTCGGAGTTGCCGAATGGGTTGAACCACGGCCCGTAAAGCGTGCGCGGACTAAACATGCCTGGCTGGCCCAGTGCCAGCGAGGCGAGCGCTGATTGTGTGCGGCGTGCTTCCTCGGCGGGTTTGAAGTCGAGCGTCGGGTTGGTACTGTCGCCAGCAGGCCGCCACAACGTCTCGAGCGCGGCACGGCGTCGATCGGGCGGATTGCCGCCGATGATCGCCCCGTTGACCGCGCCGACAGATGCGCCGGCGATCCAGTCTGGCGCCACGCCATGATCCTCGAGGGCACACCATGCCCCAGCCTGGAAGGCGCCGAGCGCATTACCGCCACTGAGGACCAGCGCGATGCGATGGTTGGCGAAGATGGAGAGGCTCTGCATTCTATCGCTAACGCTTGGTCGGGGAGATGGTGTCAACATTGGCGACAGTTACCCTGAAAAATTGCCTGGTTCATATAAGCGCCAGGAACACCCCCCCTATGTCCGGTTAAGTGCCAGATCATTCAGGGATAACCTACATTAAATCTGGGTTTCATTTATTCGCGACGCCATCTCGATCGTCGGAAATGTGATCAATGTTTGACTTATGTAAATAGAAAATGCGCAAGATAAGCCCATAATAACTACAGCTCTCTAGCGAGGTCATTGTCATCCCCATGGTTATGTCACTTCCCGGCGAGAGCGGTAGGATTCGTCTATATCCGTGAAAATGGAGGTTCGATGCTAACAGCGGAGATCACAATATATTGCAAAGATGGAGACGCTGTATGGCGTCAGATCAAGGTGGTTCCAGACGTCATGTCGGGTTTGGACTACTTATGTGCCATTCGCAGCACGGTCATGTCAGTCTACGAGACAAAAGGAGGCCATATGATCGATCAGCATCTACACGATCCAGACCGTGCGTTTGCAAATGATTCGGCGTAGGGATCCTCTGGTAAAACGCATAAGAACATGATTTCTTACGTTAAGGCGGTGTCGTCACCTGCTTTCGACGCCCAGACCTTGCCCCCTCGTCGGAAGAACAGAGGATTGGTATCATCAACGCCTCCTTAACGTCGCCGGCGAATCAGTCAGTTACCTTTCCTGTACCCAATTCGGCGCATTCCGGGCGTAGCGACGCGCACAGCCTCGATAAGGATCCGGCGGCGGGGGCGTGAGATCGCAATCAGGACCCTTAGGTGAGCGCGCGGATGCCTTGCCGATGGCCAGATTAATCTGCGCTATCATGATTGTGGGGGTAATCTGGCGCCTCAACTGACAATCGCATTAACCTATGTTGCTTTGGGACATTCCTTGGGAACAGGGCGATGGGCGTCCGGTTGTTCCCAAGATACCGAAGGTTTGCCGGTTTATCCCGATCAGGAGACTTGCCCATGTCGATCATCGACCGCTTCATAGCCGCTGTCACGCCGCCTGAAAGTGCGGAGGCCCGCCTGGAGGCGCGTACCAAGGCAACTAACGCGGCCATGCCGGGAGACTGGCTGGACCAGATATTGCAACATCATATAGACCTTGAAGATGCGTTTGCCGACGTCAAGGCGACAACCGACGTGGCGTCGCGCACTGTTGCGACAAAGTTGCTGGGCGTGCTGCTGACCGGCCATGCGATCGCAGAGGAAGCAATCATCTACCCCGCGCTCGCCCAAGGCGGCGAAAAGGCGCATGCCGGCATTGGCTATGACGAGCAGGCGATGGTCAAGGTGCAGATGGCGCTGCTCGAGAAACTCGATCCGATGAGCAAGGATTTCATCGACAAGCTCGAGCATATCGAGGGTGCGGTCAAGCATCACATGTATGCCGAAGAGGGTAACTGGTTTCTGGATCTCAAGGAGACGACTCCTGTTGAGGACCAAACGCTGATGACGAAACGCTATGCCGAAGAATATGCCCGCTATGTCGGCGCTGATGCACCGTCCTGAGCCATCCAGGGGCCGGCGACAAGCCGGCCCCGTTTTTGATCCTATTCTGCCGCGATGGCCGCCTCGTCCTTTACCGCTGCTGCCAGGCGGGTCGCGTGCCGGCGGTAGGTCGCCAGCGCCTGACCAACAACCTGGTCCATATTATAATAGCGGTAGGTCGCAAGGCGGCCGACGAACAGTACGTCAGACGTGGCGAGCGCAAGCGCCTCATAGCGTTTAAACAACGCTTCATTTTCCGGGCGGGGAATGGGATAGTAGGGATCACCTTCCGCGCAGGGATATTCATAGGTGACGCTGGTCTGCCTGGCCCTCTGTCCGGTCAGATGTTTATATTCAGTAACCCGCGTGTATGGCACGGCTTCCGAGGGGTAATTGACCACAGCGACATCCTGCAGCCACTCCTGGTCCAGCGTTTCATGCCGGAAATCGAGTGAGCGATAGGGCAGCTTACCATAACAATGCCCGAAATATTCGTCGATCGGTCCGGTGAAGACGAGCGTGCCGAAGTCGATCCGGTCGCGAACCTCCTCAAAGTCCACGCCGAGTTCAACCTCGATGAGATCATGGTCCAGCATCGCCGCGAACATTGCCGTATAGCCCTGTGCAGGCATCGCCTGGAAGCTGTCGGTGAAGTAGCGATCGTCCGTGTTCACGCGGGTCGGCACCCGCGCGGTCACGGACTTGTCGAGCTCGGAAGGATCCATGCCCCACTGTTTGCGGGTATAGCCGCGAAAAAAAGTCTCATAGAGCTCGCGGCCTACCTTTGTGATCACGACGTCCGCAGAAGTTTTGATCGGCGAAACCGGTTCGGCGCGGTCGGCAAGATAGGCCTCGGCCTCTTCGTCAGTGTTGAGTTCCAGATCGTAAAGTCGATTGAGGGTCGTGCGGTTGATCGGCATGGGTACCTTCACGCCGCCGATATCGGCCAGCACGCGATGCTCATAGGGACGCCACTGCGTGAAGCGCGACAGATACTCCACGATATCCTGGCTGTTGGTGTGAAATATGTGTGGTCCATAACGGTGCACAAGAATGCCCGCCTCGTCATGATGGTCAAAGGCATTGCCCCCGATATGGTCGCGACGGTCGATCACCAGAACCCGTTTGCCGCTGTCGCGAGCAAGGCGCTCGGCCATAACAGCGCCAGCAAAGCCAGCACCTACGACCAGATAGTCGTAATAGACGCTGCTCATCGGCACACGGGCGACCAGGACGTCATCGATGAGGAGCGTCATTGCGTCTACGACCTTCTCCCACGACTGATCTGAAAGCGCCGCATCAGCTTGCGCGCGCCAGCCGGCGTCCTGGTCCTGCCGGCTCGATATGATGGCGCGCTCGCACGCCTGGACAAAAGCTCCTGCGTCGCCTGCAATTTCCACGCCGGTAAGGGCGCCATAATTGAGCGCGACGTCAGTAATCGGTGTGGAAACCACCGGCAGCCCGGCCGCGAGATATTCAGGGGTCTTGGTAGGTGAAATAAAGCGCGTTGAATCGTTGATCGCAAAGGGCATCAAAGCGACGTCCCAGTTGGCGACGATCTGAGGCAATTCCTCATAGCGCTTGCCACCCAGCCAATCGATATTGGGTCGCATGGGAAGTTCAGCCGGATCGATCTTGATCACCGGTCCCACCATGATGAGCGACCAGTCAGGCCGGGCGTCCGCGAGCGCGGCGAGCAGATCAAGATCCATGCGTTCGTCGATGACGCCATAAAAGCCGAGGCGCGGCGCCGAACGCGCCGCAAGCGGCTGCCGCTGCCCGCGTGCGCGGCCGAAATGAGCGACGTCGACGCTCGATGGGAAAGCGTGGACCGACGGGTGGCGGGTCCGCTTCGCCTCGTAGAGGCTATGCCCGCCGGTGAAAACAAGGTCTGCCGCATCGAACAGTTCGACCTCAAGATCGGCAAGCTGCGTGGGTGCAAAGCGAAAGTTGGCGAGTTCGTCCATGCAGTCGTAGACTGTGCAGTCAGCGTCCAGATGGCGCGAGAAACGCAGCATCATCGGTGTGTAGTACCACCGAATGAGCGAGGCCGGGGCCTTCGCTAGTTGGGTGTCAAGTAACTGTTTGAGTGCCGCGTCCCGCGCCTGATCGTCGAGACCGTCGGGAAGATGCGGAACCGCCACAAGGATATTCGGGCCCTGCTCGCGCAGTTCAAGCCATGCCTCTCCTGCGCCGCCTACGGGCTCTTCCCAGAACAGAACGGGCCATTTCGCCGCGAGCCGGGACATCAGATGCTGAGGGCGCTGGAACACGAAGTCCCACCGGAGATGGGAGAAACAGACCAGCGTCATCAGGCTAGACTTTCTAGATTGGAGTGAGTGCTCAGAGCAGGATGAACGAGCAATTAGTGCGGACGATCCACAAAAAAGGCGTAACTTAACCCGTGTTTATAAGATTATTGCGCCGCATCCGTGCGGACGCGCTTATGATGTCAAGCCACCAGGGGTGATCCCCGCCTGGGTTACTATTATGACAGGATGGCCTATCAATCTGCCTCTTCCATTAATGCAGCCAACTCTTTGGGGCGGGGTCGAATGCACGATCAGTCGAACTGGCGATGCCTATCTCGACCAGGCGGTTCTGAGCGGGCACAATAGCCGTGCAGACGATCTCGATCGCTTCGCGGCATTGGGCATCACCGCTTTGCGCTATCCGCTTTTATGGGAAAGCTTCGCGCGGTCCGCCGACCCTGGTGCGCTCTGGGCCTGGCATGACGAACGGCTGGATCGGCTGCGGCGTCTTGGCGTGCAGCCGATCATTGGTCTCATTCACCATGGCAGCGGTCCAACCGGCACCGATCTTCTGGCCCCCGATTTTGCATCCGGGCTCGCCGCGCATGCGCAGGCTGCGGCTATTCGCTATCCATGGGTCCGCGACTGGACGCCCGTCAACGAGCCGCTCACGACGGCGCGCTTTGCCGCACTTTATGGGCATTGGTATCCTCATGAGCGGGACGAAAGCAGCTTCTGGCTTGCCCTTGTCAACCAGATCGACGCGATCCGATGGGCGATGATGGAAATTCGCGCAATCGTCCCCAATGCCCGACTGATCCAGACCGAAGATCTGGGACATAGCGACGCCACACCGCAGCGCGGCGCCCAGGCCGCGTTCGACAATAAGCGACGCTGGGCGTCCTGGGACATGCTGACAGGCCGCTTCGTGCCAAGCCATAGTCTCTGGGAACATGTTGCAGCCTGCGGTCTGGGCGATCGGCTGCAAGCGATCGCACAGACGCCGTGCCGGCCTGATATATTGGGGCTCAATCACTATCTGACGAGCGATCGCTTCCTCGATCATCGGCTTGAGCTGTACCCGCCAGCCAGCCATGGCGACAGCGGCGCGGGGCCGCTCGCCGATGTGGAGGCAGTTCGTGTGGTCGAAGACCCGCCAGGGCTGGCAGGCGCAGCCAGAGCCTGCTGGGACCGCTACGGCATTCCGATAGCATTTACCGAAATCCACAATGGCTGCACGCGCGAGGAGCAAATGCGATGGCTTTGGGAGGCATGGACAACTGCGAAAGGATTGCGCCGCGAAGGCATCCCGATCGAAGCTGTCACGGCCTGGAGCCTGCTTGGTGCGCAGGATTGGGACAGCTTGCTCACATCTCCTGCAGGCCATTATGAAAGTGGGGTGTATGATATCCGGGGAGCCCGCCCCCGAGAAACCGCCCTTGTCCCGCTCATGCGACAGCTTGCTGCTGGCTTGGCCCCTGATCACCCGGTGCTTTCGCGTCGCGGATGGTGGCGCCGGCATGACCCGCTGCTATCGACGCCTTCGCGGCCGTTGCTCATCACAGGAGCGACCGGGACGCTCGGTCAAGCATTTGCGGGCGCGTGCCACCTCCGGGGCATAGACTATGTGCTGACCGGGCGGGAGTTGCTGAACCTCAATGATTTTGCATCCATTCATAGCGCATTGGACAATCTTTCTCCCTGGGCGGTCATCAACTGCGCAGGCTGGGTGCGTGTCGATGAAGCCGAACAGCGGGCAGAGGACTGTTTAGCAGTTAATGTCAGGGGTAGTGTCGCTTTGGCCAAAGCCTGCCGCGATCGCGACATTCATTATACCGGTTTTTCCAGCGATCTGGTTTTCGACGGTTTTGCTGGTCGCGCCTATGTCGAGAGCGACGCTCCAGCGCCGCTGAATGTATATGGGCGCAGCAAGGCTCAAGGCGACGCTGCGCTTGAGGAGATTGGCGGACGGACACTCGTCATCCGAACCGCTGCTTTCTTCTCACCTTATGACCGGCAGAATTTTGCGATCCATTGCGTCGATGCCCTGCGCGAAGGCCTGCCGTTCGCGGCGGCCAGCGATATCATCGTTTCGCCCACCTATGTCCCCGATCTGGTGCGTGCGACGCTCGATCTTATCATCGACGACGAAACGGGCCTGTGGCATCTCGTGAGCGAAGGCGCCCTTTCCTGGTTCGATTTTGCCAGCGCGCTCGGAAAAAGGATGGGATTTCCGCTTACCTCGATCGATGCGAGGCCAGCCGATAGCATGGATTGGGTTGCACAGCGTCCGCAGTATGCGCCCCTTACCAGCGAGCGTGGATTGATCATGCCCGACATAGGATCGGCGATCGACCGGTTCGCCGCGACATTGGGTGTTTGAAGCGCAGACTTAACCTGCGTCATCACGATTTGCCGGACCGGCAAGCAACATGCGCAGAGTTCGTCCGTTTGGTCGATGCGCATTCGCTCTGCTGATGCCGCCATTGGGCACGCCAAGTTCGCCGATCGCTTTCTGAAAGACAGACTTGGCGTCAAGCCGACACGTGCAGAACGGCTCCCGCCCCTGCTCTCAGAATCAAAGGCCCTCCGATGACAGACGCTATAAACCCTACGATCGCACAAACGTCGCCAGGCATTGCCAGCGCCGAAGAGGGACTTGTCATTCTTGACGGTCCCGCCGGCGTAGCGGTCACCCTGACCCCAGAGGCGGCCGTGGGCACTGGAAAAAGTCTGATTGCCGCCGCGGCAGCGGCGATGACCCAATCGCCTGAAGGTCCGGAGTAAAGCCGCACTGGCAGAAATATGCTGATCCGATCTTGCGGCCAGCGGCGCGCCAAAGCCTATTATGATCCCGCTTCGGTGAATAGATTTGCTGTGCATCCCACATCTGACGAATTTTGATGGTCAGGCGGCGCTAATTTTTAACGCAACAACAGCCTTTTGCGCGAGAGATCATTGCGTATCGTAGTCGCGGCGACCCCAGCTTCACCCATCGCATGGCTGATCTGATCCAGGCCCCTGACTACATCACCTGCGGCATAGAGCCCAGCTACACTTGTACGCTGATGGGCGTCAACGATGATGCAGCCCTCATCGGTAGTCTCTGCGCCGAGCATCACGGCAAGCTCCGAACAAATGACCGATCCAAGCGCGGGATAAACGGTATCGAAGTAAAATTTATCTCCGGCCACAGGAACGACTATTGTCTCTCCATCGATTTCCAGAGACGCGGTTGGGCCGTCCTGCGCAATAATGCCTGCCTCGTGGAGCCGTGCCTGCTCCACTATGCTCAAATCATGGCCGCCATCCGCGGCGATTAGGGTGACGTCTTTTGAATACATGCGCAGGAACAGGGCCTCATTATGACCGTGAGCCTGCGAACCGATAACTCCGATACGCCTGTCGGTGACCTCGTAGCCATCGCAGATCGGGCAATAGCGAAGCAACCCGCGCGCGAGCGCTTCATCATGAACTTCCGGCGCCATATCGGGCGGATTGTTTACGACGCCGGTAGCAAGGAGGATGCTATGCGTACGCAACGTCTCGTCGCCGATGCGAGCTACAAAAAGATCCCCTTCCCGCTCAATCGTCTCCACTAGCCCCGAACGTACCGTCGCGCCAAACTCGGCTACCTGCTGGCGCATGAGGCGCAACAACTCTTTGCCGGAAATACCCCCAGGATAGCCTGCATGATTGCGTGTACGCGGGATGAGCGACGCTCGACTATTACCGGCGTCGACGATCTCGACGCGCAAATGGAAACGCGCAAGGTAGAGCGCCGCGGTGAGACCGGCAGGTCCAGCACCGATCACCAGGCAATCAAAGATATTGGTGTGGGCGGACATTGGTCAGGCTCCATTGCGCGGCCGATCTCAAGTGCGTGGCAGGCATCGTCTGCCAGTGGGGTCGCAAGATCATTGCGACAAATATTGACGATTTGCCCATCCGCGCCGTCGATCCGCGCGGAAGTCCGGCACCCGCCGGAAAGATGTCAATGAGGCAGCCACCGGCATGTCAGCGATATAACCAATGGAGTCCATCTGTGCCGCAAATCCCCCCGATGTCGACCGCATCGCCTTTGCGCAAAAAAGGGCGGGGTCGCCGGGCAGAAGGGCAACAGGCGCCCCCGATACCGCTTCAGCCTCTTGGTCGTCGTCCGCCAAATAGAGAAAGTCACCTACACGAAAACCCGCAGGAAGCACGAGCACGGGATCTCCAGGTCCGCGAGAAATACTCACGGAACGTGGTTCCCGCCGGTCTCGGCAGATGCTGCAGGCCAATCTCCTTCGGCAGGAAGCGGCACGCAGTTTCGTGCAACGGCTCGGCGCATCATCTCCAGCGCCGTCCGTAAAGAACTGATCCGCGCTGCGCCACGGCCGATGTCGCCGAGATGTCTCTCCGCATGAACCGATTGCCCGCCGCGACAGGCGGTTGCAAAATGAACCAGGCCGGCCTCCTCACCTTCAGGCGCTGCGCTGGCATAGCCGGTGATCGCTATGGCGATGTCCGCTAGAGAATGGGAGAGCGCTCCCTCGGCCATGGCGATGGCGACGTCCTGGCTGACAGCGCCGCATTCATCAATTTGATGATGGCGGACGCCGAGCAGTTCGCATTTGGCCTCATCGCTATATACAATGAAACCGCGATCAAAAGCGTGACTCGCGCCTTCGATATCGGTGAGTAGAGACGCCAGGAGTCCGCCGGTACAGCTTTCTGCTGTCGTCAGCTTCAGACCGAGGCGGCATGCTTCTGCAAGAACGTCGGCGGCCGCCTTCTCGATATCGTCGGGCAAGATTGGCGACAGCGTCTCTGCATCTTGACCATCCGGCCGCCCCACATCAATATCAGTCATTCTTGCGCTCAAGCTCTCGGCTGGCGCGACCCACGGCGTCCTGAGCGGCTCGGCTATCATCCTGCTCGCCCTTGCGCGTCATGGCGGCAGGATCATAATTCGAAGGGATTGCCCCGCCGCTGATCGGATCACGGTCGGGTTCGCGGTCAAGAGTGTCGCTTGGTTGGCGCGCTGCGCCTTCAGGCTGGTTCTCCGTCGATAGATTGGGATTGCGCGTTCGTCGGGTCGGCATATCCCTTTTTGTACGATGGGCATTTGTCATGATGCACTCCTGCTTCAGGGCGTCGGGGATTCCGCACGCTCATGTCCATTCGAATGCGACGAACGGTCACCGCGATAGAAGGAGGACGCGCGCAACCGTTGATGGCCGCATTTGCGACGCAATGTGCTCCAGCCATGAAGTTCAATCATCCCGCCCTTCCATGTCAGCATTCCTGCTTGGCGTGCCGACTGGAGCACGCGGTTCACATGGACAGGCGTAAGGCCAACCGCATCTGCTAACATTTCCTGCGTGACGGGAATGGCAAATTTTCCAGCTTGTGCAAGGCCGGCCATCTCATGACGCTCCAGCAATTCAAGGAGGACATCCGCGACCCTCTCCTGGGCAGTAAGCCGACCAAGCCGCGACACCTGCCCGTAAAGAAAGGATTTTTCTATATATCGGCTGGTCGTGTAGGCTGCAGCCAAGCTTGGAGAGACGTCGGGGTCGGGACCATCACAAATAACAAGGTCCGTAACTGCGGTAAGATTGGCCACAGCCAATTGATCTGCCGCCTGCGTAAAGATGAGATCGCCAGGTAAAAGAAAATTGATGATCTGACGCCGCCCGTCTTCCATCACGCGCGTGCGGGCTGCCCACCCGTTCAAAATGAGCGTAACGCGCGGTGCGACCTCTCCTTCAGTCTGAAATTCAGTTCTCGCTGAAACCGTCCTTGCCCTGGCCACAGCTGCATTCAGGGCGGACATGGCGGTTTGGTCAAGGGGGGCGAGCGCATTCAACCGCACGAAAGCGCCGTGTATGATGTCGCTTGCTGCAGGTGCGGCGCCGTTCATGCGCCCCTCCTCTCAAGCAGGCCCTCAATTATCTGGACGACCTGCGTCACGCAGAAAGGTTTCGAGATACGCGGTATGTTCCGATATTCTTCCGGCATCGACCAACCATCATAGCCGGTCAGAAATATGTACGGCGTATTGCGGTCCGCGAGACTGTCCGCCAGTGGATAGGAGTTGCTACCGGCTAGATTGACGTCCAGAATTGCAACGTCCAAGTTTCCACTCTCTGCCAGACGCAAGCCGCCGACCAAGTCGCCAACCGGGCCGATGATGTGAGCGCCCTCGGCCGCAAGAGCCTTCTTTAAGTCGGACGCGATGAAATATTCGTCCTCGACGATCAGGATATTTTTGTTTTCCAACACGTCCTTCATGACAGGTGCTCCGATAAAGGCTGCTTCCTTCGGTTCCCGTCAGGTAAAGGCACGATGATCGAACATTGGACGCCTCCTGGGAGGAATTCGAGGCGGGCTGATCCACCTAACCGATAGGGAATGGCCTCCTCGATCAGTTCACGTCCAAAGCCTTCATGGCGGGGCGCCATATCTATGGCCGGCACCCCTTCCTCCCTCCAAAGAAAAGACAGTATTGGCGCTGCGTGACCGTTGCGTTCGATCTGCCACGTCACCGACAGCTTTCCAGTCTCGACCTTGAACGCTCCATATTTAACGGCATTTGTCGTCAGTTCATGGATTGCCAGGCCCATGGTCTCGAACATATCGGACGGTAGTCGCACATCCGGGCCGTTGATCTCGAGATTGGGTCCTTCCTGAACGCCGACGCTGACCAGCTCGTCGCGTAGGAGGTTCTCGAAATCGGCGGTTCCGTCCGCGCTCTGCGTGACGATCACCTGCACGCGGGCCAGCGCGTCGAGCCGACCTCTGAAATGATCGGCGATCTCCTCAAAAGCTGTTCCGGTCTCGACGCTTCGCGAGAATATCGATCGCACGACCGTAAGAATGTTACGCACACGGTGCTGTAATTCGGCCACCACCAGATTGAGTTGCTTGCCGCGCTCTTCCAGCGCCGCTTCGGCTAGCATGCGTCGGGTCGTATCGACGATCGTGACCAGAACACCGGCTACGGAACCGTCCGCCTCTATAATCGGGCTGTAGGTCAGGCTGAGCCAAATGTTCTGTCGAACGCCATGGCGAACCAAAGGATACAGGCCGTTTTCGATCGTGACGGTTTCGCCCGCAAAGACGCGCCCATAAATCAACTCGTTGATGTGCCAGACTTCCGGCCAGCAAATCTGATTGGATATGCCAAGGCCTGAAGGGTGCTTATCGACCATGAGGTCAGCGTAACCATCATTGTAAATCTGAAGCAGATCCCGGCCCCATAAAATGATCATGGGAAAGCCATGGCTGAGCAACATTTCTACCGTTGAACGCAAGAGCGCAGGCCAATGACCAGCGGGCCCAAGACTGGTCTCGGACCAGTCGCGTTCGCGTATATATCTCGCCATGTCTGCCCTAGAAAATGGCCAGTTTTCATTTGCCGCAGTTGCCATGCCTCGTCCCATTCGAGCGTACGCCCTGTACAACGCATCATGTTGCCTAAACGGCGCGGATATTTGCAAAAAGGCTGCGTCCCACCGGCTGGAAGGTTCTTCCCTGACGAAGGAACGCCGGCCTGACCCAGCGACGAGGTGCCTGTTCGCCCTCATGGCTTGGACTGCGCGTCCTCATTGTCGAACTGATGCGGCTTGGCATGACCATGTCCGCGCAGATAGCGCGCATCGATATCGGCGATTAGCTGTTCCGCGTCCTCTCCCGCTTTGAAGCGGATAAGCGCATCGATCTTTGCCTCGAGGCGATCGTCATTCTCCTTCGACGCCGGCGAGCCCACATAAAGAAAATAGGCCAGCCCCACCACCTGCCAGAGAAGCTGGAGAAATTCGGACTGCCAGTTTTCGAATGTGTCTCGTCCCATTTCAACCAGATAGGGTGATAATGCGACTTGCTCACCATGGCTCTGGGCGTCGTTCACATAGGCATACCAGCCGAATATCCAGTGACCGGCGATCGACAGCGCGAAGAAGGCAATGGTGATCCACGCATAGGCATATTTCTTTCCAAAGCTCATCTCGGATCCGTTTCGTCGGTTGGCGGAACGTAAGTTCCCTATCCATTTCCCCCTTACAGGAACGTCTGCAGCGCTGTTCGACGATCGCGAAAGCTACATAAAGCTGATCCATGTGAATCTTGGTCCCGGAGTTGCGTACTCCGCGCAGATCAGGCCTCAATGTGACGGACCGTTCGTTAAACTGGGTTATCTAGCACGCGCTTTTGCCGGACACGTTTTCATGGTCGCGTGCTTTCTCTCGCAAGCGATCAAGGAGCCGTCATGAGTTTTCGAAAGAACCGGGCACAATTGCTGGTTGGCGTGTCGATCATGGCGACCGGCCTATTGCTGGCACTCGTGATCCTCATTTCGCAGGTGGTCGGGATGCTTCCAACCCCAGCTCTTGTCATTGTCGCATTGGCATTGGGGAGCGTTGCAGGACCCTTAATTGCTCTGCTTTCTTCAGTCCGCCACGTGCCAGACAAGAGCGGTCCCACTCAGGCGCTCTGAAACGAAATATCCCAATTGCCTTCCCCCCGTCTCACAGGAGAGCCCTACCATGTTCATGCATAATAAAAGGCTGCAATATACCGTACGGGTTGCCGAGCCCAATCCTGCACTGGCGTCGCTGCTGCTCGAACAATTTGGCGGGCCAGATGGCGAACTTGCAGCAGCCATGCGCTATTTCACGCAAGGTCTGGCCGAGGACGATCCCGGCCGAAAGGACATGCTGCTCGATATCGCCACAGAGGAACTGAGCCACCTCGAGGTGATCGGATCGATTGTCGCCATGCTGAACAAGGGCGCCAAGAGCAATCTCTCAGAAGCCTCGATGGAAGAAGCCGACCTCTACCTTTCGCTCAACGCAGGCGGCAACAGCCACACCCAATCGCTTCTTTATGGCGGCGGCCCCTCGCTTACCAACAGTTCAGGCGTGCCCTGGACGGCGGCCTATATCGACAGCAGAGGCGATCCCACATGCGACCTGCGCTCCAATATTGCAGCCGAAAGCCGTGCAAAGATCGTCTATGAGCGGCTAATCAATATTTCCGACGATCCGGGAATCAAGGACGCGCTGGGCTTCCTGATGACGCGCGAGATCGCGCATCAGAAAAGCTTCGAGAAAGCGCTCTATTCGATCAAGGACAATTTTCCGCCCGGAAAGCTGCCGGGCCTCACCCCTTACGCCAGCCTCTATGTCAACGCGTCGCAGGGCGAAGGGGACACAAGTGGTCCGTGGAATGACGGCGAGCAGTGGGATCGCCTCGAGGATGTTGAGGGCAATATTCCACTGGATGGTGGTGACGGGCAAGCGTCCGTCTCCCTGGGCGACCAGCAGATGGCCGACTATGCCGCCATGACCGGACGTCTCCAAAGTGACCCTACGCTAAGTCCCGTCACCGGAGCCGACCTGGGTGCAGGACCAGGTGCCGGCAAGCTCAGCGACGAGGATCTCGGCGGCGCGGCGGACATGGCCGATGCGAAAGCGCAGGCCCAGGCCAAAAGCCCGCTCTGATCCATCTTCGAGGAGGAAAGCACATGAACGAAGATACCGTCCGCCATATGTTTATCGTCGGCCTGCGAGATGCACATGCCGTCGAGCACCAGGCACTGGGCATCATGGACCGACAGATCGAACATCTCGCACAATATGCCGAGGTCGAAGCTCGACTTCGCATCCACAGGGGGGAAACCGAACGCCAGATCGAAAGGCTGGAATCGATATTGGACAACTTTGGGGAAAGTCCCTCGGCGCTGAAAGATGCAGCGTTGAAGCTGGGCGGCAGCGTCGCAGCCCTCTCTCATGCGCTCGCGCCCGACGAGATCATCAAGAACAGCCTCGCCAACTATGCTTTCGAAAATTACGAGGCGGCTGCCTACAAGGCGCTGATCGCCATGGCCAAGACAGGGGGCTTTGAAGCAGCGATCCCCAAATTAGAGGAAAGCCTCCGTGAGGAGCTTGCGATGGTAGCCTTCCTGGACGAAACCTTGCCGCTCATTGTCGAGAAGTTTCTTGCTCTGCGCAGTGAAGGGGAGCAGGCCAGCCATTGACTGGGGGCCAATCGCAAATCCTTGCAGGAACGATCGCAAGTCTTCTGGCGGGCGGAGCCACTGCGCTCGGCGGTCTTCCCATCCTCGGAATAGGCCGCAGCGCTACCCGCTATCAGGCAAGCATGCTGGGATTTGCGGCGGGCGTCATGCTCGCCGCGTCCTTTTTTTCTCTTATCGTGCCAGCCATCGACATCTTAAACCGACAAGGCGCCGGGTCATGGTCGGCAGCCATAACGGCGCTGGCGTGGTGCTAACGGGCGGCATATTCATGATGCTGATTGGTCGCTATTCGATAGAGAGCTTCACGCATGGGGCTGAAGTCGATCGTGTCGGGCACCGGATCTGGATGCTCGTGGTCGCGATCACGCTGCATAATGCGCCTGAAGGTCTGGCCGTAGGCGTGAGCTATGCGCGGGACGCGGGCGGACAGGGCTTCGCTACCGCTCTTGGTATCGGCATCCAGAATATCCCCGAGGGACTGGCTGTGGCAAGTGTGCTTTCGATGCGGTACCGGCCCCTGGTCGCCTTTATTGGTGCGCTTCTGTCGGGACTGGTCGAACCTGTCTTTGGCTTCCTTGGCGCGCTCCTGGTCCATGAGTTCGTCCTGGTGCTGCCGCTCGCTCTATGCCTGGCGGCAGGTGCGATGCTAAGTGTCGTGATGGAGCAGATCGCGCCTGAACTGGCTGACGAAGGCCAGCAAGCGCACGCAGCATTGCTGGCCGGCCTTGCCGTCATGCTCTGTCTCGATATCGCCCTGGGCTGAAGACCTTACGAGACATTCAATGGTTGTTGCGGTCCTGATTGAGGTAGGCAGCTACCGCAGCATACCCATGACCGACCGCTTCCACTGCCTGCTCAAGTTCGTCTCGACTGGCTCCAAAATGACTCCGCCAATAGTCCGTTTCATCGGAGCGATCGATACAGACATATTTGCTGTCGGCCGGGATGGCCGCAGGATCAAGGTCGGATCCGCCCTCATGCGTGCCCATCGATCAACTGCCCGGCTCGACATTGACGGGGGGCGCCAGCGGGTTGCCGTTGTCGCCCTTGTCCATGTCATCCTTCTTCTTCTTCTCGTTCTTATCATCCTTGCGCGCTGAGGATGGCTTGAGGTCGCGATCATTCGGTGCGTGCTTTTCCGAAGCCATGAAACCTTCCTTTCCTGTTCAAGCTGAAGAAAGAAGGCAGCACTCTGGCCTAGGTTCCGGACAACAGAACGTGGCGCTAATCTACTTTGCTATCGCCGCATCGAAGGGGCCGGTCGGAACAATGCGGCTATCCATCGCAATATCGAGGCCTTCCCAACATACATCAGTGCGCTCTCATATAGATCATCCACAAAGGCCCTGTCGGGGAACAGGGGAATATCATGTCTGTTCAATTCGAGACCGCGCGCCCGGTAGCTTTATTTAAGCCGCACCAGATCATCCGAAAGGAGCAAGGGGCGTTATTCCGGATCCAGGAGGGGTGGGCCTGCCATTACGCCTTGCTGCCGGACGGACGTCGACAGATCATCACTCTGTATCTGCCAGGGGATATCTGCGACCCGCGCTGGGTGACAGGATCGGATGAGCCCGAGGAGGTTCTGACGCTTACCGCCATAAAAGCGTCGCCCCTGTCCAACCGGCTGATCGATGGCGATGATGCCGAAAGGCGTGAATTCTGGCGAGCGTTGTCCGTTATCGAGAGGCGCCAGCGCCGCTGGCTCCTGACTTTGGGCCGTCGTTCCGCAGGTGAGCGAATAGCCTATCTGTTTCTCGAAATTTATGAGCGGATGCGTCGCGCCGGTTTCGCATATGGCCAGCAATGCGCTTTCAACCTCACCCAGACCGAAATTGCCGACCTGACCGGTCTTACATCCGTGCATGTGAACCGGACCATTCAGGGCATGCGTACCCGCGGCCAGATTGAGCTTGATGGACGATGGCTTCGGATCCCCGACCCGGATTTGCTGCGCCAAGTCGCTGCTTTTCACGCGGATGAGGTGGTCGAATAACCCGTTCCACACCGTTCCAACAGCGTGACTGAAACCGCAAACTGAGACCTTCTGCAGCAAGCGTCCTCATAAAGCGGCATAGGCCTAACATATGTGACTCCACCTCCGCAGCAACCTGGCCGGATCGAGCATTGTCTTGATGCCGCGCCTATGTGCGCTGGATTTGCGAGGAGGCCAGGACCGATGACGCGGAAAACCGAACATGCCGAGCAGGATCCCGCGGAGGGCACCGACGATCGGCCTCCGCTTGGTCCCGGCAGCCCCCGAAGTGTGGAGCGACCCATCAGGGCGCGCAATGACGAAGCACCCGACAATGCTCACCCAAGCCCATCGAAACGCGGCTGAGCATCTTTTCACCCTATCAGAAAAGGATTTCATCATGGCTGACAAGACACTCGACGACCTTTTCCACGATACGCTTCGCGATATCTTCTATGCGGAGAAGAAGATCCTCAAAGGCCTTACCAAGATGGCCCGCGCGGCGCAGTTGCCCGAACTCAAGGCGGCTTTCGAAAAACATTATGATGAGACCGAAGGACAAGTTGAGCGGCTGGAAAAGGTTTTCGACATCATCGGCAAGCGCGCCCGCGGCAAGACCTGTCCGGCGATCGATGGCATATTAGAGGAAGGCGACGAAATCGCCTCTGACTATAAGGGCACCTCCGCGCTTGACGCCGGGCTGGTGTCCGCGGCCCAGGCCGTCGAACATTATGAGATCGCGCGGTACGGCACGTTGCGTCGCTGGGCGCAGATGCTGGGCCTGACCGACGCAGTGTCCCTGCTTGAAGCGACGCTTGCGGAAGAGAGCGCCACTGATGAAGCGCTCAGTGCGCTTGCGGAGCAGATGGCGAATGAGAAGGCCGCTGACGCTGCGGCCTGATCAGTCCGGCCGGACGCTTGTGGCGTCCGGCCGTAGTTTCTGAAGTCCGCTGCTAACCCGCCATGTTGTCCACACCACATCGGACGACCTGGTCGAGCAAGGCATATTTCCGGAGATCCACGTCATGAAGCCTGTGCAATTGAGCCAGGGACTCGGCATTTTTTCCATAGGCCTTGGAGCGGCGGAGCTCTTTGCTACCAGGCGCATCGCCAACCTTCTTGGACAGAATGATCGGCCAGTCCGAGCCGTGCTCCGCGTCTTCGGCGTTCGTGAGGTCGTCGCCGGCGCCGCTCTGCTGGCAGCTCCCGCGCATTCCGCCCGGATGTGGAACCGCGTGTTGGGGGATGCGCTTGATCTGGGCGCCCTGGGCCTGGCTATGATCAGGTCGCCAAAGCGGCCTGCGCTGTGGGGCGCTGTCGCTTTTGTCGGGGGCGCAGCCATAATTGATATCTGGGTAGCGCGCCAGCTGGACGAGCAGGCGGGCGCACTGCTTCCAGCATCCGGCAACGCCTTTTCAGCGCAAACCGATCGAGGCCCGTCGACTTCGGGCGAGAGTGGCCATCCCACTACAATCGAACCTGAGGATATGCCTCTCGTCGAGGCGCCTGAGGTAAACCCGCGACCGCCTCATGGTTAGCAGATGATAGTTCAGTGCAAGCGAGGCCTAAGCCGGGCAAGATGACTTACACAGATTAGTGGCGCGCCGCTTTTGAGCGTTTCGGCCAGAAGCGGTGGAACGGCCTGGAAGCGCCGTGGTTGACCACAGCATCCAGACAAGGAGATAGACGTGGACGACAGCAGGACGTCGGCGCGTGATGACGCGCCGCTGAGCACATCCAAGCATGCCGACAGGATCGAGGATGCGACCCTCTCCCTCGTGGAGGCCAAGGGTGATAGCCTGTCGGGCAAGACCGTCACCATCAATCGGACGCGCCAGGAGCTATATGACTACTGGCGCGCGCTCGAAAATCTCCCGACCTTCATGGAAAATGTCGAACGGATCGAGGCTCTGGGCGAAAACCGCTATCATTGGGTGGTGAAGGCGCCTGCTGGCACGACGGTCGAATGGGTCGCTGCGATCACGCAGGACATACCCGGCGAAGTCATAGCCTGGGCTTCGGAAGATGGTGCGGACGTGCCCAATAGTGGTCGCATCGATTTCCGCGACGCGCCCGGCGACCGTGGCACCTGGGTGACGGCGACCATTCTTTATGATCCGCCGGGCGGCATCATCGGCAAGCTGGTCGCGAAGCTCTTCCAGCGCGAACCCGCAATCCAGGCCCGACGCGACCTGCGCCGGTTCAAGCAACTGATGGAAACCGGCGAGATCGCGACCGGCACCCGCACCCAAGCACAATTTGCCGAGGAGATGGACTGATGCGCGCTTTGACATGGCACGGGAAGCACGACGTTCGCGTCGACACGGTAGACGATCCGGAAATCCTCAATCCACGCGACGCGATCATCAAGATCACTTCGACTGCCATCTGCGGATCGGACCTCCATCTTTACGACGGCTATATTCCAACGATGCAGGCCGGCGACATTTTGGGTCATGAGTTCATGGGCGAGGTCGTCGAAACCGGCCCCAAATCGACGCTGATAAAAGGTCAGCGGGTCGTGGTGCCGTTTACTATCGCCTGCGGTTCCTGCTTCCATTGCACCAAGCATCAATATTCGGCCTGCGACAATGGGCTGCCTGCCGACAATCAGGATATTGCCCAGGCCGCCTATGGTCAGCCCATGTCCGGCTTGTTTGGCTACAGTCACATGACCGGCGGCTATGCCGGGGGCCAGGCGGAATATGTGCGCGTCCCCTTTTCTGACGTCGGGCCGATCGTGATCCCGAACGGCATTGAGGACGATAAAGTGCTGTTCCTGTCCGACATCCTGCCAACCGGCTGGATGGCAGCCGAGAATGCGCAGATCGAGCCCGGCGATACAGTCGCGGTCTGGGGTTGCGGCCCGGTCGGCCTGTTTGCCGTGCAATCCGCGTTCCTGATGGGCGCGGAGCGCGTCATCGCCATCGACCATTTCCCGCATCGGCTGGAGCTGGCGCGTAAATTTGGCGCTGAAACCATCAATTTCGAAGAATCCAAAACCTATGATGCGCTGATGGAAATGACCGGCGGCATCGGTCCTGACGCCTGTATCGATTCTGTCGGTCTCGAGGCGCATGGCTTCTTTGCCGACAATGTCTGGGACCAGATCAAGGTATCCACCTTCACCGGCACCGACCGCACCCATTCGATCCGCCAGGCGATCCTTGCATGCCGCAAGGGCGGACGTGTTTCGATGCCGGCGGTCTATGGCGGCTTCGCCGATAAATTTCCGCTGGGTGCTTTCATGGAGAAGGGGCTGACGCTCAAGACCGGTCAGACCCATGTGCAGCATTATATGCCTGCGCTCCTGAACGCGATCATGGAAGAGAAGATCGATACGACCTTCCTGATCAGCCACCGCATGCCGCTCGAGCAGGCGGCCGAGGGCTACAAGCTGTTCCACGACAAGCAGAATGAAGTGACGAAGATCGTCCTGAAACCGGGTATGGACCTAGCGCAGGCGGCATGAGGAGATAGAAGATGTCATACAGCAAATTCTTCACCATAAGCATAGTGCCAGCGCTGTTGCTTACGGCCTGCGACGACAAGCCGGGCGCTGCCCGGGCCGGCGATCCCGCCACGTCGAATGCCGCTGCATCGGACAGCGCGATGGCGCCGGCAACATCGACGCCTACCGTCTCACCGCAAAGCGCTCCCGATTATCTGACGCTGGCCGGCGCAGGCGACCTGTTCGAGATTGAATCGTCGAAAGCCGTCCTTGAAAAAACGCGAAATTTCAAGATCCGCGACTTCGCCCAAATGATGGTAAAACAGCATCAAGGCTCGACCGCAAAGCTGAAGGCTGCGGCGTCGCAGGCGAAGCTCACAGTCCAGCCGCCTATGTTGATGCCGGATCAGCAGTCCATGCTCGACCGCATCAAGGCAGCATCTGCCGACAGTGTGGATGCAGCATATCTCGCTGCTCAGAAGAGTGCGCATCAGGAGGCGCTGGCGCTGCATCAAGGCTATGCCGCTTCCGGCGAAGTTGCTCCGTTGAAGCAGGCGGCTTCCGAAATTGTCCCGGTAGTTCGCAGCCATGTCGAAATACTCGGCAAGCTGGGGTCGTAAGGAAAATTCTTTTGGCAAAATTCGCAATCATCACTGGCGCATCAACTGGCATTGGCTTCGAGCTTGCGCATCTCGCTGCGCAGGACGACTACGATCTACTCGTAGTGGCGAACGAATCGCTGATCGATGCAGCCGCCACCGATTTCCGTCGTCATGGCGTCAATGTACAATCACTTGAGGCTGACCTGTCCACCTTGGAGGGCGTGGACCGACTGCTGGACGCGGCGGGTGGTCGGCAGATTGATCTGCTCTGCGCTAATGCCGGCAAGGGGCTGGGCCATGGCTTTCTGGAGCAGGAGGTGGCTGAATGGCGCCGAGTGATCGACACCAACATCACAGGCACCCTCTATCTGCTGCAGAAAGTCCTCAAACCCATGGTCGCGCGCGATGACGGCAAGGTGCTGATAACCGGGTCGATTGCGGGTTTCATCCCCGGCAGCTTCCAGGCGGTCTATAATGGTTCGAAGGCGTTCATAGACAGTTTCGCCGACGCAATCCGCAATGAGATCAAGGAAGCCAAAGGCGTCACGGTCACAACCTTGATGCCCGGTCCTACGGAGACCGAGTTTTTCGACCGGGCGCAGATGCTCGACACCAGCGTCGGGAGTCAGAAAAAGGACGATGCGCTCAGGGTCGCCAAGGATGGTTGGGATGCTCTGCTGGCGGGCAAGGCGCATATCGTATCCGGCTGGAAGAACAAGCTCCAGGCGGCCGCTGCACATGTGACGCCCGCTGCCGTGCTCGCCGAGCAGCATCGCGCGATGGCCGAACCTGGATCTGGAGAAAAGCAATGAGCGACAAGACAGACCCCCGCGAAGATTCAGAGACGCCGCGCGGTCCGGGCGGCGATACCCTGCCCGGTCGTGAGAAGGCAGATCCGCGGACTGGCGGCGCCCAGCCGCAGGAGGATGTCGAGGATCGGCCTAATGTCGGTACCGTGACGCCCGAAGATTATCCCAAGAAGGACCGGGACGACTCACGGCCTTGAGGAGGTATCTATGCAACCCGGCTCCTATCGTCGGCCCATCCCGTACAAAATCGGCGTCGTGCAATCATGAGGATGCGCAAGCAGGCTTACGAAGATAGTGCGGGGTTGCGCAAACTCAACGGCTCCTCGCTGCACGATTCCACGATAGCGGGCCTGCCCGCTTGAAGTCGTTTCTCAAGCCACTTGGCGAACAGGTGATGGTCATCACTGGCGCGAGTTCCGGCATCGGCCTGCTCATTGCGCATAGCGCAGCGAGCCATGGGGCGAAGGTCTTTCTGATTGCGCGCAATGGCGAGGCCCTGGCTAGGATTGTTCACGATATTGGTGCGCGCGGCGGCATTGCGGCCTTCTCTGTCGCCGATGTGGGCGACGCATGTGCGATCGATGCCGCGGCTGATCGAGCCGTCGAGTGCTTCGGTCGTATCGACTCTTGGATCAACAATGCCGGTGTAGCGATTTACGCTCCGCTTCTTGATACACCGGACGACGAGCATGCGAGGCTCTTCTCTACCAATTATTTCGGGACGGTTCATGGCTGCCGGGCTGCGGTCCGGCATATGCGGGCGACCGGTGGCGCGCTGATCACGGTGGCATCGATAGCATCCGATATGGCTTCCCCGATATTGGGCGCCTACGCCGCTTCCAAACATGCGGTAAAGGCCTATGTCCGGTCGCTGCGTATCGAATTGCGCGCGCAAGGCGCGCCCATTGCCGTCACATTGATCAAGCCGTCAGGAATGGCGACGCCAATCGGCATGCATGCTGCTAATCATCTGGATGGCGAAGCGCTCGTCCCGCCGCCGGCCTATGATCCGCAGCTGGTCGCCGATACCGTGCTGTTCTGCGCGCAGCATTACCGGCGCGAGGTAACGGTAGGCGGGATTGGCCGCGCTCAGGCCCTTTTGGCGAGCCATTGTCCGACACTGTTCGAACGGCTGGCGCCGTTGGTCATCCCGCTGCTGTCAACAAAAAAACGACCCAGGACGATGCTCCATGCGCTGGAGGTAACTCAATCGGATGGACATGCCCGATCGCCGCACGAAACAGGTCTGGCTGCAAGCCCTTATACCTCTCTTATATTACGCCCACGTCTAGGCGCCCTGCTCGGCCTTACTCTGTCCGGCGTTGCTTTGGCGCTTTTCCAGGCAGTTCGTCGCTCTTGACATCTTTGACCGGAACCTCAGTGCAGCATTCGGCGCAATGTGGGCACCAGCCTTCGGACGAGGTCGGGCTTCGAAATCAGGGGCGCGGCAGGATGGGCATGGACGGCTCGATGATCGAATGCCCCTGCACAGAAAACATAGGGGATGTCATAGAGATCGAGGTCGTCTGCCAGAAGACCGGAATCGCCTTGCCCCAGACGCACGTCGAGCACCGCTCCTACAGGCATCTCATCCGCCACTGCGGCGATACCGTCGGCCAGAGTGGCGTGGGGACCATCAACGACATAATGCGCGTCTTCCAGGAGTTCAGCGATCATTGCTCCAACTGCCGGATCGTCCTCGACCAGCAGAATTCTGCGGTCGCCGCTATATTCATCGGTCATGTAGCTTACTCAAGTCCAAAATGGCCGCGATAGCGCTCGAAACAGCGGGCGCCGCATCGCAAGCGAATTAACGCGCCTTCGGCCATAGCCGTAGCGCGCCGGGGATCTTCTGCAACCAGTGGCCGTATTGCCTCGTCGTTCCAGTCTCGGCTATGCTTCACGTCGAGAACGGCGTGAAGGTCGAAATAGCGCCGCTCGCTGCCAGACAATCCGATCCTCCGCAGACCGCGGGCTGTATGGGCTGAGCGGTCCGGCGCAGTCAGTTCAATAACACCCAGCGCTCCGACACTGTGCCAGGCATAGGCACGCAGAGACGCCATCGCTGTCATGGCGTTTGCCAAAGCCAGGCTTTCCCACACTGTATTTTCGATGCGTGTATCGAGGTCAAGGATGTCGACCAGTTGCCCAAGCATGGGTCCATGCATGCCCTTGGGATTACCTCGTCCCATCTCGTCCCAATAATTGCGTGCCAATTCCAGCTTAGCGCGCGCGGGCAGCTTCACCTGCGTCAGCGCAACGAGATCGTCGAACCCCGCCTCCCCGGCTGTCTCCTGGGACAGGAACCAGCGCAACTCGTCTCGGCTCGCCTCATCAGCAAGCCAGGGGAAAAGGCGATCCTGTTGCCCGGGTCCGATAGCCTTTAGCTGTTCGAACCAATCAATAAACCCGTCGGCATCGGTCGGTGCCTCGGCGGCTTCCTCGATCACCTCTTCCCGCAATTCCTCCAGAAAGGCATGCTGTAATCGCTGCATGGCAATATCGTCGCCGAATGAAGCGGGAGACATATTCTGAGGAAATGCCGGTGCCAGCCGTCGCCTGTTCCAATAACTGAGTTCTTCCTGAAAAGGCTGATCAAGAAACTGCGGGATGTGATGTTTAAGCTGTGTCGCCACGGGGGTGCCTTCCGATAGATATATCTAGAAAGCCGAAGGCCTCATAACCGTTCCAGAAAATCCCACTGATCAAGATCAACCCTCATAGTATCGCCACTGACCTGCCCCCATATTTCTCAGTGTCTGATCCGAAATTAAGGTGAGTGGTATCAGCAGGTTAGCTTGACGGCGTGACCTGTCATTGATTCATGGGTTTTGCGAAAAACTACCGAGGATCAACGATGTGGACCGATACCACTCGCGCGCTTCATGCGCGACGCGGGCTGATTTTGCCAAGTGATTTGACGAATGCCGAGTGGTTGGTGCTGGAACCGCTGCTGCCATCAGCCTCGCATGTGGGGCGGCCCCGCAAATGGCCGATGCGCCGGATTGTCGAAGCGATGCTTTACCTGCTGCGTGGTGGCTTGCCATGGCGGATGCTGCCCCCATGCTTTCCGCCGGTCTCGACGGTGCGACGCTGGTTTTACCTCTGGCGCGACAACGGCCTGTGGCTGACGATGAACCATGTGCTGCTCATGGCTTCGCGCGAGATGACAGGCCGCGAGGCCTCTCCGTCGGCGGGTGTGATCGACAGCCAGAGCATCAAAACCACGCAAAGTGGTGGTCCTTGTGGCTATGACGCTGGCAAGAAGGTGAAAGGCCGCAAGCGCCATATCCTGACCGACACCGAGGGAAACCTGGTGCATGCCGTGATCCACACCGCTGACATTCAGGACCGCGATGGTGCGCCGATGGTGCTGCGCGAAATCATCGGGCGCTTTCCGTGGCTGCGGCACGTCTTCGCCGATGGCGGCTATGCTGGCGACAAACTCAGGGGGGCTCTGCGGCAAATGGGGAAATGGACCGTCGAAATCATCAAGCGATCAGACACGGCCAAAGGCTTTGAGGTGCTGCCCCGCCGATGGGTTGTCGAACGCACGCTGGCATGGCTCAACCGGAACCGACGCCTCGCCAGGGACTTCGAGCAAACCATCGCATCGGCAACCGCGTGGCTCTTCATTGCATCCATTCAACTCTTCACCCGCCGCATCGCAAGGGCATCAAATCACGCCGGATAATTATGAATCAGACACTCAGTCGACCCGCATCTCGGCTAACGTGGTGGGTTCGTCGCCCAATAAAGGTGACAGGGTGGAATGTTCCACCATTCATAGTTCCGCCGGAGCAACACGAGATGGCGTTCAATTAGCGGCCGGATGACAGTGCGCATCTGATAGGCGGCGAACATGCCGGACGGCGCAAGTGCAGACGCAGTCTCGGCCATGATCGCCTCGGCCTCACCTGGTTTAAGAGTCGAGAAGGGCAGCCCGCTCAGGATCAAATCCGCCTCATCCAGATTACGCTCCGCCAGATGCCGTGCCACATCGCCCGCCGACCCTTTGACAACGATCAGCCGTGGATCGGCGATTGCCGAACGCAGCTTTTTGACAAATTCCTCGCCAGTATCGATCGCAAGAAGTCTTGCGCCGGGACGCATCCGCTCGAGCATGGCAAAGGTGAACCGGCCGCTCCCCGGACCATATTCGACGGCGATCGTCACCTTCGACCAGTCGACGGGTGCCAGCATATGGCGAACCATACGCACGGATGCAGGAAAAGCCGATCCAACCATCGAGGGATGGCGTAAAAATTCTGTAGCCGCGACTAATCCTGTATCTTTCACTTTCGAACTCCTCCGTTCCCGACCATGGGTGAACATCCGTCCACCCACACCCCTCACTTAGCCAACCCGAAGTCATTGCTGTTCTATACAATTTGCGGCATATTCACGATTGGCGGGCAGACCTTCTGGATGAAGGTTCGCCATGAAGTCTGATATATCTGAATGCTCTGTTGACGCGACGATTGCTTCGGACGCAAGCACGACCCCCAGGAAGGATCGCCGGACAGACCGGCTCCTGCGGAAACCTGAGGTTACCGCAAGAACCGGGTTGTCCGTTTCGGCTGTCTATCGGTTGGAAAGAGCCGGCCGCTTCCCTTGCCGCCGCCGCATAGGATTGCGCTCCGTCGCTTGGTATGAAAGCGACATCGAGGAGTTTATTGCAGATCCTCTAGGCTACCGTTCAGGTACCGGCTGACCACGTCCTGCGCTGGGTCGAGACCATGTGTTATGAGGTCGGCCCAAATCTGGATGAGCGTCCCCCGCGGCTTGCGATAGCGAGATCGGTTGTACGACCATTCCGATGCGGACACCCCCGGCGGAACATGAGCGAGTACCAAATCGATCACGATACGGTCTCCATCCCGCTCGAGTTCGGCCGCCCGCTCATTCATGATGGTCGAGAATGACGATCTCCAGCCGTGGGGCACCATCACATTCTTATATCGCCCTCCTCCCATGCGTTTGTACATAGTGCTTAGTGCCGCATCGGACATCGGCTCTCGCCATGATTTCGAATTTGGAAAGAGGAGTGCAAAGCCGCCCGTCAACGGCCGCAGCGCGCGGAGCACCTCAACGGCCTGATGTGGCAGCGGCACGTCATGTCCGAAAGCTGGATTGCCTTTGTCCTCTACGTCGAGCTTCATACGGCCTGCAGGGATACGCCAGATGGGTGCATTCGGTATTGCGTCGGGATTATCCCAATCGATGCCTTCGAATTCGCTCCAGAGGGCGGTTCGCAACACCCCCACCCGGACCAGGGTCAGCGCCAGAAGACGGGAGGCGAGCTTGACGGTCAGGCTCGAGGTAGATCGATCCACGGCCTTCTGAAATTCCAGGGTCTCAGGCACTTCTGTAAGCGCCGGCTGCTTCGATCCTCTGCGCGCCGGCTTGAGCGCATCCTTTATCTCGTCGATCTCCAGCAGGATCGCATGTTCGACGAGCCCCTCCCCCTTCGCGCGCCGGAAGACACTTTTTATGTAGCCACGGACGCGCTTGGCGGTTTCGATGGAACCCCTCGCCTCGATCTTCCGGAGCGCACGCAGAATGGGCGCGCTCTCGATCTGGCCGATCGGATGATTACCGAACAGGGGATAAAGGTCGCGTTCAAATCGGTGGCGAACCCGCTTGGCGTTCGAGAGCGACCAGATCGGCTCCTGGTCGGCTAGCCATTCTTCGGCAAGCTTCCTGAAGGTTATCTTCGCTGCCTCAATCCTGGCGATCTTGGCCTTTTGCTTCTCCAGCGCCGGATCCTTGCCTTCAGAGACGAGCTTGCGTGCCTCGTAATGGGCCTCCCGTGCAGCGACGAGTCCCATCTCCGGATAGCGGCCAAGGGTAAGCGTCTTTTCCTTGGGCCCGATCCGATATCGGTACCGCCAGAATTTTCCGCCAGCCGTGGTGACGTAGAGAAAAAGCCCTTGAGAATCAGCCAGCCGATAATCGGCCGTCTGAGGCTTGGCATTCTTAATTTCGACGATGGTAAGCGACATGAGATTATGCCCTCAAATCGGCCCGCCATGCCCGCTATTATGCCCGCAGATTCGCTGAACTGTCCTGGTCTGTCCTGACCTGTCCTGAACAGCAAAATGCTGATAAACCCCTGCTTTATAAGGATTTATCATAGCATCTGAACTGTCTTGAAAGCAATATTTGGTGGGCCCGGCAGGACTCGAACCCGCAACCTAGCCGTTATGAGCGGCCAGCTCTAACCATTGAGCTACAGGCCCCACCTCCGCTGCCGATTAGGCAGCATCACGCCGCTTGGCAAGCCTGTCCGCGCACGGGAACGGCGGCAATGAGTTCATCCAGGCTGGCGGCGGCAACGCCGCGGCGGGCCAGATGTGCCAGTACGCCGTCCCACCAGCCGTAAAACACCGTCCGATCGCTTTCATCGCGCACATAAGGCGTATGCCCCGGCTCCAGCGTCGGCGAATGGAAGCTGAAATTCAGCACGCGAACGCCCTCTTCGATCAGCGCGTCGATCGCCGCAATCGCCTCATGCAAAGGAACGCCTTCGGGCGTCAGCGGAATGCGGCTCAGCATCCTGGCGCGCGACAAGGCCCCTGCGAGCGGCCCCATGGCCTGCGCGGCGCGGTACAGACGCTCGCCGCCCCCGCGCAACAATCCGGCAAAGGCGGTGGACAACGGCAGTTCGATCAGCGACCGGCCCGGCCCCGCCCAATAGGGAATTTGCGGCAGGCCGTGAAAGTCCGGACCATGTTGATGGCTATAGTCGAACCGACTGCGCACCGAACTGTCGAGCCGGAAACCCGCCTCCTCCAGCAGGCGCGCGCTGTTGGGGCCGACGCCGTAGCGCCCGGCGCGATAGGCGATGGGGCGTCGACCGAACCGCTCCTCGATACGCTGGCACAGCGCCTCCAGCTTGGCGCGTTCGACCGCTTCGGGGAGAAAACCGACATAGCTGTTGGCCGCGTTCACATCCTCGACATGCGGCGGGTTCACCCAGGGATGGAGATGCGCGCCGATATCGGCCGCGCCATCATTCACCCATTGCCCCATCATCGCGGCGGCTGCATCGCTGTCGATCACCGGATAATCGGTGACATAGATGGGCTTGACCCCGGCAGCAGCAAAATAGGCCTGACCACGCGCCATGCCAGCCAGCGCCGTGACGCGATTGCTGGCGCGGCTGAACGGCGCGTCCCAGTCAAACTCCTCCTCGGTGTCGACGAACAGGATGAAGCGCGTGCCGAAGGCGGGGTCGAGCGCAATCAGGTCCTGCGCCAGTGGCGGCCGGAGCAGATTGCCATCATGAAGTTGAGCCATCATGCCACATCCCTATCGGCCAATGGTTGCGATAGGGTTTCCCTGTCCCTCCAGGTTTGGCCCGTCAGGCGTGGTCTGCCAGATCGCTGGCAAGCGCGACGGCGGGGATCGTCAGCAGCAGCCGCGCCGGCTCGATCGCCAGCCCGCCACCGCATGTGCCGGCCAGCCCGCGGATCAGCCGCAACGAAAAGCCCAACCCCAGCAACGGTCCATCGACCCAGTCGCCACTGGCGTCGTAGCCCGGGTCGAGCAGTTGCGCTTCGTCCATGCCGATCAGGGTGGATGGGCGGTCGACTGCGAACACCACCCGTCCAGCCGCGCCATCCGGCTGAAACCAGCAGGCGCCGGTGACGGCCTCACCCGCCGGCGCAACCGAAATAGCGGTACGCAGCAGATGCTGCACCATCCGCTCGCCCTGCACCGGATCGATCCGCACCTGCGGCAGTCCGGGCGCGACGGCGATGTCGATGCCGACGGCGCCCTGATCCGCAAAGCGCGTTGCGACCTGCGTCACCAGCAGCGCGGGGTCGATCAGCTGGGGCATGGTCGCACCATCGCCACGCGAGACCCTCGCCGCCAGATCCAGATCGTCGAACGCGGCGAGCAGGTGGCGCGCATCGACCGCGATCTTGCCCGCCATGTCGCGATACTGGACGCCGGCAGCGCCGAACAGTTCCTGTTCGATGATCTCGGCAAAGCCCAATATGGCGTTCAGCGGCGTGCGCAATTCGTGGACCAGTTGCCGCAGCGAGTCCGCCGAAAGCCCGGCGATGGCCATGGCCGCGGGCTTCGGTTCGCTGGCGACTTCATGCAGGAAGGGGCGACGCGCCTGTCCGCGATAGCCCTGGAAACGCCCGGAGCGCGGATCGAAAAACGGCGTGGCGGACAGCCGCCACTCGCCCGCCATCGCCCCGCCGACGATCGTATAGCGTCCGTTCTGGAATCCGCTGCGACGCGTGAAGGCGCCGGCGACATAGGCGTCGGGTCCGCTGCCCCCCTCCAGCGCGACATCGCCAAGCATCAGGCCGATCAGCGCCGCGCGCGGCCCCTGGTCGATCCACAGGATCACGCCTTCCGCATCGGTTTCGAACGCGAACTCGCGGGGCGCGGCCTCCCTGACGGGGAAGGCGTCGGCATTGGCGGCCTCCGGCGGCTTGCGCGTGCTGGTGAACCGCGCGATCCGGTCGACCAGATTGCGGATCTGGCTTTCGTCGCCCGGCTGCGGACGCAGCGGCGTCACCGTCGCGGAAGCCTTCGGCTCGATCGGCGACGGATCGGGTTCCGCCCGCATCTCCTGCGTCAGGATCATGTCGCTGTCGCCGACCATGTCCGGCCGTGCGGTAGACAGCACCAGATCATGCGCGCCAAAGGCTTCCAGCGCCTGCCGGGTCTTCGGACCTATGTCACGCCGGCCGCGCAGCACGCCGCGCGCCGTGGGCGTCAGGTGCGGCAGCAGTTCGACCCATGCGGCCTCCGGCAGTTGGGCGCGCGCAGCGGCGGCGGCGGCGATCGAGGGCCGGTCATTGGCGAAGAAGGCGACCAGGCTGGGCGAACGCAGACGGCCGCCCAGTTCCACCACGGTCGCGATTCGCTGCGTTTCGGTCAATTGTGACTGGAGAGTGGACAGCCGTTCGAGCAGCGCCCCTCGATCCTGCGCCGCCATGGCGATCCGGTCCGGCCGATCGTGCTGGGCCAGGAGATCGACACATTGGCGCCACAACGTCACCGCGCCCAGACCGCTACGGTCTTGCGCCGCCAGCACTGTCTGCATGAGATCGTTGAAACGCACCAAAATCCCCAAATCATGCGGGTTGAAAGCCTGCGCCCCGCAGCGCGCCGATACGGCCCCGATCATCGATAGGCGCTCAACGCGGAAAGGAAAAGGCCCCGATGCCGCGAACGAAAGCGATCGTCGCATAGTGGGACAATTGCATTGCCCTGAAACATTATTATGATGGCTTGCATAAACAGGACAGGAAATAAGCGAAATAATGGCCGGCCCCAATATCGACGACATCGACATGCAGATCCTGGGCGAACTGCAACAGGACGGCAGGATGACCAATGTGGAATTGGCCCGCAAAGTCGGCCTGACCGCGCCGCCGTGCCTGCGCCGCGTACGTGCGCTGGAGGAAGCGGGGGCGATCAAATCCTATCATGCCGTCGTCGATCCGGCTATGCTGGGCTATACCATTACCGTTTTCGCCATGGTCAGCCTGAAGAGCCAGGCCGAAGCCGATCTCAAGGCGTTCCAGGATCATGTCGCATCGCTGCCCGAAGTGCGCGAATGCCACATGCTGAACGGCGAAATCGACTTCATCCTGAAAGTGGTGGCGCGCGACCTGCAAAGCTTCCAGCAATTCCTGACGTCGAAGCTTACGCCTGCGCCCAATGTGGTCAGCGTCAAGACATCGCTGACCATCCGCACGTCCAAGAACCAGCCCGGCGTCCCCCTGCCCGTCTGAACCGGGCAGCGGAACAGGCCGGCGTGCGTCAGCCGGCCTTGCGATCCTGATGCTGCGCCCAGGCAGTCCAGAAGCCGGCGATCGCAGTCCATGGGCCACTGACCTGCGCCAGCGTCGCCTGGGCATTGGGCAGGTCGCCGGACCGCGCCAGCGCCACGCCCAGCCGCGCATTGGCGTGCCCGGCATCGATCCCGCCCTTGGTCAGCGCCAGCCGATATTGTTCGACGGCCTGCGGAAACTGTCCCAGCGAGAAATAACTGTCCGCGACGGCCAGCGCGTCCTTGCCATTGCTTGCCGTCGTCGCCTTCTTGGCCATGGCGGGCAAGGCGGCGATTTCCTTGGTCGCCTTGGGCGTGACGCTCTTGAGCAACTGGCTGGTCACGCTCTGGGTCGGCGTGAGCTTGCCCGCCTTGCGGCCGGATTCGATGATCGCCTTGGCTTCGGAATAATAGCCTGATTTCTCGGCCGCCTGCGCATAGGCCTGATAGTCCCGCTCGCTCGCCATCGCGCCATTGGCCGCCTGCAGGCGATAGAGGTCGAGCTGCAATTGCGGTTCCAGTTCGGCGGCCGACTGGTAGTTGACCAGAGCGGAGCGCCATTCTTCCTTGCCATCCTGCTGGTTCAGCCGGTCGCGGTAAAGCTGCCCGACTTCGGTCCAGTCGCCAGCCTGATAGGCCATGGCGATGGCGCGATCGGTCCAGGCCAGCGGCACAGGCTGTCCCGACGCCTTCTGCCGGGCAATCACCTCCTGCACGAAGGGGCGTGCTTCCTTGGGCTTGTTACGGCGCAGAGCGATGTCGGCACGCAACATGGTCGCGTCGATGCCGTCATAGCCCAGCGTCTTGGCATAATCGAGCTGGGCGGTGGCATCCGCATAGTTGCCGACCATGTAGGACAGATAGCCTGCGACATAGCGCAACCGCGGCGCCTCGCTGCGCGGCAAAGCCGTGGTCTTGAACATGTCGGTCAGGGCGATGCGTTCGGCCTGCACGTCGCGGCGTTGCGCCGCAAGCTGAAAGCGCATCCCGGCCGCAACATAGGATTCAAAATCATTGGTGGGGCTGAGCGATGCAATGCGCGCGCCAGCCGTCGTCCCATCGCGTGCCTTCAAGGCGGCTTCGGCAGCCTGGGCTGCGGCACGGAAACCGTCGGACATGACGATCGGCGGACCAGCCACGATCGGCTGCTTCTTTGCCGCCACCGGGGTTGCCACAATCGCCACGGTCGCCGCCAGCGCCGCCATCGGCAGGCGGGAAATCTTGATATCGATGCGCATGGGCCGCCCCGGCTCCCCCAGAATAAAGTCATTAAAACCTGTGGGCGCGCGACAACCGCGCGCCCACACCGGCTAATCAGGCGCCCTTGGTGCCCAGATAGGCAAGCCACAAACCGGCGATCTGCTTGCGCGAACCGGCCTGCACCGCTTCGAACGCGACCTTGGCGCCGGCATTATCGCCGCCCAGTGCCTTGGCGATGCCGAGGCGCGAGTTGATCTCGTCCGCTTCCACGCCGCCCTTCTGCTTGGCCAGTTCGAACATCGCCGCAGCCTTGGCATAGTCGCCATAGCCGAGATAGGCGTCGCCGGTGGCGGCGGCGATCTTGCCGTTGGCGGCCTTTTGCGCGTCGGCCTCAGCAGCGCCCAACGTACTCTTGTCGCCCGCGATCTTTGGCACGGCGGTCTGATAGACGTCGGCGCCCTGGGTCGCGCTCAGCACGCCCTTGGACCGGCCGGCGTCGATCGCCGACTTGACCTCGCCATAGATGCCGGTCTTCGACGCCATTTCGGCATATTCGGTATAGTCCGCCGCGATGACCAGGCCGCCGGAAATCGACAGGAGACGCAGAACGTCAAGATTTTCGCGGTTCGAAATATTGGGGTTGGCGCGCTGGAACAGGCGCACCAGCGTCCGCAGATTCTGGCCGCTGGGTTCCGCCTGATAGGCCATCTTCGCCCATTCCGTCACGTCGGGCAGCTTGGCCGCCTCCGCGCGGCTGACGCCGATCTGATACCATTGGGCCGGAACCTGCTGCCCCGACGCCTTCATCGCGTCGGCCGCGGCCTTGAGCGCGGTCAGGCCCTGCTGGTTGAAGCCACGCGCCGGCTCGACCGAACCATTGCCGGTGCCGGCCTTGCCGAAATAGGCCTGGGCGATGGTGGGCTGCACCGATTCCGCCTTGTAACCGGCGGCAAGCGCCGCCTGGCCGCGCTGGATCGCGACGTCGTAATTCTTCGCCTGCATCGCCTGGTCGGCAGCGATCGCGTTGAACTGCCCAGCCTGTTCGGGCGGGGTCAGGCCGCTGTCGAGCATCTGGTTCAGCGCCTCGCTCTGCAATGCCGTATCCTTGGCGGCGATCGATGTGTTCAGCTTGATCGCGCCAATCTGATATTTGTCGTCATTGGATGTGGCCTTGCTGTCGGCTTCGGCCAGCGCAGCCTTGGCTCCGGCGAAATCCTGCCCTTCGGCGGCCTTCTGCGCGGTTTGCAGCGCTTTGATGACGTCGGGCGAAACATTGAGCTTCGGGCCGGCCTTCTTTTCTTCCTTCTTCGCGGCGAAGGCGGGCGCGCTGATCGCGCCGCCGGTCATTGCCAAAGCCAGCACGAGCGCCACCGGGGTAACAAAACGCATGATCCTCATCTCCTTTGCGCGCCTGATTGGGGGACAACAGGCGACCTTTCGCGGTTGAGCGCCGATTAGGGGGCGGCGCGTGAACGGCCATTGAACAAGCCGATATCGTCGGATTTTGCAACCGTTATACAGCCGCTTCGTTCCACTTGCGAACATATCCCCTCCCCATACCGTCTTGGTTGCACATGCGGGCGCGCGTACGCGCGCGAGGGGTGACAGATTTGTTTCGCTCGGCTAGGGGTTGAGTAACAGAATCCATCCTGAAAAAAGAGAATCGCATTGACCGACGAGACTGTCCTCGCCGACCCTTCGGACATCAGCCCCATCTCCATCGTAGACGAGATGAAGGCAAGCTATCTCGACTATGCCATGTCCGTCATCGTGGCCCGCGCCCTCCCCGATGTGCGCGACGGGTTGAAGCCGGTGCATCGCCGCATTCTCTTCTCCGCCCAGGAATCGGGCTTCGTCTACAACCGTCCCTATCGCAAGTCCGCGCGCCTCGTCGGTGAGGTGATGGGTAAATATCACCCGCACGGCGACAGCTCGATCTACGACGCTTTGGCGCGCATGACTCAGGACTGGTCGATGCGGGTTCCGCTCATCGACGGTCAGGGCAATTTCGGCTCGATGGACCCCGATCCGCCAGCGGCCATGCGCTACACCGAAGCGCGCCTGGCCAAGGTCGCGACCGCGCTGCTGGACGATCTCGACAAGGACACGGTCGACTTCACGCCCAACTATGATGCATCGGAAAGCGAGCCGCAGGTTCTGCCCGCGCGCTTCCCCAACCTGCTGGTCAATGGCGCGGGTGGCATCGCGGTCGGCATGGCGACCAACATCCCGCCGCATAATCTGGGGGAAGTGCTGCGCGCCTGCCTCGCCTATATCGACAATCCCGGCATCACGACCGACGAACTGATCGCCATCGTCCCCGGTCCCGATTTCCCCACCGCGCCGCTGATCCTGGGCCAGTCGGGCGCGCGCAGCGCCTATCATACCGGCCGCGGCTCCATCATGATGCGCTCGCGCCATGTGGTCGAGGAAGGGCGCGGCGATCGTCAATCGATCGTCCTGACCGCCATCCCCTATCAGGTCGGCAAGAACGGCCTGGTCGAAAAGATCGCCGAAGCCGCCAAGGACAAGCGGATCGAAGGCATCAGCGACATTCGCGACGAGTCCAGCCGCGAAGGCGTGCGGATCGTCATGGACCTGAAGCGCGACGCGACCCCCGAAGTCGTGCTGAACCAATTGTGGCGCAACACGCCCGCACAATCGAGCTTCCCCGCCAATATGCTGGCCATCCGGGGCGGCCGCCCCGAATTGCTGGGCCTGCGCGAGATCATCGAAGCCTTCGTCAAGTTCCGCGAAGAGGTCATCACCCGCCGCACCAAGTTCGAGCTGAACAAGGCGCGCGACCGGGCGCATATCTTGCTGGGCCTGGTCGTCGCGGTCAGCAATCTCGATGAGATGGTGAAGATCATCCGCGGATCGTCCAGCCCGGCCGAAGCCCGCGAAAGGCTGCTGGCGCGCGAATGGCCGATCGGCGAGATCGCGCCCTATCTGCGCCTGGTCGAAGCGATCGAAACCGATGTCCATGGCGACGTCTACAAGTTGAGCGACATTCAGGTCCGCGCGATCCTGGACCTGCGCCTGCATCGTCTTACCGCTCTGGGCCGCGACGAAATCGGCAAGGAATTGGCCGAACTGGCCGAAGCCATCGCCGAATATCTCGCCATATTGGGCGACCGGGTGAAGCTCTATGCCGTCATGCGCGAAGAGCTGGAGGCGGTCGAAAAGGAATTTGCGACCCCGCGCCTGTCCGAAATCACGGCCGCCGCCGACGGCATCGAGGACGAAGACCTGATCGAGCGCGAGGAGATGGTCGTCACCGTCACGGTGCAGGGCTATATCAAGCGCACCCCGCTCGAAAGCTTCCGCGCCCAGGCGCGCGGCGGCAAGGGCCGGTCGGGCATGGCGACCAAGGATGAGGATGCCGTCACCGAATTGTTCGTGACGTCGACCCATACGCCGGTCCTGTTCTTCTCGACCGCCGGCAAGGTCTATCGCATGAAGGTGTGGCGCCTGCCCGAAGGCGGCCCGGCGACGCGCGGTCGGCCGATGGTCAACCTGCTGCCGCTCGGCCCCGGCGAAACCATCCGCACCGTGCTGCCGCTGCCCGAGGATGAGGATAGCTGGAAGGATCTGCACGTCATGTTCGCGACGGCGAACGGGACGGTACGCCGTAACAGCATGGACGCCTTCGCCAATGTGCCAAGCAACGGCAAGCTGGCCATGCGCTTCGACGAAGGCAGCGACGATCGGCTGATCGGCGTCGCGCTGCTGACCGAAGAGGACGACGTGCTGCTCGCCACGCGCCAGGGCAAGGCGATCCGATTCGCCGCGACCGACGTGCGCGAATTCCAGAGCCGCACCTCGACCGGCGTGCGCGGCATGACGCTGAAGAATGACGACGAGGTGATCTCGCTCTCCATTCTCCATCGCTCCGGCGCCAATCAGGAACAGCGCGAGGAATATCTCCGTTTCGCGCCCTGGAAGCCGGAAAAGGATGGCGAAATGGGCGATCAGGCGATGTTCGCCCTGATGAAGGAGCGGGAGCAGTTCATCCTGACCGTCTGCTCCAATGGCTATGGAAAATTGTCGTCCGCCTATGATTACCGCCGCACCGGCCGCGGCGGTCAGGGCATCACAAACATCGACAATATCGGCCGCAACGGCCCGGTCGTCGCCAGCTTCGCCGCCACGCAGGCGAACCAGTTGATGCTCGTCACCGATCAGGCGAAGCTGATCCGCATGGGCCTCGACAGCCTGCGCGTCATTGGACGCAATTCGGCGGGCGTGCGGCTGTTCGATGTGGCCAAGGACGAACATGTCGTGAGCGCCGCCAAGATCGAGGAAAGCGAAGACGCCGAATCGGCCGAGACGACCCCGGAGGCATGAGCGACCTGTTCGCCTACAAGGTGCTGACGGCGGAGCAATATGACCGGTTCAAGGCCGATGGCGTGTTCAAAGGCGCGCCGATCGATCTGACGGACGGTTATATCCATATGTCGACCCGCGATCAGGCGGCCGAAACGGTGGCCAGGCATTTTGCCGGGCAGGATCGGCTGGTCATGCTCATGATCGACCTCGCCCCCTTCGGCGATGCGATCAAATGGGAGGAGTCGCGCGGTGGTGCGCTCTTCCCGCATCTTTATGGCGATCTGCCGATCAGCGCGGTCGCGGGCAAGGTCGTGCTGCGCATCGGCGACGACGGGCGGCATCAGTTTCCGGCGGGGTTCTGAGAAGGCAGAAGCGCGGGCTTTTTTGTTCGGGATGGGTGATATCCGGCCGCATTTCGCCGATTTCGGGCGGGTTTCGGCCTGTTTCGGCGCGAGTCGATCCCGCGGCGCATAAGCCTTTTCAATGGGTTGGCCGGGATATTTCCCGAACTTCTTGCATATGAGCCATGGGAAATTTTCGCCCGACAGGAAAAATCGGCGTCAGTCGAATGAGTTGACGATGAAAAGAGCCGGGCGGACTTTTATAGGGGTATGCGCCTGTAGGACAGGCTTTCATTATAGGGAGCGGCTGGCATGGGTAGAGAGCGGACGGTCAGCTTCCAGGTCGGAAGCCCGAAAAAAATGCCGTCATGCCAGCGAAGGCTGGCATCTCAGGCATGGAATACGCTGCGTAAACGGATAGCGAGCTATACGGCCACCATCCCTCTACCGCCGCATGAGATCCCAGCCTTCGCTGGAGCGACGGCTATGGGGCAAGCTGAAATGGCCATCATAGATTCCCTTCTGGACGTCATCAGCCTCTCCCCGCCCTTGCCATCCGTACGACGCGCCGGCCCGCCATCCAATAATCCCAGCCGCCCCATCTGACCCTGCGTGATGTCGCCGCCTTCAGTTGTACCGCCAGATGCGCCCATGTCACCGCGAACGGCAGGGCCATGTCCCACCATAGCGAGCGGCGGGCGATACGGGCCTGATCCGGTTCCAGCACCCGCGCCACGATCGACAGCCGCGCCAGCGCCCGGCCCCAGGCCGCGCCATAGCCGATCGCCACTGCCGGCCAGCCGCCCCAAATCAAAGCCCAGCCCCACGCCGTCGACTGGATCGCAACAGCGCCGGTCGCGAGCGCCCACATGCCAGCGCTGTTGGTGACGACATGCCGATATTGGCGCACGCCAAAGCCCAGCAGATCGGCAGCCTTCCCATCCAGCGGACTGGCCACCAACAGATCGCGCACCGGCCGCAGCCGCAGCTTGGCGCGCCATCCGGCCAGCCCGATCGTCATATCGTCCGACAGCCGCCCCGCCAGCGCCCGGCCGAGGTCGAGCCGGTCCGCGACGTCCCGCGTCATCGCCATCGCCCCGCCCCAGGGCATGGTCGCGCTGGCGAAACGGGGCAGCGTCGCCAACTGCATCTCCACCGCGCCGACCAGCGCTGCCAGGCCGCTGCCCTCCGGCAACAGCATCCGATAGCCCGTCGCGATATCCGCCTTGCCCCGCACCAGCGGGAAGAGCAGCCGCCCGACCAGCCGCGCCGGCGGCTCTATGTCGGCGTCGATGAAGACCAGATAGCGATCGTCCGGCCGCAACGCCCGCAGCGCCGCGCGCAGCTTATGGACCTTCTGGCCCTCATCCTGCGCCACCCCGGCCGCGACCACCTGCGCCCAATCGCCTTCCCGCGCCGCCAGCGCATTGGCGGCAGGGCAGTTACCCGATGTCGCCAGCAGCAAGCGGAACGGCGCGTTCTGCGCCTTCAGCCGGGCGATCAGGTCCGGCCCGCCATCCCAGTCGTCGCGGACGCTCAGGATAAGCACGACATCCGCAGGCGCTTCCTCCTGCCGGTCCTTCGGCAGGTTCCGCCAATAATTGGCGACGCCCAGCACGGTCAGCGCCTGCAATCCGAACCAGACCCACAGCATTATCACAAGCGCCTACGCCCTCTTTACCGTCATGTCCGCTGCTGTATGACGCTTGGCCGATGCTCTCCAACCCCTTTCTCTTCTTCCTGATGCGCACCCTGCCCGCGCCGGTCGCGTCCTGGCTCGGCGGCTGGCTGTCGGCCCATGTCGCGCGGCGCACCATGAAACTGCGCGATGCGCGCGCGCGCGCCAACCTGGCCCTGCTGCGTCCCGACCTGCCCGAAGCGGACCGGGAGGCGATATTGACGCGACGCTGGACGAACATCGGCCGCACCATGGCCGAACTCGCCAATATCGACCGGCTGGTGAACGACGCCCATGTGACCGTGGTCGATCAGCCGGGCTATAAGGCGGTGCTGGACGGTCCCGGCCCGATGGTGGCCTTCACCTGTCATCTCGGCAATTGGGATCTGCTCGCCGCCTATATCAAATGGTCGACCGACCGTCCGGGCCTGGGCGTCTATGAAGACCCCGAAGATCCCAAAATCGCCGCCCAGCTCAAGAAGGCGCGCTCCAGCTACATGGGCGAGGCGATCGGCGGCGGCGGCGCGGCGCGGGGCGTGCTCAAGCATTTGACCCAGAAGGACCGGGCGACGCTCTATATCCTGGCCGACGAACGGCGCGATCGGCAGGTCTGGTTCCCCACCTTCGGCCGGCCGATCGAGCCGTCGGGCAACCTGTCGATCGCGCTGCGTCTGGCACGCAAAGTCGGCGCACGCTTCCTGCCCTTCTACCTGCTGCGCACCAGCGGCCCGCATTTCGACCTCCACTGGCATCCCCCGCTCGACCCTGTGACGATGAGCGATGCCGAGATCGTCGCCGTCCTCGATCGTTTTTTGGGGGACGCCTGCATCGCCCAAGCCGACCAGTGGCTGGGCCTGCATGACATGGACCTGACCCAGGACGCTACGCCGCTGCCGCCATCGCTCCAGCCGGACATGTGACTTGGCGGCCTATCCCCGCTAAAGCCCGCTCCATGTCCCGACTCGCGATCAAGATTTGCGGCCTGTCCACGCCCGAAACGGTGGGCGCGGCAGTCAGCGCCGGGGCGAGCCATGTCGGCTTCGTCCATTTTGCCAAAAGTCCGCGCCATGTGGAGGCCGAGCAGATTCGCGGCCTCGCCGCCCACGCCCCCGCCCATATCGAAAAGGTCGCGGTCGTCGTCGATCCGACTGACGAGATGCTGGGCGAATTGGTCGGCACCGGCGCGATCACCGCGCTGCAACTGCATGGCAAGGAAAGCCCGCAGCGCGTCGCCGCCATCCGCCAGCGGTTCGGCCTGCCGGTGTGGAAAGCGATAGCGGTCAAGACCCGCGCCGATATCGACGGTGCCAGCGCCTATGCCGGTGCCGCCGACCGGCTGTTGTTCGACGCCAAGACGCCCGACGGCGCGGCCCTGCCCGGCGGCATGGGCCTGCGTTTCGACTGGACGCTGCTGCGCGGCCTGGCCGTCCCGGCGCCATGGGGGCTTTCGGGCGGGCTTGGGATCGACAATGTCCTGGAGGCGATCCGCATCACCGGCGCGCCGCTGATCGACATTTCGTCCGGCGTCGAAAGCGCGCCCGGCATCAAGAGTGTGGACAAGATCATGGCCTTCTGCAAAGCGGTTCAGCCATGTTGACGCTGAACGCCCCTGCCATGCGCATCGAAGGACGATGGCGCTGATCGCTTCTCTCAGAACCGAAGCGAACGCCCCATCTGTCCCGGAAAGACCGACATCATGACTGACACCCTATCCTTGCCCAACAGCCTGCGATCGCAGCCCGACGCCAGCGGCCATTTCGGTGCGTTCGGCGGCCGCTACGTCGCCGAAACGCTGATGCCGCTGATCCTGGAACTGGAAAAGGTCTATAAGACCGCCAAGGCCGATCCCGCCTTCGACGCCGAGTTCGCCGAACTGCTGCGCTCCTATGTCGGCCGCCCAAATCCGCTCTATTATGCCGAGCGGCTGACCGAGGCGCTGCGCGCCAAGGCGCAACCGGGCCCAAATGGAGAAAAGAGGGGCGCGAAAATCTACCTGAAGCGCGAAGAGCTGAACCATACCGGCGCGCACAAGATCAACAATTGCATCGGCCAAGCGCTGCTCGCCCGTCGCATGGGCAAGAAGAAGGTCATCGCCGAAACCGGCGCGGGCCAGCATGGCGTCGCCACCGCGACCGTCGCCGCCCTGTTCGGCATGGAATGCAAGATCTTCATGGGCGCCAAGGACGTCGAGCGGCAGAAGCCCAACGTCTTCCGCATGAAGCTGCTGGGCGCGGAAGTCATCCCGGTCCATTCGGGGTCGTCCACGCTCAAGGATTCGATGAACGACGCCCTGCGCTACTGGGTGTCGAACGTCCACGACACCTTCTACATCATCGGCACGGCCGCGGGTCCGCACCCCTATCCCGAACTGGTGCGCGACTTCCAGTCGATCATCGGCAAGGAAACCCGCGCGCAGATCATGGAGGCCGAAGGTCGCCTGCCCGACCTGCTGATCGCCCCGGTCGGCGGTGGCTCCAACGCGATCGGACTGTTCCATCCGTTCCTGGACGATCCCGACGTCGCAATGATCGGCGTGGAAGCGGCCGGCGAAGGGCTGGACAAGAAACATGCCGCCTCGCTGGCCGGGGGCGCGTCGGGCATATTGCACGGCAACCGCACCTATCTGCTCCAGGACGAGGACGGCCAGATCACCGAAGCGCACAGCATTTCCGCTGGTCTCGACTATCCCGGCATCGGCCCGGAACATAGCTGGCTGCACGAAATCGGCCGGGTCAAATATATGCCGATCAGGGATGACGAGGCGCTGACCAGTTTCCAGACGCTCAGCAAACTGGAAGGCATCATCCCCGCGCTCGAATCCGCCCACGCCGTTGCGGCCGCCGAGCAGGTCGCGCCGACGCTGGACGCGGACAAGATCATCGTCGTCAACCTTTCCGGCCGGGGGGACAAGGATATCTTCACCGTCGCCGATGCGCTGGGAGTGGAGATGTGACTATGGATCGCCTCTCCACCCGCTTCGCCGCCTGCAAGGCGCAGGGCCGCGCCGCGCTCATCACCTTCGTGACCGCCGGTGATCCCGACGTCGGCGCGACCCCCGCCATCCTCGAGGCGCTGGTCGCAGGGGGGGCTGACATCATCGAGCTGGGCATGCCCTTCACCGACCCGATGGCCGATGGCCCGGCGATCGAACTGGCGAACCTGCGCAGCCTGGGGTCGGGCACGAAGACGAAGCACATCTTCGCCCTCGCCGCCGATTTCCGGGCGCGCCACCCCGATACGCCCTTGGTGCTGATGGGCTATGCCAATCCGATGCTGATCCGCGGCGCCGACTGGTTCGCCGAACAGTGCAAGGCGGCCGGCGTCGATGGCGTCATTTGCGTCGATATTCCGCCGGAAGAAGATGCCGAGATCGGCCCCGCCCTGCGCGCGGCCGGCGTTCACTTGATCCGCCTCGCCACCCCCACGACCGACGCGGCGCGCCTGCCCGCAGTGCTCGATGGCGCCAGCGGCTTCCTCTACCATGTCTCGGTCGCGGGCATCACCGGCAAGCAGTCGGCGGCACAGGCCAATATCGAGATCGCCGTCAACAAGCTGAAGGCCGCCACCAAGCTGCCGATCGCCGTCGGGTTCGGCGTGCGCGGACCGGAACAGGCCGCCGCCATCGGCCGGATCGCCGACGGCGTGGTCGTCGGCTCCGCCATCGTCGATATCATCGGGTCGCATGGCGATGCCGCCGCGCCCTTCGTCCAGGACTTTGTCGCCACGCTGCGCGACGCCCTTCATATTCGGGAGACCGCCGCATGAGCTGGATCAACCGCGTTCGTAACGCCCTGCCTTTCACCAAGAAGGAAAGCACCGCCGAAACGCTGTGGCACAAATGCCCGTCTTGCCACGAGATGATCTTCATCAAGGAATGGGAAGAGAATCTGTCGGTCTGCCCACGGTGCGACCATCATGGCCGCATCGGTCCGTCGGAACGGTTCGAACAGATATTGGACGCCGGCTTCATCCTGCTGCCGACGCCGCAAGTGCAGGAAGATCCGCTCAAATTCCGTGATAGCAAGCGCTATCCCGACCGGATCAAGGCCGCCCGCGCGGCGACCGGGGACCAGGACGCCCTCATCAACGCGCGAGGCGCGATCGATGATGTGCCGCTGGTGATGGGCGTACAAAATTTCGCCTTCATGGGCGGGTCCATGGGCATGGGCGTGGGCGCGGCCTTCATCCAGGGCGTCAACGATGCGATCGCCCATAAATGCCCCTATGTCATCTTCACCGCCGCCGGCGGCGCACGGATGCAGGAGGGTATTCTCTCCCTGATGCAGATGCCGCGCGCGACCGTGGCGATCCAGAAGCTGCATGCCGCGGGCCTGCCCTATATCGTCGTGCTGACCGATCCGACCACCGGCGGCGTGACGGCCAGCTACGCCATGCTGGGCGATATCCAGATGTCCGAACCCAATGCGCTGATCGGCTTCGCGGGCCAGCGCGTGATCGAAAGCACGATCCGCGAAAAGCTGCCCGAAGGCTTCCAGCGCGCCGAATATCTGCTGGACCATGGCATGATCGACATGGTCGTCCATCGCGGCGAACTGCGCGACACGCTGGCGCGTGTGATCGGCTATCTGACGCCCCGCGCGGCGGATTGAACCAGCGCTCGCGCTAAAGGGGAACGGGCGCGCCATGGCTGACCATGCGGTTTCGGACGATGCACAAGTGCAGGCGCAACTCGACCGGCTCTGGTCGCTCTCGCCCGGCGCGGACATATTGGGGCTGGAACGCATCACCCGGTTGCTGGAGCGGCTGGGCGATCCGCACCGCGCCCTGCCCCCCGTCTTCCATGTCGCGGGCACCAACGGCAAGGGATCGACTTGCGCCTTCCTGCGCGCCGCGATGGAGGCGGACGGCAAGACCGTCCATGTTTTCACCTCCCCCCATCTGGTGCGCTTCAACGAACGCATCCGCGTGTCGGGCCAGCTCATTTCCGACGCGCTGCTCGCGCGTTATCTTGAACGGGTTCTCGATATCGCGGAAGGCGTCAACGCCAGCTTCTTCGAGGTAACGACGGCCGCCGCCTTCCTGGCTTTCGCCGAACATCCTGCGGACGCCTGCATCATCGAAGTGGGCCTGGGCGGCCGGCTCGACGCGACCAATGTCATCGTCGACCCGGCGGTATGCGGCATCGCCCAGCTCGGCATCGACCATCAGGCCTTTCTCGGCGACACGCTGGCCCAGATCGCCGCCGAAAAGGCCGGCATCGCCAAGGCCGGCGCAGCGCTGGTGACGCAGCGCTACGCCGAATCGCTCTTCCCCGTCATCATGGACGCGGCCGCGAAGGCGCCCACGCGCTGGATCGGACAGGGCGACGCCTGGGACGCCGCCGTCTATCGCGACCGGCTGCATTATCGCGACGAACAGGGGCGGCTGGAAACGCCACTGCCGCGCCTGGCCGGGGCGCATCAGGTCCAGAATGCCGCGCTCGCTTTCGCCATGCTACGCCATCAGGACGCGGTGCCCTTGTCCGAGGCCGCGCTCAAGGCCGCGCCGCTCTGGGCGCATTGGCCGGCGCGATTGCAGCGACTGGACCGGGGGCCATTGTTGGACGCCCTGCCGCAGGACGCCACCGCCTGGCTCGATGGCGGGCATAATGCCGGCGCGGGCGAGGCGATCGGCGCCTTCTTCACCACAGACCGGCTGGAGGGGCACAAGCTCCATCTCGTCATCGGCATGTTGGCGAACAAGGAAGTGGACGCCTTCCTCGCCCCCTTCGCGGGCAAGATCGCGCATATCCATGCGCTCCCGGTGCCGGGCCACGACCATCATCCGGCCGATCGCTTCACGGCCATCGCCGCCAAATGGGGCATCGGTTGCACCGCCCATGATGACGCGCGCCAGGCCATCGCTGCAATTGCCGCAGAGTGCGCGGCTTCCGGCGACGACGCGCCCAAGCTGCTGATCGGCGGTTCGCTCTATCTGGCCGGCGAAATTTTGCGACTGAACGAGCAATTGCCCGACTGAATAGACTTGCGACTGACTCGCAATAGCGTAGGATGAGCCTCTGACCTATGCAGAAGGCGCGATTCTATGGCTTATGGAGAGACTTCCCCCCTCGACCTGCCCCGGCCCATTCCGGGCGGCTATGGCAATCGCCTCTTCCTGTTCGTGATGCGCCGGATGGCCACCGCTGGGGTCAATGATGCCCACGCCGCCAATGCGATGCTAGGCGCGTTCGGCCGGAGCTATCGCCGCCCGCTGGTGCTGATGCGCGCGATGATGCTGGAACTGGCCCGCGCGTCGAGCCGCAAGATCCTGGTCGCCCCCTGTTGCTGCGCGCGCATGACCGCCGACGAGGCGCTGATGATGCAGGCGACGGGCGACGCGCTGCGCGATCCCAACGCCGCCTTTGGGCAGGTGAGCGCCTTGCTGGGCAACGATCATGCGCTGGGCGCCCTCACCTGCCTGCAAGCGGTAGCGCAGGCGCATAACGACCTGGGCCGGCCGCTGGACCTCTACGCGGCGGGCTGATCGCCGGGGTCGGCCGTCGCGGCGGTGCCCACGCTGGCGTCGATCAGGCCGGCGCGCATCATCAGCCAGAAGAGCAGGATGCCCGGCACCGCGAGCGCGGTCGTGAGCAGATAGAAATCGACATAGCCGAAGCGCTCGATCAGGCCGCCCGCAGTCGTGCCGGTCAGGAAGCGCCCGACGATGCTCGCCGCCGCCGAGATCAGCGCATATTGGGCGGCGGTGAAACGCAGGTCGCACAGGGCCGAGAAATAGGCGACGACCGCCACGCCACCGATCCCACTGGCGAAATTCTCGAATCCGATCGCCCCGGCCATGCCCCAATTGCTCTTTCCTGCGGCAGCGAGCGCCGCAAAACTGACATTGGATACGGCCATGAGGATCAAGCTGATCAGCACCGACCGCTTCAGACCAAGCCGCGCATAAAGGATGCCGCCAACGAAGATGCCGCCGAGCAAGGCCCAGAAACCGACGCCCACGTCATAGAGAGCGATTTCGTCATTGGTGTAGCCGAGATCGTTGAACAAAAGCCGAAAGGTGAGGTTCGCTAGCGTATCGCCAATCTTGTGCACGACGATGAACAGAAGAACCAGTAGCGCGCCTTTGCGCTGGAAGAAATCAACAAACGGCCCGATCACCGCCTGCACCAATTCGCCACCATTTTTTTTGCGGGCGGAGATTTCACGATGCCGTTCCGGTTCACCGACGATCAGCGCAGCCAGCATCGCAGGCAAAGCGAACAGCGCGCAGACGAGATAAGCGATCGTCCAGTTCCAATGCGAAGCGACTACCAAACCCAGCGCCCCTGCCGCCGCTGCGCCGATCCGCCAACCATATTGCGACATACCGGCGCCGATGCCCAATTGCTCGGGCTTCAATATCTCTATGCGATAACCGTCGATGACGATGTCGAATGTCGCGCCTGCGATCCCTAGCAGAACAGCGGCTAGCACCGTTCCGCCGATATCCGCGGAGGGATCGACGAAGGCGAGGTTGGCCACTGCCGCCATCACCAGTACGCCAGCCAATAGCATCCACGATACGCGCTGGCCCAGCCTGCCGATGACGGGAATATGGACGCCCTCCACCATCCAGGCCCAAAGCCATTTGAGATTATAAGCCAAGAGGACAAGGCTGAAAGCCGTAACACTTTTCTTATCGATGCCATCCTGCGCAAGACGCGAAGCCAGATTGGCTCCGATCATCGCGAACGGGAAACCCGACGAAATGCCCAGGCACAGTGCCGCCAGCGGCGCCTTTTCGACATAGGGTTTCACGGCGTCGAGCCAGCTGCTGCGGCCCTCTATGGCGTCGGTCATTTTGGCGTGCGTCCCCGGTGGCGTCGAATTGCGCGCCACCATATGGCCTGATCGCCGCCAGGCAAGCGTCCTGTGCGCCGATCAGCCCGCGGGCGCGAACAGGCTGAGCCCCGGCGGCAGCTTGGGCCGCCTTGCGCCGCGCAACTGCGCATCGACGACGCCGATCGCCGCGACCAGATCGCGCGGCGCATAGGGCTTGGCTAGGCAGCCCACCGCCAGAGCGCGCGCCTCCATCGGGCAGCGGGCGGTGACGAACAGGACCGGCAGGCCCAGCGCTCCAGCGTGACGGGCGACGTCGATGCCGGTCTTCTCGCCATGCAGGGCGACGTCTGCGATCACCAAGTCCACGCCGCCGCCGTCCATAACCCGCACCGCATGGTCATGATCGTCCACCGTCGCCGCTATCCGGTAGCCCGCCTGCTCCAGCGCATGTTCGTTATCGAAGGCGACCAGCGCCTCATCCTCCACCACCAGCACGGTGCGGATCGCCTTACGGCGCGACAGGTGCGCGCCTCCCTCTTTCACCAGCCCGAAAAACATTTGCCGATCCGCCCTGATTCCGCCATGCACCCGATGAAACGCCGCGCCCCCGCACCGGGTTGCCTGCTGGGAGGCATAGCCCCCTCGCCCAAGCGCCGGAGCGGCACATTTCAGCCTGTTGCTGGCTTTGCACCCATATGGGAAGTGCCAGTGCCCATGAAAAGGAACCCGCCCTTGGAACCGCCGAAAAAATCAGGACCGCCCCGCAGGGCAGGACCAGGCGGCCCGAAACGTCCCGCCGGCCCCGGCCGGAGCGGGTCTGGCGGGCGTCCCGGCGCGCCCACTGGACGCGGCGCGGCACCGCGACAGGGGGATGGGCGACAGGGGGATGGGCGACAGGATGACGGGCGGCGGAGCGAGGGCCGCCGGGGCGACGCCAAGCCGCGTTTCGAGAAGAAGGACGATAGCCGGACGGATCGGCCGAGCGGCGGCAGGACTCGCCCCGATCGGGCCAAGGCCGACGGCGCACCATCGCGACCTGCACGCAGCGCGGGGCCACGCGACACCATCGACAAGCCGCGCTCCCCCCGCAACGAAGGCGAACGGACTGATCGTCCCCGGACGGATCGGGGCCGGCCTGATCGCGCCCGACCCGATCGTGCAGGGGGCGATGCGCCCCGTTTCGGCGCGGCCAAATCCTATCCGCCGCGCAAGCCGCGGGCCAAGGGCGCTGCGCCGGTCCATGCCGCCAATCCGCACCCGGCCCGCGCCGCGGCGGCGAGCGACGGCAAGGGCGAGCCGCAGCGCATCGCCAAGCTGCTGGCCCGCGCCGGGGTCGCTTCCCGCCGCGAAATCGAGCGGATGATCGAGGAAGGGCGCGTTTCCAAGGACGGCGTGGTGATCGATACGCCCGCGACGCTGCTGACATCGCTGCATGGCGTGACCGTCGATGAGGTGGCGATCGCGGCGCCCGCGCCGATGCGCCTGTTCCTGTTCCACAAGCCCACCGGCTTCCTGACCACCGAGCGCGATCCGGCGGGGCGGCCGACCATCTATGACCGGCTGCCGCCGGACCTGCCGCGGCTGATGCCGATCGGCCGGCTGGACATGAACACCGAAGGCCTGCTGCTGATGACCACCGATGGTGGTTTCAAGCGCGAGATGGAACTGCCCGCGACCGGCGTGCCGCGCACCTATCGCGCCCGCGCCTTTGGCGAGGTGAGCCAGCAGCAGTTGGAGGATCTGTTCGACGGGCTGGAGATCGATGGCATCCGCTATGGCGCGATCGAGGCCAATCTGGAGCGGCGCACCGGGCGCAACCAGTGGATCGAGATGACCCTGACCGAAGGCAAAAACCGCGAAGTCCGCCGCGTGCTTGAACATCTGGACCTGAAGGTCAACCGGCTGATCCGCACCAGCTATGGCCCGTTCCATCTGGGCGAATTGCCGGTCGGCGCGGTCGAGGAGGTGCGGCAGCATGATCTGGTGCTGTTCCGCAAGAGCCTGAAGGCCATGGTATAAGGATTATCTGGGCATGAGGATCATTTCGGGCCAATGGCGCGGCCGGCCGCTGACCGCGCCCAAGGGCGACGCCACCCGGCCGACGGCGGACCGGACGCGCGAGGCGCTGTTTTCGATGCTCACCAGCCGGCTGGGATCGTTCGAGGGGCTGGCCGTAGGCGATTTCTTCGCCGGATCGGGCGCGCTGGGCTTTGAGGCGCTGTCGCGCGGCGCGGCGTCCTGCCTGTTCGTCGAGCAGGACAAGCCGGCGCTGGACGCCATCCGCGCCAATGGCGACCGGCTGGGCATCCGTCCCGACATCCGGCCATCCAGCGTGCTGTCGTTGGGGTCCGCGGCCAGGCCGCTCGACCTCATCTTCATGGACCCGCCCTATGGCACCGGCGCAGGCCAGGTAGCGCTCGACAAGCTGGGGCGGCTGGGATGGACCAACGCCGCAAGTTGGATCAGCATCGAAACCGACAGGCGCGAAGATGTGGTCGTCAAGGGCTTCGCCATCGACACGGTGCGCGACATCGGCAAGGCGCGGATCACGCTGTTGCGAATGGAAGACTGACGAACGGGCCTGACCCGCCTCCGCTTGATTCGAGCATGGCGAGAAACGCCGTCAGGGCGCCTGACCGCTGCCTGGCTTTGCGCGAATCCAACGGACTGAAATCAAGCCGAGGCGGCGTAGGCTTCAGCCTCCTGCGCGATCAATATGTCGGCCAGAAACTGATAGGCTTCGCCCCAGGCGGCCAGCACGACGTCGGTGGCGACATCTTCGCCCAGCACCTCGCGGATGGCGGGGAGCAGCGCAGCCGCGACCTTGGGATAATGTTCGGGCTTCACGCCGGTATCGACATGGCGCGCCACCATGCGCGACACCGCGCCGCCCAGTGCCTCCAGCCGGTCGATATTCTCCGCATAGCCAAGGATCGCCGCAGCCAGCCGCCTGGGCTGCTCGCCGCTATCCTGCGCCGCCTGGTCGAACATCGCCTTCACTTCGGCATCCTGGAACAGGCGGGCATACATGGCGGTGGTGATCGCCACGCCGTGCTGGCGCAGCGCCGGGCCGGTGGATTTGACGATGGCGATGGTGCGCGGAGACAGCGAGTTGGACATCTGATTGACCTTTTTGTCGAGTCGATAAGATGTATTTAATTTACGTCTTTAAAGGAGTAAATAGAATATATGTTTGAAGCGCGACACCGCACCGGTATCGGATGACGCCATGCAATTGACCCGTCACACCGACTATGCGTTGCGCGTGCTGATCCACCTCGCCGTCGCGCCGACCGGATGGGCAACCATTCCAGAGATTGCCGACGCCTATGGGCTGTCGCGCAACCATCTGATGAAGGTGGTGCACCATCTCGCGCAGGGCGGCTTCATTACCACCCGGCGCGGGCGCGGCGGAGGCTTCGCGCTGGCGGAGGCCCCCGGAGAGACGCGCATCGGCGCGGTGGTCCGGTATAGCGAGCCGGACATGAAAATGGCGGACTGCGCAAACTGCGCGATCCGCCGGGCTTGTGGCCTGACCGCCATATTGGCGGAAGCCACTGTCGCCTTCATGGCCGTGCTCGACGCATACAGCCTGGCCGATGCGGCACGGGACCGAGCCGGGCTGGCGGCGTTGATCGCCGCCCTGCCCGTCCCGGCATCGGCGGTCAGCGACGCTTGCGCATCTTCCCGGCCTCGCCCGGATTGACGCAACTGTCCTGCACCGTGCGGGAACAGCGCGGATAGTCCTTCGCCTCTGTCGGCGGCGGGGTCATGTTGCCGCCGACCGTCACCGGGTTGGCGGAAGAGCCGACCGGAGCGGCCGGGTCTTTGGGTACGCCAGCAGGCGCAGGAACCATGCCGGGGTCCGCCGGCACCGCGCCGGTCGGCTGGCCGGCATTGGGATCGCCCTGTGGCGGCGTTGCAGGCATGGCGGGAGTTGCCGGCGCGGCAGGCGCTGGCGGGGTCGCCATACCTGCATCGCCGGGCGTGGCTGGCGTCGCCGGGGCTGCGGGTTCGGACGGCGGCGTCATGGCGTCACCGGGCGGCTGGCTGCTGGGCGCGGGCGTATCCTGCGCCACGGCCGCGGCGCCCAAAGTGGAGAAGCTCAGCATCGCAACGCCGGCCAGCATGATGGATTTCATCGGGATCATCCTTTCCTATGTTCTTCGACCCGCAGGTCGCCCGCTTCTCGGACGGGCGGACAAAGAACCGGCTTCAGGACATCCCCGTTCCGCCATGACGGCCGAACGTGGCATAGGTGCGACCAGATGAACGGCGTCGGGGGTCAGGGGCCGTCGGGGTAGCGATCATATTTGGGCAGTTCGTGCGCCGTCGCCATCCATGGCACGGCGTCGGCCATCTGCACATGCCCCTCCGGCGGAAGGGCCGCGGCGTCGTCCAGCGTGGCGCTCTGAATATCGATGGCGCCGGGAAAAACCACAGGATTGGTGTAGAAAAGGCCGGTGCCGCAGGTGCCGCAGAAATGCCGGGTCGCATTGTCGGACGACTGGTAGCGGACCGGATCGCCGGTGATCGTCACGGCGTCCTCCGGGAACAGCGCCCAGCCCACCATCGGCGCGCCGGCGCTGGCGCGGCAGTCGCTGCAATGACAAATGGCGCTATAAGCCGGCTCGCCGGTCGCTTCATAGCGTATCGCCCCACATTGGCATCGTCCCGTCACCATCGGCTTGCTCCCTTGCATGATTCGCCTTTTGTTCTCATAGAAGCCCTGTCACCGCAAGAGGCGCGCCCCTTGCCCCCGATCCACCCCATGCCTAGTTGTCCAGCCATGACAGTCCCTACCCCCTCCCCCAATGACCCGCCCTATCTCGACGGGCTCAATCCGCCCCAGCGGGAGGCTGTGCTGACGACCGAGGGGCCGGTGCTGGTGCTGGCGGGTGCGGGCACCGGCAAGACGGCGGCGCTGACCGCGCGGTTGGCGCATCTGATCGGCACGCGGCGGGCCTGGCCGTCCGAGATCCTGGCCGTGACCTTCACCAACAAGGCCGCGCGCGAGATGCGGGCGCGCGTCGGGCGGATGATCGGCGACGCGGTAGAGGGGATGCCCTGGCTCGGCACTTTCCATGCGATCGCGGCGAAGATGCTGCGCCGTCATGCCGAACTGGTCGGACTGCAATCCAATTTCACCATCCTCGATACCGACGATCAGTTGCGGCTGCTCAAGCAGCTCATCCAGGCGGAGGGGGTCGACGAGAAGCGCTGGCCCGCACGGCAACTGGCCGGGCTGATCGACCAGTGGAAGAATAAGGGATGGACCCCGGAGGATGTCGGCGCGGGCGAGGCGGAAGGCTATGCCCATGGCAAGGGGCAGACGCTCTATGCCGCCTATCAGGCCCGGCTTCGTGCGGTAAATGCCTGTGATTTCGGAGACTTGCTGCTGCATGTTCTGACGATATTGAAGAAGCATCGCGACGTGCTGGAGCAATATCAGGAACGTTTCCGTTACATCATGGTGGACGAATATCAGGACACCAACTCCAGCCAGTATCTCTGGCTGCGGCTGCTGGCCCAGACGCGCAAGAATATCTGCTGCGTCGGCGACGACGACCAGTCCATCTATTCATGGCGCGGCGCAGAGGTCGCCAATATCCTGCGGTTCGAAAAGGATTTTCCCGGCGCGACCATCATCCGGCTGGAGCAGAATTATCGCTCCACGCCCCACATACTGGGCGCCGCATCAGGGGTGATCGCCGAAAATGGCAACCGCCTGGGCAAGACATTGTGGACCGATATCGACGTGGGCGAAAAGGTGCAGGTCGTCGGCGTATGGGACGGGCCGGAGGAAGCGCGGCGCGTAGGCGAGGAGATAGAGGCGATCGAACGCAGCGGCGGATCGCTGGACGAGGTCGCGATCCTGGTGCGCGCCCAGCACCAGACCCGCGAGTTCGAGGACCGTTTCATCCAGATCGGCCTGCCCTATCGCATCGTCGGCGGCTTTCGCTTTTACGAGCGCGCGGAAATTCGCGATGCGCTGGCCTATCTGCGCCTCGTCAATCAACCGGCCGACGATCTGGCGTTCGAGCGGATCGTCAATGTGCCCAAGCGCGGGCTGGGCGACAAGGCGGTGGAGAAATTGCACCGACTGGCGCGGGCGGAGGGGATACCGCTGGCGCTGGCGGCGGCGCGCATCCTCGACACCGACGAATTGACGCCGCAGGCGCGGCGGTCGCTGGGCAGTTTCATCGGCGATCTGGCGCGCTGGCGCGACCGGGCGACGCAACTGCCCCATGCCGAACTGGCGCGGCAGATATTGGACGAGAGCGGCTACACCGCGATGCTACAGGCCGAACGTACGACCGAGAGCGCCGGGCGGCTGGAGAATCTGTCCGAACTGGCCCGCGCGATGGAGGAATATGAGACGCTGGGCGCGTTCCTGGAGCATGTCAGCCTCGTCATGGACAATGAGGCGCAGGCGGAGTCCGCCAAGATCACGATCATGACCATCCATGCCGCCAAGGGGCTGGAGTATGACACTACATTCCTGGTGGGGTGGGAGGAAGGCGTCTTCCCGTCGCAGCGCGCGCTGGACGAGGGCGGCCTCAACAGTCTGGAGGAGGAGCGCCGGCTCGCCTATGTCGCGATCACGCGCGCACGCAAGCGCTGCACCATCATCCATGCCGCCAATCGCCGCATCTATGGCCAGTGGACCAGCAGCATCCCGTCGCGTTTCGTCGGGGAGTTGCCGCCCGAACATGTCGAATCGGAAAGCAGCATGAGCGGTGGCGCATCGCTGTGGCGCGCCAACTGGTCGGAACGCGACGACCCCTTCGCCAATGTCGCGCGGGGCAGCGGTCGGGGTCCGGGCTGGCAGCGCGCGCAGACGAGCGGCCAGTTCAGCCGGGAGCCGGTGCGGATCGTGGAGGCGCGGTCATCGGCCGTATCTCTGGGCAACAAGGGTCGCGACGACATGCGCGTGGGCCTGCGCATATTCCACCAGAAGTTCGGCTATGGCACCGTGGCGGAAATCGAGGGCAACAAGCTGGAGATCGATTTCGAGACGGCCGGCCGCAAGCGGGTGATGGACAGCTTCGTTCAGCCCGCCTGAGGGCGCGGGGCGTCCGTCGTCGCGCCGGCAGCCATGAGGTGCGGCAGGAGGCGGGCTGACAGGAGAGCGCTCACGTCGCGCACGCAATCTTCGATAATCGCAATCGTCGCGGCCCCGCTCACCAGCCGCGGCATGGGATCGATCGCGCAGAGCGTGCCATAAAAGCTGCCGTCCGCCAGTATGACCGGGAAGGACACATAGCTTTTGATGCCATAGAAGATCGGCACGGGATGCTTCCGCCAGGCGATGTCGGCATCGACATGGTCGATGACCACATAATTTTCGGTCTGGCGGATTTCGTTGCAGATCGTCATCTGCACGTCCAACTCGGCGCCGGGCTCAAGGCCGAAGGCGATCTTGTCGAGCACCTGGCAGGCGATCCAGCGATCTTCGGTCACGTGCGCAACAGCGGCAAAGCCCATATGCGTCACGTCGCACAAGCGCGTCAGGATGGCGCGGATCGCGTCGTCGTCGCCCAGTTCGGCGGCCTGGATGGCCAATTCGTCCTTCATGCCGCAGCAATGGCAGGAAAGCGTCGCTTTGGCGAGTCTGGAGCGCAATGAACGCGTAAAATCCTGCGTCCCGAACATGTTTGGCGATGGGGAGAAAAGCCGCTGGGCACCATCTTCACCGACGGCTTCCTCTTCGACGACATTGGTGGAGCCTAGCGGGATCGAACCGCTGACCTCCTGCATGCCATGCAGGCGCTCTCCCAGCTGAGCTAAGGCCCCATCATGCGCGGCCGGGCCGCAATCATATGGTCAGGCCATGTCCGGCAATGCCGTCGGCCAACTATATTTCCTGGCAAGTTGCAAGCGCCGCCCCTCCCGCAGGATAGGGCGCCCCTCGCTTGCGCTCAGGCATTTTTCGGGAAAATGTCCCCCGGACATTTTCTTGTTCCGAAAAATTGGTGGAGCCTAGCGGGATCGAACCGCTGACCTCCTGCATGCCATGCAGGCGCTCTCCCAGCTGAGCTAAGGCCCCGTCACCAGTGAAGCGCCGTTGGGTCCGGCGCCTCGGAGGTCGCTGCCATTAGGTGGCGGCAATCTCCTTGGCAAGAACAAATTTCAGTTAATTGTCGTCGCTGTCGTCATCGCTCGCCGCATCGACGCCGAGATCGTCGTCACCACCCAGATCGACGTCATTGTCCGGCGAATCGCCATCGTCATCGACGTCGATGTCCAGATCGTCGTCGGCCGTTTCCAGCTCGCCGTCGGCGGTCTCGATCACCTTCTTGGGCGCCGCTTCCTCATAAGGCAGCGGCTGCTTCGACTTCAGCACCGGCTCTGGTTCCCAGGCGCTGCCGCAATTGATGCAGGTTACCGGATCATCCTTGCCCAGGTCGTAGAAGCGAGTCGCGCATTTCGGGCAGGTCCGTTTCGTGCCCCATTCAGCCTTCACCATGTCCGGCCTGTTCCTTCTTAGATGCTCAAATAGAAATTCACGCGGCACAACAGACGTTGCCCGCGAAACGTCGGGCGCCTTGCCATAGCGGAACCGCGCTGTCAAAAGCCGGGCGCATTTTTTCGGTTCCAGGACAATGGATACCCCGTGACCCAAATTGAAGACCAGCCCACCCCCATGACCTTCACCGCCGCGCCGTCGCTGGCGGGCAGCGTGACCGTGCCGGGCGACAAGAGCATTTCCCACCGATCGCTGATGCTGTCGGCCCTGGCCATCGGGCACAGCCGGGTCGAAGGCCTGCTGGAAGGCGAGGACGTGCTGTCCACGGCCGCCGCGATGCGGGCGATGGGCGCGACCATAGAGCGCGATGCCGATGGCGTGTGGCACATTCATGGCGTGGGCGTGGGCGGACTGCTCCAGCCTGACGTCGCGCTCGACATGGGCAATAGCGGCACATCGACGCGCCTGCTGATGGGCCTGCTCGCCAGCCATGACCTGACGGCGACGTTCGTGGGCGACGCGTCCCTGAGCAAGCGCCCGATGGCGCGGGTCACCGAGCCGCTGGCGCGCATGGGGGCGAGCTTCACGACCAGCCCCGGCGACCGTCTGCCGCTGACGATGAAGGGCGCCTGCCCGGCCGTACCGCTCGACTATCGCCTTCCCGTCGCATCGGCGCAGGTCAAATCGGCGATCCTGCTCGCCGGCCTCAACACGCCTGGCATCACCCGCGTCGTCGAGCCGATCCCGACCCGCGACCATAGCGAGCGGATGCTCAAGGGCTTCGGCGCCGAACTGAACGTCGAGGTGGAGGCAGACGGCACGCGGATCATCACCTTGGTCGGCGAGGCGGAGTTGCAGCCGCAGCAGATCGTGGTGCCCGGCGACCCCTCCTCCGCCGCCTTCCCCATGGTCGCCGCGCTGCTGGTGCCCGGATCGCAGGTGACAATCGCCAATGTCGGACTGAATGCGACGCGCGCCGGCCTCATCGACCTGCTGCGCGAGATGGGCGGCGACATCGAGGTCATCAACGCCCGCGACGTCGGCGGCGAGCCGGTCGGCGACCTCATCGTCACGGCGTCGGCGCTCAAGGGTGTCGAGCCGGACCCGGCGCGCGCGCCCAGCATGATCGACGAATATCCGGTCGCTTTCATCGCCGCCGCGCTGGCGCAGGGGCGCAGCGTGTTTCGCGGGCTGGACGAACTGCGCGTCAAGGAATCGGACCGCATCGCCACCATGGCGGCCGGGCTGCGGGCGATCGGTGTGAGCATCGAGGAACTGGAGGATGGCATCATCATCGAAGGCAGCGGCGGTGCGCCTCTGACTGGTGGCGGGCCGATCGCGACGAAACTGGACCATCGGATCGCGATGAGCTTCGCCATTGCCGGACTGGTGTCGAAAGACGGCGTGACCATCGACGATATGCGCCCGGTCGCCACCAGCTTCCCGACCTTCGTGCCGCTGTTGGCCCAATTGGGAGCCATCGCATGACGTTCGACCTTGCCAACGTCATCGGGTTGATGGGCAGCGCGCTGATGGTTGTCGCCTATGCCTATAGCAATATGGCCAAAACCCTGAATTTCGTCATTTTCAACGCGATGAACCTGGTCGGCGCACTGCTGCTTATCTGGTCGTTGACCGTTCATTTCAATCTGGCGTCCATGGCGCTGGAGGTCGTGTGGGCCGCGATCGCCCTGCTGGGGCTGGGCAATGCGCTGAAAGGGAAGAAGCGATGATCATCGCCGTCGACGGACCCGCCGCATCGGGCAAGGGCACCATCGCCAAGGCGCTGGGCCGCCATTACGGCCTGCCCGTGCTGGACACCGGCCTGCTCTATCGCGCGGTCGGCCTGTCCGTGCTGAAGGCGGGCGGCGACCCGGATGTGGAAGCCGATGCGTTGGCCGCCGCCGGATTCGAGGACGCGATCCTGGCCGATCCGGCGCTGCGCAGCGAAGCGGTCGGCTCCCTCGCCTCGCGCGTGTCGGTGCATCAGAGCGTACGTGACGCCCTCGTCCAGCGGCAACGCGATTTCGCGACCCAGCCGGGCGGCGCCATCCTGGACGGGCGCGACATCGGCACGGTCATCGCACCCGACGCCGACGCCAAGATTTTCGTGACGGCCAGCGTCCATGTGCGTGCCGAGCGCCGCTACAAGGACGCGCTCAGCCATGGCGGGCACCCGGACATGGATAGCCTGATCGCCGACATCCAGGCCCGCGACACGCGCGACATGAGCCGCGACCATGCCCCGCTCAAGGTCGCGCAAGGCGCAGACTTGCTAGATACGAGCGATTTGACTATAGACGCGGCCGTCCAGCGGGCGATCGCGCTTGTGGACGCCCAGCTTGAAGGTCGCTCCAGAAGTTGACCCGTCAAGGCGCGCGGTTGTTCCGGGCGCCCTTTTCGCTTTTCAAGAATGCGCGTTCCCAAGCTCCTAACTCGCGGGATATGTTCAGGATATTCGGTCCTGAACATGCTTTGGCCAAAGACCATCGGACACAACCGATTGGCCAGCAATGATGAGTGAAGGACCAACCATGGCCTCTACGGCATTTCCCTCGCGCGACGATTTCGCCGCGCTTCTCAATGATTCTCTCGGTGGCGAAGACGGCGGTTTCGAAGGGCGCGTCGTCAAGGGCACCGTTACCGCCATCGAAAACGACCTGGCCGTCATCGACGTCGGCCTGAAGTCCGAAGGCCGCGTGCCGCTGCGCGAATTCGCCGCGCCGGGCCAGAAGGCTGACCTGAAGGTCGGCGACGAAGTCGAAGTCTACGTCGACCGCGTCGAAAACGCCCATGGCGAAGCCATGCTGTCGCGCGACCGCGCTCGCCGTGAAGCCGCCTGGGACAAGCTGGAAGCCGAGTTCACCGAAAGCGCGCGCGTCGAAGGCGTCATCTTCGGCCGCGTCAAGGGTGGCTTCACCGTCGACCTGGACGGCGCCGTGGCGTTCCTGCCCGGTTCGCAGGTCGATATCCGCCCGGTGCGCGACGTCACCCCGCTGATGGACATTCCGCAGCCCTTCCAGATCCTCAAGATGGATCGTCGCCGCGGCAATATCGTCGTGTCGCGTCGCGCCATCCTGGAAGAAACCCGCGCCGAACAGCGCAGCGGCCTGATCCAAACGCTGGCCGAAGGCCAGATCATCGAAGGCGTCGTCAAGAACATCACCGACTATGGTGCGTTCGTTGACCTGGGCGGCATCGATGGCCTGCTGCACGTCACCGACCTGTCGTACAAGCGCATCAACCACCCCAATGAGATGATCAACATCGGCGACACCGTCCGTGTCCAGATCATCCGCATCAACCGCGACACGCAGCGCATCAGCCTCGGCATGAAGCAGCTGGAAAGCGATCCGTGGGAAGGCGCCGCCGCCAAGTATCCGATCGGCGCCAAGCTGTCGGGCCGCGTCACGAACATCACCGAATATGGTGCGTTCGTCGAGCTGGAGCCGGGCATCGAAGGCCTGGTCCATGTGTCGGAAATGTCCTGGACCAAGAAGAACGTCCACCCCGGCAAGATCGTTTCGACCAGCCAGGAAGTCGAAGTTCTGGTCCTCGAAGTCGATCCCGAGAAGCGCCGCATCTCGCTCGGCCTCAAGCAGGCCCAGTCGAACCCGTGGGACAGCTTCGCAGAGCGTCACCCGATCGGTTCGACCGTCGAAGGCGAAGTCAAGAATGCGACCGAGTTCGGCCTGTTCATCGGCCTAGACGGCGACGTCGACGGCATGGTCCACATGTCCGACATCGCCTGGGGCATTTCGGGCGAAGACGCGCTGGCGCTGCACCGCAAGGGTGAGGCCGTTCAGGCCGTCGTTCTCGACATCGACGTCGAGAAGGAGCGCATCAGCCTGGGCATGAAGCAGCTTGAGCGTGGCGGCCCGGCCGCTGGCGGCACCGCTGCTGCGGCTGCCGGCCTCAACAAGAACGCGATCGTCACCGTGACCGTTCTGGAAGTCCGCGACGGCGGCCTGGAAGTCCAGGCTGGCGAAGACGGCGCCGCCGGCTTCATCAAGCGCAGCGACCTGGGTCGCGACCGCGACGAGCAGCGTTCGGAACGCTTCCAGATCGGCCAGAAGTTCGACGCCATGGTGACCGGTTTCGACCGCGCCAAGAAGCCGACCTTCTCGGTCAAGGCGATGCAGATCGCCGAAGAGAAGCAGGCAGTCGCACAATATGGTTCGTCCGACAGTGGCGCGTCGCTGGGCGACATCCTCGGCGAAGCGCTCAAGGCGAAGACCGAAGGCTGAACCTTCCTGTCCTTCGACAAATGAAAAGCCCGCCGGACCCATGTCCGGCGGGCTTTTTCATGTCCGTGATGCCATCGTCCTTTTGGAAACGTAACGATCTTGATGTTGCCCGATTGTCAACGCCTTGCGGAACCTCTATGCAGAACATGGGGCACGGCAGAGGGGCGCTGGAGAACCAATGATCCGTTCGGAACTGATCCAGAAGCTGGCCGAGGAAAATCCGGGGCTCAGCCTGCCGGAAGTGGAAAAGATCGTCGATCTCTTCTTCAGGGAAATTGTCGACCGGCTTTCCACCGGCGGCCGCGTGGAATTGCGCGGATTCGGTGCTTTCACAACCCGCGCCCGCGATGCGCGCACCGGGCGCAATCCCCGCACCGGCGAGCAGGTGCCGGTATCCGCCAAGCGGGTGCCCTATTTCAAGCCGGGCAAGGAAATGCGCGAACGGCTTAACGGCAAGGACGACGCCTGAGTCGATCCATCGTGTCGATCCATGGCTTGACCTGCCGCGCGCCAGCCGTCAGGGGATGCCCTGCCCAGCGGCATGATGGGCGGACGTGGCGAAATCGGTAGACGCAGCGGACTTAAAATCCGCCTTCCCCTGGAAATGCGGGTTCAAGTCCCGCCGTCCGCACCATCATCGACAATGTGCTTTTTTCGACCAAAAGGCTGGATATTGCGACCCGTTGCCGCAATGATGCCGCCATGGCCGGTGCAATCAATCCCAATAGTTTCAGCGACTCCCTCGTCATCCTGGGGGCGGCGGGACTCGTCATTCCCGGTTTCGCGCGGCTTCGCATCAGTCCGGTGATCGGCTTCATTCTGGTCGGCCTCGCGGTCGGACCGGCGGGTCTGGGATCGCTGGTCGGCCAATATCCCTGGCTATACCATGTCACCATATCCAATGGCGCGGCGATCGAGCCATTCGCCGAGCTGGGCGTCATATTATTGCTCTTTTCGATCGGCCTGGAACTGAGTTTCCGGCGATTATGGACGATGCGCGCGCAGGTCTTCGGGGTCGGTGCGACCGAATTGATCGGCGGCGCGCTGCTGATCGCGACGGGCCTGTACCTGTTGGGACAGCCGACCGCCGGGGCGATCGGCCTGGGCCTCGCACTGGCTTTGTCCTCCACGGCAGTCGTGCTGCCGATGGTCGGCACGCAGAGCGCGGTCGGACGCGCCGCCTTCTCCATGCTGCTGTTCGAGGATCTGGCGCTGGTGCCGATCATCTTCATGCTGGGCGCGCTGGCCCCTTCCGTGGCCGCAAGTCCCGACGGCGCGTGGAGCGAAATGGCCAACACGCTGATGAAGGGCGGCATCACCATCGCCGTGATGCTGGTGCTGGGCCGCCTTGTCCTGCCGCACATCTTCAGCCAGGCGGCACGCACGAAGAGTCCCGAAGTGTTCCTGGCGGCGAGCCTGCTGGTCGTGATCGTCTCCAGCCTCGCCACCTCGATCGCGGGGCTGTCGCCGATCGTCGGCGCGCTGCTGGCGGGCATATTGATCGCCGAAACCGACTATCATAGCGAGGTCGAGGTAATGACCGCCCCGTTCAAGGGGCTGGCGCTGGGCGTGTTCCTCATCACCGTGGGCATGAGCCTGGACATCCGCGTGATCCTGGCCAACTGGCCCAGCCTGCTGCTCGCCGTGCTGGGCGTGGTGCTGGCCAAGACGCTGGTGACGTCGGCGCTGCTCTATCTGTCGGGCGTGCGCAAGGGCGTGGCGCTGGAGGTCGGGGTGCTGATGTCCAGCCCGTCGGAAACCACGCTGATCGTGCTGTCGACCGCCGCGGCTGCGCAATTGATCCTGCCGTCCACCGCTGCCTTCTGGCAGATCGTGACCGCCATTGGCCTCACCATCACGCCGCTGCTGGCGCGGATCGGCCATGACGTCGCCCGGCGGCTGGAAATGGCGCTGGGCGAGGAGCGGATCGAAGCGACCGAGGACCATATCGAGGCGGCAGCGGTCGTCATCGGTTTCGGCCGCGTGGGCCGCATGGTGTGCGACCTGCTCAAGGCGCACAAGCAGCGTTTCGTCGTCGTCGAATCGGACCCCGATGTGGTCGCGGAGGCGCGGCGGCTGGGCTATCCGATCCTGTTCGGCGACGTCGCGCGGGTGGAGATGCTCGACCGGCTGCGGCTGGGCCATGCCCGCGCGCTGATCCTGACGATGGACGACCCGGTCCTTTCGGTGCGCGTCACCAAGCGGGTGCGCGGATGGGTGCCGGACCTGCCAATCATCGCCCGTGCGCGCGATACCGATCATGCCGCCCAACTCTACAAGGCGGGGGCGAGCGATGCGGTGCCCGAGACGCTGGAAAGCTCGCTGCAACTGGCCGAGACGGCGCTGGTCGACCTTGGCGTCGCCATGGGGCCGGTGATCGCATCGATCCACCAGACCCGCGAGGATCTGCGCGTCGGGATCAAGGAGGCGGCGCAGATGGCGACCGCACCCAAGCTGCGGCGGTTGCGGCCGGACGAGGTAGGCTAATCGCCCTCTTCGGGCGGGCTGAAAACCGACCAGCCGGTGCGGCGCGCCAATAGCTCCAGCGCCTGGGTGCCCAGGCAACTGTTGCCGCTGTCGTTGAGGCCCGGCGACCAGACCGCGATCGAGGCACGGCCCGGCACGATGGCGAGAATCCCGCCTCCTACGCCCGACTTGCCAGGTATGCCGACGCGAAAGGCGAAATCGCCCGAGGCGTCATAATGGCCGCAGGTCAGCATCAGCGCGTTGATGCGCCGGGCGCGGCTGGGCGACACCACCCTGCCCCCGTCGGGATGCCGGCCATCGAGCATCAGATAGCGGCCGGCGAGCGCCAGTTGGCGGCAGCTCATCTCGATCGCGCATTGATGGAAATAGGTGCCGAGCACCAGATCGACCGGATGTCGGACATTGGCGAAGGCGCGCATATAGTTGGCGAGCGCCATGTTGCGATAGCCGGTGGCGGTTTCGGACGCCGCGACATCCTCGTTGATGGCGACGCTGTCGTCGCCGGTCAGGTAGCGCACGAAACGCAGCATCTCGCCGATAGCGACGCGCGGCTGGTGCCCGCCCAGATTGACGTCGGCGACGACGATCGCGCCGGCGTTGATGAAGGGGTTGCGGGGAATGCCCTGCTCCTGCTCCAACTGGACGATGGAGTTGAAGGCATTGCCCGACGGTTCCCGCCCGACCCGGTCCCAAAGCTGGTCGCCGACCTTGCCCAGCGCCAGGGTCAGCGCGAACACCTTGGACACGGATTGAATCGAAAAGCCGGTGTCCGAATCGCCGCCCGTCAGCAGGCGGCCGTCCGCTGTCGCGATGGCGATGCCGAACTGCGCAGGATCGACCTTGGCGAGTTCGGGAATGTAGCTGGCGACCGTACCGCGATCTTCGGCGGCGGCCATATGCGCCACGATTTCGTCGAGGATCGCCGTCAGATCAGGGGACATGACGGCACCGGAACTTCACGAAGGTCTTGCTGATGACATATCGCTAATTTCTGCCGCAAAAATCCCGCCCCTTCCGCTGCGCCCACTGCCGTCTTCTAGCAGCGGGCGCGGGAATAGGACAGGCGCGCGGTTCAGGCCGGCACGCGGGCGAGCGCGGCCTTGACCGCGTCGATCGCCGCCACGGCCTTGTCGCCGTCCGGGCCGCCGCCCTGTGCCATATCGGGACGCCCGCCGCCGCCCTTGCCACCCAGCGCTTCGACGCCGACGCGGACGAGATCGACCGCGCTGATGCTGGCGGTCAGGTCGTCGGTGACGCCGACCGCGATGGTCGCGCGGCCGTCGACCACCGCGACGATCGCGGACACGCCGCTGCCCAGGGTCTTCTTGTTGCCGTCCACGATGCCGCGCAGTTCCTTGGGGTCGAGGCCGTCGATGACCTGGCCCAGGAAGCTGACAGCGCCGACCTGTTCGGGACCGGCCGGGGCTGCGCCCGATCCGCCGCCAAGGGCCAGCGCTTTCTTCGCTTCGGCCAGTTCCCGTTCCAGCTTGCGGCTTTGTTCGACCAGCGCGGCGATGCGGGCGGGCACTTCCTCGGGCGACGTCTTGAGCGCGTTGGCGGTCTGGCGCAGCTTGTCGTCGCGGTCCACCAGCCAGAGGCGCGCGGCCTCGCCGGTCAGCGCCTCGATCCGGCGGACACCCGACGAGACGGCGCTTTCCGACACGATCTTAAACAAAGCGATGTCGCCGGTCGCGCGGACATGGGTGCCGCCGCACAGTTCGACCGAATAATGATGTTCATCGCCCCGGCCCATGGAAAGCACGCGGACTTCGTCGCCATATTTTTCGCCGAACAGCGCCATCGCGCCCGCGCCGATCGCATCGTCCGGGGTCATGAGGCGGGTCGTGACTTCCTCATTATGGCGGATTTGCGCATTCACATCCGCCTCGACCTTTGCGATCTGGGCGTGGGTCAGCGCTTCGGGGTGGGAGAAGTCGAAGCGCAGACGTTCGGCCGCGACCATGCTGCCCTTCTGCGTCACATGCTGGCCCAGTTCCTTGCGGAGGGCTGCGTGCAGCAAATGGGTAGCGCTGTGGTTGGCGCGGATGCGGTCGCGGCGCTCGACATCGACGGTCAACTGGACGGTGTCGCCGACCTTCACGCTGCCTGCGGTGATCGTCGCCTGATGGGCGTGGAGACGGCCGAGCGGCTTGGACGTGTCCGCCACGTCGGCTGAGAGGCCGCCCAGCGACGTGATGGTGCCCGCGTCGCCATTCTGGCCGCCGCTTTCGCCGTAGAAGGGCGTCTGGTTGGTGATGATCGCGACCGTGTCGCCGACCGTGGCGCTGTCTACGCGCGCGCCGTCCTTGACGATCGCCTGCACTTCGCCTTCGCCCTGGGTGGAGGCGTAGCCGACGAACTCGGACGTGCCGAAGGTTTCGGCGATGTCGTACCAGATTTCGTCCGACGCCTTTTCGCCGGAGCCCTTCCAGGCGGCGCGGGCGGCGGCTTTCTGTTCGGCCATGGCGGCGTCGAAACCGGCGCGGTCGACCGACAGCCCCTGGGTGCGCAGTGCATCCTCGGTCAGGTCATAGGGGAAGCCATAGGTGTCATAGAGCTTGAACGCGGTTTCGCCCGGCAACGTCGCGCCGTCGCCCAGGCCGGTGGTGGCTTCATCCAGCAGGCGCAGGCCGTTTTCCAGCGTCTTGCGGAAACGGGTTTCCTCGCGCAGCAGGGTTTCCTCGATCAGCGGTTGGGCGCGGACCAGTTCGGGATAGGCGCCGCCCATTTCCGACACGAGGCTGGAAACGAGGCGATACATCAACGGGTCTTTGGCGCCGATGATATGCGCATGGCGCATGGCGCGGCGCATGATGCGGCGCAGGACATAGCCGCGGCCTTCATTGGCGGGCAGCACGCCGTCTGCAATCAGGAAGCTGGTCGAGCGGAGGTGATCGGCGATGACGCGGTGGCTTGCCTGAAATTCGCCATCCGTCGCGGTGCGGGTGATCGCGCCGGACTCCGCGATCAGCGCCTTGAACGTGTCCGTATCGTAATTGTTCTGCACGCCCTGCATGACGGCGGCGATGCGCTCCAGACCCATGCCGGTGTCGATCGACGGCTTGGGCAGTTCGCTGACGATCTCGTTCGCTTCCTGCTCATATTGCATGAAGACGAGGTTCCAGATTTCGACGAAGCGGTCGCCATCTTCCTCCGGCGAACCGGGAGGGCCGCCCCAGATATGGTCGCCATGGTCGTAGAAGATTTCCGAACAGGGACCGCACGGGCCGCTGTCGCCCATCGCCCAGAAATTATCCTTTGTCGGGATGCGAATGATGCGCTGTTCGGGCAGGCCGGCGATCTTCTTCCACAGGTCGAACGCCTCGTCGTCCGTGTGATAGACGGTCGCGGTCAGCTTGTCCGCGGGCAGGCCCCATTCCTTGGTCAGCAGGGTCCAGGCGTGGGTGATCGCCTGTTCCTTGAAATAATCGCCGAAGCTGAAATTGCCCAGCATTTCGAAGAAAGTATGATGGCGCGCGGTATAGCCGACATTGTCGAGGTCATTATGCTTGCCGCCGGCGCGGACCGACTTCTGGCTCGACGTCGCGGTCTTGTAGGGGCGCGTTTCCAGACCCGTGAAGACATTCTTGAACGGCACCATGCCCGCATTGACGAACATCAGGGTCGGGTCGTTGTGCGGCACCAGAGGCGCGGACGGGACGATGGTGTGGCCGTTGGCCCCGAAATAGTCGAGGAAGGAGCGGCGAATGTCGTTTGTCGAGGTCATGCGCGCGATTTAGTGGGAAGCGGCCCGCCGCACAAGCGGGGGATTTGGTCGTGCTGTCACAACCCTGTTCAGATCAATTGCAGCGTGACCTCCACGCCATAGTCATGTCGGGCATCGGCGAACACAGTTGCCACCCGCGCCATGAAGTCGGCCATCTCGACCGGCAGGTTGTCGATATTTGCTATCGTTACAGCGAAGGGCGGCTCAACGGCGTTAATGTCGCCTAGCAAACTTTCGTACAGGACATCCAGATTAAGACCATGCCATTCAGGCGCGCCCAGTCGTGGCAACAGGGCGAGATAGAAGTCCAACGGCTTTGCCCAGCCGGACGCATCGAGTTCAATCAACTGCATGGTCCGGCGCTTACCCGATCGGCTCTTCGATCGACACCGGCGGATTCGAGAACCATTTCGGCCCCTGCGCGGTCATGTGGAAGCAATCCTCCATGCGGATGCCCATGGTGCCGGGCAGATACAGGCCGGGTTCGTTGGAGAAGCACATGCCGACGTCCAGCTTCGTCGTTTCACCGTGGACCAGGTTCACCGGCTCATGCCCTTCCATGCCGATGCCATGGCCGGTGCGGTGGGACAGGCCGGGCAGTGCATAGCCGGGGCCATAACCCTGTTTTTCATAATAGCTGCGCACCGCGTCATCGACCGAGCCGGCGGGCGCGCCCAGTTTGGCGGCGGCGAAGGCGATCTTCTGCCCCTGCGACACGTCATTCCAGACCTTGCGCTGCTGCGAGGTGGGGGTGGCGCCATGGACCCAGGTGCGGCTGATGTCGGACTGATAATCCTCGACCGTGCAGCCGCAGTCCATCAGCACCACCTCGCCCGCGCGCACCGCCTGCGGCTTGCCGGAGCCATGCGGATAGGCGGCGGCCTCACCCAGCAGGATCAGGTTGAATTCCACCTGCCCGCCCAGTTGCTTGGTCGCGGCACTCATCAGCGCGCCGATATCGGCCGGGGTCATGCCGGCCTTTACTTGGCGGTAGGTCCAGCGATAGGCGGCCATGGTGACGTCGGCGGCCGCCTGCATCAGGGCGATTTCGGCGGCGGTCTTGCGCATGCGAATGGCGCGGGTGACGGGGTCTTTCACAAGGCTTGCGTCGGGCAGCGCGGCCTTGAGTCCGTCGACCGCGAAATAGCGGACCGTTTCCTCGATGCCGATGCGGCCCTTCGCAAGGCCCTTGGCGGTCAGATAGTCGGCGATCGGCGCATAGGGGCTTTCATGCTCCTGCCAGACGCGCACCTCTGCGGGGATGGCGAGCGATTCGTCGATAGAGGGCTTTTCGAAGAAGGGGCAGACGACCAGCGGCGCGCCGCTGGCCGGAATGACCAGCGCGGTCAGGCGCTCCGACCGGTGCCAGCGGATGCCGCTAAAATAGATAAGGCTGGCGCCCGGTTCGACCAGCAGGGCGTCGATGCCCGCCGCCTGCATCATCTTCTGCGCGCGAGCGAGGCGGTCGGCGCGTTCGGCCTTGCCGATCGGGGTCACGGCGCCGGTGAGGGATGCGAGCGCTTCGGCGGCTCGCTCCTGCGCGAACAGGCGCGGGCTTATCGCGGCGGTGGCGAGGGTCGCGGCCGTATAGCGCAGAAGCGTGCGGCGGTCAGGCGTAGGCATATTTGCCTCCGGTCTGGAGAGCGGCCTGATAGGCGGGGCGGTCATGCATTGCGGTCAGCCAGCGGAGAGTGTTGGGGCGTGATTCGTTGAGGCCGCCGCGTGCGCGGGACGCCTCCAGCGGAAAGCTCATCATCATGTCGGCGGCGGTGAAGGCGTAGCCCGCGAAATAGGGGCGGCTCGCCAGTTCGGTTTCGATCCAGTCGAGATGATCGTCCAGCATCTTTTGCACGGTCGGACGCGCGGGGCGGCCGAGCAGGCCCAGCTTGCCGATGATGAGCAACGCCAGCAGCGGCGGCATCATCGATCCTTCGGCATAGTGCATATATTGGCGATAACGGATCGCGCTTTCCGTATCGGCGGGCGGGCCGAAGCGGTTGCCGGCGCGGGCGACCAGATGTTCCATGATCGCGCCGGTTTCGATCAGGCGATGGCCGTCCACCTCCACCACCGGCGACCGGCCGAGCGGGTGGATGGCGCGCAGGCTTTCGGGCGCGCGCATCGTCTTGCGGTCACGCTCATAGCGGCGGACTTCATAAGGTTCGCCCAGTTCCTCCAGCAGCCAGAGGATTCGCTGCGATCGGCTGTTATTGAGGTGGTGGACGAGGATCGTCATGATGGCTCCCATGCTGCCCGCCGGTGAGGGCGTAACGCAGCATGGGAACCGCCACAACAGGTTTGGAAATGTTATGCGTCTTCCAGCGCCTCGGCCTTCTGTTCCGCACGGAAGGCGTGGAGCAGCGGTTCGGTATAGCCGCTGGGCTGTTCGACACCCTCGAACACCAGCGCGCGGGCGGCCTGATAGGCGAGGCTTTCGGCTTCGCGCCCGCTCATCGGCTGATAGAGCGGATCGCCGGCGTTCTGGGCGTCGACCTTGGCGGCCATGCGTTGCAGCGCAGCATCGACCTGCTCCGCCGTGCAGACGCCGTGCAACAGCCAGTTGGCCATATGCTGCGAGGAAATGCGCAGCGTCGCGCGGTCCTCCATCAGGCCGATATCGTGGATGTCGGGCACTTTGGAGCAGCCGACGCCCTGGTCGATCCAGCGGACGACATAGCCGAGGATGCCCTGCGCGTTATTGTCCAGTTCCTGCGCGATCTCCTCTTCCGAGAAATTGCGGCCGACCGCGACGGGGATGGTCAGCAGCTTGTCCAGCGGCGCGATCCCCTCCGCCTTGCGTTCGTCCTGCCGGGCGAAGACGTCGATGCGGTGATAATGGGTCGCGTGCAGCGTGGCGGCGGTCGGCGAGGGAACCCAGGCGGTGTTGGCCCCGCTCTTCGGATGGCCCGCCTTCTGCTCCAGCATGTCGGCCATGCGATCGGGCGCGGCCCACATGCCCTTGCCGATCTGCGCCCGGCCCGACAGGCCGCAGGCGAGACCGATCTGGACATTGCGATCCTCATAGGCTGTGATCCAGTCGCTGCTCTTCATCTCGCCCTTACGGATCATCGGGCCGGCCTGCATCGACGTGTGCATCTCGTCCCCCGTGCGGTCGAGGAAGCCGGTGTTGATGAAGACGATGCGGTCGCGGACAGCCTCGATACAGGCGGCAAGGTTCGCCGACGTGCGGCGCTCTTCGTCCATGACGCCGACCTTGATCGTGTGGCGCGCCATGCCCAGCAGATCCTCGATCGCATCGAAAAGACGGTTGGTGAAAGCCGCTTCCTCCGGCCCATGCATCTTGGGCTTGACGATATAGACGCTGCCGGCGCGACTGTTGCCGCCGTCGCGCTTCAAATCGTGGAGCGCGATCAGGCTGGTGACGATGCCGTCCAATATGCCCTCGGGCGCTTCGTCCCCATCGGGCAGGCGGATCGCCGGATTGGTCATCAGATGGCCGACATTGCGGACGAACAGCAGGCTGCGCCCCGGCAGGGTGAAGCTGCTGCCATCCGGCGCGGTATAGGCGCGGTCGGGGTTGAGCGCGCGGGTCATGGTCGCGCCGCCCTTCTCGAACGTGTCGGTCAGATCACCCTGCATCAGGCCCAGCCAGTTGGCATAGGCCGCGACCTTGTCCTGCGCGTCGACGGCGGCGACGGAGTCTTCGAGGTCGCAGATCGCGGTCAGCGCGGATTCCAGAATGACGTCGGCTATGCCTGCCGGATCGGTCGCGCCGATCGGATGCGTGGCATCGAAGACGATTTCGATGTGCAGACCATTGTGGCGGAACAGGCGGCCCTTCTCGCTGGCGCCGATATATTGGGTCGGATCGCGCAGGATGATGGCGTCGCTGGACAGATCCGCCCAACTGCCGTCCGCCAGCGGGATCGCATCGTCCAGAAACGCCTTGGCCCAGGCGATGACCTGTGCGCCGCGCGCGGCGTCATAGCCCTTTCCTGCCGCCGCGCCCGGTATCGCATCGGTGCCGTAGAGCGCGTCATAGAGGCTGCCCCAGCGCGCATTGGCGGCGTTGAGCAGGAAGCGGGCGTTGAGGATCGGGACGACCAGTTGCGGCCCCGCCAGCCGCGCGACCTCGTCATCGACATTTTCACTGCCGATGGCGAAAGATGCGGGTTCGGGGACCAGATAGCCGATCTCGCGCAGAAAGGCCTGATAGGCGGTGGCGTCATGCGGCTGCCCCTTGCGCCGCTCATGCCAGCTATCGATCTGCGCCTGCAACGTGTCGCGCTTGCGCAGCAGGGCGGCGTTGTCCGCGGAGAAACGGGCGAACAGGTCCGCCGTGCCCGCCCAGAAGGCGTCGGGCGCGATGCCGGTCCCGGGCAGCGCGCGGCTGTCGATGAAATCGGCCAGTGGCTCGGCGACCTGAAGGCCGGCCTTGTCGATCATGCGGTCGGTCATCGTCTTCTCCTGCTCCATCCTTCCCGCGCAGACGGAAAGGACGACCGTTGCGATAGCGATAGCCGATTCCCATTATGCCGTGTAGACGCTATTATACGAAGACAGTCATTCCTTTGGTGAACGAATATGATGGACCCCGATCATGAACTGTTCGTATGCGTGGTGGATGAGGGCGGGCTGGCGGCGGCCGGGCGACGGTTGCATATCTCGCCCGCGATGATGTCCAAGCGGCTGGCGCGACTGGAGGAGCGGCTGGGTGCCAAGCTGGTGCATCGCACCACGCGGCGGCTGGCGCTGACGCCGGCGGGCGAGCGGCTCCATGCCGACCTGCGCGGCATATTGGCAGCGCTGGACGAGGCGGAGCGGCGCGTGTCGGGCGCGTCGGCGGTGGCGAGCGGGCCGCTGCGTATCACCGCGCCGACATCCTTCGGGCGAATGCATCTGGCGCCCTATCTTCCGCGCTTCATCGACGCGCATCCGAAGGTGGAGTTGAGCATCGACCTGTCGGACGATTTCAGCGACCTGATCGAGAGCCGCGCGGACCTCGCCATCCGCATCACCGCCGATCCTGGTCCGGGCCTGACCGCGTGCCAGCTCGCCGCCAACCGCCGCATCCTGTGCGCCGCGCCCGCCTATCTGGAGCGGTTCGATGTGCCGGAGACGATCGCGGACCTGAAAAACCATCGCCTGCTGGCCGCCGAAGGACAGATGCCCTGGCGACTGGTCGGGCCGAAGGGGCCGGTAGCGGTCGAGGGGCGCAGCCATGTCCGCACCAACAGCAGCGAACTGGTGCGCGAACTGGCGTTGGCGGGCGGCGGCATCGCGCTGCGATCGCTATGGGATATCAGCGCCGCGCTCGACCGCGGCGATGTTCGGCAAATCCTGCCGGATTATGAGGGGTCGACCGATGTCAGCCTGTTCGCCGTGCAACTGCCACAGCAGAATCCGCCTGCCGCGATCACCGCCTTCATCGATTTTCTTGTTACACTTTATGTCCCGAAGCCGCCCTGGGACCGCATTGGGTTGCCCTGACGAAACGCAGTCACTAAGGCGCATCGCATGGACGATAACACCCGCCGCGCCGCCCTCGACTATCATCGCTATCCCCAGCCCGGTAAGCTCCGCATAGAGCCGACCAAGCGCATGGTGAACCAGCGCGACCTGGCGCTGGCCTATTCGCCGGGCGTCGCCGCGCCCTGCGTGGAGATCGCGGCCGATCCCGACAAGGCGATGGACTATACCGCGCGCGGCAACCTGGTCGCCGTCATCTCCAACGGCACGGCGGTTCTGGGGCTGGGCGCGATCGGCGCGCTGGCGTCGAAGCCGGTGATGGAGGGCAAGGCCGTCCTCTTCAAGAAATTCGCCGATATCGACGTGTTCGACATCGAAATCGACACGACCGACGCGGACAAGTTCGTCGAAGCGGTGGCACTGATGGAGCCGACTTTCGGCGGCATCAATCTGGAAGACATCAAGGCGCCTGAGTGCTTCGAGATCGAGCGTCGCCTGAAGGAACGGATGAACATTCCGGTCTTCCATGACGACCAGCATGGCACCGCCATCGTCGTCGCGGCCGCCGTGCGCAACGCGCTGGTGCTGCAGGGCAAGACGCTGGCCGACGCAAAGCTGGTGACGTCGGGCGCGGGTGCAGCGGCGCTGGCCTGCGTCGACCTGCTGGTGTCGATGGGCCTGCCGATCGAAAATGTCACGATGACCGACAAGGATGGCGTCATCCATGCGGGGCGTGAAGGCATGTTGCCCAATATGGCGCGCTATGCCCGCACCACCAATGCGCGCACCCTGCCCGATGTGTTGCCGGGCGCCAACCTGTTCCTGGGCCTGTCGGCACCCGGCGTGCTGAAGCCCGAATGGCTGCCGCTGATGGCGCCCAATCCGTTGATCTTCGCGCTCGCCAATCCGGAGCCGGAAATCCGCCCGGAGGCCGCGCGCGAAGTGCGGCCGGACGCGATCATCGCGACGGGCCGGTCCGACTATCCCAATCAGGTCAACAATGTTCTGTGCTTCCCCTATATCTTCCGCGGCGCGCTGGATTGCGGCGCGACGCAGATCAACGAGGCGATGAAGGTCGCCGCCGCCGACGCCATTGCGGCGCTCGCCCGGATGCCCGCGCATGACAGCGTCGCGCAGGCCTATGGCGGGCGCAGGCTGGTGTTCGGGCCGGACTATATCATTCCCACGCCTTTCGATCCGCGCCTGATCGGCGAGATCGCTGTCGCAGTCGCGCGGGCGGCGATGGACACTGGCGTCGCGAAGAAGACGCTGGACCTGGAAGACTATCGGCGCAGCCTGTCGCGCCAGAGCGCGCGGTCGGGCCAGTTGATGCTGCCGGTGTTCGAAGCCGCGCGCGGCACCGAATGCCGCATCGCCTATGGCGAGGGCGAGGACGATCGCGTGCTGCGCGCCATCCGTGATGCGCTGGACGAAGGCATCGTCCGCCCGACCATCGTCGCGCGTCGCCGTATCCTGGCGCAGAAGCTGCCCGAACTGGGGCTGAGCTTCGACCTGGACCGCGATGTCGAGGTGATCGATCCGGAGACCGACCATCTGGTGATGGGCGAACTGGTCGAAGCCTATCGCACGGTCGCGTCGCGCCGGGGCGTGCCAGCCGACGAAATCTTGCGCCATGTCTATCGCCGCCCGACCATCACCGCTGCGATGCTGCTGCGGACCGGACGGGTCGACGCCGCGCTGGTCGGCGGACGGTCCGAATATTGGGGCCAGGTCGAGCATGTGCTGCGCATCATCGATCGCACGCCGGGCCACAGCCGCGTCTATGCGCTGTCGGGCCTGATCCTGGACGCAGGCGCGCTGTTCATCACCGACACCCATATGGTGCCGGACCCGACGCCCGAGCAGATCGCCGAAATGACGCTGCTGGCGGCGACCGAGATCCAGCATTTCGGGCTGACGCCGCGCGCGGCCTTGCTGTCCCACTCCAATTTCGGGGCGTCGCACACCGACAGCGCGCGCAAGATGCGCAAAGCGTTCAAGATCGTGCGCGACGCTGCGCCCGAACTGGCGGTGGACGGCGAAATGCATGCCGATGCCGCACTCAGCCAGGCGCTGCGCGAACGGCTGATCCCGGATTCGCGGTTCGAGGGGCCGGCCAACCTGCTGGTCATGCCGAACCTCGACGCGGCGAACATCACGCTGACCGCGCTGTCGGCGTCATCCAGTTCGCCCACGGTCGGGCCGATGCTGATGGGCCTGAGCAAGCCGATCCATGTGCTGACGCCCGGCGTCACGTCGCGCGGCATCCTCAATCTGACCGCGATCGCAGCGGCGGAAGTGGCGCGGGAAGGCTAGGATTAACCTTTGGCGCCTATGCTGGCCGGGCATGGAGGCATGAGGATAGAGATGGCGGGTTTCCTGAAACAGGTCGGGCCGAAGCTGGCGATCGGCGGGATAGTGGCGTTGACCGGCCTGGTTGTGTTCGCATCGATCGATCGGCCGGCGCTGGAAGGCCATGCGTCGTCCGAAACGGCGGCCGCGCCCGCCGCTACACCCTCCCTTCCCTCCGTCCCCGCCCCCGCCCCCGCCCCCGCCCCCGCAAAGCCGATCGAGCGGCGCAGCGACCAGGGCATGGCGGTCGATCCGGGCGCGTTGCGGGTCAAGCGCGTGCTCAAGATCGACGGGCCGTTCCGCCATGGCGACTATGCTTGGGACGAACAGGGCGCGCCGGCGACCGGCCCGGTCATCATCACCGTCGACCTGCGCGCGCAGACCCTGTCGGTGTTCCGCGCGGGCTATGAGATCGGCGCGGCAGTGATCCTCTATGGCGCGACCGACAAACCCAGCCCCAAGGGCGCTTTCCCGATCATGGCGAAACATGCCGACTATTTTTCGCGCACCTATGACAATGCGCCCATGCCCTTCGCGCAGCGGCTGACCAGCGACGGCGTCTTCATCCACGGCAGCGACGTGCAATGGGGGCGCGGCACCCATGGCTGCATCGGCGTGCCTATCGCGTTCGCCAAGAAGCTCTTTGGCGTCACAAAGGTTGGCGACATGGTGGTGATTACCGACGGCAAGATGCTGGACGTCAGCCAGGCGCAGGTAAGCGGGTAGGCCGTCCGCTTATTGCGGCGCACCCTCGATTGCGGGCTTGTGGCCCGCGGTCAGCGCGCTGCCGGCCGACGCGGCCATGATGCACGCGATCGCAATCCACTGAAGCGGCGTCAGCCGCTCGCCCAGCACGATAAAACCGGCCAGCGCCCCGACGGCCGGCGACGCGCTGACCAGCAGGCCGAAGACATGGGCGGGCAGGCGCCGCATCGCTTCCATCTCCAGCGAATAGGGCAAGGCGCTCGACAGGATAGCGATGACCAGCCCGACCAGCAGGACGCCGGGCGATAGCAGCGCCGCGCCTGCATGGGCGACGCCCAGCGGCAGGACCAGGATCGCCGCGGCCAGCATCCCCCAGGCGACGGCATCCCCGCCGACCGCGCCCGACACCCGCTTGCCCGCCACGATATAGAGTGCCCAGCACAGGCCGGCCGCGCAGGCGAAGGCGACGCCGACCGGATCGAGCGGGGCGTCGCTGTGCAGCGGCAGCAACAGCAGCAGGCCGGCCACCGCCGCCGCCAGCCAGCAGAAATCGCGCGGCCGCCGCGACCCGAACAGCACGACCGCCAGCGGCCCCGCCACCTCGATCGCGATGGCCACGCCCAGCGGGATACGCGCGAACGCCAGATAGATGCACAGGTTCATCAGCCCCAGCGTCGCGCCATAGCCGGCCAGCCACCAGCCCGCGCCCGCGGGCACGCGCCGTCGCCATGGACGTCGGATCAGCCATAGCAGGGCTGCCGCCAGGCTGATGCGCAGCGCCGAGACCCCCGCCGCACCGAGGAGCGGAAATACCGTCTTGGCGAAGGCCGCGCCGAAATTGACCGAGATGAGCGACGCCAGCACCGCCCCCGCCCCCATCAGCGCCACCCTGCCCGTATCCTGTCCGCCGTTTCTGTCCATGCGCCAAGCCTATAGACGATCCGACGCCACGCGCGAGCGCCTTGCGCGCGCTCGGCAACGATTGCACCGCGTGATGACGCAGGTGCAGAAAACTCATACGAATGCAGGGTTGACCAGCGCTGTCATCAAGCCCATCTGCGCGACTTCCGTATAATTTTGCATTGCAGCATGGAGCTTGCCATGGGCGCCCCTTTCCAGACCGCGCTTCCCCATAAGGGCCCCCCCGCGCTCGTCCTGTTCGCCCTGGCGGTCGGCGCGTTCGCGATCGGGACCACCGAATTTGCGGCCATGAGCCTGCTGCCTTTCTTCGCGCGGGATCTGGGCATCGACCTGCCGACCGCCGGCCATGCGATCAGCGCCTATGCCCTGGGCGTGGTCGCGGGCGCGCCGGTGATCGCCGCCCTGGGCGCGCGCCTGCCGCGGCGCACGCTGCTGATCGGCCTGATGGCGATGTTCGCGCTCGCCAACGGCTTGTCCGCCCTGTCGCCCAGCTATCATTGGATGCTGCTGTTCCGGTTCCTGAGCGGCGTGCCGCATGGCGCCTATTTCGGCGTCGCGGCGCTGGTGGCCGCCAATCTGGTGCCGATCGAACAGCGCACGCTGGCGATCGCCAAGGTCATGTCGGGCCTGACCGTGGCCACGGTGATCGGCGTGCCGGTCGCCAACTGGATGGGGCAGGCGCTGGGCTGGCGCTCCGGCTTCTTCGTCGTGGCGGCGCTGGCCGTGGCGACGATGACGCTGGTGGCGCTCTACGCCCCGCGCGACGCGGGCGACGCAAAGGCCAGCCCGATGCGCGAGTTGACGGCGCTGGGCAAGGGGCAGGTATGGCTGACCCTGCTGACCGGCGCGATCGGTTTCGGCGGCCTGTTCGCCGTCTATACCTATGTCGCCTCGACCATGATGGAAGTCACCCATGTGTCGGAAACCTATGTTCCGTTCATCCTGGCAATCTTCGGCATCGGCATGACGCTGGGCAATCTGGCGGTGGCCTGGCTGGCGGACAAGGCGCGCAACCGCACCGTCATCGGAGTGCTGCTATGGAGCGCCGCGTCGCTGGCGCTGTTCCCGCTGATGGCCGGCAATATCTGGACGCTCAGCCTGATCGTCTTCCTGATCGGCATTGGCGGGGGGCTGGGCACGCCGTTGCAGGCGCGGCTGATGGACGTGTCGGGCGACGCGCAGACACTGGCCGCCGCGCTGCACCACAGCGCCTTCAACGTCGCCAATGCGATCGGCCCCTGGCTGGGCGGTCTGTCGATCGCGGCAGGCTATGGTCTTGTTTCGACTGGCTGGATCGGCGCCGCGCTGGCGCTGGGCGGCCTCGCCGTCTTCCTGCTGGCGATCGTGCTGGAACGGCGCCGGCCGGGCCTGATCCCTGCCGCCGCCGAATAAGCCGCTTTCGCGCCGCATCGCCGCCGGATATGGCAGCGGCATGAATGATCCGGCGAGAGAGACGAGACTGCAGGAGGCGGCGGTGGCCGCCCTGCGCCGCGGCGATGCCGATGGTGCATTGGCGACGCTGCGCGAGATGGGCGATCCGCCCGCGATGCTGCTGGCGCAAGCCTGCAACCGCAGCGGCGACCTGGATGGCGAAGCGGCGGCGCTGCGGCGCATCCTGGACAGCGACATGCGCAACCTGCCGGCGCTGCTCGCCATGGGGCAGAATGCGCTGCGGCGCGACGACGAGCGCGGATCGATAAGCTGGTTCCGCGCGGCGCTGGCACAGGCGGCCGCGACCGGCGCGCCGCCGCAGCTCCAGCCGCTGTTGCAACAGGCGCAGGCCAGCGTCGCCCGGTCGCGCCAGCGGTTCGAGGATCATCTGACCGCCGCGATTGCCGACCTGCCGCCGCTGCCCCGGATCGCCCACGCCACCGAACTGCTGCTGGGCAAGCGCGACCTGTTTCTGCAACAGCCCAGCATGTTCTATTTCCCCGGCCTGCCCCAGCGCGCCTTCTACGAACGGGACGAGTTCGACTGGGTCGCGCCGATGGAGGCGATGACCGATGCGATCGTCGCGGAGCTGCACGCCGTGCGCGCGCAGGAGGCGGATTTCGCCCCCTATGTCCAGACCGCCGCCGATCGCCCTGCGCCCAACAATCCGCTGCGCGACGATCCCAGTTGGGGCGCGCTCTATTTCTGGCAGGGCGGCGCGCCGGTCGCGGAAAATGCGCAGCGCTGCCCCGCGGTGATGGAGGCACTGGCGCTGGCGCCCATGCCGGTGATCGCAGGCCGATCGCCGATGGCATTATGGTCGCTGCTCAAGCCCGGCACCCATATCCAGCCGCATCATGGCCTGCTCAACACCCGGCTGATCTGCCACCTGCCGCTGCTGACGCCACCCGATTGCGCGCTGCGCGTGGGCGCGGAGACGCGCAACTGGCGCCGGGGCGAAATGCTGATCTTCGACGACAGCGTCGAGCATGAGGCGTGGAACCGCAGCGCGGAGACGCGCGTCGTGCTGCTGTTCGAGATGTGGCGGCCGGAGATCGGTGCGGAGGAGCGCGAGGCGCTGATCCGATTGTTCCAGGCGATCGACGCCTTCGGGCCGGCACAGGTCGATACCGGCGGTTGAACGGGACGCGCCGTCCCGCTATCAGCAGCGCATAAGCACATATGACGCCGAAAAATGGGCAAGAGGATGGCCGGGCATGATCCCAGGAACCTTGCCCACATGACCATCACCGCCCCTTCTCCCCGCCCCCACAGCCTGGCCGAGGACGGCTATGCCATCGCCATCGGCTGCGCCTTCATCGCGCTGGGGCTGATGATGCTGAAGGCCGCCAATCTGGTGACCGGCGGGATGGCGGGGATCGCGCTGCTGCTATCCTATCTGCTCCACTGGTCGCCCGCGCTCCTGTTCCTGCTCATCAACATTCCCTTCTTTCTCTTCGCGGGCCGGGCGATGGGGGTGGCGTTCGGGTTGAAGACGCTATTCGCCAATGTCGCGATCATGGGCGTGGGGCTGGCCATGCCGGCGGCGCTGCACATCGCGCGAATCAGCCCCTTCTTCGCCGCCCTGTTCGGCGGGTCGATCATCGGCTTCGGCATATTGGCGATCGCCCGCCATGGCGCGGGCGTGGGCGGCGTCGGGGTCGTCGCGCTGATCCTGCAACGGTCGCGCGGCTGGAATGCGGGGCGTACCCAGATGCTGTGCGACATCGCGATCCTGCTGGCGTCCTTGCCGATCCTGAGCGTCGAGCGGTTCGGCCTGTCGATCCTGTCCGCCGCCGCCATCAATGCGGTGCTGATCGTCAATCACCGGCCGGGGCGTTATATCGGCCACTAGAGCGGTTCGCGGTCCGATTGCATCGGACCAGCCGCTCCAGATTATTGGATTTACGCGATGTCCGAGTCATCAGATGATTCCATCGGATTAGAAATCGCTCCAAGGCCGCTAGCCCTCGCAGAGCGCCTTGCCGTCGCTGTCGCGGGCGCGCAGCGCGCTGGCGGCGTCATTGGCGATGCGGGGGAAGCTGACTCCCTCCAGCGTGCCGCGGCCCTTGCACAGGTCCGCACAGGCCATGTCGACCACGCCCGGTAGCGCCACCTGGTCGCCATCATATTGGGCGACCACGATGCAGCGGTCGCCGCCCTTGAAGCTGAGGATCAGCTTGTCGCCCGCGCGGCGTGCCGTACCCTGCCCGTGACAGCTCTGGTCCTCGCCGAAATTGGCCTGCAAGCCGAAGCGGAAGGCCGCATCCTTGGCCGGCATGACGCAGAGCAGGTCGCGCCCGGCTTCATGGCTGCGCTGGTAGAGGCCGACGGGCGACGTCTTGCCCGTATCGGTGATCGCCCCGCTTTCGATAGCGGCCCGTTCCAGCCCGGACGCCGGCGCACCACCAGCATCCGATGCGGCGGCGTCGGCGGCCGTCGGCGCGCGCTGGCACGCCGCCAGCAGGAGAAGAAGCGCGAGGCTAGCCCGCGGCATCGATGGAGGGATCAGCCGCAAGATCGACGGGCGTCAGGCCATCCGGCCCGACCCGACGGAAAAAGCAGGACCGCGCGCCGGTGTGGCAGGTCGGGCCGGCCGGGACCGCTTTCACCCAGACCGCGTCCTGATCGCAATCGATGCGGATGTCGCGCACCTCCAGCATATGGCCGGACGTCTCGCCCTTCTTCCACAGCGCCTGGCGGCTGCGCGACCAGAAATGGGCGAGGCCGGTTTCGACCGTCAGCGCCAGCGCCTGCGCATTCATATGCGCGACCATCAGCACTTCACCGTCGGCCGCGTCGGTCACGACAGCGGTGATCAGGGCATGATCGTCATATTTGGGATTAAGGGTCAACCCCTTGTCGCGCGCATCGGTCATGGGGGCGCTATAGAGCATCGCGCGGACAAGTGGGAACCGCTTTTGCGTATCCGATGATAGGAAAGGCATGACCGTCCCGGCGCGAGACGATCCCCTCGGATCAGGGGGAAAATCAGAAAATGGGGCGATCGACGGGATCCGAACCCGCGACCTCCGGTACCACAAACCGGCGCTCTAACCAACTGAGCTACGATCGCCACAGGGCCTTCCGGCCCGCGAGAGTTGGCCACATATGCGGCCCATTACCGGCCGTCAAGCAGACAAATGCACCCGATGCAGGATGATCGCGATTATGCCGTCATTGCAAGTGCGAATGACGGACTGCCGCGCTCCATGGCAGGATCGCCAGATCGGGCCAGCAAGCGGCCCAGCGCTGCGTCTTGGCTTCATATACCGACCGGTCGATCAGCGTCGCATTGGCTCGCACGACGGGCGCCAGAAAATCGTCCAGGCCGAAAGGCGCGGACAGGGCGAAGTCGCTGATGGCCACCGCGGACACGGTGGTCGGATAGGTCGTGGTCGCCTGCAACGCCGAACGGTAAGGCGGAATCACGATGCCGAAGCGGTCGGGATACCAGAGGTGGACGCGCGCCTGATTCTTGACGTCGAAACGGACCGGCAGATCGGCGAACAATTGCGCCACATGCGCGGCCGCCGCGGCCTCGCCCGCTTCCGACAGGTCGGCGGCGTCATGATAGATGATGTCCGCGTCGGCTATGCCGTGCAGCGGCGGCAGGTCGAAACAGGCGTTCCACCATGCCTGCGCCAGAAGGCTGCCCGACAGCCAGGCGTCGGGCAGGCCCAGTTGCGACCAGCGCCGCAGAATAGCGTCGGCGACCGGATGGTTGGAGGCGATGCGGCGCACCGCCTCCTCCTGCGCCACGGTCATGACGCTACAATCATGGTGACGGCACAGCCGCCTGCAATTGCGCCCGGAGATTGACGAGTGTCCGTTCCGGCACCTTTGGGCGATCCGACGCGGGCTTCCCCTTGCGCAGTCGTTCCCTGTCCTTTTCCGGCGGATCGACGAACCGCACGCGCACCGCGGCATGACCCTGGGCGCGGATGCCCAATTGCTCGGCCGCGCCGCGCGACAGGTCGATCACCCGCCCGCGCCCGGCGAAGGGGCCGCGATCGTTGACGCGAACCAGGATGGTCCGGCCGGTATCGAGCGCGGTCACCTCGACATAGCTGGGCAGCGGCAGGCTGGTGTGCGCGGCGGTGATCCATTTGGCGCGAAAGCGTTCGCCATTGGCGGTGCGATTGCCCGATTCCGAACCATACCAGCTCGCATAGCCCAACATGTCATAGCCGGGGTCCGCCGCCGGGACATAGGTTGCGCCGCGCACCTTGTAGGGCGGGCCGATCCGGACCGGCGTATCGCGCACCGGACGATAGTCGCCGCCGGCGCAAGCGGAAAGCGTAGCGAACCCGCAAATGATCCAGATGTGCCTGCCCGCGCGTCCCGTCATGCCGCCTTCCTATCGCCGGCAGGCGGGCGGGTCGAGGCCGATCGGGCAAAAAGAAGGGGACGAAAAGGCATGGTGCCTCTTCATCCCCTTCGCCTTTCGGCATCTGCGTCGCGGAAGATCAACTTCCTGTCGCCGCATCACTCTCCTGAAAAACTTTCCGGCCGCGATGCCGGTAGGTCGTCAAACGGTGGGCGCCCGCCAATGGCAGGCGCCCCATCCGTCAGTTGACCGAATCCTTCAGGCCCTTGCCGGCCTTGAACTTCGGCTGCGCCGAAGCCTTGATGGTCATGGTTTCGCCGGTGCGCGGGTTACGGCCGGTCGAAGCCTTGCGCTGCGAAACCGAGAAGGTGCCGAAGCCGACGAGGCGCACTTCGTCGCCCTTCTTCAGAGCGCCGGTGATGGCGTCGAACACGCCTTCTACAGCCTTCGTCGCGTCATTCTTGCTGAGGCCGCTGCTTTCAGCGACTGCGCTGATCAAATCCTGCTTGTTCATGCCTTGGGAACCCCCTTGTGCTGTTGGTTGATTTAGGAATCGCGGCGTAGGCGGCGCAATAAGGCGCGGATTTCTGCGCCTGTCAAAGGGAAAGCGACAAAGTCCTTCGCTGCGATCGAAATTTGCGCCCGCCTGCGCGAAATATGCCGAAACCGACGGCAAACCGCCGGTTTCGGTTTGGCTTAATGCCGCAGCGCGGGATCGCTGTCGCGGCCGGGCGCATTGCTCGGCTGGGCGGCGAGGTCGTCCTCTTCGGTCCAGGCGATCGCTTCGGGAACCGACGCCAGCGCACGCGCCAGCACCTCGTCCACATGGCTGACCGGCACGATTTCCAGACCGTCGCGGATGTTGGCCGGAATTTCCGCCAGGTCTTTCTCGTTTTCCTGCGGGATCAGCACCGTCTTGATGCCGCCGCGCAGCGCGGCCAGCAGCTTCTCCTTGAGGCCGCCGATCGGCAGCACCCGCCCGCGCAACGTGACCTCGCCGGTCATCGCCACGTCCTTGTGGACGGGGATGCCGGTCAGCGTGGACACGATGCAGGTCACCATGCCGATGCCCGCCGACGGACCATCTTTGGGCACTGCGCCTTCGGGCAGATGGATATGGATATCCTTGCGGTTGAACACGCTGGGCTTGATGCCATAGCCGGGCGAGCGCGCCCGGACATAGGAAAAGGCCGCCTGGATCGATTCGTTCATGACCTCGCCGAGCTTGCCGGTGGTCTTGATCATGCCCTTGCCGGGCACGGTCACCGCCTCGATCGTCAGCAGCTCGCCGCCGACCTCGGTCCAGGCCAGGCCCGTCACCGCGCCGATCTGATCCTCTTCCTCGCCCACGCCGTGGCGGAATTTCCGCACACCGGCATAATCGGCCAGATTGTCGGGCGTGATGACGACCTTGTCATAGGCGCCTTCCAGGATTTTGCGCAGCGCCTTGCGGGCGAGGCGCGCAATCTCGCGCTCCAGCGTGCGGACGCCAGCCTCGCGGGTATAATAGCGGATGAGGTCGCGGACGGCATCTTCCGTCACCACGAACTCGTCGCCCTTGAGGCCATGGGCGTCGATCTGCTTGGCGACCAGATGGCGCTGGGCGATCTCGACCTTCTCGTCCTCGGTATAGCCTTCCAGCCGGATGATCTCCATGCGGTCGAGCAGAGGCTGCGGCAAATTCAGCGAGTTGGCGGTCGTCACGAACATGATGTCCGAAAGATCGACGTCGATCTCCAGATAATGATCCTGGAACTTGCTATTCTGTTCCGGGTCCAGCACCTCCAGCAGCGCCGATGCCGGATCGCCCCGGAAATCCTGGCCCAGCTTGTCGATCTCATCCAGCAGGAAGAGCGGGTTCATCGTCCCCGCCTTCTTGAGGTTGGTGACGATCTTGCCCGGCAGCGAGCCGATATAGGTGCGGCGGTGGCCGCGAATTTCAGCCTCGTCGCGCACGCCGCCCAGCGACTGGCGCACGAACTCGCGGCCCGTGGCTTTCGCGATCGAGCGGCCCAGCGACGTCTTGCCGACGCCCGGCGGGCCGACGAGGCACAGGATCGGCCCCTTCAGCTTGTTGGTGCGCGCCTGCACGGCCAGATATTCGATGATCCGGTCCTTGACTTTCTCCAGCGCGAAATGATCCTCGTCGAGGATATCCTGCGCTTTCTTGAGGTCATTCTTGACCTTGCCCTTCTTGCCCCAGGGCAGGCCGAGCAGCACGTCCAGATAGTTGCGCACGACGGTCGCTTCGGCCGACATGGGCTGCATGCCCTTGAGCTTCTTCAGTTCCGCCGTGGCCTTGGCGCGGGCTTCCTTGGACAGCTTGGTCTTGGCGATCTTCTCGGTCAGTTCGGCAAGCTCGTCGCCTTCCTCACCCTCGCCATTGCCCAGCTCGCGCTGGATCGCCTTGAGCTGCTCGTTGAGATAATATTCGCGCTGGGTCTTTTCCATCTGGCGCTTCACGCGACCGCGGATTTTCTTTTCGACCTGGAGTACGCCCAGTTCGCCTTCCATGAAGGCGAAGACCATTTCCAGCCGCTTGACCGGATCGGCTTCGACCAGCAGCGATTGCTTGTCGGACACCTTGACGTTGATGTTGGCCGACACGGCGTCGGCCAGGCGGCCCGCATCCTCGATCTCGCGCAACTGGACCGGGGTTTCGGCCGGCAGCTTCTTGTTGAGCTTGGCGTAATTTTCAAACTGCTCGGCGACCGAGCGCATCAGCGCGGAGGCTTCGGGACCTTCCGCCACGATCTCTTCCACGTCATCGACATTGGCGACGAGATAGGTGTCGCGCGTCTCCATCGATTCGAGCTGGGCGCGATGCTTGCCCTCCACCAGCACGCGGACGGTGCCGTCGGGCAGCTTGAGCAGTTGCAGCACAATCGCGACGACGCCGGTGTCGTAGAGCGAATCCCGGCCCGGATCATCCTCCGCCGGGTCGAGCTGGGACACGAGGAAGATTTCCTTCGAGCCTTCCATCGCCGCTTCGAGCGCAGCGACGCTCTTGTCGCGACCGACGAACAGCGGGACGATCATCTGCGGGAAGACGACGATGTCGCGCAGCGGCAGAAGGGGATATTGCACAGTCATTCAGTCTCCGGGGCCGAAAGAAGCGGCCCTCTCCTACGGTTCATCGCCTTTATGGGGATGCCCGTCGCAGCAATCAATTGCGAGCTGTCATAATGACGAAACGATGAACGCCAGGTGATCGATCCGCCGTCTGGAAAATACGCTGCCGCGCATTTTCGGAACCGCACCAGCCCTCTCCCCCACCCGGCCACCCATATGATACTGCCGTTGGGTGGCCGGGTGGGGGAGAGGGCTGGTGCGGCCAGTGCATCAAAACGGCAGTTTGAAGCCGGGGGGCAGCGGCAGGCCCGCGGTCATCTTGCCCATTTCGGCATTGCTGATCTCGTCCGCCTTCTTGCGCGCATCGTTGAACGCAGCGGTGATAAGGTCTTCCAATATCGGCTTTTCCGACGGCGCGAGCAGCGTGTCGTCGATCGATACGCCCAGGATGCGCCCCTTGGCCGAGGCCCGCACCTTGACCAACCCGCCGCCGGCCGCGCCCTCGACCTCCAGCTTGTCGAGATTGTCCTGCGCACGCTGCAATTCTTCCTGAACACGGCTCGCCATGCCGAGGATTTCGTTCAAGTCCTTCATTGTCCTGCACTCCATGCTTCGGGCCGGTCGGTTTCGACCAACTCCGCTTCGGGGAAGGCGGCGATCGCCGCCTTGACCACCGGGGTTTCCAATATATCGGCGCGCGCAGCGGCCTTCACCGCCTGCTCCTGCTCCAGCAGCGTCTGCTCGCCGCCGCTCGCCGCCAGCGTCACGACCCATCGGGTTCCGGATGTCGCGGCGTTCAGCGCCTGCTCCAGGTCGCGTTTGAAGTCGCCATGCGTCCAGCTATGGGTCAGGCGAATGGCGATATCGGGCGGGCTGAGCGAGACGAGCGCGGCGCAATCATTGAGGTGATTGGCCAGCAACGGCTTCTGCCGGTCGATCAGCGCGACGATTTCCTGCATCGTAGCGGGCAGCCGCGCGGCGGGCGCGGAGGACGGCGCGGCAGGCGTTCCACCGGAAGCAGGCGCAACCATGGCGGGCGCCCCCTCCCGCAGCATCCGCGCCAGTTCGCCCGGATCGGGCATGGTCGCGGCGTGCATAACGCGCAGCAGCGCCATTTCGCAGCTTTCGATCGGCAGGACGGCGTTGGCGACTTCGTCATGCCCCTTGAGCAGCAATTGCCACAGGCGATGGAGCGGTGCGAAGCCCAGTTGCGCCGCCCAGTCGGCCAGCGCTTCCCGCTCTTCGGCCGACTGGCCGGGGCTGGCGATGTCGCGACCGGCCTTCGCCAGGGTCACGGCATGGACCAGTTCCATCAGGCCGCGCATCAGCGCAAGCGGCTCGACGCCCAGCGCATATTGGTCGCGCACCGCGCCCAGCAACGCGCCCGTATCGCCTTCCAGCAGCAGCCCCAGCAAGCGGCGCACCGATCCACGATCGGACAGGCCCAGCATGTCGCGCACCTGGGCGGCGCTGACCATCGGCGCGTCGCCGTCTGCGCCATCCGGCCCCATTTCCGCATGGGCGATCGCCTGGTCGAGGATCGACAGGCCGTCGCGCGCGGACCCTTCGGCCGCCTGCGCGATCAGCGCCAGCGCATCGGGTTCCGCCGCAACGCTTTCGGCTTCCACCACATGGGCGAAATGGGCGGCGAGCAGTTCGGCAGGGATGCGGCGAAGGTCGAAGCGCTGGCAGCGCGACAGCACCGTCACCGGCACCTTGTTCACCTCGGTCGTGGCGAACAGGAATTTCACATGGGCGGGCGGCTCCTCCAGCGTCTTCAACAGCGCGTTGAAGGCGTTTTTGGAGAGCATATGGACTTCGTCGATGATGTAGATTTTGTAGCGCGCCGACACGGCGGCATAGCGCACCGCCTCGATAATCTCGCGCACATCGTCCACGCCGGTGTGGCTGGCGGCGTCCATTTCGACCACGTCGATATGCCGACCCTCGGCAATGGCGACGCAGGGTTCGCAGACGCCGCAGGGGTCGATGGTCGGCCCGCCCTGCCCGTCCGGGCCGATGCAGTTGAGCGCCTTGGCGATCAGCCGCGCGGTGGAGGTCTTCCCTACCCCGCGCACGCCGGTCATCAGGAAGGCGTGGGCCAGCCGGCCGCGCCTGATCGCATTGCCCAGCGTCTGGACCATCGCATCCTGCCCGATCAGTTCACGGAAACTGCGCGGTCGATATTTGCGCGCCAGGACGCGATAGGGCTGCGGGGAATCGGACATAGTCATCGTCTAGCCGTTCGGGTGGCTATTGTCGAAGCTGGATGAAGGTGGAGGGTGGGAGCCGGAACGACCCGTGACGAAATCACTGTGGCTGCTTCCGTCAGGACCTGACCAGGTTCGCGACGATCACGTCCGCCCGACTCCCGGCGCGGCATATGGCGAAAGGGGACCGGGATGGCAAGGGCACAATCCCGTCTCCGTTCGTTTCGAGCGAAGTCGAGAAACCTTTCCTGCGCGCTTCTCGACTTCGCTCGAAGCGAACGGATGATTTTTGGCTACTCCAGCCCGCTCTTCTGCGCCTTGCCCACGAAATCGAGCGCGGCGCGCGCGGTTTCGGCGATCGCTGCCTCGGCCTTCTTCGCGTCCACCGTTGGCCGGTCGAGATAGATGGCCAGGACATATTCGTCGCCATTGGGCGCCTTCACCAGCGCCACGTCATTATAGGCGGTGCCGCATGTCCCGGTCTTGCTGCCCGATGTCCATCCCGCAGGCAGGCCAGCCTTGATCCGCTTGTCGCCGGTGCTGCTGGCGTTGAACCAGGTGCGCAGGCGCTCGACGCTCGTCGGCTGCATGTCGCGGAAGAAGAGCCGACCCATCAGCCCGGCCATGGCGGCCGGCGTGGTGGTATCGCGCGGATCACCCTCCGCATTTTCATTGAGCGTCGGTTCGGTGCGGTCGAGCCGGGTCACGGCGTCGCCATGGGCGCGCATGAAGGACGTCAGCCCCTCCGGCCCGCCCAGCATCGGCAGCAGCAGGTTGGCGGCGCTGTTGTCGCTCACCTCGACCGCGGCCTGGGCCAGTTCACCCATGCTCATGCGGCCGCGCTTCTTGTTCTTCTTCACCACCGGGGCGTAATCGAGGATATCGTCGCCGCTAAAGGGTATCTCTCCCTCCAGCCCGAACTTGCCGCCTTCCGCGCCGATCAGCACGGCGGCGGCCAGCGGCGCCTTGAAGGTCGAGCACATGGCGAACCGCTCGTCGCGGTTGAAGCCCAGCAGCAGCGCGCCACTCCGATCAACCAGCGCGACACCGAGGCGGCCGCCGGCCTCCTTCTCGATCTCCGCCGGGTTGCGCACCGAGGCGAGCGCCGATTGCGGCACCAGATAGCGCGGCGCAGCCGGCAGCAGCGAATCGAGCCGGCCGGTGGGTTCGGGCGGCCTGGCCGGCGCCTTCTTCCTGTCGGCGGCCATCGACGGCGCCGCCAGCAGGGCCAGCGTCGCCAAAGCGGTCAGAATCTTCACGGTCACATGCCCTGCATATTGTTGAATTCACCGGGAATACGGACGGTCAGCCGGTCCATCTTGTCGTCCAGGATGATCTGGCAGGACAGGCGGCTGGTCCGGGTGGCGGCGGCGGCAAGGTCGAGCATATCCTCTTCATCCTCGCTGGCGCGCGGCAGGCGCGCAAAATCTTCGGCATCGACGACGACATGGCAGGTGGAACAGGCCATCTGCCCTTCGCATGTGCCCTCCAGCGGCTGGCCGGCGGCCTGGGCGATATCGAGCAGCACCGATCCCGCGGGCGCGTCAACCTCCTGTCGTCTCTCGCCGTCGGCGCTGATGAAGGTGACCCTGGTCATGCTAATGCGTGCGCTCCCTTTTACGGCGCCGCTTGTGCGGCTGCCGCTTCCTGCAATGCCTCTGCCGCCCTCTCCAACTCTTCCCGGCGCGTGTATCGGCCAAAGCCGATCCGCACCGATCCACGCGCCTGTGCATCTGTCAGCCCGAGCGCGCGCAGGACATGGCTAGGCCGCCCGGACCCGCTTGCGCAAGCGCTACCGAGCGAAAAAGCAACATTGCGGCAATCCGACAACAGCCGCGCGCCGTCGATTCCGTCGCGCCGCAGGTTGAGATTGCCCGGATAGCGCGCCGTTTGCGAGCCGTTCAACGTCCAGTCCGCAAAGAGCTTGGCGGCCAGCGCGGCGAGGCTTTCGACATGGGCGCGGTCGCTGTCCGCCCGGTCGCGCATCAGCCGCGCCGCGACGCCGAATCCCGCGCACAGGGCGGGCGACAATGTGCCGGAGCGCAGCCCACCCTCCTGCCCGCCGCCATGGATCAGCGGCGCTGGCCGGACACCGTCGCGCAGCCAGAGCGCGCCCACGCCCTTGGGGCCATGGATCTTGTGCGCGCTGATCGCGACCATGTCGCAGGTGGACGGAATGGGGACGCGGCCATAGCCCTGCACCGCATCGCACAGGAACAGCGCACCCGCGCGGTGCGCGAGGTCGGCGAGCGCCGCGACCGGCTGGATCACGCCGATCTCATTATTCACCAGCATCGCGACGACGAGTGCGACAGCTGGACCGATGGCGCGGGCAGCGGCTTCCAGATCGACGACACCGTCCGGTCCGACCGGCAGCACGGTCACATCCCGCCCGGTCCGGGCCATCGCTTCGGCTGTGTCCAGCACCGCGGCATGTTCGGTCGCGATGGTCACGATGCCGCCCGGCGGCGCGCCCTGGATCGCGATGTTGAGCGCCTCGGTCGCGCCGGAGGTGAACAGCAACGTGCCGCCGGGGGGGAGCAATCGGACAATCTCCTCCCGCGCCACCTCCACCTGCGCGGCGGTGAAGCGGCCCAGGCGATGCGCGCTGTGCGGGTTGGCGAACTGGTCGCGCAACAACGGCACCATCGCATCGAAGGCTTCGGGCGCGAGCGGTGTCGTCGCCTGATAATCGAGATAGATCATTGGCTTGCTCGCCCAAAAGCCTTGGCCGCCATGCTTTTCCAAATGGCGAGGAACCTGTCCATGTCGCTGTCGCATGTTTGCGGGCCGAAGCTGACGCGGACGACCTCAGCCGCGGCGTCCTCGTCCCAGCCCATCGCGCCCAGCACATGGCTGGTCTTGAGGGAGCCGGAGGAACAGGCGCTGCCAGCGGACACGGAAATGCCCGCCAGGTCGAACTGGATCAGCTGCGCGCGGGCCGACAGACCGGGCATCCGGTAACTGGCGATGGCGGGCAGGCGCGGCGCATCGCGCGCCACGATGATGCCGCCCGCCGCCTCTATCCCTGCGTCCAGCCGCGTGCGCAGGGCGGTCGCGCGGGGCAGCCAGTCCTCCCGCGCCTCCAGCGCCGCCACCATGGCCAGAATCGCGGGCAGATTTTCGGTGCCGGCGCGATAGCCCTGCTCCTGCCCGCCGCTCGGCTCGATCAGCGCCAGGTCGCGGATCAGCAGCGCGCCGATGCCGGGCGGACCGCCGAATTTGTGCGCGCTGATCGCGATCATGTCCGCGTCCGGCAGGGGCAGCTTGCCCGCGCTCTGGGCGCAATCGGCGAACAGGATCGCGCCGTCGCGGTCGATCCGGTCGAGCGGCTGGATCACGCCGGTTTCGTTATTGACGTGCTGGATGGCAAGGAGTGTCCCTACCTCTGCTTGATCGTCATCCCCGCGAAGGCGGGGATCCATCTCCTGCGCGGCGTTCGAGGACAGGGCCGGAGATAGATTCCCGCCTTCGCGGGAAGAAAGGGCAAGACCATCTGACGCGACCGCCAGCCGCGCTGCGCCCTTCGTCACGCGCAGCACCGCGTCATGCTCGACCGGCGATGTGACGATGCGCCCGCCCTTCGCGCGTTGCAGGCCGATCGCGATCGCCTCGCTCGCGCCGGAGGTGAAGATCACATGCCCGCTCCAGCCCATTGCCGCCGCGATGCGCCGCCGGGCATCCTCCAACCGGGCGCGGGCGGCGCGGCCGTCGGCATGGGGGCTGGACGGGTTGGCCCAGTTCGCCATCGCCTCCATCATCGCGTCGCGCGCGGCGGGCAGCATCGGCGTGGTAGCGGCATGATCGAGATAAAGGCGGTCGGCGGCCAAGCGGCGTTACTCATTGATTGCGGAAATGGCGGCGGCTTCTATATAGGCGGTCTGCCGCGCAGCGCCAGCAATAGCATTTGCCCATGCGACCGTCTGTGCGATCCGCATCCATTCGCCGCCAGCCCATGCGGGCAGGACGGCCCAGAACGATAACAGGTGCCATGCCCGACGTCATTTTCCCCGGACCCGAAGGTCGCCTCGAAGGCCGTTTCAGCCCCCCGCCCCGCCCGCGTGCGCCGGTCGCCATGATCCTGCATCCGCATCCCCAGGGCGGCGGCACGATGAACGACCGCATCACCCAGGCGCTCTACAAGACCTTCGTGAAGCGCGGCTTCGCCGTGCTGCGCTTCAACTTCCGCGGCGTCGGCCGCAGCCAGGGCACGTTCGACAATGGCATCGGCGAGCTGAGCGACGCCGCGGCGGCGCTCGACTGGGTGCAGAGCTTCCACCCCGAAGCCCAGACCACCTGGATCGCGGGCTTCTCCTTCGGCGCCTGGATCGGCATGCAATTGCTGATGCGCCGCCCGGAAATCCGCGGCTTCATCTCGGTCGCGCCGCCCGCCAACATGTACGACTTCTCCTTCCTCGCGCCCTGCCCCTCGTCGGGCATCATCGTGCAGGGCACGTCGGACGAAGTGGTGACCGCGAGCGCGGTGCAGAAGCTGGTCGACAAGCTGCGCACGCAAAAGGGCATCACCATCCATCACGACGAAATTCGCGGCGCGAACCATTTCTTCGAGCATGAGCTGGACCAGCTGATGAAGTCGGTCGACAATTATCTCGACATGCGCCTGTCACCGGATTCCCCGATCCGCTGAGCGATCGGGAATTCGACGAACGAGAAAGGCCGCCCGCGAGGCGGCCTTTTTTTTGTGTCATGTGAGGCTGGGAGGGGTGGTTTGCGGACTGTCGGCTTTTGATGAAAATCCGATCCGTTCTTACCCGAAACTGCTATCAATTTGGCTCCGATATTTCTCTGTAGAATGGCGGCGATCTGATAAACTTGGACGGCATTTCGTGATGGAGAGGCATCCTATGCCAATCGGCTTCTTTTTGTTTGGTGCTCTCGCGTTTCTGGCGGTCTATTTTGGTATTTCCAGCAATATTGCGAGGGATCGTGCTTGGAAAGTAGGAACACTCTGCGTCCTCGTCCCAGCCGTTGTTGGCTCTTCGTATCTGCTTGTTTTGTATAATAACTACGGCAGCGGACGTGGCGTGTTCGGACTTGCTATTGTAATTGTGCTTGGTCTGGGCGGACCTGTATCTCTGTATGGTGTGGGGCTTCTTATTCGAGCTATCAGTTCGCCAAGATAGCTTCCAAAGTCCGCTTTCGGGCAACTCTCATAGACTCGTGAGTGTCCATTTTTGGTCGCTTCCCGACCAACCGCTTTTACGCCCTCCCCTATATCTGACGCTTCGCATCGAAAGGCGCGACGATCTTGCAGCGGTAGGCGCGCACTTCGTCGATCAGGCCGGTGTGCAGTTCGGTCGACAGGACAAGGGTCGACCGGTCCAGCCGCTCCAGCCGCCGCATGTTGCTGAGCAGGCCGCTGAGCATCCCGCCGCCTTGCTGGACCAGGGTGATCGTCGCATCGTCCTGCGCCGCGATCTTGTTCCAGCCCTGGCCGCCTTCGCGCCACCGGCCAGCGGTGAAATCGATCACGATTTCCCGGACGGATCGGTCGTCGGCGGTACAGGACAGGCCGCGGATCTGCGCCGGAGCAGGCGGCACGGGCGAAACGGCCGGCGGCGGCGCTGGCGGCGCAGCATGGCCTGGGGCGGCAAGACTGGGGGTCGCAATCAGGCAGCCAAGCGCTGCCAGGATGGTCGAGGCCGATCGGTTGAGCATGGCGTCGATCCTACCAGACATGCGGGGCGCAGGATACCGGCTAGCGCAAGCCGCGCCTGACGGCAGGACGCGACCGTGCAAAGCCCCCTTTACCCCGCCCCATAATTTCCCGCTTGGCGCACCGTCCGGCCGGCGATAGCCATCCGCGCCATGTCCGACGCCCCGAAAAACGACGTTCGCCTGATCTGGAGCCGCTATTACAGCGCCTTCATCCCCGCCGGTCCGTCGGGACCGGGCTTTGTCGACCGACTGAAAGCGGCGAGCGGGGCGATCGGCGGGATCGCGGTGACGGGGCTGCTGTGCGGGCTGATGCTGGGCAATGGTCTGGCCCATCCGCTGCTGGTCGCGCCGATGGGCGCGTCGGCGGTGCTGCTGTTCGCGGTTCCTGCCAGTCCGCTGGCCCAGCCCTGGCCGGTGCTGGGCGGCAACGTCATTTCCGCGCTGGTCGGTATCTTCGTGGCGAAGGCCGTTCCCGATCCCACCTTCGCCGCCGCGCTGGCGGTGGGCGCGGCGATCGCCATCATGTCGCTGCTCCGCTGCCTCCACCCGCCCGGCGGCGCGGTGGCGCTGTCCGCCGCGCTGGGCGTAAAGGGGGTGGCGAGCAGCTATCTGTTCGCGCTGGTGCCGGTGGGGGTGAACACCCTGCTGCTGCTGGTGGTAGCGATCCTGTTCCATCGCATCGCCGGTCATAATTATCCCCATGTGGCGCCCAAAGCGCCCGCCCCGCACGGCACCGCCGATCCCGCGCCGCTGCTGCGCGCCGGTCCGAGCGCGCAGGATGTGGCCGACGCGGTGCAGGGCTATGGCGATGCGCTGGACGTGGACCAGGCGGACCTGCGCCAGTTGCTGGCGGACGCCGAACTGCGCGCGGCCGAACGGCTGCATGGCGCGGTGCCCTGCGCGCAGATCATGGCGCGCGACGTGATCCACGTGCCCGCCAGCCAGCCGATGGAGCAGGTGCGCGCCTTGATGCTGGCGCGCGGCCTGTTGTCGCTGCCGGTACTGGACGACGCAGGGCGCGTGCAGGGAATCATAGGCGCTCTCGACCTTGGCCGGGAGGGCGAACGCGCCGGCGACATCGCCCGCCGCGCCCTGCTGGTCCATGCCGACACGCCTGTCGCGCGGCTCATCGGCCCCCTGAGCAGCGGCGCGCGGCGCGCCGCCATCGTCGTCGATGCCGATCACAGATTGCAGGGGCTGGTGACCCAGACCGATTTGCTGGCCTCGCTGGCGCTTCGGGCTAGCGCTGCTCCAGCGTCGGCAGATCCGGGCCGGGAATCGCGCTGATCGCGACATTGCCGAACATGACGAGGCCCGCGAGGATCATCAGGCCGCCGCGCTTGCGGTCGCCCTTCTTCACGATCGCATAGACGCCGCCGCCGGTCAGCAGCATGCCCGCGAGCATCAATATGGATAAAATCGTGCCAGCCATGGGCGTTGCCTTAAGCGCCAAGCTCGACGGTGGCAATTGCCGTCCTGTCCCCTTATGAGGCGCGCAGAACGAATCACCCCAGGAACGCAGGGGCTGCACCTATGAAAATCGCCATCGCTTCCGATCATGCCGCCATCGACCTGAAAGCGGAACTTGCGCAGTGGCTGCGCGACGAGGGCCATGCGGTCGCCGACCTCGGCCCCGCGACCGCCGACCGCGTCGATTATCCCGATTATGGTTACAAGCTTGCGACAGCGGTCGCATCCGGCGACGCGGAACGCGGCATTGCGCTATGCGGCTCCGGCATCGGCATTTCGATCGCGGTCAACCGCAACCCGGCCTGCCGCTGCGCTCTGGTGGGTGAGCCGCTGTCGGCCGCCCTGTCGCGCGAGCATAATGACGCCAACGTCCTCGCCATGGGCGCCCGCCTGACCGGCGTGGACATGGCGAAAGCCTGCGTCACCGCCTTCCTCACCACCGATTTCGGCGGTGGCCGCCATGCCGGCCGCGTCGAAAAACTGTCCCAGCCCGCGCTCTGAAAGGAAGTTTCGATGAGCACTGACATCCTCGCCCCCGCCATCCGCCAGGACGGCTTCTTCAGCGAATCGCTTGGCCTTGCGGACCCGGAAATCTTCGGCGCGATTGGCAATGAGCTGAAGCGCCAGCAGGACAAGATCGAACTGATCGCGTCCGAGAACATCGTGTCGAAGGCGGTGCTGGAAGCGGCCGGTTCGATCTTCACCAACAAATATGCCGAGGGTTACCCAGGCAAGCGCTATTATGGCGGCTGCGAATATGCCGACGTCGTCGAGACGCTGGCGATCGAGCGCGCGAAAGAGCTGTTCGGTGCGAACTTCGCCAATGTGCAACCCAATAGCGGCAGCCAGATGAACCAGGCCGTGTTCCTGGCGCTGCTCCAGCCGGGCGATACCTTCATGGGCCTCGACCTGTCGTCGGGCGGCCACCTGACCCACGGGTCGCCGGTCAATATGTCCGGCAAGTGGTTCAAGCCGGTCGCCTATGGCGTGCGCCCCGACGATCATCTGATCGACATGGACGAGGTCGCCCGCATCGCGCGCGAATGCAAGCCAAAGCTCATCATCTGCGGCGGCACGGCCTATTCGCGCGTGTGGGACTTCAAGCGCTTCCGCGAAATCGCGGATGAGGTCGGCGCCTATCTGCTGGCCGACATGTCGCATTTTTCCGGCCTGGTCGCCGGCGGCGCGCATCCCTCGCCGGTGCCTCACGCCCATGTCACCACGACCACGACCCACAAGTCGCTGCGCGGTCCGCGATCGGGCATCATCCTCAGCAATGACGAGGCGATCGCCAAGAAGCTGAACAGCGCGATCTTCCCCGGCTTGCAGGGCGGCCCGCTGATGCACATCATCGCGGCCAAGGCGGTGGCGTTCAAGGAAGCGCTGACGCCCGAATTCAAAGCCTATGCCCATCAGATCGTCGCCAACGCCCGCGCGCTGAGCGAGACGCTGGCCGATGCCGGCCTGTCGATCGTGTCGGGCGGCACCGACAATCATCTGATGCTGGTCGACCTGCGCGCCAAGAACACCACCGGCAAGGCCGCGGAAAAGGCGCTCGATCGCGCCTATATCACCTGCAACAAGAACAACGTGCCGTTCGACACGGCCAGCCCGTTCGTCACCTCGGGTGTCCGTTTGGGTACGCCTGCGGGCACGACGCGCGGCTTCCGCGAGGAAGAATTCCGCGAAATCGGCCGCCTGATCGCCGAGGTCGTGGAAGGCCTGAAGCGCAATGGCGACGAAGGCGATGGCCAGGTCGAGCAGCATGTGCGGGAAAAGGTGCTGGGCCTGACCGCGCGCTTCCCGATTTACTGATATACCTGATCCGTTCGGGCTGAGCGACGTCTAAGCCTCAGCCCGAACGGAGTGAAGGCTTCGCTACGCTCAGGACAGGCTTCAACTTTCGCTCAGGGCGAACGGAGTAAAAAGACCCATGCGCTGCCCCTTCTGCGCCCATGAAGACAGCCAGGTGAAGGACAGCCGGCCGACGGAAGATGGCAACGCCATCCGCCGCCGCCGCCAGTGCGAAGCGTGCGGCGCGCGCTTCACCACCTTCGAGCGCATCCAGTTGCGCGACATCTGGGTGGTGAAGAGCGAAGGCCGCAAGGAAGCGTTCGAGCGCGACAAGCTGGCCCGCTCCATCGGCATCGCCTGCCGCAAACGGCCGATCGACCCCAGTCGCCTGGAAAAGCTGATCTCCGGCATCCAGCGCCAGTTGGAAACCAGCGGCGACAGCGAAGTCCCCGCCCGCGCGATCGGCGAACTGGTGATGGAAGGGCTGAAACGCCTCGACAGTGTCGCCTATATCCGCTTCGCCAGCGTCTATAAGGACTTCACCGACGCCAAGGATTTCGAGGAATTTGCCGGGACGGTGAAGGAAGTCGGGCGGGAGTGAGACGGTAATGGCCCCAAGTTTCAATCGCCGTTCAGTTAGCTTCCTATTTCCGTTCGTCCTGAGTAGCCATTGAGCGAAGTCGAAATGGCGTATCGAAGGACCGCACAATGAGCTTTCATGCCTATATGCTCCTTTGCGCGGACGGCAGCTATTATCTGGGCCATACTGACAATCTGGAACAGCGTATCGCGCAGCACCAGTCAGGCGAAATTACAGGATATACGCACAGCCGCCGCCCAGTGATTTTAGTGTGGAGTCAAGAGTTTGGTTCGCGGGATGAAGCGCTGTCCGCCGAACAGCAGATCAAGGGCTGGTCTCGAAGAAAGAAGGAAGGTTTGATCGCCGGTGATTGGGACGCAATCAGGCAGGCAGCGCGCAAATCCTTCGATACGGGGCTTCGACAATCTCAGCCCCTACTCAGGACGAACGGAAATATGACCGAAGTTATTGCCCCCTCCCCCGTCATGGTCCTGGTCCGCCCGCAACTGGGCGAGAATATCGGGAAGGCCGCGCGCGCGATGCTGAATTTCGGGCTGACCGACATGCGGCTGGTGACCCCGCGCGACGGCTGGCCCAATCCCGATGCCGGCCCGGCGGCGGCCGGCGCGGACTTCATCCTGGATCAGGCGCAAGTCTATGAGACGCTGGCCGATGCGGTCGCGGACTGCGCTCATGTCTATGCCACCACGGTGCGCAAGCGCGGCGTGACCAAGCCGGTCGTGACACCGGAGGAAGCCGCGCGTGAAATCCATGCCGCGCAGGGCCGTTGCGCCTATGTCTTCGGCCCGGAACGGTCGGGGCTGGAGACGGAGGATGTCGCGGTCGCGCGCAAGATCCTGACCGTGCCGATCAACCCGGAATTCGGGTCGCTCAATCTGGCGCAGGCGGTGATCCTGTGCGCCTATGAATGGTCGAAACAGGCCGATCTGGCACAGCCCACCATCACCGACCTGGGCGAACCTGCGCCACAGGCGGAGCTGGAGGGCATGATCGAGCAGCTCGATGCGCTGCTGGTGAAGGCCGGCTATTTCTTCCCGCCCGACCGCGCCGGTGCGACCCGCCTGACGCTGCGCAACCTGCTGACCAAGCCGGGCTGGAACCATCTGGAGGTACGGACGCTGCGCGGCGTGCTGTCGCACTTGGCGAGACCGCGGGAGCGGTGAACTCATCTTCCGTTCGGTTCGAGCCTGTCGAGAACCCTGGCGCCAGGGTTCTCGACAGGCTCGAACCGAACGGGGGCAAGTTAACCCCGCGTCCGGTCGAACTCCGCCATTTCATAGGCGATCGACGCTTCGACCAGCTCTTCCCACATGCCCGCGATCAGGTCGCACGGCACCCCCGACGCCTCCGCCTCGGCGCAGGCGTTGGCGATGACCTCCGCCTTGCGCGCTTCGTCGCGGACGGCGCTGCGATCGGGCTTGATCCGGGCGGCGGCGCGCATATGGGCGAAGCGCTGGGCCAGCAGGGCCACGATCTGCCGGTCGAGATTGTCGACGCCGGCGCGCACCTGCGCCATGGTGGAATAGTGTTCGGGAGTCATGCCTGTCCGACTAAGCCGCCGCACGCAACCTGTCGAGGCTTGACATATATCCCTCTTCTGGTCATAGGCGCGCCTTCGCAATTGGCTCCGCATCCCGGTGAAGCGGTGGCCCTGCCCCTGAGCGCACAAACGCAAAACGGACGTAGGCGATACCGGGAACAACGTTAGACGCAATGACTAGGAATTATCTATGACGAAGCGCACCAGCGCCAAGTACAAGCTCGACCGTCGTATGGGCGAGAATATCTGGGGCCGTCCCAAGTCGCCTGTCAACAAGCGCGAATATGGTCCCGGTCAGCACGGCCAGCGCCGCAAGGGCAAGATGTCGGACTATGGCATCCAGCTGCGCGCCAAGCAGAAGCTGAAGGGCTATTATGGCGACATCACCGAGAAGCAGTTCAAGAAGAACTATTTCGAAGCCAGCCGCATGAAGGGCGACACCGGCCAGAACCTGATCGGTCTGCTGGAGCGCCGCCTGGATGCCGTCGTGTACCGCGCCAAGTTCGCGCCGACCATCTTCTCGGCCCGCCAGATCGTGTCGCACGGCCACATCTATGTGAACGGCGTGAAGTGCAACATCGCGTCGCGTCTGGTGAAGCCGGGCGACGAAATCACCCTGGGCAAGAAGGCGCAGGAAATGGCGCTGGTTCTGGAAGCGCAGAGCCTGCCCGAGCGTGACATCCCCGACTATGTCGCCCCCGACGGCGCCGCCAAGGTCAGCTATGTCCGCGTGCCCACGCTGGACGAAGTGCCCTATCCGGTGAAGATGGAACCGAATCTGGTCGTCGAATTCTATTCGCGCTAATCGGTCTTCCGAGCAGAGTTACAAAGAAGGGCGGCCCCGTAAGGAGCCGCCCTTCTTCGTGCACGCAACATTCTTGCGCAGTATCCCGCACGGTGGCATCACCTGATCATTCGTAAAATAAAGGGTGACTTCCATGCGTAGCTCCATCGCGGCGATTGCCGCCGTCCTTGCCCTGTCGGCCTGCGCGACCGACGGCGCCGACACCCCGCCCGCTGCGGCATCCGCGACGCCGCCCGCAACGGCCGCCGCAGAGCCGTCGATCGACACGATGAAGCGGCTGGTGCAGTTACTGTCTTCTGACGCCTATGAGGGCCGCGCGCCCGGATCGCCCGGCGAAGAAAAAACGCTGGCCCTGCTCGCCGCCGAATTCGGCAAGCTCGGCCTCCAGCCCGGCAACAAGGGTAGCTGGTTCCAGGACGTGCCGTTGGTCGAGATCAATGCCAGAAATGTCTCGCCGCTGCGCTTCACCGGCGGCAAGAGCGCCGTCACCGCCAACTACGGCCCCGAAATGGTGATCGGCACCTATCGCACCACGCAGCCCAGGATTGCGATCAAAGACAGCCCGGTCGTCTTCGTCGGCTATGGCATCAACGCGCCCGAAAAGGGGTGGAACGACTATGCCGGGCTGGACGTCAAGGGCAAGACGGTGGTCATCCTGGTCAACGACCCGGATTATGAGACGCCGGGGCTGACCGGCCCGTTCAACGGCCGGGCGATGACCTATTATGGCCGCTGGACCTACAAGTTCGAGGAAGCCGCACGCCAAGGCGCGGCTGCCGCGATCATTGTGCATGATACGGTACCCGCCGCCTATGGCTGGAACGTGGTGCAGTCGAGCTGGACCGGCGCGCAGCATGTCGCCGACAGCGCCAACGGCAATGCCGACCAGAGCCAGGCGATCGGTTGGATCCAGAAGGACAAGGCCGCCGCTTTATTCGCCAGCGCGGGCCTGAACCTCGACGCGCAGATGGCCGCGGCGAAGAAGCCGGGCTTCAAGGCGGTGGCGCTGACGGGCATCAAGGCGACGGTCTCGTTCGACAACGACCTGCGCAAGCATATGTCGAAAAACGTCGTGGCGCTGCTGCCGGGCAAGACGCGGCCCGACGAATATGTGCTCTACAGCGCCCATTGGGACCATCTGGGCCATTGCCAGGCGGCGCCGGACGGCGACGACATCTGCAACGGCGCAGTGGACAACGCGACCGGCACTGCGGCGCTGGTGGCGCTGGCGCAGGCCAATGTGAAGGCCGGTCCGACCGACCGCAGCCAAGTGTTCCTGGCGGTGACGGCCGAGGAATCGGGGCTGCTGGGATCGGCCTATTATGGCGACAACCCCGTCTTCCCGTTCAGCAAGACGGTAGGGGGCGTGAACATGGACGCGCTCAGCGTCGCGGGCCTCGCCAAGAATGTCGTGGTGATCGGCAAGGGCAAGTCGCAGCTCGACGCCTATCTCGACCGGGCGCTGAGCGCGCAAGGCCGGGTATCGACGCTGGAGCCGACCCCGGAAAAGGGCTTCTACTATCGTTCCGACCATTTCAGCTTCGCCAAGCACGGCTTGCCGATGCTCTATTTCGAGGGCGGCGAGGATCTGGTGCAGGGCGGTACCGCGGCGGGGCTGGCCGCGGCGGAGGATTATACCAAGAACCGCTATCATGGCCCCAAGGACGAATATGACCCCAATTGGGACTGGACCGGGGTGCTGGCGGACCTGAAGCTCTATTACAACGTAGGTCGCGACCTGGCGACCACGACCGACTGGCCCAACTGGGTAGAGGGCGACGAATTCCGCGCCATTCGCGACAAGGATCGCGCGGGGAAGTAGAGGGAAGCGACCTATTCCCCGGCCGGGGAATAGGTCCAATTCTGCGCCTGGCTGCCATCCATCCTGGCGGTTTCGGCCATCAGCAGCCGCCCCTCCCGCCAGTAGCGGATGCGCTGGGGATAATCATGGTTCGGGTTGGCGAAGCTGATGTCACGCACGCCTTCGGCGACGACGGGGAAGATCGTCGTCGCACCGCCTTCGGGCGCGGCATGGAGGGTCAGCGATCCGTCGGCGGCGCGCACGATGCGCATCACTTCCCAGGATCGCAGCGTTTCCCCGCGCCCGGTGCGTCCCACGCCGATCATCGTGCCGCCGCGCGGCAGCGTCCAGACTTCCTCGGTCCAGCGATCGTCCCGCTTTTGCAGCCATTCGCCGGTCAGCCAGTCGGGCAGTTCGCCCGCCTGACCCTGGCCGGAGAACAGCAGCAGCAGCCCGGCCGCGATCGTCGAAACTCGTCTCTTCATGGCCTTCGCCCTCTGTCCACACGCCGTCCGGCACGCTATGGAGCGCGCGCAACGCCCGCTATCACGGATCGGCCCCCGGTCGAGCAAGGACAAAAGCCATGACTTTCCGCATGCCCGCCGAATGGGCGCCGCACGACTGGACCTGGATCGGCTTCCCGACCAACCCCGCAGAATGGCCCGACGCGTTCGAGGAGGCGCGCGCGCAGATCGCCGCCTTCGCCAGCGCCCTCCATGCCGACGGCAAGGGCGAGGAGGTGCGGCTGGTCGTCGCCAATGAGGGCGATGCGCAAGCGGCGCGCGCGCTGGTTGCGCCGGGCGTATCGATCATCGTCCATAAGCTGGGCGACGTCTGGCTGCGCGACACCGCGCCGATCGCGGCGCTGAACGGCGCAGGGAGTCGCGCACTGGTCGATTTCGGCTTCAACGGCTGGGGCGGCAAATATCAGATGCCGGGCGACGAGGATATCGGCGCGCGGCTGGCTGCGACCACCGATATGCCCGTTTCCACCCAGCATTGGGTGTTCGAAGGCGGCGCGATCGACACCGACGGCTCCGGCCTGTTCGTGACCACGGAGCAATGCTTGCTCAATCCGAATCGCAACCCTGACCTGGACCGCGGCAAGATCGAGACGCTGCTGGCCGGCGCGCTGGGCCTGTCGGACATGCTGTGGCTGGGCGACGGCTTGCTGAACGATCATACCGACGGCCATGTCGACAATCTCGCCCGTTTCGTCGGGCCGGGCAAGCTGGCGCTGCCGATCGCGACGACCGACGACGATCCCAATGCGGCCCTCTATGCCGACGCCCGCGGCCGCGCGAAAGCACATGGCGTCGAGGTGATCGACATCCCCTCCCCCGGTCTGGTGCTGGTGGATGGCGAGGCGATCCCGGCCAGCTACATGAATTTCTACGTCGGCAACGCCGCCGTCATCGTGCCTATCTATGGCCAGCCCAACGACCAGGCCGCGCTCGATGCCTTCCGTCCTTTCTTTCCGGGCCGGGATATTGTCGGGCTGCGCAGCGATGCCATATTGTCGGGCGGCGGCAGCTTCCATTGCTGCAGCCAGCAGATGCCATCCGTCTGATAAGTTCAGGGACAGACATGACCAAAGTGACAGTAGCCGCGCTGCAACTCAGCTTTTCCGACGATATGGGCGAGAATATCGCCAAGGTCGCGGACCATGTGCGCAAGGCAGCCAGTCGCGGCGCGAAGATCATCCTGCCGCCCGAATTGTTCGAAGGGCCGTATTTCTGTCGGGTCGAAGACGAAGCGCTGTTCGCCAGCGCCGAGCCGACCGACACCCATCCCGCTGTGCAGGCAATGCGCAAGCTGGCGAAAGAACTGGGCGTCTATATCCCCACCAGCTTTTTCGAGCGCGACGGCCATCATCATTACAACTCGCTCGCGATGATCGATGACACAGGCGAGATCATGGGCGTCTATCGCAAGAGCCATATTCCCGACGGACCGGGCTATGAGGAAAAATATTATTTCCGCCCCGGCAATACGGGGTTCAAGGTGTGGCCGACCAAATATGGCACTATCGGCGTCGGCATCTGCTGGGACCAATGGTATCCCGAAACCGCGCGCTGCATGGCCCTGATGGGAGCGGAGATGCTCTTCTACCCCACCGCGATCGGCTCCGAACCCTATGACAGCGAGCTGAACACCAGCCGCATGTGGCGCCGGGCGATGATCGGCCATGCGGTCAGCAACTGTATGCCGGTGATCGCCGCCAACCGGATCGGCGACGAGGACGGCCAGCTCTTCTACGGCCACAGCTTCATCACCGACGAATGGGGCGATTTCGCCGCCGAAGCCGATGCGAAGGACCAGGGCGCGCTGGTGGCGACGCTGGACCTGGCCAAGGCGCGCATGCATCGCGCCGGCATGGGCTTCTTCCGCGATCGTCGGCCGGAGCTTTACGGCCGGATCGCGCAGGACATTTGAATGGACGCGACCGTTGGCGAAGACGCGACCGATCATACCGACGGCCTCAGCCGTCCGCAAAAGCGGCTGTTGAAGCGGCTCTATAATGGACGGACCGTCCCAATCATGGCGGACGATCGGCCTTTCCTGACCTATAAGGACGCCCTGCGCTATCTGCTGTCGCTGCCCATCGACGCGCGCGAGGGCGCCTATGCGCAGATGAAGGCGCAGGCAAGGGACGCGGTGCGATAGACGCGCCCCATCTCTATGCGCTGGCGCTGGGATCGAACCGGCCGCTGTCCGCGCGGCGCACGCCCGCCCGGCTGCTGGCGGAGGCCACAGCGCTGATCGGCGAACAGGCACGGGTGCTGCGCATCTCGCCCATTCTCTCCACCCCGCCGCTCGGTCCTTCCGCCCGCCGCTTCGCCAATGGCGCGATCCTGGTTGAAAGTCCGCTGTCCCCGCCTGCGATGCTGACCATGATTCAGGGCATAGAAAACAGGCTGGGCCGCCGCCGCTATCGCCGTTGGGGCGCCCGCAGCGTCGATATCGACATCATCCTCTGGTCGGGCGGCCCATGGCGCAGCCGGACGCTGACCATTCCCCATGCCGCCTATCGCACCCGCGCCTTCGTGCTGACGCCGCTGCTGGCGGTCGCCCCCGACTGGCGCGACCCGCATCTGGCGATGACCGTGCGCCATCTTCATGCGCGACTGCAAAAAGCCGCGCCAAAGAGTTGACCATCCGCCCCGCCGCCTTTAGGGCAGCCTCCACCGCTTCGGGGGTCCATAGCTCAGTCGGTAGAGCAACTGACTTTTAATCAGTAGGTCGCTGGTTCGAACCCAGCTGGACTCACCATCATCGCGCCGGTCGCATCAGGGCAACGGAGCGGCCGTCCACATCGGCATCGCCGTCCACCAGCCGAAAGCGGCAGGGTTCCGTATCGCCATTGACGCAGATCGCGACCCCGCTCGCCCGATAGCGCAGCGTCAGGCGGCGGCGCGCCGGGTCTTCCCACTGACCTATCGTCAATGCCTGTCCATGTTCGTCCAGCCATTCGACGTCCGCGTCGGACAGCATCGCCGTGCCGCGCAGATCGGGCGTCTCCGCCCGCAGCGCCGCCAGCGCGAAGCTATGCGCCTCCAGATCGCGATTCCGCCTCTCCCAGTCGATCCAGCCGATCGCATTGTCCTGCGCATAGGCGTTGTTGTTGCCCTGCTGGCTACGGCCGAATTCGTCGCCCGCCGTCAGCATGATCGCGCCACGTGTCGCGAACAGGGTGGACAGCAGGGCCTTGCCGTCGCGGGTCCGGACGGCCTGCACGGCCGGATCGTCGCTCACGCCCTCGACGCCGTTGTTCCAGCTCAGATTCTCGCCATGACCATCGCGATTCTGCTCACCATTGGCGTCGTTGTGACGGTGTTCATAGGCGGTGAGGTCGGCCAGGGTGAAGCCGTCATGGGCGGCGAGGAAATTGACGCTCCGGGTCTGGCCGCTGCCGAAAATATCCGACGATCCGGCCAGCCGCGTCGCGAATGCCCCCAGCGTCCCGGCGTCGCCGCGCCAGAAGCGGCGGATGTCGTCGCGATAGCGATCGTTCCATTCCAGCCAGCCCTCGCCGAAATTGCCGAGCTGATAGCCGCCCGGCCCGATGTCCCAGGGTTCGGCGATCATGATGCGATCGGCCAGCAGCGGATCGGCGCGCATCTCTTGCAACAGCGGTGCCTGTGGATCGAAGCCGTCCGCCATCCGCCCTAGCGCCGGGCCAAGGTCGAAACGGAAGCCGTCCACCCCGGCCTGCGCCACGAAATGCCGCAGGGAGTCGACGATCAGGCGGCGCACCACCGGCGCGTTGCAGGCGATGCTGTTGCCGGTGCCGGTATCGTTGATCAGCCGACCCTCGGCATCGTGGCGGAAATAACCGCGCGCATCCAGCCCGCGCAGCGACAGGGTCGGCCCCTGCGCGTCGCTTTCGCCATCATGATTATAGACCATGTCGAGGATCACGCCGATCCCGGCCTCATGCAGCGCCGCCACGGTCGCGCGCAATTCCGCGATGCCGCCCGGCGCCAGCCGCGGGTCGAGCGCGAAATAGCTGACCGGATTATAGCCCCAGGCGTTGGTCAGGCCCAGCGGCCCCAGATGCCGCTCGTCGATCCAGGCGTTGATCGGCATCAGTTCGATCGCCGATACATGCAGGCTTTGCAGATGCGCGATCACCGCCGGATGGGCGAGCGCGGCAATGGTGCCGCGCTGTGCTTCCGGGACGTCGGGGTGCAGCATGGTGAAACCGCGCACCTGTACTTCGTAGATCAGTCCGCCCGACGCGAAGCGGGGCGGTGCCTGCGGCAAGGGTTCGATGGCAGCGGCAACGACGCCCTTGGGCATCAAGGGGGCGGTGTCGCCTCCCTCGCCACGCGGCGCCGCCAGCACCGGGTCATAGCGGAACGCCCGGTCGATCGCCGGTGCATAGGGGTCGAGCAGCAGCTTGTCGGGATCGAACCACAGGCCCGCGCCCGGATCATAGCGACCATCGGCGCGCAAGCCATAGCGCGCGCCCGCGCCCACGCCGGCCGCTTCGACATGCCAGCAGCCATCGGCATCGCGCAGCATCGGCAGGCGGGTTTCGCGATCGGCGGCGTCGAACAGGCAGAGCCATGTCTGGGTCGCGTCGGGCGACCAGACGCAAAAGCGTGTGCCGCTTGGCTCCACCGACACCCCCGGCTTCACGCCGCCTCCGCGATCAGCGCGCGATAGAGGTCCGCATATTTCGCCGCGCTATGGGGCCAGGAGAAGTCGGCGCGCATTCCCGCGCGCTGCATCGCCGGCCACGCCGCTTTGTCGCCAAACAGGTCGATCAGCCGGTTGATCGCGCCATGCAACGCCATCGGATCGGACGGGGTGAAGACGATGCCGGTCGCCGCGCCCGCGCCCACCGCGGCCTCATTGGCGTCGATCACCGTATCGGCCAGCCCGCCGACCCGCGCCACCACCGGCACGCAGCCATAGCGCAGCGCATAGAGCTGGGTCAGGCCGCAGGGTTCGAAGCGGGAGGGGATCAAGATGGCGTCGCCGCCCGCTTGCATCAGGTGCGACAGCGGCTCGTCATAGCCGATCTGCACGCCGATCCGCCCGCGATGCCGGTCCGCCGCGCCCAGCAGCGCGCCTTCCAGCGGATGATCGCCCGATCCCAGCACGGCCAGCTTGCCGCCCATCGCGACCAGATGTTCGGCCGCGTCGATCATCAGGTCCATGCCCTTCTGCCAGGTCAGGCGGCTGACGATGATGAAGATCGGCGCACCGTCATGGTCCAGCCCGAAGCGCCGTTCGAGCGCGCGGCGGTTCACCGCCCGCCCGCCCGGCGCGCGCAGGCTGTAAGGCTTGGCGATCAGGCTGTCGATCGCGGGATTCCAGATGTCGGTATCGACGCCGTTCAATATGCCATGCAGCCGATCGACCCGGCCGTTGATCAGGCCGTCCAGTCCCATGCCATGGACCGGCGAGCGGATTTCCTGCGCATAGCTGGGGCTGACCGTGGTGATCGCGTCGGCCGACACCAACCCGGCCTTCAGATAGCCCGTGCCGCCATAATATTCGACCCCGTCCACGCCCCAGGCTTCGGGCGGCAGGCCAAGATCGGGGAAGATGCCCGCGCTGAACCGTCCCTGGAAGGCGAGATTGTGGATCGTCACGACCTTGGGCACCTGCGCCGCCGGGCCGAAGCGCATATAGGCGGCGGTCATCGCCGCCTGCCAGTCATGGACATGGACGATGTCGGGCCGCCAGCCCTTCATCCCGTCGGCCGCGATGTCGGCCCCCGCGCGCGACAGGGCCGCAAAACGCCGCCAATTGTCGGCCCAGTCATTGCCGCCATGATCGCCATAGGGGCCGCCTTCGCGGGCAAAGAAATCCGGCGCATCCAGCACCAGCAGGTCCAGCCCGTCAACGGTCGCGGCCAGCACGCTGGCGCCCGCGCCGAACAGGGCGTCGTAGCGGCGCACCGCCTTCGCCTTGCCCAGTCGCGCGATGACGGCGGGATAGCCGGGCACCAGCGTGCGTACCTGCACCCCCTGCCCCGCCAGCGCGCCGGGCAGCGCGCCGGCAACATCGGCCAGCCCCCCGGTCTTGATCAGCGGATAGATTTCGGATGCGACCGACAGCAGTTTGATCGTCATGGCGCGCGTCAGGCCACCAGCCGGTCGATCATCGGCTGCGTCACCAGGCATATGCCGCTGTCTGTGCGGCGGAAGCGCTGCGCATCCTCTTCGGGATGTTCACCGATGATGAGGCCCGGCGGGATGATGATCCCGGAGTCGAGCACGCATTTATGCAGCCGCGCCCCGCGCCCGATCTCGCAATTGGGCATGATGACGCTTTCCGTCACCGACGAGAAGCTGTGGGTGCGCACCCCCGAAAAGAGCAGGCTGCGATGGAGCGAGGAACCCGACACGATGCAACCGCCCGCCACCAGCGACGATGTCGCGGACCCGCGCCGGCCATCCTCATTATGGACGAACTTGGCCGGCGGCGTGACTTCCGAATAGGTCCAGAGCGGCCAGCTACGGTCGTACAGGTCCAGGCTGGGCACCACGTCGGTCAGGTCGACGCTCGCCTGCCAATAGGCGTCGATCGTGCCGACATCGCGCCAATAGGGCTCCAGTTCGCTTTCGGCGCGCACGCAACTGCTGGAAAAGCGATGCGCGACCGCTTTGCCATGTTTGACGATATGGGGGATGATGTCGCCGCCGAAATCGCGCTTGCTGTTCGGATCGTCGGCGTCGCGGCGCAGTTGTTCGATCAGGAATTTGGTCTGGAACACATAGATGCCCATCGACGCCAGCGCCATGTCGGGCTGGCCGGGGATACCGGGCGGGTTTTTGGGCTTTTCGATGAAGGCGGTGATCCTGTCCGTGTCATCGACATGCATGACGCCGAAGCCCACCGCCTCCATCCGCGGCACCTCCAGGCAGCCGACGGTGACGTCCGCGCCGCTGTCGACATGCTGTTGCAGCATCAGCTCATAGTCCATCTTGTACACATGGTCGCCGGCCAGCAGCACCATATATTCGGGCGCATAGCTTTCGATGATGTCGATATTCTGGAACACCGCATCGGCCGTGCCTTCATACCATTGGCTTTCCGACACGCGCTGGCTGGCGGGCAGGATATCGAAACTTTCATTGCGTTCGGGGCGCAGGAAATTCCAGCCGCGCTGCAAGTGCCGGATCAGCGAATGGGCCTTATACTGGGTCGCCACGCCGATGCGGCGGATGCCGCTGTTGAGCGCATTGGACAGGGCGAAATCGATGATCCGCGCCTTGCCGCCGAAATGCACCGCGGGCTTGGCGCGCTTGTCGGTCAGTTCCGCCAGCCGACTGCCGCGTCCACCGGCCAGGACATAGGCCATGGCGTCGCGTGCGATCGGCTGATATTTGCTCTGCATAGGGCCTCTCCTCATTTCGCCCGCGACTGCCTGCACGCGCCGTCGGTGTTCAATAATCCAATTCCAGCATCAAGGTTGCAAAGGGCGGGATGGTGATGTTCGCCCACCCTTCCTCGTCCGCCTGCACCTGACCCATGTTACCCGCGCCGCTGCCGCCATAATCGGCCGCATCGCTGTTCAATATCTCGCGCCAGCGCCCGCCCGACGGCAGCCGCATGCGATAGCCATGCCGCAACATCGGGGTGAAATGGCTGATGACGACGATCGGCCGGATGCCGGGCGCGCGCCGTTGCCAGGCGAAGATCGAATCCGCGGCACCGTCGACCAGCACCCATTCAAATCCTTCCGCCTCGCAATCGCGCTCATGCAGGGCCGGGCGGGATCGATAGAGATGGTTGAGATCGCCGACGAGTTTCTGCACCCCCAGATGGGGCGCATGGTCGAGCAGATCCCAGTCGAGCGCGCGCTCTTCGCTCCATTCGCCGCGCTGGGCGAATTCCTGCCCCATGAACAGCAGCTTCTTGCCGGGATAGCCCCACATGAAGCCGTAATAGGCCCGCAGCGTCGCGAATTTCTGCCAGTCGTCGCCCGGCATCTTGTGCAGCAGCGAGGCCTTGCCATGCACCACCTCGTCATGGCTCAGCGCCAGCACGAAATTTTCGGTAAAGGCGTAGAGCAGGCCGAAGGTGATATCGTCATGATGATGGGCGCGATGGACCGGATCGCGCTGCAGATAGCGCAGCGTGTCGTGCATGAAGCCCATATTCCATTTGAAGCCGAAGCCCAGCCCGCCAGTGTGGACCGGTTTGGACACGCCGGGCCAGCTGGTCGATTCCTCGGCGATGGTCATGATGCCGGGCTGCGCACCATATAGCGCCTTGTTCATCTGCTGGAGGAAGGCGACCGCCTCCACATTTTCGCGGCCGCCATGGTCGTTGGGCACCCATTCGCCGGGCTTGCGCGAATAATCGAGGTAGAGCATCGAGGCGACGGCATCGACGCGAAGCCCGTCGACATGATAGCGCTCGGCCCAGAATAGCGCATTGTTGACCAGATATTGCGCCACTTCGCGCCGGCCGAAATTATAGATGGCGGTGTTCCAGTCGGGGTGGAAGCCCTTGCGCGGGTCGGCATGTTCGTAGAGCGCCGTGCCGTCGAAATGCGCCAGCCCATGTTCGTCGGTCGGGAAATGCGCCGGCACCCAGTCCAGGATGACGCCGACCCCCGCCCGATGCGCCCCATCGACGAAGCGCGCGAACCCCGCCGGATCGCCGAAGCGTGCGGTAGGCGCATAGAGGCCCAGCGTCTGATATCCCCAGCTCGGATCATAGGGATATTCGCTGATCGGCAGAAATTCGATATGGGTGAAGCCCATGCCGACGACATAGGGGATCAGGCGGTTGGCGAGGTCGTCCCAACTGAGAAATTCGCCGCGATCATCACGCTGCCACGATCCGGCATGGACTTCGTAGATCGACACCGGCTGGCGGCGTGCGTCGGTTGTGCGCCAATGGTCCCGATGGCGATCATCGCCCCATTTGTGGTCAAGCGGCGGCGCGACGATCGAGGCAGTGGAGGGGCGCAATTCGCTCTGAAAGGCATAGGGATCGGCCTTGAGCGGCAGCAGCACGCCGTCCGCGCCGATGATCTCGAACTTGTAGGCGCTGCACGCTCCGACTTCGGGCAGGAAAATCTCCCACAGGCCCGCATCGGCGCGACGGCGCATCAGCCCGCGCCGCCCGTCCCAGCGATTGAAGTCGCCAACCACCGACACGCGCCGCGCATTGGGCGCCCAGACCGCGAAATGCGTGCCCTCTACACCCTCATGCGTCATCACATGCGCGCCCAGCTTGTCGAACAGGCGGCCGTGCGATCCTTGCGCCAGATAATGGTCGTCCATCGGCCCCAGCACCGGCCCGAAGCCATAGGGATCGACCAACGCATAGGTGCCGCCATCCCCAAAGGTGGCGACATAGCGCAGCGGCTGGCGCTTGCGGATGGAGACATTGCCGAAGAACAGGCCATCGCCATGGACCCGCGCCAGAGCGCCGACCGGCTTGCCGTCCAGCGTCTGCGCCGTCACGCTGACCGCTTCGGGCATTAACAGGCAGGCGGTGAAATGCTTTCCAGCCGGATGCACGCCAAGCGTGGCGAAGGGATCGTCGTCAAGGCCCGTGACCAGCCGGTCGATCTGTTCCGGCGTCAGCACCGACCTATCCTTCGCTTACGCTCATGGCGTGATCTTCCATATGTCGGCCGCATATTCGCGGATCGTGCGGTCGGACGAGAACCAGCCCATGCGCGCGACATTGTGGATCGCCTTCTTCGCCCAGAGCGGCTGGTCCAGCCAAAGCGCATCGACCTGTCGCTGGGCGGCGGAATAGCTGTCGAAATCGGCCGCGACCATGAACCAGTCATGGTCGTAAATGCCCTGCACCAGCCCCTTGTAACGATCGGGGTCGTCGGGCGAGAAGACGCCGCTGGCGATCGCATCGAGCGCCTGCCCCAGTTCGCGGCTCTGGCCGATCACCTCGCGCGGGACATAGCCCTGCGCCCGACGGTCGTTCACCTCCTGCGCGGTCAGGCCGAAGATCACGATATTATCCTCGCCCACATGGTCGCGCATCTCGACATTGGCGCCGTCCAGCGTCCCGATCGTCAGCGCGCCATTGACCGCGAACTTCATGTTGCCGGTGCCCGACGCTTCCATGCCCGCGGTCGAAATCTGTTCGGAGAGGTCGGCGGCGGGGATCATCACCTCCGCCATCGAGACATTGTAGTTCGGCACGAATTGCAGCTTGAGCAGCCCCTGCACCGCCGGGTCGTGATTGACCGCACGGGCGACATCGCCCGCCAGTTTGATAATCAGCTTGGCGTTGTGATAGCTCGACGCCGCCTTGCCGCCGAACAGCTTCACCCGCGGCACCCAGTCCTTTTCCGGGTGCGAGCGGATCTGGTCGTAGAGCGACACCGCCTCGACGATGTTGAGCAACTGCCGCTTATATTCGTGGATGCGCTTGATCTGGATGTCGAACAGGGCGGCGGGGTCGATCCGCGCATTGACGCGCTTGCGCAGCAGGTCCGACAGGGCGGCCTTGTTGGCGCGCTTCACCGCAACGAACTTTTCCTGAAATCCGCTGTCGTCGGCGAAAGCGTCCAGATCGCGGAGCGCTTCGGGATCGTCCAGGAAACGGTCGCCGATCGCCTCGCGGATCAGACCGGTCAGGCCCGGATTGCACTGCATCAGCCAGCGACGGAAGGTGACGCCGTTGGTCTTGTTGTTGATCCGCGTCGGATAAAGCTTGTGCAGGTCGGCGAAGACCGTGACCTTCATCAAATCGGTATGCAGCGCCGACACGCCGTTCACGCTGTGCGAGCCGGCAAAGGCGAGGTTGCCCATGCGCACGCGCCGGTCGCCGCCTTCGTCTATCAGGGATATGGCGCCGATCGCGCTGTCGGTGAACTGGCCCGATTTGCGGGCTTCGCCCAGCAGCTTGCTGTTGATCGCATAGACGATCTGCATATGCCGGGGCAGCAGCCGTTCGAACAGCGGCACCGGCCAGCTTTCCAGCGCTTCGGGCAGCAAGGTGTGGTTGGTGTAGCTGAAGGTGCGCCGGGTAATGTCCCACGCCTCGGCGAAATCCACGCCATGATCGTCCAGCAGGATGCGCATCAGCTCCGCCACCGCGACCGCGGGATGGGTGTCGTTGAGCTGGATCGCCGCCTTGTCCGGCAGCGTCAGGATGCTGCCGAAATATTGAATATGCCGCCGGACGATGTCCTGTAGCGAGGCGGAGGAGAAGAAATATTCCTGCCGCAGCCGCAATTCCTGCCCTGCGGCCGAACTGTCGGCGGGATAGAGGACGCGGGTCAGCGATTCCGCCCGGTTGCTCTCCGCGAGCGCCCCCAGATGGTCGCCGGCATTGAACTTGTCGAGCAGGATCGGGTCGATCGGCTGCGCTTCCCACAGGCGCAGCGTGTTGACCCGCTTGCCGCGCCAGCCCGCGATCGGCGTATCATAAGGCGTGGCGATGACGCGCTCGGCCGGCCGCCAGCGCATCTGGTGCGGCCCGGCATCCTCGCCCTCGGCCGGATCGACCCGTCCGCCGAAACCGATCTCGTAACTCGCCTCGCGCCGTTCAAACTCCCACGGATTGCCGTGCGCCAGCCAGTTTTCGGGCAGTTCGACCTGCCAGCCGTCGCTGATCTCCTGCCGGAACATACCGTTCACATAGCGGATGCCATAGCCATAGGCGGGCACGTCCACCGTCGCCATGCTCTCCATGAAGCAGGCCGCCAGCCGCCCCAGCCCGCCATTGCCCAGCGCCGCATCCGGCTCCAGCGCGGCGATGATGTCGATATCGACCCCCAGGGAAGCGAGCGCCGCCTGCATGTCGTCCAGCATTTCCATGTTGGACGCCGCATCGCGCATCAGCCGGCCGATGAGGAATTCGAGGGACAGATAATAGACCCGTCGTCCTTCCTCCTCATAGGTTTTCTGCGTCGAGATGATCCAGGCGTCGATCACCCGGTCGCGGATCGCGAGGATGACGGCATGCAGCCAGTCATGCGGCTTGGCCGCCGCCGCATTCTTGCCGATGCGATAGGTCAGGCGCTCGACAATCTCATGGGCCAGGACTTCCGGGTCCACCTGCCGCGGTGCGGGTATGGGAAGCTTGGTCTGGCCCTTGAGATTCACAGGCGCGGTCCCCCTTCGCTGAGTCGGACCCGATGATGACACAGCCCCCCGCGCCACGCCATGCACATTTTTGCAGCGCAGCAAGAAATATCGGCTGTTTTCAGCCGTTTTCGGATGGAACCTTACGCCGTTATTGCCCTATTACGGCCCCGGCCACGCCAGCGCGCAGTTCGGCGCGCACCGGATAGGTGCTGGAAGGCAGATGCTGGGTCATGAAAATGCCGATCAGCCGTGCGACCGGATCGATCCAGAAATAGGTCGAAAACACACCACCCCAATAATATTCGTGGCTTTCCATGCCCATGGCGAAGCCCAGGCCGAAGCCGACGCCCTGATAATCCGCTTCGCTGAACATTGCGCTGGACAGGCTGGACAGGTCGCCGCCGCCCGGCAACTGGTTGCTGCGCATCCGCTCCACCGTCTCCGCCGCCAGCAGCCGCACGCCGTCCAACTCGCCGCCGCGCAGCAACATGCGGGCGAAGCGGTGATAGTCCGCCACGCACGACACCAGCCCGCCGCCGCCCGACAGGAACCGCCCGGTGCGGCGCCAGCCGCTGCGCGCGCCGATGTCCGCGATGGCAAGGCCGCCCGCCTCGTCCAGCCGCCAGGCATCGGTCATGCGGTCCGCCTTGTCATCGGGCAGAACGAAGGTCGTATCGACCATCGCCAGCGGATCGAAGATACGGGTGCGGAAAAACGCCTCCAGGTCCATGCCCGACAGTCGTTCGACCACCACGCCCAGCACGTCGGTCGACACCGAATAATTCCAACGGTCGCCCGGCGAAAATTCCAGCGGCAGGGTGGCGAGGTCGATGATGAACTGGTCTGAGGTGCGCTTCTGCTGGAACTCGTCCAGGCCCAGCTTGCGATAGCGCGCATCGATCGGGGTCTGGCGTTGCAGGCCATAGGTCAGGCCGGACGTATGCCGCAGCAGGTCGATCATCAGCATCGCCCGTTTGGGCCTGGCGCGATTGGCCTGCCCCACGCGCAGGTCGGCAAATTCGGGGATGACGTCGGCGACGGGCGTATCGAGCGCGACCCGCCCGGCCTCCACCAGCATCATGAAGGCCACGGACGTGACCGGCTTGGTCATTGATGCGATACGGAACAGCGCGTCGTCACGTAGCGGCTCCCCGGTCGCCCGTGCCGCGCCGCGCGTCACCGATAGCAGCGGCCGCTCGTCGCGCGACAGCAGCAATTGCATGTGCGGCAGCTTGCCCGTGACCAGATAGGTGCGGTCGAGAAAGCCGACCAGCGCCTCCAGCCGGTCCGGGTCCATCCCCGCCGCCTGACACGCCGCCCTGTCGATGCCGTCTACGCCGATGCCGTTCGCGCCGATGCCGTTCGCGCCGACCCTCTCCGCACCGATTCCGTCCGCCATGCCGCTCGCCGCTCCGCTAATCATCCCTCCCGCTAACCCAGCGACGCGGACAGGTAAACAGCTTGGACGTTGCCAAGACCCCACCCGCCCCTCTATGGCAACGCGCCAGACCATATTGACTGGACGCATGACAGGCATGGCCACCGGCCTCTCCGCAATCTTCATGGCCAACCGCGCCGCCCTGCTCCGCTTCTTGCGTGCGCGCGGGGCGGGCGAAGATGCCGAGGATCTGTTGCAGGATATGTGGATGAAGCTGGAGGCGAAGGATCTTGGCCCCGTTTCCGATCCGCTGCCCTATCTCTATCGCATGGCCAACAATCTGATGCTGGACCGTTATCGCTCGGCCACGCGGCGCGAGCGGCGCGAACAGGATTGGGCCGGGGGCGCGGGCGGCGTGATGGCCGATCCGACCGAGGATATCGCCGTCGACGACCGCATGGTCCTCAACGAACAGCTGGACCAGGCCCGCGCCGTGCTACGCGACCTGGGGCCGCGGGTCGAAATGGTGTTTCGCCGCTTCCGGATCGAAGGCGTGGGCCAGCGCCTGATCGCCGATGAACTGGGGGTCAGCCTGACCACGGTGGAGAAGGATTTGCAAAAAGCCTATCGTGCGATGCTGACGCTCAAGCAGAAACTGGATACGGAATGAGCGCGGCGGCGGCGTCAGTGTCGACAAGGGGCACAAAAGAAACGGGGCTGGAGCCATGATAAACGAGGAGGCGCTGGGCTGGGTCGTCCGCACGCGCGATCCCGACTTTGCCGACTGGGACGCCTTCACCGCATGGCTGGAGGCTGATCCTGTGCATGTGTCAGCCTATGACGCGATGATGCTGGCAGACGGCGAGTTGGACAGCATCCTGCCGTCCGATCCGGTCGCCATGCCCCCCATATTGCCAGTCCCGGCGAACGATCCAGGTGTGCGCCCCCGCCGTCCGCTGCGCTGGATCGGCGGCGGCGCGATTGCGGCCGCACTGGTCGCGACCGTCTCGATCGCCGTCCTCAACCGCAGCGATATCTACAGCGTCAGCACCCGCCCCGGCGAAACCCGCGTGATCGCGCTGGACGACGGCACCAGCGTCGCACTGAATGGCGGCACGACGATGCGCTTCGATCGCAAGGATGCGCGTTTCGCCGCGCTCGACACGGGCGAAGCCGCCTTCACCGTGCGCCATGACGCCGCCAACCCGTTCCGCGTGACCGTGGGCGACACGGTGTTCGAAGATGCCGGCACGATATTCAACATCGTCCACACCAACGCTGCGACCCGCATCGGCGTGTCGGAAGGCAAGGTGATCTACAATCCGCAGGCCGAAGCGATCGCCCTGCCTGCCGGTCGCGCGCTGGCGGAGGACGCGCAGGGCCTGCGCGTGATGGACATCGCGCCCGCCGCCGTCGCGAGTTGGCGTCAGGGGCAGCTGGTCTACAGCAACGCCCCCGTGACGCAGGTGGCGGAGGACGCCGCCCGCTCTCTCGGCCTGACGGTATATTTCACGCCGCAGGCGCAGGCCATGCGTTTTACCGGCACGATCCGGCTGGATCGCGATCCGGCGCGCTTCCTTGCGCAGGCCGCGCCGCTGATGGGGCTGACCGCCGTGCGTCAGGGCGATGGCTGGCTCTTGCAGGAAGGGCCAATGAAAGAAGGGCCAATGAAAGAAGGGAATGGGCCGCAGAGCTGACCTCCTTTTCGTCACCGCCCCCGCAATCGCGATCGTCCTAGCGACGGCAACGCCCGCATCAGGGGCGGACAGACAGGATATCAGCATCGCCCCCGGCAGGTTGGGCGAGGCAGCGATAGCGCTCGGCCGTCAAACCGGCGCCAGCATCGGCATGTCGGACCAGTCGCTGGCCGGCATCCGCACCCCTCCCGTCCAGGGCCGGATGAGCGCGGAGGCGGCGCTCAAGCAACTCCTCAAGGGCAGCGGCGCAAAGGCGCAGCGGATCGGCGGCAATGGCTGGCGCATCGTGCGCGCCCGCATCGCGCCGGCGCGCCCCGCCGTTGCGCCCGCCCCGATCCAGATCGCGCCCATAGCCGAACAGGCGCCGGCGGAGATCATCGTCACCGCGTCCAAGCGCGACACGCCGCTGCCCCGCTATGCCGGCATGGTCGAGGCGCTGGACGCCGGCCTGTTCACCACAGCCGAAGCATCGGGTGGCACCGCCACGTTGCTGGCGCGCGTCGCCAGCCTCAGTTCCACCCATGCCGGGGCGGGCCGCAACAAGCTTTTCATCCGCGCGATCGCGGATTCGGGGGTCGCCGGACCGACCCAGGCGACCACCGGCCAGTATCTGGGCGACATGCGCCTGAACTATGCCGCGCCCGACCCGGACCTGAAGCTCTATGATGTCGGCCGGGTCGAGGTGCTGGAGGGGCCGCAGGGTACGCTCTATGGCGCGGGATCGTTGGGCGGCATCATCCGCGTCATGCCCAATGCGCCGAATCTCGCCGAATATGGCGGACAGATGTCGGCCGGCCTGTCCGCCACCCAGCATGGCGATCCGGGCGGCGACATCAGTGCGACGCTCAACCTGCCGATCGTGGCGGAGAAGCTGGCGCTGCGCGTCGTGGGTTATGGCGTGCGGGATGGCGGCTATATCGACGACGTCAATCGCGGCAAGGATGACGTCAACCGCACCGGCACCTATGGTGGCCGCGCCGCGCTGCGCTTCGCGCCCGACGCCGACTGGACCATCGACCTGAACGGCGTCTACCAGCATATCGACGGCGACGACGCCCAATATGCGACCCGATCGGTCGGCCGGCTGGAACGCGCCTCCGCCGTCGCCCAGCCCTATTATTCGGACTATATGCTGGCCAATCTGCGGATCGAAAAGCAATGGGACAGCCTGCGCTTCGTCTCTTCGACCGGCTATGTCCGCAACATATTGGCCGAAAGCTATGATGCGACCCAGCCGGACGGACCGCCCGCCCTGTTCCGCCAGCGCAACAAGGTCACCATCTTTTCGACCGAGAACCGGCTGGTGCGCGATCTCGATAACGGGCTGGGCTGGATATTGGGCGCCTCCTATCTGCAAAGCACGTCCGACCTCAATCGATCGCTGACGTCCTTCGGCACCGCCGCGATGCAGCCGGTCATCATCCCCGGCGTCGCGATGTTCGGCCGCGGCATGGCCGCACCGGCAACCGGCGTGCGCAACATGGTCAAGGAAGCGACCCTGTTCGGCGAAGCCTCCTTCGAACCGGTCAAGGGGCTGATCGCGACCTTTGGCGGCCGCCTGACCAACAGCCGCCTGTCGGGCGAGGCGCTCGATCCGGTCGCCGCGCTTTCCGACAGCGAACTGGCGCGCGCGGAGGCGCAGGCCGACCGCAGCGAAACGATATTCCTGCCCTCCGCCTCGATCTTGACCGACGCCATCCCCGACGTGACGCTCTACGCCCGCTTCCAGCAGGGCTTCCGCCCCGGCGGCCTGGCCGTCGACGATCAGCGGGTGCGCCGGTTCCAGAATGATCGCGTGTCCACCGTGGAGATCGGCGCGCGCAAGGGCGTGCCGGGCCGCGACGTCTTCGCCGCGAGCGCCAACATCGCCTATACCGACTGGCGCAATATCCAGGCCGATGTCACCGACCGCATCGGCCTGCCCACCACCGCCAATATCGGCGACGGGCGCATCTACACGGTCGAAGGGCGCATCGTCGTACGGCCGACCCCGGCGATCACCCTGGACGGCAGCGTCATCTATAATGACAGCCGCCTGACCCAGCCCAATGATTTCGTGCGCGCGCTCTCCTATGACGGCCGGTCCCTGACCCTGCCCAATGTCGCCAATCTGGGCGGCCGGCTGGCGTTCGACTATCGGACGCAGATCGGCGGCGAGATGGATCTGCACCTGTCCGGATCGGCCCGCTATGTCGGCAAGTCGCGCCTGGGCGTCGGGCCGATATTGGGTCAGACCCAGGGCGACTATGTCGATACCAGCCTGTCCGCCAGCCTGACCCGCGGGCCGGTGCAATATTCGCTGTCGCTGACCAACCTGATGGACAGCGACGGCAACCGCTTCTCGCTCGGCACGCCGTTCGACCTGCGCACCGACTATTATACGCCGCTGCGGCCACGCACCGTCCGCTTCGGGATCGATTTCGCTTTCTGAACAACCATTCATCGCATCGCCTGACGGAAGCCACGGTCCGGCGTCGTCCCATGCGCACGCGCGCATTTGATACAGCGCGATACGCAGAGGAGACATCATGCGACATCTACTGGCCTGCACGGCGATCGCGCCCGTGCTTGTGGCCCTTACCGTGGCCAACGCCGCGGCCGAAACCACCATCGCCACCGCCACCACCGCTGCCGTCAAGACCTCCACCGTGGCCAACGGTGCGGCTGACGACATCACCATCAGTGCGGCGGGATCGATCAAGCTGACCAGCGGCGCCGCGGTCACTGTCGACAGCAACAACAAGGTGTCGAACGCGGGCACCATCACCATCAACGACGCGAACAATGTCACCGGCATCCTGATTGCGCCCGGCACGACCGGCGCCATCACCAACAGCGGCACCATCACGCTGACCGAAGATTATACCGCGACCGACACGGACAGCGATGGCGACATTGACGGTCCGTTCGCCAAAGGCACGGGCAAGAACGCGATCTGGGTCCAGTCCGGCACAGGCCATACGGGCAATATCGACCATAGCGGCACGATCTCGATCGAGGGCAACCAGTCGGCGGGCATCCGCCTCGATGGCGCGCTGACGGGCAATCTGTCGACCAGCGGCACCACCAGCGTGATCGGCGACAACAGCTATGGCGTGGTCGCCAACGACGTGACCGGCAATGTCACGTTGCGCGGCACCACCTCCGTCGCGGGCGCCAACAGCATCGGCGCGGCGCTGCTGGGCGATGTGAACGGGGCGGTCAAGATCCAGGGTACGATCACCAGCACCGGATACCGCAGCACGACCCGTCCGACCGACGTGACGAAGCTCGACGCTGACGACCTGCTGCAGGGCGGTTCCGCGCTCGTCATCGCCGGCAATGTGACCGGCGGCATCATTTTCGACGTCCCCCCGACGCTGGACGACAAGGACACCGACGTCGATGACGACGGACTGACCGACAGCAGCGAAGGCACGGCCGCCGTCATCTCCTATGGCAAGGCGGCAGCGGTTCAGATCGGCGCGGCCGACAGCGACACCGTCATCGGCGCGGTCGCGGCAGGCAATACCGGTTACGGCCTGATCGTCAATGGCGGTATCGCCGGCTATGGCGTCTATGACGGCATCGATGCCAACGGCCTGGTCATCGGCGGCCTGGGCGGCGACGTGTCGATCGCCAAGGGCGTGCAGGTGAAGGGGACGGTTGCGGCCGTTTCCTATGACAGCAACGCCACCGCCCTGCGCGTCGGCTCCGGCGCGAGCGCCGGCACGATCGAGGTCAGCGGATCGGTGGCGGCCAGCGGATCGACGAAGGACGGCACGGTCGCACGCGGCCTGGTGATCGACTCCGGCGCGACGGTGGGATCGATCGTCGTCAGCGGCGCCGTGGGCGCGGCCGCAGGCAGCACCGAAAAGGGCAGCGCGATCGCGATTCTCGATTCTTCAGGCACCGTGTCCAGCCTGGCCAATACCGGCAAGATCAGCGCCACCGGCGGCAAGGCGGGATCGAACATCGCGATCGACCTGTCCGCCAACAATAGCGGCGTCACTTTGACCCAGGCGCTGGCATCCTCGACCGCCACCGCCCCCAGCATCATCGGCGATATCCGCCTGGGATCGGGCAATGATGCGCTGACCGTGTCGGCCGGCAGCATCACAGGCGACCTCAGCCTGGGCGCGGGCAATGACAGCGTCGCCCTGTCGGGCACGTCAAGCCTGACCGGCAATATCGCTTTTGGCGCCGGTGCCAACAGCCTGACCCTGACGGACACCGCCAAGGCCGCCGGCACGGTCGATTTCGGCGGCGGCGCCGGCACGCTGACGCTGGGTGGCACATCGTCCCTGTCGGGCACGATCGCCAACGCCGGCAATGTCGCCGTCGTGCTGAATGGCGGTACATTGGGCAGCAGCGCCACCGGCTCGGTCGCGCTCGGCTCGCTCTCCGCCAGCGGTACATCGACCCTGGGCGTCACCATCAACGGCGCAACCGGGGCCAGCACCGTCTATGACGTGGCCGGGGCCGCCAGCTTCGCCAGCGGATCGCAGGTCAAGGTGAACCTGACCCAGGTCGGCGGATCGGTGGGCGACTATGTCATCGTCCGCGCCGGATCGCTCAGCGGTTCGCCGACGCTCGCCACCGCCACGCTGCTGCCCTATATGTTCAAGGGCAGCGTGGCCGGCGACAGCACGGCCGGCACCGTCACCCTGTCCGTCGCGGCCAAGAGCGTATCGGAACTGGGCCTGAGCGGATCGACCGCCAGTGCCTATTCGGCGATCTTCAACGCGCTGGACAATGACGTCGGTGTCGCTGGCGCCTATCTGGCGATCAACGACGGGGCGACCCTGACCAGCAACCTGCGCCAGATGCTGCCCGACCATGCCGGCGGCACGTTCGAAGCGGTCACATCGGGATCGCGCGCCACCGCCCGCATCCTGTCCGACCCCAACGGCATCTACCGCACCAAGGACGGACGCCTCGGCTTCTGGCTCCAGCAGGTCGCCTTCGGCAGCGCCAAGAGCGTGGGCAGCACCGCTTCCTACGACATCACGGGTTGGGGCGCGGGCGGCGGCCTGGAATATCTGAGCGACATCGGCGCGTTCGGCGGTTCCTTCGCCTATATCCATGGCAGCGACAGCAGCGGCAGTTCGAACAATGCGGTCGATTCCGACCAGTTCGAGCTGGCGGCGCACTGGCGCGGCCAATGGGGGCCGCTGCTCAGCTTCGCCCGCCTGTCGGCCGCCCGCATCAAGTTCGACGGCACCCGCCATTTCGAAAGCGGCGACGTCACCCGCACCGCGGACGGCAAGTGGAACGGCACGCTGATGTCCGCCACGGCGGGCGCGGCCTACCAGATCGACATGGGCCGCTTCAGCCTGCGTCCGGCGGTCGGCATCGACTATTACCGGCTCAAGGAAGACGGTTATAGCGAAACCGGCGGCGGCGACGCGTTCAACCTGACCGTGCTGGGCCGCACCAGCGACGAACTGACCGCCAACGGCACGGTCACGGCCGGATATGATTTTGGCAGCCTGAACAGGGAAGACGGCTGGGTCCGCATCGAACTGGAAGGCGGCCGGCGCCAGATACTGGGCGGATCGCTGGGCGACACCACCGCCTCCTTCAAGGATGGCGACCAGTTCACGCTGGTATCGGAAGACCGCACCAACGGCTGGACCGGACGCGCGCGCCTCTATGGCGGCACCGACACGTTCCGCGTCGGCGGGGAATTCGGCGCGGAAGAACAACAAAATCACGTCGCCATCTCATTTAGGGCGACGGTTAACTTCGTCCTGTGACGTCTTGAACAGGAAAGGACGGGCCACACCCCACAGACCCTCCCGGTCCGTCCCTTCCGCTCCGGCAATATCCCTCCCCAAGGGCGCCGGACATAAAGAGAGGGGCGTCGCCGGTCCCCCCGGCGGCGCCCCTTTCTTTGTTGGATGATGTTGGCAGGCTTATTCCGCTTTGATCTCGACCGGCTTCAACTTCGCGCTGATCGCGTCGAACCCCGCCTTGTCCGAGGGAGACAGGTTGGGACGGCCCGCCATGATGCCCATCTGGATATTACACTTGGAATAATAGGTTTCGCCCGGTTCGATCTCCAGCCGCAGCGTATCGGTCGCCTCGCTCTTGACCGAATATTCGTGGATGCCCGGTTCCGCATAAAGCACCGCGAACTTGCCCGGCGGCAAGCTGGTCAACCGTTCGCCCTTTTCATGCACGGCGCAGGAAATGGCCGCCCCCATCAGGCCACCCTTGCGGAAGAAGACGATCTTGCCCTTCCCCGCGGGAATGTCCGATGCTGGCGCGGCCGCAACCGCCGGTGCGACCGGATCGGCCGGCGCATCCTGCGCTACGGCCGATGTCGCGCAACCAAGCGCCACCAACGCCAAAACCATATGGCTTTTCATTCTATGTCCTCCTGTTGAAAAATCAGTTCCCGCTCGATGGCAGAACGAACGGAATATCGGCGACCAGCTTCGCCTGTCCCCGCACGCCGACCGGAACATCGACCTCACTGCCTGCCATGAACAGCACCACCGGCACGGCCACCATGCCTACGATGATTGCCTGATCGGTGCGGCTCTCGCCTGCCTGCGCGAAGCGGAAGCTGCGCAGTGCGATCCGTTGCCCCTGATAATCGATGAAGCGCGCCGCCAGGATCAGTTCGCCCGCCTTGCCAGCGGCGCGCGCCCGCGCAGCGTGGATGACCTCGCCTTCTCCCATGGCGCCCTGTGGCACGACCACAGCGCCATTGAGCGCGATCGGTACGGTCGTGCGGATGCGGAAACGATCCCCAGGCTTGGAAAGCTTGGAATTCAACGGATCCAATATTTCGAAATCGACATAGGTGCCGGCTGGCACGGCGGTCGCAGCCGGTGCCGGCGCGGCTACGATCGGATCGGTTCCAGCATGAGCAGGCAACACTGCGCCCAACGCCGAAAACGCAACGGCCCACAGCCCGAAACGCAGCATCACCCCCCCTGTCCAGGCCGCGAATCCCCCGACTCGCTAAGACCTGGACAAAGGCTTATCGCCTGATTTTACAGTCGTATAGAGGGTAGCGGACGATCAGCCCGCCAGCGCCTTCTTCACCATTTCGTTGACGACCTGCGGGTTGGCCTTGCCCTGCATCGCCTTCATGGTCTGGCCTACGAAGAAGCCGAACAGGGCTTCCTTGCCGCCGCGATATTGTTCGACCTTGTCGCCATTGCGGGCAAGCACCTCAGCCACCGCCGCCTCGATCGCGCCAGTGTCGGACGTCTGCTTCAGCCCCTTTTCCTCGACGATCTTGCCGGGCTTGTCGCCGGTTTCGAGCATGATTTCGAACACCTGCTTGGCGATCGTGCCGCTGATCGTGCCGTCGGCGACCAGCGCCAGCAGTTCCGCGCCGTCGGTCGGGCCGACCGGGCTGGTGTCCAGCGTCTTGCCGAGGCGATTGAGCGCGCCATAGAGTTCCGACAATAGCCAGTTGGCCGACGCCTTGGCGACGTCGCTCTCGCTCTTGCCCTGGATGCGCGCGGCCTCCGCCACCAGCGTTTCGAACCAGCGCGCCGTGTCGGCGTCGGCGGTCAGCGTCGCGGCGTTGTAGGCCGACAGGCCCAGCGCCTGCTCGTAGCGCTTGCGCTTGACGTCGGGCAGTTCGGGCAGCGAGGCGCGGCATTCCGCCAGAAACGCATCGTCCAGTTCCAGCGGCAACAGGTCGGGATCGGGGAAATAGCGATAGTCGTGCGCATCTTCCTTCGACCGCATCGAGCGCGTCTCGTTGCGATCCGGATCGTAGAGGCGCGTTTCCTGCACGATCTTGCCGCCGGCCTCCAGCACGTCGACCTGGCGGTTCGCCTCATGCTCGACCACGGCCATCACGAAGCGGACCGAATTGACGTTCTTCGTCTCGGTCCGGGTGCCGAATTCCTCGCCCGGCTTGCGCACGGACACGTTCACGTCGGCGCGCATCGACCCCTGGTCCATATTGCCGTCGCAACTTCCGACATAGCGCAGGATCGTGCGCAGCTTCGCCAGATAGGCGCCTGCTTCGGCGGGCGAGCGCATATCCGGCTTCGACACGATCTCCATCAGCGCCACGCCCGACCGGTTGAGGTCGACATAGGAGCTGGTGGGATGCTGGTCATGCATCAGCTTGCCGGCGTCCTGCTCGACATGGATGCGCTCGACGCCGATCACCTTCGTGCTGGTGTCGGGATTCTTTTCATCCAGCACGATCTCGATCTGCCCTTCGCCCACGATCGGATGGTACAACTGGCTGATCTGATAGCCCTGCGGCAGGTCGGCGTAGAAGTAATTTTTGCGGTCGAAGCGCGACCATTTATTGATCTGCGCGTCGATCGCCATGCCGGTACGCACCGCCTGACGGATGCATTCCTGATTGGGCACGGGCAACATGCCGGGCATGGCCGCGTCGACCAGGCTGACCTGCGTGTTCGGCTCCGCGCCGAAGGCGGTGGCGGCGCCCGAAAAGAGCTTGGCGTTCGACGTCACCTGCGCATGGACTTCCAGGCCGATCACGACCTCCCACTCGCCGGTTGCGCCCTGGATGCGATAGCTGCTCATTTTTTCATGTTCCGATGATGAATATAGTTGATCGTGGTCAGGACCGCATTGCTGCCGAGCAGGCCGAAAACCCAACATGCCGTCAAGACGCGCAGGACGATGACTTCAAAGCCCAGTTCCGCTCCGGCATGATGCGCGAACAGCGCCGCCAGCAACGCACCGGCCAGGAAAAGCCCGCCCATCCAGAAATCGCCGCGCAGGATGACCGCATTGCCCACGCACAGCCCCAGGATGAAGAGCGCGATGAGGACGAAGAATTTGGCCAGCAGCACATGGTCGAACGGCCGATTGTCGATATCGGTCAGCGAATTGCCGACATAGGCGCTCAGGATCGCGCCGAAGGCGACGTTCAGCGCATTCTGCGCCTCCCGCAGCACTTCGACATTGCGTTCCCGAAAACCGCCTGGCCTGAACATGCCTTCTCCGCCTCTGGCCCTTGTCTCTCTAGCTTACCACCACTTGCCTGGCCGTGCGACGAAGCCCGCCCGTTCCTCGATCGCCAGACCCGCGTTCAGAACCGTCTGCTCGTCCAGCGCCTTGCCGATGATCTGGAGGCCGATGGGCAAGCCCTGGCTGTCCAGCCCGCCCGGCACAGCCATCGCCGGCAGTCCGGCCAGCGACGCCGGCACGGTGAAGACGTCGTTCAGATACATGGCGAGCGGATCGGCCTGCTTCTCGCCCAGCGCGAAGGAGGCGCTCGGCGCGGTCGGCGTCAGCAGCAGGTCGCACTTCTCGAACGCCTGTTCGAAATCGCGCGCGATCAGCGCTCGGACCTTCTGCGCCTGGGTATAATAGGCGTCGTAGAAACCGGCCGACAGCACATAGGTGCCGATCATGATGCGACGCTTGACCTCTGGCCCGAAACCGGCGGCGCGGGTCGCGGCATACATGTCCTGCAAGCCTGCGCCATCGGGCAGGTCGCGCTGGCCGTACCGCACGCCGTCATAGCGAGCGAGGTTGGACGAGGCTTCGGCAGGGGCGATGATGTAGTATGTCGGCAGCGCGTACTTCGTGTGCGGCAGCGACACCTCGACCACCTCGGCGCCCGCATCCTTCAGCCAGGCAATGCCGCGATCCCACATGGCGGAGATTTCCGCATTCAGGCCATCGGGGCGATATTCCTTGGGAATACCAACCTTTTTGCCGCGCAGATCGCTCGACAGGCCGGCTTCCCACTGCGGCACAGCCAGGTCGAGGCTGGTCGAATCCTTGGGGTCGAATCCGGCCATGACTTCCAGCAGGATCGCATTGTCGCGCACCGTCCGCGCCATCGGCCCGGCCTGATCCAGCGACGACGCGAAGGCCACGATGCCCCAGCGCGAGCAGCGGCCATAGGTCGGCTTGATGCCGGAAATGCCGGTGAAGGCGGCCGGCTGGCGGATGGAACCACCCGTGTCGGTGCCGGTCGCCGCCGGGCACAGCCGCGCGGCAATCGCCGAGGAGGAACCGCCCGAAGACCCGCCGGGCGCGAGGGCGGCATTGCCGCCGTCATTGCGCCGCCAGGGCGAGATCACATTGCCATAATAGCTCGTTTCGTTGGACGATCCCATGGCGAACTGGTCGAGGTTGAGCTTGCCCAGCATCCCCGCCCCCGCGGCCCACAGCTTGGCCGACACGGTCGACTCATAGGTCGGCACGAAGCCTTCCAGCATATGGCTGGCGGCGGTGGTCTGCGTCCCTTCGGTGCAGAACAGATCTTTCATGCCGATCGGCACGGCGGCCAGCGCGCCCGGCGTTTCGCCAGCGGCTTTCGCCTTGTCCGCGGCGTCGGCGGCTTGCAGCGCCTTGTCCGGCGTTTCGACGATGAAGGCGTTCAGCGCCTTGGCGGCGGCGACGTTGGCGTTGAATGCGCTCGCCACTTCGCGCGCCGAAAAATCGCCTGCGCGAAAGCCATCGCGGATGCCCGCGACCGTCAGATCAGTAATGTCGGTCATTATTCGATCACCTTGGGCACCGCGAAAAAGCCATGTTCGGCCTGCGGCGCATTGGCCAGCACCTTGTCGCGCACGTCGCCGTCGGTGACGACGTCCTGCCGCAGCCGCTGGTGGTTGGGGATGACGGCGGTCATCGGCTCTATGCCGGTGACGTCCACCTCGCCCAGTTGCTCCACCCAGCCAAGGATGTTGTTGAGTTCGGGCACCATGGCCTCCGCTTCTGCATCCGTCACCGAAATGCGCGAAAGGCTGGCGATCTTTTTCACGGTCTGAAGGTCTATCGACATGGGCCGCCGCTACCACCCGCGCCCGTCCGCTTCAAGCCGCTTTAGCGCCTCTTGCGCCCGCCCACGCCATGCGCCAGACAAGGGCGACAAATTCGGAGAGCATGGGTGGCCCGCAAATTCCTCTATATCATCGCGACCCTCGTCGTGCTGGTGATCGCTGCCTTGCTCGTCTACCGGGTGTGGGGGATGCAACTCATCCGGCTGGTGATGGTGCCGCGCGAAGCCTTCACCCAGCTTCAGCCGCTGCCCGCCAATGCCTATGACAGTGCCGATATGTGGATCGCCCGTCCCGACATCGTGAAGGACAATGTGGCGCTCTGGACCCCGGCCGGGGCAGCGCCGGCCAAGGCGGCGCAGAAGGCCGCCATCTTCTTCATCCACCCGACCAGCTACATCACCACCTTCGGCGATGCGCACTGGAACGCCCGGATCGGGGACAAGGACGCGGACGCGACCGCCCGCCGCTTCGTCATGGGCCAGGCCAGTGCCTTCAACGCCGCCGGCGCCGTCTGGGCGCCGCGCTATCGCCAGGCCAATTATGGCGCCTTCCTGACCGACAGGCCGGCCGGCGACCAGGCATTGGCCGCCGCCTACCGCGACGTGGCCCAGGCCTTCGCCGCCTTCCTGAAGGCCAATCCCACCGGCCCGCTGATACTGGCCGGGCATAGCCAGGGATCGCGCCACCTGTTGCAACTGCTGCGCGAACAGGTGGCGGGCAAGCCCGTCGCCGACCGCATCGCCGCGGTCTATGCCGTCGGCTGGCCGGTATCGGTGGAAGCGGACCTGCCCGCGCTCGGCCTCCCCGCCTGCGGCCGGCAGGACCAGGCGCATTGCATCGTCAGTTGGCAAAGCTATGCCGAACCGGCCGATCCGTCCGCCGTGGTCGAGAGTTTCGAACGCAAGACCGGCTATACCGGCAAGCCCCGCAAGGGTACGCATATGCTCTGCACCAACCCGATCACCGGCGCCTTCAACGGCGCCGCCCCGGCCAGCGCCAACAAGGGCACGCTCGATGCGCGCGAGCAGGGCCAGCCGCCCAAGCTGCTGACCGGCATCGTTCCGGCGCGCTGCGACACCAGCGGCGTGCTGATGATCGGGGAGCCGGTCGACATGGGGCCGTTCACTCTGCCGGGCAATAATTACCATGTCTACGACTACAGTCTCTTCTGGGGCAATGTACGGGAAGATGCGCAGAAACGACTGGCGGCTTTCCTGAAGAAGCGACTTTGCGCTGAAGACATGACAGGGCGGGCGCCATGACATTGGTTACAACGGATCGCGCGGTCTTCCGCGCGGCGCTGCCGCAGGGCGGACGCCTCATCGGCATGGATGTCGGCACCAAGACGATCGGCCTGGCGCTGTGTGACGCCGAATGGTCGATCGCGAGTCCCGCCTACACGGTGACGCGCGGCAAGTTCAGCAAGGACAAGATCGGCCTCGCTGCCTTCATCACGCAGCAGCATGTGAAGGGCATCGTCATCGGTCTGCCCCTGAACCTGGACGGCACCAATTCGCCGCGCAGCCAGTCGAGCCGCGCCTTCGCCCATAATGTCGCCGACCTGGGCTGCCCGGTGTTGCTGTGGGACGAACGCTGGTCGACCCAGGCGGTGACCCGTACCCTGCTGGAAGCCGACGCGAGCCGCGCCCGCCGCGACGAACTGGTCGACAAGCTCGCCGCCAGCTATATCTTGCAAGGGGCGATCGACGGGCTGGTCGCCGGGATGGAGTGACATGACGATGCAGCCCCGACATCTTCTCTATGCCCTCCTCCTCGCCACCGGCGCGGGCCTGCCCATCGCGGCGCAGGCCGGCTTCTACAGCGGCGACGAACTCTATGCCGTCTGCACCACCGACAAGGACGGCAAGGATTATTTCGAGAAAAGCTATGAATGCGTCGGCTATATCAGCGGCGCGGTCGATGCGTTCAACACGACGCGGGAGGCCAACAAGCTCAAAAGCTGCATCCCCGGCGACGTGACGATCAATCAGTTGCGCGCGGCTACGGTCGATTATCTGGGCAAGAACCCGATCGACCGCAAGAAATCCGCTTCCTCCCAGGTCTTCGCCGCCACCCGCAAGGCCTGGCCCTGCCCGACCGCGACCAAGGGACCGGTGAAGAAGAAGAGCCGCAAGAAGCGCTGAGGGCGATAGGTTCGCCCGAAGGCTGGCTTGAGGATCATAGGCGACGCGATAATCGCCACGCTTTCTTGACCGAGGCCAAGCGCCTATGGCGGGGCATGAAACAAGCTCTCCTCGTCATCGACGTGCAGCCCAGCTTCGACCCGCCGGAATGGCAGGTTCAAGGCATTGCGCGGCTTGCATCTACCATGCTGTCGGTTGCGACCGTGGAGCGGCACGATGAGTCGGTTACGCCCTTCTGGGGCCAACTCGGTTGGAAACCGGCGCCCGACGATGATCCGTTGGTGCGCACGGACAGGCTGTTCGTGAAGCATGGTTATTCCCCGCCGGTCGCGCTGATCGCCTATCTGAAGGAAGAAGATGTCGGGCGCGTGCTTGTATGCGGCATTCAGGCGGACACCTGCTGTCTCGCTGCCGGGTTCATGTTGTTCGATGCGGGGCTATATCCGACCATGTTACAATGGTTGACGGTGGGGTCGTCGCTGGATCGGTCCGCGAACCTGGGCGCGCATCTGTGGCGACATCATTTCGGGGCTGAAAGCGTCATCGTCAACGAACAGGAACTGCCTGACGGCTAGCGACCTTTTCGCTCCATGGCATGGACTATGGTCCTCGCACGGACCGAGGCCCACCCCATCCCCCAATCTCACCCCTCGAACGCCGCGATGATCGGGCATGGCCCCTCGTCGCTTGCATGGCATTGCCGCGCCAGCCGTTCCAGCGCACTGCGCGCCGCCTGCATCTCCGCAATCTTCACATCGAGCGCAGCGATCCGCTCCGCCGCCAGCGCCCGCGCGCGCGCCCGATCCTGCCCGGCGTCCAGATGGAGCAATTCGCCGATCTGCTCCAGCGTGAAGCCGGCCCCCTGCGCCGAGCGGATGAAACACAGCCGCCTTGCGTCCGCTTCGCCATAGCGGCGTATGCCCGTCCCCCGCGCCGGCGTTTCCAGCAGCCCGCGCCGCTGATAATAGCGCACCGTCTCCACCCCGACGCCACCGGCCTGCGCCAGCGCGGAAATCGTCATGCTCATCCCAAAAATCCTCGCTTGACTCCGTACCATGGTACGGCCCCTATATGGGCTGCATCCGCCCCACTGCCAAGGATGCACCGATGACCAGCCCCGCCCCCGGAACCGACGCCAGAACCGATGCCAGAACCGGCGCCAGCCTGTACCGCATGGTGATGCCCGACCACACCTGTCCCTATGGCGTCAAGGCGCGCTGGCTGCTCGGGCGCCACGGCTATGCCGTGGACGATCACTGGCTGACGACCCGCGCGGAAACCGACGCCTTCAAGGTGCAGCATGACGTCAGGACCACCCCACAAATCTTCATCGACGGTCAGCGGATCGGTGGCCATGACGATCTGCGCCGCTTCCTTGGCCTCAAGGTGAAGGACGCCGGCGCGACCAGCTATGTCCCGGTGCTGGCGGTGTTCGCTGTAGCGGCGCTGCTGGCGCTGGCGGTCGACTGGCTGACTTTCCTGCCGCTCGTTTCCTTCATGACGCTGGAGCGGTTCGTCGCGATCGCGATGATGCTGCTCGCCATGCTGAAATTGCAGGATGTGGACCGGTTCGCGACCATGTTCCTGAACTACGACCTGCTCGCCCGCCGCCTGCCGCCCTATGGCCTCGTCTATCCCTTCCTGGAACTGGGCGCGGGCGTGCTGATGCTGACGCGGACGCTCGACTGGCTCTCGATCCCGGTCGCCCTGTTCATCGGCGGCATCGGCGCGGTGTCCGTCTTCCAGGCGGTCTATGTCGAAAAGCGCGACCTCAAATGCGCCTGTGTCGGCGGCAGCAGCAGCGTGCCGCTGGGCTTCGTATCGCTGACCGAGAATGTGATGATGGTCGCGATGGCCCTGTGGATGCTGGCAGGCATCCACTAGCCAAATGCGCGGATGCTGGCAGGCATCCACTAAACCAGACCACATCCGTTCGCTTTGAGCGAAGTCGAGAAGCCGCTGGCACAGCGCTCCCCGTCTCTCGACACGCTCGAAACGAACGGAGGTTGGTTACTCCCCGTCCCGCCCGTAGACATCGGGCAGGAACTGCACCCCGCCCGCGGTCGGCACCGCGGTCAGATAGGTCAGGAACACCGGCACCGGCTGGGGCAGCGGTTCATGCTGCTCGGGCGCATCGCTGTCGGTCGTCGGCGTCTTGCCGAAGAACCAGCGCCCCAGCCGCTGCGCATCCTCCAGCCGGACGCAGCCATTGCTATAATGGCGATCCTCCTTGGCGAACAGGTCGCGCTGGGGCGTGTCGTGCAGATATATGCCCAGATCGTTGGGGAACATGAACTTGATCCGCCCCATGGCATTGGTGCCGCCGGGCAACTGCCGCACGCGCACTTCGCTCTGTCCGGCCGCCACCGCCTGCCAGTCGATCGCGCTCTGCGCCAGCGGCGCAGGATTGGCGCTCCAGTCGGACAGCGCCTCATAGTGAAGGCTTTTCAGCGACGCGCCGCTCAGTATCTTGGGCGCAACCTTGCGCTCCACCAGGTCGGACGGGATGTTCCAATAGGGGTTGAGCGTCGCATAACGGATCATCCCCGCCATCAGCGGCGTCTGCGTCTCCTTCGTGCCGGCGACGACCTTCATCGTGCCGTCCAGCGCGCCCTTGCTATAATACCAGAGCCGCGCCGAGGCCGCGTCCACCACCACATGACGGGTCCAGGGGCCGGGCAGCACGCGCGCCCGCTCCAGATTGAGCGCCAGCAGCCGGTCGTAGCGGTCCGGCCCGTCGTTCAGCGCCGCGATCGTCATCGCGCCCGCGACGCCGTCGGGCTTGAGGCCATGGTCGGTCTGGAACGCCTTCACCTTCGCCGCCAGCGCCTTGTCATAGGCGATGCCGTCCGACAGGCCGAGCCGATGGCGCAGCAGCGTGATTTCCGGTGTCTTTCCGCCGGGGCGCAGCTTGACGCCTTCGGGGATCTGCACCGCGGGCAGTCCGCCCCATGTGTCGAGATAATGCGCCCGCGCGCTGCGCAACCGCATATAGAGCGGACTCATCCACCCGGCAGTCTGGATATAGTCGGTCAGCGACGGGGCGAGCGATGCGGCGCGCACGATATCGGCCGGGCTGGGCGGTTTGGGTTCAGCCTCCTGGTCGATATAGCGCATCTTCACGCCCCTGGCCGGGCGGCGCATGTCGCCGACCAGCGCGGCGAAGGCGCGCGACAGAGCCAGGTCGGCGCGGGCGAGCGCTTTCGGGCTGCCCTCGGTGTCGGCCACGTCGATCAGGCGCTTGAGGTCGCGCGCGTCATAGTCGCGCGGGTTCAGGCCATCGGCCTCGCTATCCTCGATCAACGCCAGCAGCGCGTCGGCCTGCGGTCCGATGCGATCCTTTTCCACCCAGAGCGGCCAGAAGCCGCGCGGGCTGTAGAAATCCTTGAGCTTGCCGCTGACGCCCGCGCGAATTTCGGCGGCGACGCTCGATTGGGCGGCCTTGTCGGCCGCGCCACTCTGCGCCAGCGCTCCAGAAGGCACCGCGGCGGCGGCCAGCAGGCAGGCGAGCAGCGAAAGCGAAGGGGCGCGACGAACTCGCCGCGCCCGAAATACCGCGTGGATCAGCCGCGTTCTCCCCGGCGCGACGGCGGCGGAGGCGGAGGCGGCGGGCAAGGCGGCCCCTGGACGGCGTGATAGATACCGTCGGCAGTATAATATCCATCGACATAGCCGTCGCCATCGCGGTCGGCGGCGACGGTTCCAGCAATGGCGCCGGGGCCGACCGGCGGCGCGGCCGTGACCGGCGCTTCATTCTTGGCGCAGGCGCTCAGCGCCAATAGACCGCCAGCGGCCAAAGCCAGATATTTATAGTGCATAAAAACTCCCTGAACGCCCCAGGCGGCAGGCCGCCTTACGCCGTTAGACTCCTCGCCGCGACTCATGCGGCTCGACGTCAACGTGCAGGCACGGAATAAAATCCATTACCCGATCGAAATGACGATAAAGCGTGGCCTATCAGCGCCGAACCGCCATAGGAGAAAGAAGGTGTTCCCGCGCCCATTAGATTCAGGCGACCCATTCCGCCGACGGGATGCCCTGCGCATAAAGCAGCACCGACAGGTCGCCATGGACGATCTCGGCCGCGGCGGCGGCGCGCGTCACCGGCTTGGCATGATAGGCGACGCCCAGCCCCGCGCCCTGGATCATCGGAATGTCGTTGGCGCCGTCCCCAACCGCCAGCGTCAGCGCCCGGTCGATGCCGCCCGCGATCGCCGCCTCCAGTTCGGTCCGTTTGCGCGCGGCGTCCACGATCGGCGTGGTGACGGTGCCCAGAAGCGCGCCGTCGGCAATCTCCAGCACATTGGCCACATTGGCGTCGAAACCGATCTCCGCCCCCACCGGCCCGGTGAAGCGGGTGAAGCCGCCCGACACAAGCAAAGTCTTCGCGCCCCGCGCCTTCATCGTGCGGACCAGCGCCTTGGCGCCGCCCATGATGACCACCCGTTCCTCGCGGCACTGATCGATGGCGCTGTCGGGCAAGCCCTTCAACAACGCGACCCGGCCATGCAGCGCGCCTTCGAAATCCAGTTCGCCGCGCATCGCCCGCTCTGTGATCTCGGCAATCTGCGGCTTGATCCCGGCATAGTCGGCCAGTTCGTCGATGCACTCGACCGTAATCATGGTGGAATCCATGTCGGCGATCAGCATCGTCTTTGCGCGGGTCGCAACCGACTGGACGATCACGTCTACCTTATCGCCCACGCCGTTCAACGCCGCGCGGGCCGCGACCGGATCGCCGGCGAAGAAGATATCGGCCGCCTTGCTGTCATCCAGCCATGCGACATCGCCCGGCTGGCATCCGGCTTCGCGCAACCGGTCTACGGCCTGTGCAATATCCCCCTGCCCGATCGAGCCACTTGCCACTAAGGTCGCGACGAACATGCACACTCCTGAACCATCATCGGGCGAATCCCGCCCCCGCGTCGCGCTTATTGCCGGGCCGACCGCCAGCGGCAAGAGCGCGCTCGCCATCGCGCTCGCCAAGGCCACGGGCGGCGTCGTCATCAATGCCGACGCCAGCCAGGTCTATACGGACCTTGCGATCCTGTCCGCCCGCCCCTCAGCCGAAGAGATGGGCGATGTGCCCCATCGACTGTTCGGCCATATCGACGGGGCGGAAGCCTGCACCGCGCCGCGCTGGGCGGCCGAGGCGAAGGCGGAGATCGCCGCCGCCCATGCGGCGGGCAAGCTGCCGGTGCTGGTCGGTGGCACCGGCCTCTATATCCGCACGCTGCTGGACGGCATCGCCCCGGTGCCGGACATCGACCTCGACATCCGCGCCACCGTGCGCGCCCTGCCGGTCGCCGACGCCCATGCCGCGCTGACCCGCGAAGACCCCGAAGCCGCCGCCCGCCTTGCCCCGGCCGACACCACCCGCGTCGCCCGCGCGCTGGAGGTGGTGCGCTCGACCGGCCGCCCGCTTCAGCAATGGCAGCAGCATAAGGCAGGCGGCATCGCGGGCCGCATCACCCTGGCCCCCATGATCCTGCGCCCGCCACGCGACTGGCTGATCGACCGCTGCGAACGGCGCTTTGCGCAGATGATCGAACAGGGCGCGGTGGCGGAAGTGGCGGCGCTGCTGATCCGCAACCTCCATCCCGACCTGCCGGTGATGCGCGCGATCGGCGTGCCGGACATCGCGGCCTATCTGCGCGGAGACAGCGATCTGGACATCTGTATCGCCAAGGCGAGCCTGGCCACCCGCCAATATGCCAAGCGGCAATATACCTGGTTCACCAACCAGCCCCCACCCGCCTGGCCGCGCGAAGAACGAGAGATAGATGCTAAAATCATTGATGAATTAGCAACTAAATTACAACAATAGGGGTTGACCCGTCATTTTATGTCCACTAGAGGCAGCCTCCTTGCCATCGCAGGCGTGCTGTCGCAAAGGACGTCGCCCTGCACCCAGAACAGAAGGATTTTATCGTGGCCGAAAAGAGCGGCGCGGACATATTGGTCGAATGCCTGATCGATCTCGGTGTCGAGGTCGTGTTCGGCTATCCCGGCGGCGCGGTGCTGCCGATTTATGACGCGCTCTACAATCATCCCACGATCAAGCATGTGCTGGTCCGCCACGAACAGGGCGCGACCCACATGGCGGAGGGCTATGCCCGGTCAACCGGCAAGCCCGGCGTCGTGCTGGTCACATCCGGCCCCGGCGCGACCAATGCCGTCACCGGCATTACCGACGCGCTGATGGATTCGATCCCCATGGTCGTCATCACCGGCCAGGTGCCAACGCAACTGATCGGCACCGACGCCTTCCAGGAAGCCGACACGATCGGCATCACGCGCCACTGTTCGAAGCACAACTATCTGGTCAAGTCGCCGGCCAAGCTGGCCGAGGTCGTGCATGAGGCGTTTCATATCGCCACCACCGGCCGCCCCGGCCCGGTCGTCGTGGATATCCCCAAGAACGTCCAGATCGCGACCGCGCCCTATGCGAAGCCGGAACTGAAGGTCCATGCCAGCTACCATCCGCAGACAAAGGCGGATGCGGCGGGCATCGACGCGGCGGTCGAAATGCTGGCGGCGGCGGAACGGCCGATCCTCTATACCGGCGGCGGCGTCATCAATGCCGGGCCGCAGGCGAGCGCCTTGCTGCGCGAACTGGCGGCGCTGACGGGCGCGCCCGTCACCTCGACCCTGATGGGTCTGGGCGCTTATCCCGCGTCCGGGGACGCATGGCTGGGGATGCTGGGGATGCACGGCACCTATGAAGCCAATTGGGCGATGAATCAGGCGGACCTGATCCTGTGCATCGGCGCGCGCTTCGACGATCGCGTGACGGGCCGACTGGATGCCTTTGCGCCCAACAGCCGCAAGGTCCATATCGACATCGACCGCAGCTCGATCAACAAGATCGTCGATGTCGATGTCGCCATCGTCGCCGACGTCGCCAGCGCGCTGGACGACATGATCGCGCTGTGGAAGCAGCGCGGGCACCAGAAGGCGGACCTGACGCAATGGTGGGCGCGGATCGACGGCTGGCGCGCGAAGCGCAGCCTGGACTATGCCGAAAACGGCGTCGAGATCATGCCCCAGCGCGCGATCGCCGACCTGTACAAGGCGACCCAGGCGACCGGCAAGGACGTCATCATCACCACCGAAGTCGGCCAGCACCAGATGTGGGCGGCCCAGCATTTCGGCTTTGAGGCGCCCAATAAATGGCTGACCTCGGGCGGGCTTGGCACCATGGGCTATGGCTTCCCGGCCGCCATCGGCGCGCAGATGGGCAATGCCGACAGCCTGTGCATCTGCATCGCGGGCGACGCCTCGGTCCAGATGAACATCCAGGAACTGGGCACGGCCAGCCAGTATCGCCTGCCGGTGAAGCTGTTCATCCTCAACAATGAATATATGGGCATGGTCCGCCAGTGGCAGGAACTGACCTATGAAAGCCGCTATTCCAACAGCTATTCGGACAGCCTGCCCGATTTCGTGAAGCTGGGCGAAGCCTATGGCTGGACCGGCATCCGCATCGAGGGGCCGCAGGAGCTGGAAGCCGGCATCCGCCAGATGCTGGAAACCGACGGCCCGGTGATCGTCGATTGCCGCGTCGCCAAAATGTCCAACTGCTTCCCGATGATCCCGTCGGGCGCGGCGCACACCGACATGCTGCTCGACCCCAGCCAGGTCGAAGGCGTGATGTCGGACGAGGCGAAGGCGCTCGTATGATGGCCATCCTGTGACGCAGCATCTGAAGCTCCGCATCCATGTGACGGAGCCCTGGGATTTCGAACGGATCGCGGGCATGGCCGACATCACCGGCTGGACCACCGATCATGCCGACCCGGACAATGAGGAATGGGAAGTGCATCTGGACGAAGGGTTCGATTTTCACGAGCGGCATATCGGCACATTGCTGGCCGGTCCCCGCTATGTGGGCGAACATCTGGTCCGCATGTTCGATGCGGTGACGGGTTTTCCCGTTCGCCTCGCCCATCGGCAGGACGGCGGCTGGCACTATGCCTTCACCGCGATGATTTCGCAGCGCTATGACGATCATGATGATGGCGCGGTTACGGATAACGGGACAAGCATCTGATGCATATCCAGGAAGAACTCAGCCAGCGGCACGTTCTGTCGCTGACCGTTTCGAACGAGGCGGGCATATTGGCGCGCATCGCGGGCCTGTTCACCGCGCGCGGCTATAATATCGACAGCCTGACCGTGGCGGACATCACGCAGGACCATGGCGTCAGCCGCATCACCATCGTCACCAACGGCCCGCCCAAGGTGATCGACCAGATCATCGCCCAGCTCGACCGGCTGGTGCCGGTGCACAAGGTGACCGACCTGACCGAAGCCGGTCCGTTCGTCGAGCGCGAACTGGCGCTGGTGAAGGTCGCGGGCACGGGCGAGGACCGGATCGAGGCGCTGCGCCTGGCCGACGTGTTCCGCGCCAAGGTGGTCGATACGACGATCGAGAGCTTCATCTTCGAGATTACCGGCACCACCGACAAGATCGACAATTTCGTCGCCCTGATGCGCCAGATCGGCCTGGTCGAAGTCGGCCGCACCGGCGTCGTCGGCCTGATCCGCGGAAAAGAGGCGAACTGATTTCCCTCTCCCCTTGGGGGGAGAGGGTTGCGCAGCCTTGGCAGCTTGCTGCCTAGGCGAAGCTGGGAGAGGGGGCCGCGACGCTCGTTAGCGTGTCCCCCCTCTCCAACTTCATCTAGGCCCGGCTGCGCCAGGCCAAGATTTTGTATCCTCTCCCTGAAAGGGCGAGGAAAATGGACATGAGGGAAGAGACATGAAGGTTTATTACGATCACGACGCGGACATCGGCCTGATCAAGGGCAAGAAGGTCGCCATCCTAGGTTACGGTTCGCAGGGTCACGCCCATGCGCAGAATCTGCGCGACAGCGGCGTCGCCGAAGTCGCCATCGCCCTGCGCGCCGGTTCGCCGTCCGCGAAGAAGGCCGAAGGCGCAGGCTTCAAGGTTCTGCCCAACGCCGAAGCCGCCGCCTGGGCCGACGTGCTCATGATCCTGGCGCCCGACGAGCATCAGGCCGCCATCTACGCCGCCGACATCCACGAAAATCTGCGCCCCGGCGCGGCGCTGGCCTTCGCCCATGGCCTCAACGTCCATTTCGGTCTGATCGAAACCCGCAAGGACGTGGACGTCATCATGATCGCGCCCAAGGGTCCGGGCCACACCGTGCGCAGCGAATATCAGCGCGGCGGCGGCGTGCCCTGCCTGATCGCGGTCCATCAGGACGCGACCGGCAACGCCCATGACATCGCCCTGTCCTACGCCAGCGGCGTGGGCGGCGGTCGCAGCGGCATCATCGAAACCAACTTCCGCGAAGAATGCGAAACCGACCTGTTCGGCGAGCAGGCTGTCCTCTGCGGCGGCGCGACCGCGCTGGTCCAGGCCGGGTTCGAAACGCTGGTCGAAGCCGGCTACGCGCCGGAAATGGCCTATTTCGAGTGCCTGCACGAACTCAAGCTGATCGTCGACCTGATGTATGAGGGCGGCATCGCCAACATGCGCTATTCGATCTCGAACACCGCCGAATATGGCGACATCAAGACCGGCCCGCGCATCATCACCGAAGAAACGAAGAAGGAAATGAAGCGCGTGCTGGCCGACATCCAGTCGGGCCGCTTCGTCAAGGACTTCGTCCTCGACAACCGCGCTGGCCAGCCGGAACTCAAGGCCAGCCGCATCGCGGCCCAGCGCCACCCGATCGAGGAAACTGGCGCCAAGCTGCGCGCCATGATGCCCTGGATCGGCGCCAACAAGCTGGTGGACCAGGAAAAGAACTAAGTCCCAGATGAAAGCGTAACCGGAACGATCCGTTTCCGGTTACGGCTCTGGCGCAATCGAGGGGCGTGGCTTATTCAAGCTGCGCCCCTTGAGCGTTTACGGAGAGTCTGTCTCATGAAGAAATTTCTGATCCCCGCCGCCGCCTTCATCGCCATTGCGGGTGGCACCGTCGTCGTCGCCCAGATGCCGACCGCCGCGCCGGGTTCGAAGGACGTCGCCAAAGTCACCGGCGGCACCTACAAGGTCGATGGCGGCCATACCCAGGTCGTCTTCGCCTGGGACCATATGGGCTTCACCAATAATGCCGGCACCATCGCCGAGCCGACCGGCACGCTGACCCTGGACAAGGCGAACCCCGCCGCATCCAAGGTGTCGGTCGAATTCACCATCGCCAATCTGCGCACCGGCGTGGCGAAGCTGGACGAGCATCTGATGAAGGCCGACTTCTTCGACGCCGCCAAGTTCCCGACCGCGACCTTCGTGTCCACCAGCGTGAAGCCAGAAGGCGCGAGCGGCGCCGAAATCACCGGCAACCTGACCATCAAGGGCGTGACCAAGCCCGTCACGCTGGACGCCGAATTTTACGGCGCTGGCGTGCAGCCGATGAGCAAGAAGGAAAATGTCGGCTTCGTCGCCACCGGCACGATCAAGCGCAGCGACTTCGGCATGGGCTATGGCGTGCCGGTCGTCGGCGACGCGATCGAATTGAAGATCATCGCCGGCTTCGAAAAGCAATAAGCCGTGCGCCGTCCGGCGCAAGCCGCGCTGCTTCTGAGCATCGTCGCGCTTGCGCCGGCGGCCACCGCGCCGACGCCCCTCTATGCGCCCGGTACTTATCGGGTCGATAACCTAGCGACCAGGGCGCATTTCCATGTAAAAGCGCTGGTCGGCGGCTATGAAGGCGACTTCGTCGCGCCCGAAGGCGCGGTGGTGATCGACCCTGCCCAGCCCGACCGCGCGACCGTCGACATCAGCTTCCCGGTCGAAAAGCTGACCACCGGCGACGCCTCCACCGACGCGATGCTGAAAGGCGACAGCTTCTTCGACATGGCGAAATTTCCCACCATCCGCTTCATGGCGCAAAATGCCCCGCTGGCGCGCAGCGATGCGCCCACGCCCATTGCCGGCGAACTGACGATGCACGGGCAGACCCGTCCCGTCACTCTCTCCGTCCGGCTGGTCGGTACGACCCCGGACGAAGCGCCGGGCCTGTCCACCATGCATTTCTCCGGCGCCATGACGGTCGAACGCAGCCAGTTCGGCATGGGCTTCGGCCGCCCATTCGTGTCCGACAAGGTGGACCTCAGCGTCGACGCCATTTTCAGCCGCGCCCAATTATGAGCTTTACCCCTCCCCCACAAAAGGGGTAAGGGGACGCATCATGCAGAGCGTCAGCCTTCTTACCCTGCTACGACTTACACGCCCTTAGGCGTGGTTTTTATGCTGCCTTTCGACTATGGGCAGCACCGATCCGCCTAAGGGCATTCATCGCAGTCAAGTCGTATACCGGAAAGCGCCGACCCGCGCGCCGCTGGCAAAGAAGTAGTTTGATCCCATGATGCTGACCGATCCCTCGCAGAAATACCGCGCCTTCCCCCAGGTGGACCTGCCCAATCGCCAATGGCCTGCGCAGGTCATCACCGCGCCGCCGCGCTGGCTGTCGACCGACATGCGCGACGGCAACCAGTCGCTGATCGACCCGATGAATGCGGAAAAGAAGCGCCGCTTCTTCGACCTGCTGCTGAAGGTCGGCGTCAAGGAAATCGAGATCGGCTTCCCCGCTGCGGGCGCGACCGAATTCGACTTCATTTCCGGGCTCGTCCGCGACGACGCAATCCCCGACGACGTGATCGTCCAGGTGCTGACGCAGGCGCGCGCCGATCTGATCGCCACCACCTTCGAATCGCTGCGCGGCGCGCCCAAGGCGATCGTCCATGTCTACAACGCCGTGTCGCCCGCCTGGCGCAACATCGTGTTCCAGATGAGCCGGCCGGAGATCAAGGAGATCGCCGTCAACGCCGCCAAGCTGCTGCGCGACAATGCGGCGGCCCAGCCGGACACCGACTGGCATTTCGAATATTCGCCCGAAACCTTCTCCACGGCCGAACTGGATTTCAGCCTGGAGTGCTGCGAGGCGGTGATGGATATCCTCCAGCCCACGCCCGATCGTCCGCTGATCCTGAACCTGCCTGCGACGGTCGAATGCGCGACGCCCAACATCTATGCCGACCAGATCGAATGGATGTGCCGCAACATCTCCAGGCGCGACAGCGTCGTCATCTCGCTGCATCCGCATAACGACCGCGGCACCGGCGTCGCGGCGGCGGAACTGGGCCTGATGGCCGGCGCGGATCGCGTCGAAGGCTGCCTGTTCGGCAATGGCGAACGCACTGGCAATTGCGATCTGGTGACCGTGGCGCTGAACATGTACACGCAGGGCATCAACCCGCTGCTGGACTTCAGCGACATCGACGAGGTCATCCAGACCGTCGAATATTGCAACCAGTTGCCCGTCCACCCGCGCCATCCCTATGCCGGCGAACTGGTGTTCACCGCCTTTTCCGGCAGCCATCAGGACGCGATCAAGAAGGGCTTCGCCGCGCAGGAAGCGCGCAACGACCTGATCTGGGACGTGCCCTATCTGCCGATCGACCCCAAGGATCTGGGCCGCGATTATGAAGCGGTCATCCGCGTCAATTCGCAATCGGGCAAGGGCGGCGTCGCCTGGGTGCTGCAACAGGACAAGGGCTATAAGATGCCCAAGCGGATGCAGGCCGAATTTTCCAAGGTCGTGCAGGCGATGGCCGACGAAAGCAGCCGCGAACTCAACGCCGCTGACATCTGGAGCGCGTTCCAGACCCATTACCGCCTGTCGGGCGAGCAGGCCTATAGCCTGATCGACTATCATGAAAGCGGCGTGGCGGGCGATCGCATCTTCACTGGTAAGATCACCCATGAAGGCGTGGAGCGCTCCATTTCCGGGCGCGGCAACGGCCTGCTCTCCTCGGTGCTGGCCGCGCTGCGCGACGAATTCGGCGTGCAGCTCGAGATCGCCGACTATAGCGAACATGCGATCGGCGCAGGCAGCGACGTGAACGCCGCCGCCTATGTCGAATGCCGCACCCCCGACGGCCGCACCGTCTTTGGCGTCGGCACCGATGCGGATGTCGCGACGGCGTCGGTGCAGGCGGTGCTGTCGGCCGCCAACGGGATTGCGGTGCGGGGTTAAGCTCCTACCCGACACCTACCCCCGTTCGGTTCGAGCTTGTCGAGAACTGTTCTCGACGGACGCTTCTCGACTTCGCTCGAAGCTGCTCGAACCGAACGGGATAGAGAGGGTAAGCCCGTCCCCTACTTCGCCAGCCCGCGCACCACCGCGTCCCACTGCTCCAGCGATTCCCTAATCCCCGCCACCGGCACCCGTTCGTTCAGCCCGTGGGCGAAGCCATCCTCCGCCTTCATGAACAGGCTGGACACGCCATAGCTGGGCACCCCCAGCGCGCGAAAATAGAGGCTGTCGGTGGCGCCCGCCGACATGCCCGGCATCACCGCGACGCCCGGCGCCCGCGCCGTCACCGCATCGCGCACCACCTTCATCACGTCTGCGCGCAGGGGCGACGCGTCGCTGGCGAGCGGATCGCCCAGCGTCTTCACACGCGCGCTCGGATCGGCCACCACCTTCACCAGTTGCGCCTTCACATCCTCGATGGTGACGCCGGGGAAGATGCGGCAATTCACCTGCACCTTCGCGCTCTGCGGCAGGGCGTTGAGCGCATGGCCGGCGCTCGCCATCGTCGCGACGCAGGTGGTGCGGACCTGCCCGACAAATTCCGGCCGGGTCGACAGCAGTTCCGCCGCCGCCGCGTCGCCCGTATCGGTATAGCGCTTCATCGCCTGTCCCACTTCGCCGCCGATCCGGTCGGCGGACAGCGCCAGCGACGCCCTGGTCAGTGCGTTCCGCATCGGCGGGAACTGATAGGCCGCGATCGCGTCGATCGCCTTGGCCATGCGATAGATGGGATTGCCCGGCGTCGGGGCGCTCGAATGACCGCCCGCATCGGTGAAGGCGAATTCGAAATCCGCATAGCTCTTCTCGCCCGCCTGCAACTGGTACAGCACCGGCCTGCCCTCGTCGTTCAGCAGCCCGCCGCCGCCATCGCCGTTCAGCAGCAGTTCGATGTCCTTATATTGCCCCGCCAGCGCCTTGGTCGTCACCATGTCGGTTTCCTCATCCCCCGACAACAGCAGGATGACGGTCCGGCGCGGTTTCCAGCCTTCTTTCTTCAACTGCGCCATGGTCGCGACCATCATCGCGACGTCATATTTATTGTCCTCTGCGCCCCGTCCGAAGATGTAGCCATTCTCCTCCACCGGCACGAAGGGATCGCGGGTCCAGTCCGCCCGGTCCGCCGCGACCACATCCATATGGCCGATCAGCGCCATGGGCTTCAGCGTCGGGTCGCTCCCCAGAATCGTCGCGGCGAGGGTCGCCGTCTCGCCCATCGGCGTGATGACGATATCGGCGTCGGCAAAGCCCGCGGCCTTCAGCACGCCCGCATAATAGGCCGCCAGTTTCGGCACCTGCCCTTCGCCCTGCACCGTTTTGATCGCGACCGATCGCATCAGGACATCCTTGGCCGCCCCGGCATCCGCCGCCGCCATCGCGCCCTGCGGCAGCGCCAGCAGCGCCAAAGCCGAACATGCGCCGCGCATCATCATAGTGTGAACTCCCCGATGGATCGATATCGCCTGTCTGGCATAGCGGATCGATCACGCCAATGCGTTGATCCCCCACAGCGGAAAGAGGGCCACCTTATCCCTGTTATACACACGTCAAGAATTGCTTGCGCGCAATCGACCGGCCACCACCCGATATAGGCGGCCGGTCGCCCAGAGGAAACAGACATGGCCATTCCTTATCGCAGTTTCGGATTTCAGGTTCTGGCCGGCATGGTCGTTGGCCTCTTGCTGGGCCTCGTCGCCCGCCAGATCGGCGCGGGGCCGGATGGCGACCTCAACTGGCTGGCGACCGCGCTCAAGACGGTCGGCTCTATCTTCGTCTCGCTGCTGAAGGCGATCGTACCGCCTCTGGTCTTCGCCGCCATCGTCGCGTCGATCGCCAATCTGCGCGCGCTCGACAATGCCGCGCGGCTGGCGGGGCAGACCCTGCTCTGGTTCGCCATCACCGCGTTGATCGCAGTCGCGATCGGCATCGCCATCGGCGTCATCGTCCAGCCGGGCGCGGGCCTGCACGGCACGGCGTTGGCCATGGGCAAGAGCGAGAACATGGGCGGCTGGCTCGATTTCCTCAAGGGCCTGGTCCCGGCCAACAGCCTGGCCCTGTCGGGCAGCACCAAGATCACCGACGGCAGCGCGTCCACCAGCATCAGCTTCAACATCCTGCAATTGCTGGTCATTTCGATCGCGGTCGGCCTCGCCACCTTGAAGGTCGGGGAAAAGGCCGACCCCTTCCTCGGCTTCGTCCGCTCGCTGCTCGCGGTGGTGCGCGCGCTGCTCGGCTGGGTCATCCGCCTGACACCGATCGGCTCGGCCGCGCTCATCGGCACCGCCATCGCCACCTATGGCTGGAGCGCGCTGGCGCAGCTTGGCACCTTCACCGCCGCCATTTACCTGGGCCTCGCGCTGGTGCTGCTGGTCGTCTATCCGCTGCTGCTGGTCGCCAATGGCCTGAAACCCGGCCCCTATTTCGCCAAGGCCTGGCCCGCGATCCAGTTGGGCTTCGTCTCGCGCTCCTCGGTCGGCACCCTGCCCGTCACCGAAGCCGTGACCGAACGGCTGGGCGTGGACAAGGGCTATGCCGCCTTCGCCATTCCGCTGGCCTCCACCACCAAGATGGACGGCTGCGCGTCGATCTATCCTGCGCTGGCGGCGATCTTCGTCGCGGGCTTCTACGGCATCCCGCTCCACTTCGTGGACTATGCGCTGATCGTCTTCGTATCGGTCATCGGATCGGCCGCGACGGCCGGCCTGACCGGCGCGATCGTGATGCTGACGCTGACGCTCTCGACGCTGGGCCTGCCGCTGGAGGGCGTAGGGCTGTTGCTGGCGATCGACCCGATTTTGGATATGGGCCGCACTGCGGTCAACGTGGCGGGACAGGTGCTGGTCGGCGTGATCGTCGCCAAGCGGGAGGGGATATTGGACGAGGCGGCTTATTATGGCGAGGGCGCGCTGGTAGAGGTTTAGGGCATAGCCGCTGCCAATATACGGAACCTGCCCACCATTCCATCCGGGCAGGTTCCGTCTCTTTGGCGCTTTCTATTCCGCCGCCTCGGTCTCATGCACCGTTTCGGCTGACGCCATGCCCGGCGCGGCCGATGCTCCGCCAAGCTTGTCGCGAACACCCTTCTCGATCCGTTGTCCCGTTTCCGGGTCGATATTGCGCCAATAGGCAAAGGCGCGCATCAGCACCTTCTCGCTCACGCCGTCGCACAAATGGCCCACGACATTGTCGACCAGCCGCGCACGCGCGGCATCGTCCATCACATCGCGCACCAGCGCGCCGGGCTGGCTGCAGTCATCATCGTCCGCACGCAAACTATATGCGGTTCGCACCATTTCGCCGTCCGCCTGCCAAAGCCCGGCCTCATGGGCGTCGGCCTGCGCCGCCGGACCACCATAGCTATTGGGCGCATAGACCGGATCGGTCGCTTTCGCGACGCGCATGGCGCCTGCCTGGGAATAGCTATGGACAGGCGCGACCGGCTGGTTGACCGGTATCTGCTTGTAGTTGACGCCGAGCCGGGCGCGATGGGCATCGGCATAGGAGAAGCCGCGCGCGAGCAGCATCTTGTCGGGTGAAAGGCCCACGCCGGGCACCATATTGTTGGGTTCGAACGCAAGTTGCTCGATCTCGGTATGAAAATCGGTCGGGTTGCGGGTCAGCATCAACTTGCCGACCTCGATCAACGGATAGTCCGCGTGCGGCCAGGTCTTGGTCAAATCGAACGGATTGATCCGGTAGGTCTTGGCATCCTCATAGGGCATGATCTGCCATTTAAGCGTCCAGCTTGGATGATCGCCCTTGGCAATGGCATTGAAGAGGTCGCGGCGATGATAGTCGCCATCCTTGCCGGCCATCTTGTCGGCGTCATCCTGGGTGAAACATGCGTTGCCGTCGCCCAGATCGGTGTGGAAATGGAACTTGACCCAGAATTTCTCGCCGTCGGCATTGATGAGCGAATAGGTATGGCTGGAATAGCCGTTCATCTCGCGCCACGTCTTGGGAATCCCCCGATCGCCCATCAGATAGGTCACCTGATGAGCGCTTTCGGGCGACAATGTCCAGAAATCCCACTGCATGTCATGATCGCGCAAGCCATTGTCGGCCCTGCGCTTCTGCGAGCGTATGAAGTGCTGAAACTTCATCGGATCGCGCACGAAGAAGATCGGCGTATTGTTGCCGACCATATCGAAATTGCCTTCCTCGGTATAGAATTTTACTGAGAAACCGCGCGGATCGCGCCATGTGTCGGGGCTGCCACGCTCGCCCGCAACGGTCGAAAAGCGCATGGCGACATCGGTTTTAGCCCCCGGCTGGAACAGCTTTGCCTTGGTATATTTCGCGACATCCCCGGTGACTTCGAAATGCCCGAATGCACCGCTGCCCTTTGCGTGCGGCTGTCTCTCGGGGATTTGCTCCCGGTTGAAGTTCGCCATCTGCTCCAGCAGATAGTGATCGTTGAGCAGGATCGGCCCGTCGCTGCCGACGCTGAGTGAATATTCGTCGCTCTGGACAGGGATGCCGGCGTCGTTAGTGGTGCGGGGGACAGACGGATCGGTCATCGGGTTTCCTCGGTTTTTTTTGAATCGGCTATCTAGCCCTACCCACGAGACTGTCGGCGGTTCCATCGACCATGCCGATGACAGTGTTTCATGCGCGCCCTTTCTGCCCGACCACCATCTCTGCCACTTCCCTCTCGACATAAACGAACACCACTTCGCAAAAACCCTCCTATTGCGAAGTCCGCCCTGCGTAGCCGCACCCGCGCAAAAGCGAACCCTGCGACGGTGTGAACTTCGCAGCCTTCGCCAATCGTCGCCTACTCCCAAAGCCCCCAACCCCGCCCTGTCCTACACGCCCGCCATCGGCTATAGCCCTTGCCCAAAGCGGCGATATGTCCCACGGACGCCCGCACCATCCGCATTCCCCACACAGCCATAAAGTCACACGCACCATGCCCCATCATCAGGTCCACATCATCGGCGGCGGCCTCGCCGGAACGGAAGCCGCCTGGCAGTTGGCGCAGGCCGGCATCCGCGTGCGCCTGTCGGAAATGCGCGGAAGCGGCGACATGACCCCGGCGCACCAGACCGAGGGGCTGGCCGAACTGGTCTGCTCCAACAGTTTCCGGTCCGACGATGCCGACAAAAATGCCGTGGGCCTGCTGCATCAGGAAATGCGCCGGCTGGACTCGCTCATCATGGCGAGCGCCGAACCGGCCAAGGTGCCCGCCGGCTCCGCGCTGGCGGTCGACCGCCATGTCTTTTCCGACGCCGTCACCCGCGCGCTCGCCGACCATCCCAATGTGGAGATCGTGCGCGAGCGGATCGACATGCTGCCCACAGAGGGCATGACCATCGTCGCCACCGGCCCGCTGACCGCGCCCGCGCTCGCCACCAGCATCGGCCAGGCGGCGGGCATGGAGCATCTCGCCTTTTTCGACGCGATCGCGCCGGTCGTCCATTTCGACAGCATCGACATGGACCAGTGCTGGATGGCCAATCGCTGGGACAAGATCGGCCCCGGCGGCGGCGAGGGGAAGGATTATATCAACTGCCCGATGGACAAGGACCAGTATCAGGCCTTCGTCCAGGGCCTGCTCGACGGCGAAAAGACCGAGTTCAAGGAGTGGGAGGCAAGCACCCCCTATTTCGAAGGCTGTATGCCGATCGAGGTCATGGCGTCGCGCGGCCCGGAAACGCTGCGCCACGGGCCGATGAAGCCGATGGGCCTCGACAATCCACGCACCGGCCGCTGGCCCTATGCGGTGGTGCAGTTGCGGCAGGACAATGCCAGCGGCACTTTGTGGAACATGGTAGGTTTCCAGACCAAGCTGAAACATGGCGCGCAGGCCGAATTGTTCCGCACCATAGCCGGCCTCCAGAATGCCGAGTTCGCGCGGCTGGGCGGGTTGCACCGCAACACCTTCATCCAGAGCCCCAAGCTGCTCGACCCGACTTTGCGGCTGAAGAGCGCGCCGCATATCCGCTTTGCAGGCCAAATGACGGGCTGCGAAGGCTATGTGGAGAGCGCCGCGATCGGCCTGATCGCCGGGCGCTTCACCGCGGCTGAACTGCTGGGCCGCGACCTGACCCCGCCGCCGGCCGACACGGCGCTGGGCGCGCTGCTCGGCCATGTGACCGGCAATGTGGTGAGCGCCGACTATCAGCCGATGAACGTCAATTTCGGCCTGTTCCCGACTTTGGACGACGTAAAGAAGAAGCAGCGCAAGGAAGCCTATACGTCCCGCGCCCGCGCGTCCTTCGGCTTGTGGATGGGGGAGATGGAACTCGCCTGATTACCCCATTCCCGTTGAGATCAACATTTACACTTCGCCTTCACCGCCCGCTTGGGCGCGGTGGCGGCGAACTCCGCCGGGGTCAGCTTGCCGTCCTTGTCGGCATCCGCCGCGCCGAACCGGTCCGCCGTCGCCACCGCCCATTCCTCGAACGACAACAGATTGTCGCCATCCTTGTCCAGCGCCTTGAACGCCTTGGTGCGGCTGCCCATCATCTCGACACGGGTGATGACGCCGTCGCGGTTCCGGTCGTAGCGGGCGAAGCGCTTCTGCTCGCGGCTCTGCGGACTGGCCTCGCCGGGCATCGGTGGCGCGTCGCCGACGGCATCGGGATCGCCCTCCGGCAGCGCCTCCATCTCCGGCGGTGGCGGCGGGGCGGAGGCAAGCTGGGGCACCGGCGCATTGTCCGCCCGCCCCTGCCACCAGAACAGGCCGCCCGCGACCAGCAGCAGCGCCGCCATGCCACCCGCCAGCAATCGCCCCATGCCGCCCTCCTCAAGTCCGTAGGCGGCCAGCCTATCCCGACCGACTAGCGTCCGACAAGCGCGATCCGCAGCAACCGTCCCGCCAGCGCCCGCGGCATGCCTCTGGGCGCGCCCCGCCTGGCCTGCACATCCTGCCGCGCCAGGGTGAAGGCGATCCGCAGCGGCTTCCATCCCCGCGGCCAGCGCGCGCCGTCAACCTGCGGCAGCAACTCGGACGCCAGAGCCAGCGCCGCTTCCGCCAGCGCCTTGTCCCCGACATGCCCGGCCAGATCCCACAGCGCCCAAACCTGCCCCGCCGCCGCCAGCCAGGGCGGCATCTCCGCCGCATCGGCCAGCGCCCGGAACAATCCCCCGCCCCGTCCCGTCGCATAGTCGCGCAGCCCCTGCACGTCGATGTCCGGCTCGACCACCAGCACTTCCCAGCCATCGATCAGCGCCACCAATCCCGGCGAACCGATCGCTCCCGTCACCCGCATCGCATCGACGACGGGCTCGCCCTGCCCCTTGATGCCGGCCGAATCGGCGATGACGTCATTCCACCAGGCAAGGCGCATCTGGCCGATCATCGCCTCGCTGGTGGTGCGCGCGACCTTGGCCAGCCGCGCATCGAACGCCCAGAGCGCACGATGCCGCGCCGCCTGCCCACCGCCGGCATGGGCCGCCAGCACCGCGCCGAACGGCGGCACGGCGTCTTCGTCAAGGCTCATCGGGCGACTCCCGTCGTGACAAGGCCTGCGCAGGTTATCGGTCCTTTAACCATCTTCCTCATACACATTCTAACGAGTGCGCCTGCATAGGCGGACAGGTTGCCCAACCCATATGTGGGGTGTCTCGGGCGCGACATGGGTGATTGCAGGCAAATGGGCAAGACAGAAGAGCATCGACAAGGCTTCCTGAAGCGGCTGGCGGGCAACCAGGCGGGCAACGCCATGGCGATGGTCGCTGCGGCGATCATCCCGCTCGCGGCGCTGATCGGCGGCGGACTCGACATGAGCCGCGCCTATATGGCGCGCGCCCGGATGCAGCAGGCCTGCGACGCCGCCGCGCTGGCGGGGCGCCGCGCCATGACCGGTTCCTCCATGAGCCAGGCCGACAAGGATGAAGCGAAGAAATTCTTCGATTTCAACTTCCCGCAAAATACTTTCCAGGCTGCGACCTTCGTCCCCGTGATCCAGAGCAAGCCGGGCGAAACCACCACGGTGCAGGTGACGGCGGAAACGACCATGCCGACCACCATCATGAAGATCTTCGGCTATCAGACCCTGCCGCTCGCCGTGACATGCGAAAGCCGGTTCGACATCGGCAATACCGACGTCATGCTGGTGCTCGACACCACCGGGTCCATGTCCAGCAACATGACCGATACCGACGGCACCGTCATGACGCGGCTGGCCGCGCTCAAGCTGGCGGTGAAGGATTTCTACGATACGCTGGGCGCCGGGTCCGACACGACCGGGCGTATCCGCTACGGCTTCATGCCCTATAGTTCGACCGTGAACGTAGGTTATTCGTTGCCGGCCAGCGCTTTAATAGGTGGAACCACGGGTGAAACCTGGAATTACCAGACCCGCCGCCGCTACATCAGTAGCTACACCAGTTCCACCAGCTATGGCAGCTGGACCAAAACGTCCGGATCTACGACCAACGGCAGTGGGACCGATGTCGGCGATCGCTGGACCTGTCCCAACGACCGCTCGGATACCGTCACTTCCACCAGTAGCAATTCGTCCAATCCGTCCACGACTGACGGCAACGGGGTGATCACAACCACCGGAACGGAAACGCGCGTCACCACCGGCATCAACTACACCAACGGCAGCTGCTATTATTCCAGCAATAAATACCGGAAGGATTGGACCTCCGTCACATATAACAGCTACACGGAACAGCGTAGCACGACCGTGACCCAGACGCCGCAATATAGCTGGCAATATGGGCAATATCCGCTCGACGTGTCGAATTACATCACCGGCAATGCGACCACCAATCCGACGTCCGTGACCGGGGCGACCACCGACGCCAACGGCACGACCGTGTCCGCGACCAACACATGGGCCGGTTGCATCGAGGAACGCGATACCGACAGCAGCATAACCGCGACGACTTCCACAACTGCCGTCCCGAATGGCGCCTACGACCTGCAGATCGATACCGCGCCCACAAACACCGCCACCAAATGGCGCCCCCATTGGCCGGATGTGGAGTTCGATCGCAGCGGCCGTTGGCTAAACGACAATCGCAATAACGACTATCGCTCCGGCACCGGCGGCTGGAATGCCTGCCCCAGCAAGGCGCGCAAGCTGGCGAGCTATTCCAGCCGCACAGCCGTGCCGACCGGCATGTCCAGCAGCTTCGACAGCTATGTCGATGGCCTGATAGCGATCGGTGGCACCTATCATGACATCGGCATGATCTGGGGTGCTCGCTTCCTGTCGCCGACGGGTATCTTCGCGACTGACAACGGCGCCGCACCCAATGGCTTCAACATCTCGCGCCACATCATCTTCATGACAGACGGCGATATGAGCGCCTATGATGCAGTCTACGGAGCCTATGGTTATCAGAAGCTGGACGCGCGCGTAGCCGCAGCCAGTACCGGTAACAGCGATCTGACCGCCATCCACAAACGGCGGCTGGAAATGCTTTGCAACGCGGTCAAGGGCAAGGGCATCACCATCTGGGTCGTCGGCTTCAAGGATCAACCGCCGACAGGCACCGCCGATTCGACGATGCTCGACACCGAGTTGCAGACTTGCGCCAACAGCAGCAACCATTGGTTCATGGCCTATAAGCCGTCCACGCTGCGTCAGAAGTTCAAGGACATCGCCAAGAATATCGGCGGCTTGAGGCTGTCGCAATGATCGGTCGGATCGGCCGCTTCCTCGCTCGCCTGCGCGCTCATGCGCGCGGCGCGACGCTGCTGGAATTCGGGCTGGTCGCCGGGCCGCTGATCCTGACCATCATGGCGATCGGCGATCTGGGCTATCAGTCCTATCTGCGCGCGGTGACGCGTGGCGTGTTGGAAAAGGCGTCGCGCTCCGCATCGGTCGGGACGCTCAACAGTACCGACATCGACACCTATATCGAGGCGCAAATGGCCGCGATCAACTCCAAGAACGGCACCACCTCCACGATCAAGAAAAGCTATTATAACTTCTCACGCGTCGGCAAGCCGGAGAAGATCACCACCGACACCGCGCCATTGGGCAGTTATAATGCGGGCGACTGTTATGAGGACGCCAACGGCAATGGCGCCTATGACGCCGCGGGCGGATCGACCGGTCTCGGCAGCGCCGACGACATCGTCTATTATGAAGTCACCATATCGATGCCGCGCCTGTTCCCGATGGCGAAATTGCTGGGCTGGAGCGCGACCCAGTCCGCCACCGCCACCACCATCGTCCGCAACCAGCCCTGGGCGAACCAGGGCACGCCGACGATCCGATGCTCATGATGTCGGCACGCCCCCGCCTCACCGCCCTGATGCACCTGCTGCGCCGCGACGATCGCGGCCTGGCGCTCATCGAATTCGCCTTCTCGCTGCCGGTGCTGGTCATATTGTGCATGGCTGGCCTGGAATGCGCGAACCTGGCGCTGGCGCATATGCGCGTCAGCCAGGTCGCGATGCTGGTCGCCGACAATGCCGCGCGCGTGCGGACATCGATCGACGAAGCGGACATCAATGAGATCATGACCGGCGCCGACCTGTCGACCAACTCCTTGGGCCTGAAAGCCAATGGCCGGATATTCCTCTCCGACCTGGAGCCTAACGGAAAGACAGGTGCGAACGCCGGCCAATATATCCGCTGGCAGCGTTGCTGGGGCTCCGGCACCTTCACATCCAGCTATGGCGTGGCCGGTGATGGCGCCACAACGGCCAGCATGGCCAATGGCATGGGACCGGGCACGACGGCCGCGACGAAAGTGTCGGCCGCCAGCGGCACCGCGGTGATGTTCGTGGAGGTCGCCTATAATTATCAGCCGCTGATCACAAATTCGATCTTCGGCGCGAAAATCATCCGCTATACCAGCGCCTTCAACGTGCGCGAGCGAACCGACCAGGCGATCAAGAATGCCGGCAATCTCGCCACATCGGCCACCGCATCCTGTAGCTGATACAAAAAGGGCGGCCTTTCCAGCCGCCCTTCATTCTCATTTTTGATGCGTGCTTACTTGTAGCAGACCTTCTTGGCCGCCGCGACGACGCGGCTCGCGTCGATCAATGCGGCCTTTTCGAGGTTCGCGGCATAGGGCAGCGGCACGTCTTCGTTAGTGACGCGCAGGACCGGGGCGTCGAGATCGTCGAAGCCCTGCTCCATGACCACGGCAGCGATTTCCGACGCGATCGAGCAGGTCGGCCAGCCTTCTTCCACCACCACCAGGCGGTTGGTCTTCTTCAGGCTTTCCAGCACCGTCGCGGTGTCGAGCGGGCGCAGCGTCCGCAGGTCGATCACTTCGGCGTCGATGCCCTCACCCGCCAGCGTTTCCGCCGCGTCCAGCGCCAGCCCCACGCCGATCGAATAGCTGACCAGCGTCACATCCTTGCCCGGACGCATGATCCGCGCCTTGCCGATCGGCAGGACATAATCGTCCAGCTTGGGCACGTCGAAGCTGCGGCCGTAGAGAAGTTCATTTTCCAGGAACACGACCGGGTCGGTCGAGCGGATCGCGGCTTTCAGCAGGCCCTTCGCGTCGGCGGCATCATAAGGTGCGATGACGATCAGGCCGGGGACGGCGGCATACCAGGGACCGTAATTCTGGCTGTGCTGTGCGCCGACGCGGCTCGCCGCGCCGTTGGGACCGCGGAACACGATCGGGCAGCGCATCTGGCCGCCGGACATGTAATTGGTCTTGGCGGCCGAGTTGATGATGTGGTCGATCGCCTGCATGGCAAAGTTGAACGTCATGAACTCCACGATCGGGCGCAGGCCGCCCATCGCCGCACCCGCACCGATGCCGGCAAAGCCATATTCGGTGATCGGCGTGTCAATGACGCGCTTGTCGCCGAATTCGTCGAGCAGGCCCTGGGTCACCTTATAGGCGCCCTGATATTCCGCAACTTCCTCGCCCATCACGAAGACGCGCTCGTCCTTGCGCATCTCCTCGGCCATGGCGTCGCGCAGCGCTTCGCGCACGGTCGTCTTGACGAACTCGGTGCCTTCCGGAATGGCGGGGTCCTGGACCGACGCCTTGACGTCGCTAGCCAGCTTGGACGTGCCGCTTTCGGCCTTCTTGGGCGCTGACGCGGCTTCCGCCTTGGGCGCTTCGGCCTTGGGCGCCGGCGCGGCTTCTTCACCGCCCTCTCCCGCCATCTCGGCGATCACGGTGCCGACCTTCACGCCTTCGGTGCCTTCGGCGATCATGATCTTGCCGATCTTACCCTCGTCGACGGCTTCGAATTCCATCGTCGCCTTGTCGGTCTCGATCTCGGCGAGGATGTCGCCGGACTTGACCTCATCGCCTTCCTTCACCAGCCATTTGGCCAGCGTGCCCTCTTCCATCGTCGGCGAGAGCGCCGGCATCTTGATTACGATACCCATTAATATTGCTCCACCAGCACGTCGGTATAGAGTTCGGACAGTTCAGGCTCTGGCGAGGTTTCCGCGAAATCGGCCGCTTCGGCGACGGTCTTGCGGATATCCTGGTCGATCACCTTGATGTCGTCCTCGCTGACGCCGGCCTCGATCAGATATTTCTTCACGCCTTCGATCGGATCGGACTTGTCGCGCATCGCCTGCACTTCCTCGCGCGACCGGTATTTGGCCGGGTCGGACATGGAGTGGCCGCGATAGCGATAGGTCTTCATTTCCAGCAGGATCGGGCCATTGCCCTCCTGCACCCACTTCAGCGCCTCTTCGGTCGCGCCGCGCACCGCCAGCACATCCATGCCGTTGACCTGGAGGCCGGGGATGCGGAAGCTCTCGCCACGGCGATAGAGCTGGTCTTCCGCCGAAGAGCGATTGACGCTGGTCCCCATCGCGTACTGGTTGTTCTCGATCACGAAGATAATCGGCAGCTTCCACAGCTCGGCCATGTTGAACGATTCATAGACCTGGCCCTGGTTGGCCGCGCCGTCGCCGAAATAGGCGACGCACACACCGCCATCGCCATTATATTTATGCGCAAAGCCCAGCCCCGCGCCCAACGACACCTGCGCGCCGACAATGCCATGGCCGCCGAAGAATTTATGTTCGACGCTGAACATGTGCATCGAACCGCCCTTGCCGCGCGAAATGCCGGCTTCGCGGCCGGTCAGTTCGGCCATGATGACATTGGGGTCGATACCATAGGCAAGCATGTGGCCGTGATCGCGATAGCCGGTGATGACGCTGTCCTTGCCGGGCTTCAATGCCGACTGGATGCCCACCGCGACCGCTTCCTGACCGATATAGAGGTGGCAGAAGCCGCCGATCAGGCCCAGGCCGTACAATTGGCCGGCCTTTTCCTCGAAGCGGCGGATGAGGACCATCTGCCGATAAAATTCCAGCAGTTCGTCCTTGCTGGCCTTGTAATCGGTCGGGGTCTGGGGGCGAGGCCGGTTATGGTCCGCGCCGGCAGCGGGTGCAGCCGCCTTTGCCGTTGCGCGTGAAGGACGCGGCGTCGTTGGTTTCGCCAAGGCTCTTATCCTTTTGCGTGGGGGTAGGATGGAAGGAAGGCCGATATAGCGGCAGAGTTGCATATATTGCAACGGCGGACCCCGCGGAATCCGGGCAGAACCAATAGCTGCGGCCAAAAATTGATGACGCGGGGCGCATCTGCGAAGGTGGCCTCGCAAGGCTCGCAGCAAAATTACCGAGACGGCATTTTCAACGCAAAATCATTTCATGCGCCTGCGCAGGATGACCCGGCTCAGTTTAGTGGCACGACCACTTCGTCATGATGGATAACGCCCAATTGACGGCGGATCAGTTCGTCCGACAGGTCGGGATCGACGCGGCGCGGATTGAGCAGGTCGACCCGGTTGTGCAGTTCGGCCCGCGCCGCCTGTACATGCTTCAATTCCATTTTCGCCGCCTGCAACTGGCGCGAATAATCGCCCCAAGCGAGCACCCCGTTGGAACCCAGCACGACATAGCCCGCGAAGAACAGCAGCAGGAGCAGCGCGATCGCAGGGCCGATAGCCGACCAGAGAAGGAGACGAAGTTTCGCGATGTGCGCCATAAACCAGAAGAATCACAGGAAAAGGCCGACCGCAAGCGAAAAATGCGTCGCTTGCGGCCAGCCGAGTCTCCCGATGCTTAGCGGAAGATCGAACGTCCCGCATATACGGCGATATCGCCCAGTTCTTCCTCGATGCGGATGAGCTGGTTATATTTGGCGAGCCGGTCCGAACGGGCGAGCGAACCGGTCTTGATCTGCCCGCAATTGGTGGCGACGGCGAGGTCGGCGATGGTCGCGTCCTCCGTCTCGCCCGACCGGTGCGACATGACCGCGCTATAACGCGCGCGATGCGCCATATCGACGGCGGCCAGCGTTTCGGTCAGCGTGCCGATCTGGTTGACCTTGACCAGCAGCGAATTGGCCAGCCCCTTACCGATGCCCATCGCCAGGCGCTTGGGGTTGGTGACGAACAGGTCGTCGCCCACCAGTTGGACCTTGTCGCCGATCTTGTCGGTCAGCGCCTTCCAGCCTTCGAAATCATCCTCGCTCATGCCGTCCTCAATCGACTTGATCGGATAGTCGGCGCACAAAGCGGCAAGATAGTCGGCCATTTCGACCGGCGAGAGGGACAGGCCCTCACCCGAAATCTCATATTTGCCATTCTTGAAGAATTCAGTCGCGGCGCAATCCAGCGCCAGCACGACGTCGTCGCCGGGCTTGTAGCCCGCCTTCTCGACCGACAGCATGATGAAGTCCAGCGCGTCGCGGGTCGAGGCGATGTTGGGCGCGAAGCCGCCCTCGTCGCCGACCGACGTCGCCAGCCCCTTGTCGTGCAGGCCCTTCTTGAGCGTGTGGAAGATTTCCGACCCGATCCGCACGGCGTCGGCGATGCTGTCCGCCCCCACCGGCATGATCATGAATTCCTGGAAATCGATCGGGTTGTCGGCATGTTCGCCGCCATTGATGATGTTCATCATCGGCACCGGCAGCACATGCGACGACACGCCGCCGACATAGCGATAGAGCGGCAGGCCGCGCGCGTCGGCCGCAGCCTTGGCCGCGGCGAGCGACACGCCCAGGATGGCGTTGGCGCCCAGGCGCGACTTGTTGTCCGTGCCATCGAGCGCAATCATCGCGGCATCGACTTCGCCCTGATCCTCGGCGTCCAGGCCGATCAGTTCGCCCGCAATCTCGTCATTGACGGCGGCAACGGCCTGAAGCACGCCCTTGCCCAGATATTGGCTCATGTCGCCGTCGCGCTTTTCCACCGCTTCATAAGCGCCGGTGGAAGCGCCCGAAGGCACGGCCGCGCGGCCGAAGCTGCCGTCTTCCAGCATGACATCGACTTCGACGGTGGGATTGCCCCGGCTGTCGAGAATCTGGCGGGCGTGAATATCGAGAATGGCGGTCATGATCGCTCCTGCACTTAGCGTCGTAACGGGCGGCTTGCGGCCGGGGAATGCGCGATCCGCTTAGCCAGCGCCTACTCCAATGGCAATGCAGGGCTTGCGCAGATGCAAAAAATGCCGATGGTCAAAAATGTAACGGCTACGGAACTGTAGGCCGCCGCGATGCATTTGTTCGGTGATGCCACGGCCTTTCGGGGCCGCCATGCCGTATTTGAAAGGGAGACTAGAGGACCATGGCCGACACACCGGGAACCCCGCCCGTCAAGCGCGTCAAGAAGACGGCAACCGTCAAGCCGGTCAAGGCGAAGCCCGCCAAGCCCGCCATCGCGACGCCGTCGGCCCCTGCGGTCAAGGCCGCACCGGTCAAGAAAGCCGCCACGCGCAAGGCACCTGCCGCCAAGAAGCCGGGCAACGGTGCCGCCGCCCACGGCTGGACCGCGCAGATCGCCCCGATCAAGGCGCAAGCCGAAAAGGCCGCCAAGGCCGCTGCCGACAAGCTGAACGCAGTCGATTGGAAGGCGCATATCGATCCCATCAAGGAACAAGCCGGCAAGACCGCCAAGTCCGCCGCCGGCGTCGCCAAGGACAAGACCGGCACGACCTTGCAGAGTCTGGCGAAACTGATCGCCGACACCGCCGGCACCGTCGATTCCAAGCTCGGCCCGCAATATGGCGACTATGCCCGTCAGGCCGCTGAGTCGGTCGCTGGCGCGGCCGATACGCTCGACGCCAAGGATGTCGATCAGTTGCTCGGCGAAGCGCGCGACTTCGTGCGCAAGAGCCCGGCGGTGGCGATCGGGGCAGCGGCCGTGGTCGGCTTCGTGCTGATGCGTCTGGCCAAGGGGTCGGACGACAAGGCCTGATGCAAAGGCGCATTTCCTGACCGACGCACGATCCTGCACGGCGGGACGGAGGGCCAATTGATCGACGAGCCAGCGGATACGGCGGTAACGCCGCACACCGATGGGCAGCCCGAAGGCGCGCCCGAAGAAAGCGTGCGCGACGTCTTCGCGCGCCTCTACACCGACGGCCGCGCCTATGTCGCGGCCGAAGCGGAAAAGCAGAAGCTGCGTGCAGGCATTATCGGCGTCGGCGTGCGCAATGCCGCGATCTTCGGGATAGTGGCGCTCATGCTGGCCTTCGCCAGCATCGTCGCGCTGCTGGTGGGGCTGACGATCGCCCTGGCACAACTGATGGCGCCGCTCTGGGCGACCCTCATCGTCGTGAGCGGCGCTTTGATCCTGGTCGTGCTGCTGCTGCTGGCGGCCAAGGGCTGTATTACGCGAATGAAGAAGGCGATCGCGCCATGAACCTGGAAACCCGCTATCGCCAAGCTTGCGAACGCGCAGATGCCGCGCGTGGGCGCCTGGACCTGGCGGCGAAGGAAGCCAAGGCGCGCGTCGCGCCCGCGCGACTCAAACAGGATGTGAAGGACAAGGCGAGCAACGCGATGTTGAACGGCATGGCGAATGTGGCGGCGCAAGCGCAGCAGAGGCCTGTCGCAATTGGCGCAGCGGCCGCCGCCTTCGGGCTATTTCTTGCGCGACGTCCGCTGGCGGCACTTTTCCGGCGGCTATACGTTCGCTTCCAGGACACCCAGACAGATAATTCGGAGAATGACGATGGCTGATATCCGCGCCCAACTGACCCGCGTTCGTGAAGCGGCGAACGACGCCGCAGCGACCGCCACCGACCGGATCAAGGATACCGGCGAAAAGGCGCGCGAAAGCGCCGGCGAACTGATCCAGACCAGCCGCGACAAGGCAAGCGAAGCCTATGGCGAAGCGCGCGACAAAACCCAGCGCGTCGCCACCCGCGCCAATGAGATCGTGCAGGAGCATCCGATCGTCGCCGTGGCCGGCGCCGTCGCCGTGGGCGCAGTCGTCGCCTGGATGTTCCCCAAGAGCCGTGCCGCCATGAAGGCGTTGCCGGGCCTGGCCATGACCGCGGGCTCGCGCATGTTGGAGGCGGCCGTCGCCGCGCGCGCCGCCGCTGCCGAAGGTGCCGAGACAGTGAAGCAAGGGGCTGCCAACGCGCTGCACGTCGCAACCGACGTAGCATCGGATGCGCGCGACAGCGTGGCATCGGCCGACCTGCCGGCCAAGGCGTCAAAACTCGCCGATGAAGTGACTGCTCTTGTGGCGGCGAAGGTCGATGCGCTGAGCGATGCGATCAAGGCGCGATTGCCCAAAAGCTAATCGCTCCTGCGCCGAACGCAATCTGTTCAGCCTTTCGTGCCCCTTGGATGGACCGTGCTGCCCTGCTAGGGTTGCGGTTCATCCAAAGGAGAATAGATAACGCCATGAGCAAAATGCATCTGGTGATGGGCGGTCGCGTAACCAATCCGCAGACGCTTGAATTTCAGGATCTCAGCAAGGTCGATCTGGTCGGCGTGTTCCCCGACTATGCGTCTGCCGAAAAGGCCTGGCGCGGCGCGGCGCAGCGCACCGTCGATGATGCCGAGATGCGCTATGTGATCGTACATCTGCACCGCCTGCTAGAACCGGAACTTCCGGCCGCCTGACCGGAAAATCCAATCCGTTCGTGTCGAACGAAGCCAGGCAAGGGGGGCATTGGGCCGACCACTTCTCGGTTTCGTTCGAAGCGGACATATTTGTCTTTTAATGCACCGCTCGCGGCTTTTTCCTGAAGCGCCAGCGCAATAGCGGCCGGGTCAGGGCCAGCCCCACGAGGAAGCCGCCGATATGCGCGGCGATCGCGATCTGGCCGAGTTCGCTCATCCCCGCCCCGCTCGCCAGCCCAATCATCAACTGTACCGCGATCCACGCGCCCGCCAGCCACAACAGCCGCACCAGATTGGCCGACAGTGGCCCGATTGCGCGAACCTGCTGCTGACTGTAGAGCAGCGCGTAGGGCGCAATGATGGCGGAAATCGCGCCGCTGGCGCCGACCATAGGATTGGTCGATCCCGGATCGATCGCCCATTGCGCCAGACAGGCACCATAGGCGCCGACGACATAAAGGGCGAGCGTCCCGCCCCAGCCCAGCACATGTTCGACCTGCCGACCACAAAATATCAGCATCAACATGTTGAAGCCGATATGCAGCCAGCCTGCATGGATGAAGGTGCAGCTAAGCGGCGTCAGCCAGACCGGCACCGCCGCCATGCCCTCCAGCAGCGCCGGATCGCCCAGCCGCGCAGGCATGAAGCCGCCGACGATCGCAGCGTTATCGACTTGTCCCGTCAGATAGAGCAGCAGGAAGGCGGCGACCGTGATCGCCGCGATCCCGTTGGTCAGTCGGCCAGCAGGCAGTTTCACGGTCAGATGAAATCGATCTTGTCGACCTGGTAGAATTTATCCCCGGCCGGCACGGACACTTCTACATCCTCGCCGACGGTCCGACCGATCAGGGCGCGGCCCAGCGGGCTGTTGTAGCTGATCATGCCCTGCTTGGCATCGGCTTCGGCCTGACCAACAATCTGGTATTTTACCGGCTTGTCGTCTTCATCCAGCAGCGTCACGGTCGCGCCGAACACGATCTTGTCGCCCGACAGGGTCGTGGGGTCGATCACCTGGGCACGGGACAGCTTGTCCTCCAAGTCGTTGATCGTTGCCTCGACCTGGCCCTGCCGTTCCTTCGCGGCGTGATATTCGGCGTTTTCGGACAAATCGCCGTGCGCGCGCGCTTCTTCGATGGCGTCCACGATCAGCGGCCGCTCGGCCTTCAGTTCGCGGAGCTGCGCATTGAGCTTGTCATAGCCCATCTGCAGCATCGGCATCTTCTCGACGGTCGCCATGAGTGCAAATCCTTCGTCAAAACTTCCCTTTGGCGACCCGAACGTCGGGTCACCCGCAGCATGCTTCCTTGTGCAGGGGATCAGGCTTGCGACAGGGGATAATAGGACTGGAGCGAGCGCACTTCAAGGGCATGACCCCGCAAAGCCTCGATCGCATCGGCCGCAGCGACGCTCGCGGCGGCCGTGGTGAAGCTCGCAACCTTCTGGCGCAACGCGCTGGTGCGGATCGCCTTGCTGTCCTTCAAGGACTGCCAGCCTTCGGTGGTGTTGAAGATCAATTGCACGTCGCCGTCGGTGATCTTGTCCACGATGTGCGGCCGCCCCTCGGCAACCTTGTTGACCCGCTGCACCGCGATGCCCTGTTCTTCCAGATATTGGGCGGTGCCGCCGGTCGCGATCAGCCTGAAGCCCATGTCCACCAACTTGCGCGCGGCGGGCAGGATGACCGGCTTGTCGCTGTCCTTCAAGGAGATGAACACCGTACCCTCGGTCGGCAGCATGGTGCCCGCACCGATCTGCGCCTTGGCGAAGGCGGTCGCGAAATCGCTGTCGATTCCCATGACTTCGCCGGTGCTCTTCATTTCCGGTGACAGCACGGGATCGACGCCGGGGAAGCGGCCGAAGGGGAAGACGGCTTCCTTGACCGCCACATGATTGATCGCGTTGCGGTCTATCTTCGGCAGATCCTTGATTTTCTCTCCGGCCATCACGCGCGACGCGATCTTGGCGATGGGGGTGCCGATCGCCTTGGCGACGAAGGGCACGGTCCGGCTGGCGCGCGGATTGACCTCGATCAGATAGACGACGCCGTCCTTCACCGCGAACTGGATGTTCATCAGGCCGCGCACGGAAAGGGCGTGGGCCAGCACTTCGGTCTGCCGTTCGATCTCCGCGATGATGTCGTCCGACAGGCTGTAGGGCGGCAGCGAGCAGGCGCTGTCGCCCGAATGAACGCCCGCCTCCTCGATATGCTGCAACACGCCGGCCACGACGACATCGTCGCCATCGCACAGCGCATCGACATCGACCTCGATCGCGTCGCGGAGATATTGGTCGATCAGCACCGGCGAGTCGCCCGACACCTTGACCGCGGTGGTGATATATTCCTCCAGTTGTGCCTGGCCGTCGACAATCTCCATCGCCCGGCCGCCCAGCACGTAGCTGGGCCGCATCAGGACGGGGTAGCCGATGCGATTGGCGACCGCGATCGCCTCTTCCCGGCTGCGCGCGATGCCGTTGGCGGGCTGCTTCAATTTCAGCTTGTCGATCAGCGCGGCGAACCGCTCGCGGTCTTCGGCCAGGTCGATCGCGTCGGGGCTGGTGCCCAGGATCGGGATGCCCGCATCCTCCAGCGCCTGCGCCAGCTTGAGCGGCGTCTGGCCGCCAAACTGGACGATCACGCCCTTGAGCGTCCCGCTCGACATTTCGACGCTTAGGATTTCCAGCACATCCTCGGCCGTCAGCGGTTCGAAATAGAGGCGGTCCGACGTGTCATAGTCCGTCGACACCGTCTCGGGATTACAGTTGATCATGATGGTTTCATAGCCAACATCGCTCAGCGCGAAGCAGGCATGGACGCAGCAATAGTCGAATTCGATGCCCTGCCCGATCCGGTTCGGCCCGCCGCCCAGGATCACGACCTTCTCCCGGTTCGTCGGCGCGGATTCATTCTCGGCCTCGCCGAAGATCGGCGCTTCATAGGTCGAGTACATATAGGGCGTCTTGGCCTCGAACTCGGCGGCGCAGGTGTCGATGCGCTTGAACACCGGGCGCACGCCCAGCTTGTGGCGCAGCGCACGGACCTCATCCTCGGTAACGCCACCGGTCATGGCGACGACCGCTTCGTGGATCAGGCCCGATCCGCGCGCGATGCCGCGCTCGTTGCCCGCCAGATTGGCGGACTTGAGCGCCAGCCAGGCGAGCCGCTTGTCGGAAAAGCCCATGGCCTTCAGGCGCCGCATCCCGTCCGCGTCGCGCGGCAGGCCGTTGGCCAGCACTTCGCCTTCCGCGTCCACGATTTCCTTGATCCGTTCCAGGAACCAGGGATCGAACTTCGCGATATTGTGGATTTCCTGAACGCTTAAGCCTTCGCGCAGCGCCTGCGCGGCGACCAGCAGCCGGTCTGGCGTCGGGGCAGCGAGCGCTGCGACAATATCGTCCTTGGGCGCGCCGACCAGATGATCGACGGTGTTGAAGCCGCTAAGGCCCGTTTCCAGCCCGCGCAGCGCCTTCTGCATCGATTCGTGAATGTTGCGGCCGATCGCCATGACCTCGCCCACGGACTTCATCGCGGTGCCCAGCAGCGGTTCGGCGCCCTTGAACTTCTCGAACGCGAAGCGCGGGATCTTCGTCACCACATAGTCGATCGTCGGCTCGAACGACGCGGGCGTCGCGCCGGTGATGTCGTTGGTGATCTCGTCCAGCGTATAACCCACCGCCAGCTTGGCCGCGACCTTGGCGATCGGGAAGCCCGTCGCCTTGGAGGCCAGCGCGGACGAGCGCGACACGCGCGGGTTCATCTCGATCACGACCAGGCGGCCGTCCTTGGGATTGACCGCGAACTGTACGTTGGAACCACCTGTTTCGACGCCGATTTCCCGGAGTACCGCAATCGATGCATTACGCATGATCTGATATTCCTTGTCGGTCAGCGTCAGCGCCGGGGCGACGGTGATGGAGTCGCCGGTATGGACGCCCATCGGATCGACATTCTCGATCGAACAGATGATGATGCAATTGTCGTTGCGGTCCCGCACGACCTCCATCTCATATTCTTTCCAGCCGAGCAGCGATTCCTCGATCAGCACCTCGGTCGTGGGTGACGCATCCAATCCGCCGCGCACGATCGTCATGAACTCGTCGCGGTTATAGGCGATGCCGCCGCCGGTGCCGCCCATGGTGAAGCTCGGCCGGATGATCGAGGGAAGACCTGTAAACTCCAGCCCCTCCAGCGCCTCTTCCATCGTATGCGCGATGCGCGAGCGGGCCGATTCCAGTCCGATCTTGTCCATCGCGTCGCGGAACTTGATCCGGTCCTCCGCCTTGTCGATCGCTTCGGCATCCGCGCCGATCATCTGCACGCCGTATTTTTCCAGCGTCCCGTCGTTGAACAGCGCGAGCGCCGTGTTCAGCGCCGTCTGCCCACCCATGGTCGGCAACACTGCGTCCGGCCGTTCCTTCTCGATGATCTTCGCCACGATTTCGGGCGTGATCGGCTCGACATAGGTCGCGTCGGCAAATTCCGGGTCGGTCATGATCGTGGCCGGGTTGGAATTGACCAGGATGATGCGATAGCCCTCTTCCTTGAGCGCCTTCACCGCCTGCGTGCCCGAATAATCGAACTCGCACGCCTGGCCGATGATGATCGGACCAGCGCCGATGATGAGGATGGAGGAGATGTCGGTGCGTTTGGGCATTATTTGGCCTCTTCTCGATAAAGTTCGTTGCCAACAAAGCCCATTTTCATGGGGATCTTAATGGCTTTAAGTTCGGTAAGCGTGCAATCCACCGCTTCATATTTGGCGTCTTGCGGCGGCTGAAACTGAAGTTCATCCTTGCCGTGCAGTTTTAACGCAGATCGAGGCAGACCGCATTTGTCGGCAATCGCATCGAACTGGGATTGAGCGAGTTCACCCTTCGCGGCACAGCCACCAAAAAGAACTATAGAGCAAATGATTGGCGCGTATTTCAATGCACGCCCCCAGTCTGCGCCTCGCACCCCCAGCCGTCATATTCGACGCCGCAGAGGATTTCGATCTGGAGGCACTTCCGGGTCAGCGCGCGGATCGACGCTTCATCGACCGGCTGCACGCATTCCAGGAACAGGTACAGGTCGCCCTCCTCATCCTCTTCCCGATCCAGTTCGACAAAGCCGAACTGGCTGGCGATGGTCAGCAGCCGCTCGAAATCCTTTTCGCTGCCCCGGAAGGACACGTCCACCGGCCGCGCGATCCGCGCCACGTCGCCATTGGCGGCGAGGTTGGCGAGAACGTCCTTGTCCGCCTCCCACTCGGCGGCGAGGCGCGCTTCATCCACGGGGGGGAGGTTCTGGCTCACGCCGCGACTGACCCTTTGAGGCCCGCCACGAACTTCTTGAACAGATAGAAACTGTCCTGCGGCCCCGGCGAGGCTTCGGGGTGGTACTGCACCGAGAAGGCGTTCTTGTCGGTCAGTTCTATCCCGCAATTGCTGCCGTCGAACAGCGACACATGGGTCGCGCGGACATTGGCGGGCAGCGTGGCGGCATCCACGGCAAAGCCATGGTTCATCGATGTGATCTCGACCAGGCCATCGTCCAGCCGCTTGACAGGATGGTTGGCGCCGCGATGCCCCTGATGCATCTTGATCGTCTTCGCGCCCACGGCCAGCCCCAGCAACTGATGGCCGAGGCAAATGCCGAAGATCGGCACATTCTCCGTCAGCAGCGCGGCAATCACCGGCACGGCATAGGCGCCCGTCGCGGCCGGATCGCCCGGACCGTTGGACAGGAACACGCCGTCGGGCTGCAAGTCCATCACCTGCTCGAACGTCGCGGTCGCGGGCAGCACGGTCACGCGCGCGCCGGCTTTCACCAGATTGCGGAAGATATTGTTCTTCGCGCCATAATCGATCGCCACGACATGCGGACGCGGTGCGGGAGACGGCAGATCCTGCTGGTCGAACAGCAGCGCATTGCCCTCCGCATCGCTGGCGGGATAGCCCGCCGCGACCGTCTCCAGCCGATCGGTGGCATCGACATCATAGCCCTTGCCCAGCGTCCAGCCGCCATCCTTCCACAGCCGCGTTTCCTTGCCGGTGACTGCGATGGCGAGGTCCATGCCCTCCAGCCCCGGCCAGCCCGCCGCCTTGGCGGCCAGCGCGGCGATGTCGAACGCGCCGTCGGGATCATGGGCGATCACGACATTGGGCGCGCCCTTGACGCGGATCAGGCGGGTCAGCGCGCGGGTATCGACACCGGCGAGGCCAATACGGCCATTTTCGGCCATCCATTGGTCGAACGGCTCGACATTGCGGAAATTGCTCGGCGCGGTGACGTCCTCGCGCACGATGCAGCCCAGCGCATAGGGCTGATCCGCCTCGACATCGTCCAGGTTGGTGCCGACATTGCCGATATGGGGAAAGGTGAAATTGATGATCTGCCCGGCATAGGAGGGATCGGTCATGATCTCCTGATAGCCGGTAATGGAAGTGTTGAAGCAGAGTTCGCCCACCGCTTCGCCGACCGCGCCGAAGCCGCGGCCGAACACCGCGCTGCCATCGGCAAAAACCACGACCCCTGTCGCTCCATTGGGCACAATGAGGGTCTTGGCGTCAGCCATGGTGTCAGCGTCCTTTATGCTTTTGCGGGAACCCGTCTACAGCGGGTTAAACGGCCGGTCACCTATGCCCCCACGCCCGCAAGGTCAACGTCTGTTAAAAATCTCTTTTGCCGCTATATCTGCTCCTTTCCGCAAGCAACAGGATTCACTCGTCGATGATTCGCGATACCATCAAGAGCGCCCAGGTCACCGCCATGAAGGCCGGCGACAAGGAAAGGCTGGCCGCCGTCCGCCTGATTCTGGCGAAGCTGAAGGACCGCGACATCGAACTGCGCACCGCCTCCACGGTGCCGGACGACGACGCCGTGGTGGTCGAGGTGCTGCAGAAAATGGTCAAGCAGCGCCGCGAATCGATCGACATGTTCAAGACCGGCGGCCGCGACGAACTGGCGGCCAAGGAGCAGGCCGAACTGGATGTTATCGAAGGCTTCCTTCCTGCGCAGATGAGCGAAGAAGAAACCAAGGCCGCGATCGAGGGGATCAAGGCGGAGGTCGGCGCGGAAAGCGTGCGCGACATGGGCAAGGTGATGGCCGTCCTGAAGGAACGCCATGGCAGCGTGATCGACATGAGCAAGGCCAGCGGGCTGGTGAAGGCTGCGCTGGGCTAAGCTATAGTGGATAGCTCCCCTCCCGCTTGCGGGAGGGGCTGGGGGAGGGCATGTTCACTCCCAATGGACAAAGGCTACGCCCGCCCCACCGCAAAAGCGCGAGCATTGCGCAACAACGCCACGGAAGCCGAGCGCATTCTCTGGCGCGCCATTAGCGCTCGAAAAGTCTCTGGCGTCCGCTTCAACCGGCAAGTACCGGTCGGTTCGTTTATCTGCGATTTCGTGGCGCGGTCGATCGGCCTGATCATCGAAGTCGATGGCGGACAACATAATCAGGAAGTCGATGCCCAACGGACCCGCTATATCGAATCGCAGAGCTTTCGCGTGATCCGATTCTGGAACAGTGACGTGCTGGGCAATCTGGACGGGGTAGTGGAGGAAATCGAACGGGTGATTGCAGACATGCCCTCCCCCAGCCCCTCCCGCAAGCGGGAGGGGAGCTATTGACCCTCCCCCCCAATGGCTAGACGAACTGCGCGCGCGCACGTCGCTCTCCACCCTCATCGGCAAGACCGTCAAGGTCACGAAAGCGGGCCGCGAATATAAGGCCTGCTGCCCCTTCCATAACGAAAAGACGCCCAGTTTCACGATCAACGACGAAAAGGGCTTCTACCATTGCTTCGGCTGCGGCGCGCATGGCGATGCGATCCGCTGGATGACCGACCAGCGCGGCCTGCCTTTCATGGAGGCGGTGAAGGAACTGGCCCAAGCCGCCAGCATGGACGTCCCCGCCGCCGATCCACGCGCCGCCAGGCGCGCCGAACAGGCAAAGGGCCTGCATGACGCCATGGCGGCGGCGCAGGCATTTTTCGAGGAGCAATTGGGCGGCATCGACGGTGGCGATGCCCGCGCCTATCTGCAAAAGCGCGGCATCAGCGACGCGATCCGCCGCACCTTCGGCTTCGGCTTCTCCCCTGACGGGCGCGGCCGTCTGAAGAGCGCGCTCAAGGAATTTGGCGACCCGATGCTGGTCGAGGCCGGACTGCTGATCGATCCTGAAGCACTGGAGCAGGGTAACGCCAAGAAACGCGAAAGCTATGATCGCTTCCGCGGCCGCCTGATGCTGCCCATCCGCGACATTCGTGGCCGCGTCATTGCGTTCGGTGGCCGCATATTGGGCGCGGGCGAGCCAAAATATCTGAACTCCCCCGACACGCCGCTGTTCGACAAGGGCCGCACGCTCTACAATATCGACCGCGCCTCCCCCGCCAGCCGCCAGACCGAGCGGGTGATCGTGGTCGAAGGCTATATGGACGTGATCGCGCTGGCGCAGGCCGGCTTCAGCGAGGCAGTCGCCCCACTCGGCACCGCGCTGACCGAACATCAGATCGAGCGGCTTTGGAAAATGGTCGAAGTCCCGATCCTATGCTTCGACGGCGATTCTGCCGGGCAGAAGGCCGCGATCCGCGCCGCCACCCGCGCCCTGCCCCTGCTGCGCCCCGGACATAGCCTGTGTTTTGCGAAGCTGCCGCCCGGCCAGGATCCCGACGACCTGGTCCGCACCAGCGGGGCGGAGGCAATGGAAGCGGTGCTCAAAGCGGCAGAGCCGCTGATCGAACGGCTGTGGAGTCATGAACTGAGCGCCATGCCGCTCGACACGCCCGAACAGAAGGCCGCGCTCAAGCAGCGGCTTCGCGCCATAACCGACGCGATCGCCCATCCCGACGTCCGCGCCCACTACGCCCATGAATTTCGCGAACGCTATGACGCCCGCTTCTTTGCCCGGCGCGACAACGCCCCGGCGCAAAGGCAAGCGCGCGGCGGCGGGGATGGCGGCCGCTGGCAACGCGACAAGCGCGGCAACTGGAAACCGCCCATCCCGTCCGCCGGCACCGAGGCACGCGCGATCGGCGCGAGCGGCATGGAGCAGCGGCTGCTGCGCGCTATCCTCGCCGGCTTGCTGCGGCACCCGGCCCAGATCGCGCCGCATCGGGAAGCGCTTTCGGGCCTCCAGATCGGCGACCCGATGCTCGCCCAGTTGCTTGCGGCGATGATCGCCGCGTCCTTCCGAAAAGAAACAGTTGAAACGCAGGCCCTCCTTACCATATTGGGGCAAGGTGAAGTGTATAATATGGCTAAGGGGATGCTCCGGGCCGACACGTTCACACTCACCCCTCACAGGATGGCAACCGATCCCGATCGCCTTGCGCGCGATCTGGAGGAAGCCATCCGGGTGATGGCGCAGGGACCGGAGTTGGAAACGGCGCTGGCGGAGGCTACGAGGCGGTTCAGAAATGACGTCAGCGAGGAAAATCTCGCTGAGCAACAACGCTTACGCGCTCTCAAGGCGGACCATGACAGTCGACTGGCGGAACTGGCGCAGTCGGAAGACATTGTTTGATATAGATCGTCCCTTGGAGGGGCGACGGGTTTGATGTGATCGTCCCTCCAAGGGACGGCGGAGTTAAGGCGAATAAATGGCGACCAAGGCGAACAGCAAAAGTGCGGCGGGTGCAGGCGATGGCGGGGATGAAGGCGGCGATGCGCCCCTGCTCGACCTCAACGAAGCCTCGGTCAAGAAGCTGATCGCCCGCGCCAAGAAGCGCGGTTACATCACCTATGACGAGCTGAACGATGCCTTGCCGCAGGACCAGATGTCCTCCGAGCAGATCGAGGATGTGATGTCCGCGCTCAACGACATGGGCGTCAACATCGTCGAGAATGAAGAAGCGAGCGAGGACGGCGACGAGCAGCGCGAGCGCGAGGATGCCGAGGACGCCGAAGATGAGTCGAGCGACGATGACGGCCCGAAGCTCATCACCGAGAAGAAGAAGGAAACGGTCGATCGCACCGACGATCCCGTTCGCATGTATCTGCGCGAGATGGGCGCGGTGGAACTGCTCAGCCGCGAGGGCGAAATCGCCATCGCCAAGCGGATCGAGGCTGGCCGCGATACGATGATCCTGGGCCTGTGCGAAAGCCCGACCACCTTCAACGCGATCATCGAATGGTCTACCGCGCTCAACAACGGCGAGATGCAGTTGCGCGAGATCCTCGATCTCGACGCCATGCTCTCCAAGGATCCTGCCCCGGAAAGTCTGGAGGAAGGCGCCGAGGACGATGATGGCGAGATCAGCGAAAAAACCGCCGGTCCCAGCTTCAAGGAAGAGGAAGAGCCGGAGGAAGAATCCGTCGACGGCGACGAGGATGAAGACGGTACCGAACGTCGGACTCGTCGCGTGGAAGAAGAAGAAGAGGAAGACAACACCCTCTCCCTCGCCCAGATGGAAGAGACTCTCAAGCCGATGGCGCTGGAGAAATTCGCGACCATCACCGAGATTTTCCGCGCCTTCTCCAATGCCCAGGAATCGCGCATGGTCGCCATGGCGATCGGCGAGACGCTGAGCCAGAAGGACGAGGATGATTATCAGGAACTGCGCGAAAGCCTGACCGCGCAGGTCGAGAGCGTCCAATTCCATCAGCAGAAGATCGAATATCTGGTCGATCAGCTCTATGCCTATAACCGGCGCCTGACCGCGCTGGGCGGGCAGATGCTGCGCCTGGCCGAGCGCCACAAGGTCAGCCGCAAGGATTTCCTCGACCGCTATGTGAATCATGAGCTGGACGACGCCTGGCTCGACAAGGTTCAGGGCCTGGACAAGAAATGGGCCGCTTTCGCCGCCGCCGAAGGGCGCGCAGTCGACCGCATCCGCAACGAGGTGAGCGAGATCGCCCAGGCGACCGGCATGTCGCTCAGCGAATTCCGCCGCATCGTCAACATGGTGCAGAAGGGCGAGCGAGAAGCCCGCATCGCAAAGAAGGAAATGGTCGAAGCGAACCTGCGCCTCGTCATTTCCATTGCTAAAAAATATACGAACCGCGGCCTGCAATTCCTTGATCTCATTCAGGAAGGCAATATCGGCCTGATGAAGGCGGTGGATAAATTCGAATATCGCCGCGGCTACAAGTTCAGCACCTATGCGACCTGGTGGATCAGGCAGGCGATCACCCGCTCGATCGCGGATCAGGCGCGGACCATCCGTATTCCGGTCCATATGATCGAGACGATCAACAAGCTGGTCCGCACCAGCCGCCAGTTCCTGCACGAGCAGGGCCGCGAACCGACGCCGGAGGAAATGGCAGAGCGTCTATCCATGCCGCTGGAAAAGGTGCGCAAGGTGATGAAGATCGCCAAGGAGCCGATCTCCCTCGAAACGCCGATCGGCGACGAGGAAGACAGCCATCTGGGCGACTTCATCGAGGACAAGAATGCGATCATCCCGGTCGATGCCGCGATTCAGGCGAACCTGAAGGAAACGGTCACCCGCGTCCTTGCATCGCTGACGCCCCGTGAGGAACGCGTGCTGCGCATGCGCTTCGGCATCGGCATGAACACCGATCATACGCTGGAAGAAGTGGGCCAGCAGTTCAGCGTGACCCGCGAACGTATCCGCCAGATCGAGGCGAAGGCGCTGCGCAAGCTCAAGCACCCGTCGCGCAGCCGGAAGATGCGATCCTTCCTCGATCAATAAATTAAAATCGATCGGTAAATGTAAATTAACCATCGTTGACGGAAAAGGGCGGCTTTCACGGTCGCCCTTTCTGCTTCCGTAAACCGGACGTTTACTTGGGCGCACTATGCCTTGTGATTATAGCCTGCCGATGCGGGCATTACAGGGATTTGGGCATGAGCGAAGCGGCACCGCGCTATCAATTTGGCGACATAGCGCGAATCCTGGAGGCGCTGGTCGCCGCCGATGGAACGGCTGCCCATGCCTATGCCAATCGCGCCAGCACAGGCGTCGCCCGCGACGCGCTGCTATCGCTGTCCGACCTTGCCGACGCGGCCTATTATCTCTGTATGCTCCATGGGCGCCATCCCGGCGTGATCGACCATGCAGCGACCCGCTCGGCCGACAACGCCGCGCGCCAGTGGCTGATCGAGACAGCCGACGCCTTCGCCCGCGAACGCGCCTATCTGACCCAGGTCACCGTCGCCACCGGCCCTGCTCCCAGCACAGCGGGCCAGGCCGATTGCGAAACCGCCGTCAGCCAGCAGCGCCACGCGCTCGATATGCTGGCCCAGTCCGACCGCCGGGGTTGCGCCATGGGCGCTGCCATGGCGCTGGTGCTCGACTGGCGCGCCGTGCGCCATGTGCTCGACATGGCGGCTCTGCGCGCGGGCCTGGAGCCTCATCCCTATGCCATGCCCGATCGCAATGCGACGCTGGACGTCGCCCGCGCGATCGGCGGCGACGATGGCATCGACCGGGCCATCCAGTTCGGCGCGCGCCAGTTGCTCAACCAGCATCGCGGCCTCTGGGATCTGCTCGCGGCCCGCGCCGACGTGCGCGCCCGACAGGGCTGATTCCCCCTTTCCCGATTGCGCAGGTCCGCCGCATTGCCTAGTCCGGTTGCCATCGGCAACCGAACGGAACAGCAATATGCGCTTTGAAGGCACGCAGGACTATGTCGCCACCGACGATCTGAAGGTCGCGGTCAACGCCGCCGTGCTGCTGCGCCGTCCGCTGCTGGTGAAGGGCGAGCCGGGCACCGGCAAGACCGTTCTCGCCCAGGAAATCGCCACGGCGCTGGATGCGCCCCTGATCGAATGGAACGTCAAATCGACGACCAAGGCGCATCAGGGCCTCTATGAATATGACGCCGTCGCGCGCCTGCGCGATGGCCAGTTGGGCGACGAGCGCGTCCACGACATCGCCAACTACATCCGCAAGGGCAAGCTGTGGGAGGCCTTCACCTCACCTAGGCTGCCCGTCCTGCTGATCGACGAGATCGACAAGGCCGACATCGAGTTCCCCAACGACCTGTTGCAGGAACTCGATTGCATGGCCTTCCACGTCTATGAGACGGGCGAGACGATCGCAGCGGCCGATCGCCCGATCGTCATCATCACCTCCAATAACGAGAAGGAACTGCCCGACGCCTTCCTGCGCCGCTGCTTCTTCCACTATATCAAATTCCCCGACCGCGACACATTGGCGCAAATCGTCGATGTCCATTTCCCCGGCATCCAGAAGATATTGGTCAGCAAGGCGATGGATATTTTCTACGACATCCGGGAAGTTCCCGGCCTCAAGAAGAAGCCCAGCACCAGCGAACTGCTCGACTGGCTGAAACTGCTGCTGAACGAGGACATGCCGCTCGACGTCCTCCAGAACAGCGACCCGACCAAGGCGATCCCGCCGCTCCACGGCGCGCTGCTCAAGAATGAGCAGGACATCATGATGTTCGAGCGCCTCGCCTTCATGGCGCGCCGTCAAGGGCGATGACCTGATTCACCCATGTCTCTCCTTCCCTGAGGGAGAGGGATTTGAAGGGAAAGCCCAACCATGCCTCATTCCGCCGGATGCCTCTGCGGCGCTGTCCGCATCGCCATCGACGCCGAACCGATCGCCGCACGCATGTGCTGGTGCCGGCTGTGCCAGTATCTGGGCGGCGGCGCGGCCACGGTGAACGTGTGCTTTCCATCGGACAAGATAATGACCAGCGGCGAGGTGCGGTGGCACGACAGCGTCGCCGACAGCGGCAACGCGATGAAGCGCGGCTTTTGCCCGACCTGCGGCACGCCGCTGTTCAGCCTGGCCGAATCACGCCCGCATCTGACCTTCATCCGCGCCGGTGCGCTGGAGGATCCCTCGTTGATCGGGCCGCAAGCGGTCATCTGGACCGATGCCGCGCCGACATGGGCACATCATGATCCCGACCTGCCCCATTATCCGGCGCAAATCCCGCCGGTGGTTTGAAATAGGCGCTTGCACGGCCTGGTTTAGCCTGTAGCCTCCTTGTCATAGTTCAATGCCGCGCGAAGACGGTATCGACCTGGAGAGTGATGACGATGCCGAAGCGCACCCAAGGCCTCATTGCCGTCATGATATCTGGCGCAGCGTTGTGCTTTGCCATTTCATCGCCTGCCCATGCCGCCGACACCGAAGCCTGGACCCCGACCGAAAGCGCTATCCGCGCCGCTTCGGCCGGCATCGCCCTGCCCCAGACCGTGGCCGGCCTGTCGCTCAGCAAGAGCGGCGAAGCGTCCAACGGCGGCCGCGCGGTCGACAATTATGCGCAATATCTGTCCGAGGACGGCGCCATCCAGGCGACCCTCTATGTCTATCTCCCGACCTATGCCGACGCCTCGCTGGCCGCCTATATGACCGACAAGGCGGTGATGGAACGGTTTGGCGCGAAAACCCGCCGCACGGCCTATGCCAGCGCCTCTGCCGCCGGCCGCGCGGACAGCGCTATACGCGCGGTCTATGAAGACGCCGCCGACGGCGCGCTGACGACCGCCGCCGGTTTCGTCCATGCCGGACGCTGGATCGTCAAGATTCGCGTGACCGGGCCGACCGAGCGACGTGGTGAAGTGCTGGCCGGCCTGGACGGCATGCTCGCCAACCTGTCGGTCGATGATCCCGCCAGCCTGCATTCCACTGCTCCGGCCAGCTTCGCCGCCTGTCCTGCCGCGCCGACTGCCGACGCCCGACCGACCCCGGCCAAGCTTGTCGGGGAAGCCGTACCCCAGGATGTCCGCATCCCGCGCGACGGCAGGGACGCACTCTGCATCCGAGGCACCGTGGCCACTGCCGATGGCAACTACGACATGCTCCAGCAGGCTGGGCGCAACGACGGCGCGATCATCGTGCCAATCGACGACAGCGGCACCGTGCTCGCCTTCGATCCGGCGACCGATGGACAAGGCTATAAGCTCTCGATCCACATGGTCGGCCAGACCGATCTCTATGGCGTCTATGACAAGGTGCCCAGCCCGCGTCAGGTGGCCGCCATCATCGACGGCAAAGACACCCAAACCGCCGAAGCGCAGGCCGTCGCGACCTATGCCGCCAATGGCGAGATCACGGTTAGCCGCCTGGCGCAAAAGGGGCGCTGATCGCGTTCTTCTTGTCCCGCTGAAAATCGGCTTTGATCCGCCCTTATGATTCAGCCGCGAGACGCGACCCGTTTTGCCCGTATCCGCGCGCGGCTGGAAACGATCCAGATCGCGCCTGGCCCACCGGCATGGGCGTTCGAATTTCTCCTCTTCGGCTTCAAGCAAGGCTGGGCCTGCCTGTTCGGCGGCCTGATGCTGACGCTCCTGCTGGCAACGCACCTCTTCTATCCACCCGAAGCGCCGCTTCACCGTTATGATTTCCTTACGCTGGCGGCGCTCTCCATTCAGGCTGCCATGCTGGGCTTCCGGCTCGAAAGCTGGAGCGAGGCGAAGGTCATCTTCGCGTTCCACCTCATCGGCACGGTCATGGAATTGTTCAAGACCCATGCCGGTTCGTGGATCTATCCGGAAGCCAGTCTGCTCCATGTCGGCCCCGTCCCGCTCTTCTCAGGCTTCATGTATGCAGCGGTAGGCAGCTATATCGCGCGCATCTGGCGCATCTTCGACTTCCGCTTCACCTATTATCCGCCGGTCTGGGCCACGGCGCTGCTGGCCGCCACGATCTACGTCAATTTCTTTGCCCATCATTGGCTGCCGGACATGCGCTTGGCGCTGTTCGCGGCGGCAATCCTGCTGTTCGGCCGCACCTGGATTGTCTTTACGCCCTGGCACATACCGCGACGGATGCCGCTCCTCATCGGCTTCATCCTCGTCGCCCTGTTCATATGGTTCGCGGAAAATATCGGCACCTTCGCCAATGCCTGGACCTATCCCGATCAACGGCATGGCTGGCAGATGGTGAGCGTCGCCAAACTGGGCAGCTGGTATCTGCTGATCATCATCTCGTTCGTGCTCGTGTCCTTGATCCACGGCATGGGCACGAAGCGCGATCAGATCAGATAACCGACCTCGTACAGTCCCCAGCGTCGCCCACCGAAGACCAGGGGCACGAACACGCTGCGCAGTGCGCGGTATCGACCTTCGCCCAGATCCTGCCGATAGGTATAGAGGAAGAAGTCGCCCTCTTCCTGCAACGCCCGGCTGGTCTGGCTGTCCATGAAAATCTGCCGGTTGCGGGCGTTCTCCATATTCCAGTCGTGAGCACCGGCCCGCTGCGGCTGGCAGCGCGCGCTGATATGGGTGGGCAGATAGCCATTAATGTCGAGCAGGCAGCAGCCGACGATCGCACTGTCCTCGCCCGTGCGCCGGTCCAGTACCGGCCGCAACATGCCGTCGGCGAAATGGGTGAAGCCGTTGAGATATTGGGGCGGCGCCGATCCTTCGATCAGGCGATAGTCGGTGTCGAATAGCTGCGACAGGCTGATCTCCCCCGTCTCCAGCGCCCGTTCGATCAGCGCGCCCACCTCGTCTGCGCCATCTTCCGCCAGTCCGATATAGCGGCTGTTGCGCGTCTTCTGCGGACCGTGCGCGGCGGTATTCAGCATGGCGTTGGCCATGCCCTCCAGCCCTTCGAGCTGCTCACGCGCGACATCGACCCGCGCAGCGCTGTCGCTGGCGGACCGGCTGAACGTCGCAAGCCCATGGCGCAGTGCATTGACGTCGCCGTCGGCCGCATCGGTGCAGGTGACGATGGCGTCCGATCGTTCGCCGAACTGGGTGACGAGCGAAGCGATTTCCGCCATGCTGAGCCGCAGTCGGTCGATATGCGCACCCGCCCCCCGGCCGCGCACGATATTGGCCTCCACCCCGCCGATCAGATGACGCGCATCCCGATCCAGCTGGATCAGCTTGTCGCCGGCCGACGCCGCGGATTCGCCCGCTTGCCCCGCCAGCCGCCTGATCTCGTCCGCCACCACGGCAAAGCCCTGCGTCGCTGCGCCACCGCGCGCCGCCTCGATCGCGGCATTGACCCCCAGCATTCGTGTCTGCCGCGCGATCGCGCCCAGTTCCTCGCTGATATCGCCCACCGCTTCGATCACGGTCAGGAACTGGCGCAAATGCGCCTCCAGCCCGGTGACATGCTCCACCAGCCCCGCGACCTCGCCCAGCGACAGGCCAATCACCTCATGTCCGTCGGCGATGATGCGTCCGGCGCGCCGTGCGGTCAGACTCAGCTCCTGCGCCGCGGCCACGCTCTCATTCTGGCTGGCGGCCAGCGTTTCCATATTGGCCTGCAAATTCGCCAGATGCGCGGAATCGCCCTGGATACGACGGTTCAACTCGCCGAGATATCCAGCCGTTTCGCTGCACTGCAATGCGATGTCGCCCGACCGTTCCCCCAGATCAGCCAGCAAGTCCCTGTTTTCCAAGCGCGCCCCTGCTCATCTTTGTGCCGCGGATAGTGACGGATTAACCATGCACTGCAACACTTAATATTCGGACAATCCATGCGACGACGGCAGCTTGCATCGCGCCGCGCGCTGGCCGACAAGCGGACCATGCTGCTCAACTTTCTCGATGCGCTCCGCGCCGCCGGCATCAACGCCAGCATCAAGGAGCATCTGCTGCTGCTCGAAGCGCTCGACCGCGACGTCATCGCCCGGCGGCCGGAGGATTTCTATTATCTCGCCCGCGCCACCTATGTGAAGGACGAAGGGCTGCTCGACCGGTTCGACCAGGTGTTCGCCAAGGTGTTCAAGGGCGTGCTGGGCCAGGATGGGGTCGAGGCGGAGATACCCGAGGAATGGCTGCGCCTCGCCGCCGAAAAATTCCTCAGCCCCGAGGAAATGGAGAAGATCAGATCCCTGGGCGACTGGGACGAGATCATGAAAACGCTCAAGGAGCGGCTGGAGGAGCAGAAGGGCCGGCATCAGGGCGGCAACAAGTGGATTGGCACCGGCGGCACCTCCCCTTTCGGTAATGGCGGCTACAATCCGGAAGGCGTGCGGATCGGCGGCGAATCCCGGCACAAGCGCGCAATCAAGGTCTGGGAAAAGCGCGAATTCGCCAATCTCGACAATGCCAAGGAACTGGGCACCCGCAACATCAAGGTCGCGCTGCGCCGCCTGCGCCGCTTCGCGCGCGAAGGCGCGGCCGATGAACTGGACCTCGATGAAACAATCCGCGGCACCGCACGACAGGGCTGGCTCGACATCCGTATGCGGCCCGAACGGCATAATGCGGTCAAGCTGCTGCTCTTCCTCGACGTCGGCGGATCGATGGACCCGTTCGTCACGCTGTGCGAGGAACTGTTTTCAGCCGCGACCGGCGAATTCAAGAATATGGAATTCTTCTACTTCCACAATTGCCTCTATGAAGGCGTGTGGAAGGATAATCGC